>JALEFZ010000023.1 GCA_022760475.1 Bacteroidia bacterium | reverse complement strand
GCTACACTCAGGTTAATGGTTTCTACCTGGAACAGATCCCTCATATTAGTGCCCAGTAGGGTAAAATCTAGGAACCAGGGTTGATCGTAAAGGCCTATCATGATAAATCCCCCTGAAAAGGCAATGAAGACCCCTGTGAAAACCATCAATGAAATGGTGACAGATCGAAACTGGAAATAAAGGATCAGGAAGATGAGTCCCAATGCAATAGGAAGTACTACTGCTAGTCTTTTACTTGCTCGAACCTGCTGCTCGTAATTTCCCGCAAACCTGTAGCTAATACCTGGGGGCACACGTAATGACCCATCTTGTATGTGCGACTCAAGAAAGGCTTGGGCCTGATTGACGACCTCTACTTCTGAGTAGCCATCTTCTCGATCGAATAACACATAGCCAATCAAAAATCCATCCTCGCTCTTGATGGATTGAGGCCCCTGTTCGTAAGCTACTTTTACCAGTTCCCCTAGGGGAATTTGACCTCTACTAGAAGAGGGAAGCAAAACACGCCTAAGGACATCCGGGTCATCCCTTAATTCCCTAGGGTATCGGATTCTTATGGCATACCGTTCTCGACCTTCTACAGTCGTAGTCATCGTCATTCCACCTATGGCTGCTTGAATATGACGCTGGACATCTTCAATGCTTAAGCCATGACGACTGATTGCATCACGATCTATATCCAGTAGCAAGTATGGTTTTCCTACGATTCGATCTGCAAAAACAGCTGCGTCCTTGACCCCTTCTACTTCCTTTAGAAAACGCTCAAGCTCTAACCCAAATGCCTCAATTGTACCGAGATCTGCCCCCCTGACCTTAATTCCCATCGGAGCACGCATGCCTGTCTGGAGCATAACCAGACGAGTTTCTATAGGCTGCAATTTGGGCGCAGAAGTAACTCCAGGTAATCGGGTTACCCTGACAATTTCTTCCCAAATATCATCTGGACTCTGAATATGATCACGCCATTGTCGGAAATACCTCCCAGCTAGATCAGGGATAAGATCTCCTTTTTCATCGCGTACATACGTTCCATCATCTGGATCATAAGCAAATCTGAGTCGATGGCCCTCCTCATCTGTTTTGTACTCAGACTTATACAAAATCACATTCTCATACATAGACATAGGAGCGGGGTCCAGAGCACTCTCTACCCGGCCTGCCTTCCCCACAACAGTTTCTACTTCTGGAATGGCAGTAACAGCCATATCTAATAATCGGAGGTTTTTGACGTTTTCCTGCATGCCAGCATGAGGCATGGCTGTAGGCATGAGCAGGAAAGACCCTTCATCAAGAGCTGGCATGAACTCTTCTCCGGTTTGTTCAAAGACCCTATATCCCTGGTAGATCAGTAGACCTACTATAAGTAGAAAGACAAATTTAAACTGGAGTAATAGCCGTAAGATCGACTCATAGAAGTGAATTACTACGTAGAAGGAGCCTATCAGTAAGCCAATAATACTACTGACAAATAGATAATTCGTAAAAAGAGACTGGTTAACCCCTAATGGCATCCAGACCTTGGTGAGAAAGAATCCCACAATAAGTGCATAGACAATGGGTTGTATCCAAATGAAGGTAGGCTCCCACCTAGCACGCCTGTCCTTAATCCAAAGTTGGAGAAGGGATAAAATCCCTATTAGGCTCAGAATCCATGCTAGTGGATGAATGAATCCTAATACAATTCCTGAAACCGTTAGCCCAACATTTAGCACATAACGAAAGCTGTTACGATTAATTCGAATCGAAAATAGAGAATGGGCAAGCGGGGGAATGATGGTAATTGCTACGATAATCGAGGCTACCAACGCAAAGGTTTTGGTGTAAGCCAGCGGCTTGAATAGTTTTCCTTCTGCGGCTTCCATAGTGAAAACAGGTAGGAAGCTGATCACCGTAGTAGCTACTGCCGTAATGATGGCTGAAGCTACTTCAACTGTCGCTTGATAGATTGTCTCAAGTAAGTTTTCACCCGCTGGAGCCTCCTCCATTCTCTTTACCATACTTTCAGCCATCACAATCCCCATATCCACCATGGTTCCAATGGCAATGGCAATTCCAGAAAGAGCCACAATATTCGCATCTACCCCTAGATAGCGCATGGCAATGAAGCACATAAGTACTGCCACCGGAAGAACACTACTCACCAGAAGGGTTGATTTCAGGTTCAGCAGCATCAGGATCACCACAATGATAGTGATCAGAATCTCCAGGCTGAGAGCTTCCTCCAAGGTGCCTATGGTTTCTTTGATAAGCTCTGTGCGATCATAAAATGGGATAATGCTAACTTTGGAGATGGTTCCATCTGCAAGCGTTTTTGAAGGAAGCCCGGGTTCAATTTCAGCTATCTGAGCCTTTACATTCCCAATGACCTCTAACGGATTGGCTCCATATCGAGCTACCACTACCCCTCCTACAGCTTCTGCTCCTGATTTATCCAGAACCCCTCTACGCGTGGCTGGACCTAGGTGGACATTGGCTATGTCTCCGATGTGGATAGGAACATTATTCGTAGTTTTGACAACACTTTTCTCGATGTCTTCAATCTGCTTGACATAACCCAAACCTCGAACAAAGTATTCTGCTAGATTTATTTCAATTGTCTGAGCGCCTATATCCAGATTACTTCCCCGAATAGCCCGCATCACCTGATCGAGACTAACACCATAGGTTTTCATGGCATTTGGGTCAACATCCACCTGGTACTCTTGGACAAACCCTCCAATGGAAGCGACCTCCGAGACACCTTCTGCCGAGGAGAGACCATAACGAACATAGAAATCCTGAATACTCCTCAATTCCTGTAGATTCCAGCCACCGGTAGGGTTTCCGGCAGAGTCCCTCCCCTCCAGGGTATACCAGTAAATCTGACCCAGAGCGGTTGCATCTGGCCCTAGAGTAGGTTGCACGTCTTCCGGTAAAAGGTTTGCTGGGAGGGAATTAAGCTTTTCAAGAATCCTGCTCCGACTCCAGTAAAAATCGATCTCATCATTAAAAATGATGTAGATACTAGAGAAGCCAAACATAGAGTTGGACCGAATACTTTTTACACCGGGTATACCCAGTAGAGCAGTAGTCAATGGGTAGGATATCTGATCTTCTACATCCTGCGGAGATCGTCCCATCCACTTGGTAAAAACTATCTGCTGGTTTTCCCCTATATCTGGAATGGCATCAACTGCTACAGGGTCTCGTGGGAGAGAGGCAATCCCGAAATCGAAAGGCGCTGTAACCACTCCCCATCCTAAAAACAGGATAAGCAGTAACCAAGCTACCAGCTTATTTTCTAGAAAAAAACGTATATAATTTGATAGCATAAGTTTTGTTACCAGTTACAGCTCCTCCAAATCATTTCAATCTTTTCTTTGAAATAGTTGCACCTTAAAATTTAATCCATAAACTTTGGAATAAGTCGGCTCAAAATCTTTTTCAATCTCATTCCAGAGGATTTTAGAATTGATTTTCACCCCTCCTAAAGCCAACTCCTCTCGAACTAATGAAACCAACCAGAACTGGTCAGGCTGTCCGTTTGCAACCATAGTTGAATCTAGTAGATGCCTGATTTCCTCTCGGTTTCTTAACAAATCCAATTCGTAAGCCCAAGGTTGATCATAGTTCACAGGTCTGGGAAACGGGTGGAGCTCATTGATACCTGAATAATAAGGCTCAATACACATCATAAATTCATTTTTATAAATGAAAATTGGTTGGCTTTCTTGCTCCATAGATTCAATTCCTGCCACAATTCCCCTGAAATCTCCCTCTTTATTGAAGGTGCGATTTAGGAAAAAATTACTCAGAAGGTAAGTTGTCAATAATATGGTAAAAGCAAGCCTGGACCATTTTGTTTGTGTTCTACCAAAGAGGAATGCCACAAAACTCAAGAATAGAACAGGATAAAGTGCATTATGATACCTGTGAGGCAAAACGTAGAGTGCTCCCATAAACACACAAATAGCCGAAAATAGCAATAGGTGATTTAGGGTGATAAAAAGGAATGGTTTCATTTCTTCAAATGATTTCTCCCAGCCTTTCTGAAGAATGTCTACAGATGTGATAATGAAAAGCCCCCAGAGCACAAGTCTGCCTGGCCAAATCAAAATTTTATAGCCCCATGTACCTATGGTTAGAGATTCGAGCAGACTAACCAACCATCTTCTGTAAATGAAGAATGAGGTCGCTTCTGTTTCCAAACTCGATGGATGGCTTGCTTGCACCAGTAAGGAGGGCACAAGCATACCAAGTAATATCAGTGAAGGGAGTACTGCAAGGAGGTATCGCCACCACATTTGCCACTTTTTGCTCAGGAGCAAATATAAGCCTGTTCCCAGCATAAAAACAGCAATGTAGTATTGACTAGCTATTCCCATCAAGCCCCAAATTGAATAAGCTATTGCGCTCTTCTTATCGAATTCCTCCCCCAAAAAAGCTTTTTGGTAGGTATAGAGCATTACTGATGTGATCATAAAGCCGAAGGCATACACCCGAATATCTATTCCTAGAGCCATCCCATAGGGCTGAGCCAGCGCTAACCAAGTAAGTTGATTCTTGCTAAGGTGAAGGTTTTTGAGCTGGTTTTTACCTGTTTCAACCAGATAATAGACGCCAACCATCACTGAAATCAGGGAAAATAGTCTTGCAAAAATCAAGCTTGTGCTAATTTTTCGCCAAACGGTCAGCAGTAAAAAATAAAGCGGGGGTTGTAACTCATTGTACAGTGCCTTGTCCCATGCATAGGTAAGGTTTTTAGAAGTTGTATTCAATGAATAACCCTCATCCATCCTAATGGAGACAAAATGACTCAGGATCAAGCCAAAAACCATAAAGGTCACATAAGGCAAGCTGTTTAGAATAATTTGACGAATGGTTTCCTTTTCAGATTGAGCAAGCCAGAATTTATTACTAGCCATTATAATGTCAAGTTTGCAAGCTAAGGATAGGTTTCTTAAATGGATAATATGATGCAAGCAAAGGATACAGGCATGGCGGATTTACCGCCATTTGGATCATTTGTTGGGTCATAGAAAAGGCCTCCCCCACAGGAGCTGAGCCTATGGCAGGATTTAATTGCAAACAAGATGTATTCAACAAAGAAAGGTCTGGATGTCAATAATCACATCGCAGACAATGAGAGGAGATTTGTACCTTTGGATTGGAGTAAAGGCTTCTGAGAATTTCTGAATCTGGTTTTCTTGTGAATATTCAAGCCAGAAAAGGTTCAGTTCCTGATCAATTAAGCTTTGGCTAAGTGAACTGGGATCAGCTTCTTCGGTGAGCTTGAAAAGCTCATTCTGGTCATCACAGCAGCTCTTCTTATTGATAGAGATTTCTCCGGGGAGACATTCCTGCGCTTTGTTTACCCCCATGGGACAAGGCGTAGCAGGTAAAAAGAAGGCAACGCTTTGGAGTTCCTCCAGACAGAAGTGTTTGTTGACTACCAAGCCTGTTGAGCTAAGTAGAATGGAAAACACTAGGAGAATATGTATGCCTTTTTCTATCAAACGCTAAATTTTTCTGCTAAATAAAAATCATATTAACATAATTTGTTATATAATTTTGAAAGTTTTCATCTTTTTTTGCTTTTGTCTAAGTATGGAAAGGTTTTACACCGAAGCAGTTCATCTGTAAGACAACACATTAAATGAATGTTTACAATGCGTACTTTAGAATATCTATATTTCTAAAGTATTATCCTTCAGGTGGCTACAACATTATTAGTTATACGCGGAGCTTCTAATTGGATAAGATGAATAGTAATATTTACGCTAAATCGCATATATTTGTATACCAAATTATCCCTAAACTGCATAAATCAAAGATTTACGCAGAAAACCCGTGGATAAGATAAAAGGCAGAGACATACAGATGAAATACTGGATCAAATCCGCCATCGCCAGGAAATATTATGAAAGTCTAGGCAGGATCTATGACAACGAAGCTGCCCGCAAGCAGTTTAATCAGGATAATATAGACATACAAAGGCTCATAGAGGTGATGCAAGGGACATACCAGGAGGAAATTGAGGAACTTAAAAAGCTGCTTGAGAATGGCGAGAAATGAACCACAAATAGGATGGCATACGGAAGTATCTCCCGGTGTACAAGATGATATATCAGACATATCTTTTCCTCCCTTGGGATATATGTATGAATACTTGGGGAAGCTATTGACTAGCCAATCAGTTATTCGGGGAAAGTTCCCTAACTTTCGTGAAGACTTCCCCGAAGTTGAGGGAGACGTCCCCGGCTCTCGGGGAGACATCCCCAATACTCGGGGAAACTTCCCCGACACTCGGGAAGACCATGTTGACTCTCGGGGAAAACTTGTCAAACCTGATGAGACGCCTGTCAACGCTTACCAAGGTCCTGTCAGACAATATCAAGTCCTTGACAAGGGCTTATCACAGAGTGAGCAAGCCAACACAGGTACTTCGGTGAACCTTGGCGAAGGTTTTAAGGTCTTCTTAGCACACCTGTCATGGGTAAATGAGGATATCACAAACTTGTCAAACAGGATACAACTTGTCTCACAGTTTGAGAAGATGGTCCAACAAGGCCTGTTAGCACCCTTCACAATGTCTGACATAGTCCAACAGGGTCTGTCAGACACTACTGTTCCCTTACCACTCCTTTGTCAGACAGTCAAAGATGGTGTTGAATATTCCCTGTACATAGGTTTCACCTGGGAGTCTGAAAAACAGCGGTACTTGAACATCTCTATTAGCACCAAGAAGCATAGCAAATAAAATCCCTTCATACCCTTGAAATAATTACGCTAATTAGCGTAATTGATTTGTAATCACTCAAGGGTAAGGAACCTCTCCTCAAGTAGGTTCCAAATAAAACGGGCCTCCAGGCAGTCGCCAAACCATCCTGGAAAGCCCTTAATACATATTGCTATGCGTTGCAAAACTACCAAATTTTTGCTTTTGGTGGGATGGCTCTTTATGGCCTTTCAGGCCTGTTCTCAGAGTCTGATTGTTGATCCCACTTCTATTCACATTGAAAAGGTAAACTCCAATTGGCAGGTTGCTGTCATTTATGGATTTCGTCTAACAGGGAGTTATGGCTTTCAATTTTATCGGGTAGATATACCGCCTATAGAAGTAGGCATGCCAGTTCAATTAAGTGAAAAACATGACAGGGCCTGGGTTGTAGCTTCGAGGGCCCGGAAAGATATTGGATGGGCTGCTGATAGGGCCGCATATCTATGTGCTCAAAACTTTGTTGCCAATAGAAACTATTATAACAATCCGTTAAGGGTCTCAAAGGATTTTATGGCAGAAATGACCCTTTGCCTAAATGAAAAAATACCTGGTGTCAGAGTTCGCTTTGAATCTATGCAAACACCAGATGTAGAACGCAGTAAGGTTCAATTCAAAGTGATCTCCTTTCAGGCCTATTTGTTACACTTAGGGATCTAATTATTGAATAGTAGCAGTTCAGTTTTGAAAAGGAGTTGTACTTAGAAGAGCTAATGGTTCTATTTGTAGCTAGGTATTCAGTCATTATCGCAGCCTTGTCGCTAGTTGTGATAACCCTGTCGCAAATTGTGATAACTCTATCGCCAGTATTCAGCTACTTGTCGTCTTATTATCGCTGCTTGTCAATAAAGTTTGACATAAAACCGGCCTCTTGTCATCAGTTTGCCACCTGTTGTCAATTAATTTTCACTTCTGATGTTATGATAAAAAGATGTTGGTAATTGGTAGCCCCCTATATATGCGCTTACCAATTACCAACATGAATTTTCCTCGAAAAGAAACCTCTTTAAGATGGCAGATTATCTTCCGATTTAAGCTCGGTTGTTGGGGTTAATTTCAGATAAACTTGCTTCGCTTCCTTAAAAGAATCAAGGACACAAATCTTTTTGTCTTTATTAGCATGTTTGTAATGCTCATTGTTCAATATTTGCTTGATCCTTTCCCTGGCAGTTTTCTCACTTATTGAAAAATGCTTTGTCAGCATGTTCACTAAGGAGGCTTTCCGCATGGGTTTGTTCATCAATTTCTCAGCAAGAAAATCTGAGACCAATTCTGGATCAGCTACAAGGACCTTCTTGTCCATTACCCTCTGAACGCTAAGTGCATCGGCCAGGACCAGACCTTTAACTATTTCATCGTATTTGAGAAACACATTTTCAGGCCTTTTTCCCTGCCTGAATTTAAGAAACTTGAGCCGTATAAGGTCTGTGTCCTTCCTATTAGCGTCTTTCTCAAAGCCTATTTGAATTAAGGTACTGGCCTTATTGGCCAATTCAGTCCCTAGGTGGCCCCTTGCTTTGGAGTTGTGACCTGGATTCTCATGGATGAGGCAAATAAAAGTAACCCCATTCTGATTGATGACCCTATTCAGGTGCTGAATAAATTGCATGCTTTCTTCAGACCTATTGAAATCAAGCACACAGTCTGTAACCACATCCAAGACTATCACCAAATGGGTTTTTGATATGGCTTTCAGGTGTCCTATATAGGCCTCCAAGGTCTCTACTCTTTCATCTCTAGGTATTTCTACCAGGGAAGTAAAACCAAGCTGAGGGACCTTATCATCAATCTGAAACCCTGCCTTCAGTTTTATTTGCTGAAGGGCATAGGGAAACTGCTCCTGAATGTTCCTTTCAGTGTCTATATAAATGAAAGAATAATCAAAGGATCTGTTCACTGAAAGTCCTAGAATATTGTTCTCAGGGCCTGAATGGCTGATAATGGCACTACCGATGGTTTCAACAAGGCGGCTTTTGTGCGTCCCTGTTTGACCCTGGATAACAACGATGGTATTGGGATAAATCCAGGGAATGTCATTTTGACTGATAATAGGTTTTGAAAAGGAAATTTTTGTTTTGACTCGCTCATCCAGGCTTTTTGAGGATCGAATAAGGGTTAACAGATGCTTAGAAGTTCCTGAGAGAGCTCCTGAAACCTCCTCCTCCTCTGGTGAATCAAGGCAGTCCCGAATTTGATCGGGTAGCCACCCCAAAGGAAGTCCTGATTGAACATATTCACTGATGTCTTTCCCTTTTTTGTTTTTATCCTCATCAAAAAAGAAATCCGGTATCCGTAATGGTTTGATACCTCCCAAATCTAACAGCTTTGCAGATTGTTCTAGGCCAGTTTTGTCGTTGTCATAAAGGGAAAAAACTATCAAAAACCTACTTTTCAACTCAAAAAGTAGGTTAGGAGATAGATTGGCTGTTTCTCCATTAAGGCATACTGCTGGATATCCCATCGAATTGACGGTTAGGGTATCTTTTTCGCCTGCACAAATGATTACCAATGCACCTTCATGTGGAAGTTGGAGAAAGCCAAAAACGTACTCATTCTTTTTCTTGCCCCACCAGGAAAACTTGTATTTTTTGTTGAATGGCCTGTAGAGCTTGAAAACACCTTTCTCGGCTTCATAGGCAAAGATAGGATCTTCATTCTTAGCCCTTACAGTGATTGTATCTCCTGCTTGGGAAAGGTATGAATATGCCTTTACAGACCTGACTCCGAATTTTTCTAGGGTTTCCTGATTGATGCCAAATTGAGCCCAAAACTGGAGTTCAGCTTTGGAAAAGTCCCGGAACTCGATAAAGTTCCTCCCCTTTAATAAACGATTAGAATTTTGTGTCCTCATGATTTTTTGAAGTTTTCAGCTGTTAAGCCAAGATTGAAATCTTTGTTAATGATTTGTAGTGCCTCATAGAATGGCGCTATTTGAAGTTGCATTACCAGGTCGACGGCAGACCCATAATCGCCTGTTGCAAAATCCTTGAAATACCACTCTCCTGTTTTTCCAGGATAGATGTTGAAGGATGGGGTTTGTTGTTTGTCAGGATAAATGAAAGGATTGCTGATTAGCTGGCCTTTCTTGAGCCTCTCAAACCTATGATAGGGCTTGAGATAATGGTTTAATATGTCATAGGAAGACACCCTCGAAAGGATGTTATCCTTTGACAGAAATGATTTTCTCATTTACTAATTTTTTAAAAATGAAATACGGGTAAAAATTGGCTGGCCAGCCTTGACAATAATTTGAAAAATGGTCGCTGAAAAAGAAAAACCTTATTTTTAGACTTGATAAAAAGCCAGTTTCTGAGGGTTTTTCGATGTTTTCCTTAGAAAACCTATTTTATATTCAGGACACAAGAATCCCACTGTGATTTTTCAAAAAATCACGACACAATTGAATAAACCCTTAAATTGGATTAAAGACTTAAGATTGGATATAAGCCAAAAACTTGAAAACCAAGCCTTGCAGGAGTCTGGCTCAGATGAGGTACTATCCCCTCCTTCGGCTTCTTAGTTCTACCTCAGACTGGATCTCCCTTCGGGTTTTCTTCCTTCCAGCGTCAACCCACTCCAATAGTTCATCCTTCTTGAAGTAGATTCGCTTCCCTTTTTTGAAGAAAGGGATTTCACGTTTGGATGTAAGTCCGTACAAGGTGGGGACTTTCATTTTTAGAAATTCGGCGGCTTCCTTGACATCAAATAGTCCTTGCTCGCCTGGCCTTTCTTTCTCACCCAGCTTTTCAGCTATACTTAGGTCGTCGAAAGCTTTTTTGATGAGAAGCAAAATATCTTCCTCAGTCATCACAACGATTTTAGAATTCATAAGAATTAGTATTTTGAAACTGCTTCAAAACAAATAGATCCCGATAAATAAATTCCTATGAAAACACCCCAAAATACCCCCAAATACCCCTGTAAATCGCATTATTGATAACTATTTCAGGTCCTCATCAACGATTTTTTGTAGGATATTTCTGAGTTTTCTAATCTTGGCTCCATCAAAAGTCTTTCTGAACTCCTTTCTTATCTGTGAGGGCGAGTAACCAGTCAAATACCCAAGACCCTCTGCGATCCATTTTTGATCTACCTCCTTGTTGGGTTTTGCTGAAGGAAGGAATAAACCATGATTCTGAAAAAGTATAGTCATGTGGACCATGGTTTCCAATGTATATTTAGATTTGGCTAGCGTATTAAATTTTTCCTCTTTTTCCCTTGTTCTTAATTCCTGTCTAACTTCAACAATAGCGTCAAAGATTTTTTTCTCATAGGTTGGGTTTAGGATTGCATAAGTTAAGTTTTTCCCGTATTCGACTTTACCTTTGGATTGAACCAATTGTTCCAAAACTTCTATTCCATTCTCAAAACCTTCTGGCCAATCTCCTGGCGTGAAATTTTCTTCTATCATTAGATTTTCTACCTTACTCAACTTCTCCCTAGAGATGTTTGGCCCAAACATCGATAATATCATTATGCAAGTAGTCATTTTTTGTCTAAGCCAGCTATCTTCTACTGTGGAAATTTTGTAAAACCCGTAGGCTTCATTTATAACCCTATCACCAAGGCCAGAGTCAGGGACCCTAAATTCTGAGCTTGCATAGTTAAAAAAGGAAATATTGACCAGATCATCTAGATTGTTTTGTGCTTCTTCAAACTTGTTTTCTACATATGCAATTTGGTCTTTCAGCTTATTCGAAACATCTACTTTTAGTTTTATTGCATTAATCCTTTTTTCAGTTTCAAGTTCTTTAAGGGACTTGATATTTGGGTACTTTTCTGAAAAAAAATCGAATGGTGTTTTCTTTTCATTACCACCCTTATGGGAAAGCTTAGACTGCATATGGATACTATTTATTGGTGATTGTATAGCAAATTGTATGTAAATAAAAAAAGCGCTCACAAGAATTTATCCCGTAAGCGCCTGATAATGAGTGTGGGCCCAGCTGGGCTCGAACCAGCGACCACCTGATTATGAGTCAGGTGCTCTAACCAACTGAGCTATAGGCCCTGAAAACTGTGCAAATATATGACTTTCATACGGCTGGCACAACCAAAGGATACAGGAATTTAAAGTAAAATTAATCTTTATCATCCCTCTTTTCCTGAAGAGCCTGATCCAATGCATCTTTTCTGACCAGTGCTTCTATTTTTTTCTGCAAGTCTACTGTCCTTAGGTATAGAAGAATACTCGCCAATGTAAGTGCCAGTAAACTAAGGTAAATGATCAAGTCCACTCCCCTACCTATCCCAATATAACTTGCCAAAATGGTACTCCAATCCGGAAACACAAGGAAGATCATGCCTGTTAGCATGACCAGCATTACAATGGTTCGAAGTAATGGCTGATGCTTCAACTTCTGGAAAAATATTCCAGTAAGGATAAGCATTACAGGAAGCATGATCCACTGAAATACTATCATGTCCTACGGATTTTACTGGTCAATAAATCTCCAAGCACCTGGAACCCATCCAGGAAAGAGGTTCCTTTCGAGCGTGAGTAGTCTGAATAATGAACCATGACAGGAATTTCCTTCCACTGAAGTTCGCAACGCTTTATCTCTGAAAGGATCTCGGTAGCATGAGCCCGCCCTGACTCATTGAGATTTACTTTTTGCAAGGCCTTTCGGTTCAACGCCCTGAATCCATTATGAGCATCCGTCAATAGAAGACCTGTAAAGGCAAAGTTGATCCAGCGGGCAATTTGTAGAACAATCCTCCTGCCTTTTGGAATCCTCTGGATGGATGAAGGATCAAGAAATCGAGAGCCAAGAGTTACATCGGTTTCCTTTTTTCTCAATGGGGTAAGTAGATCCGATATATAACTGGCGTCGTGTTGGCCATCTGCATCAAAATGAACAACATATTCCGCGTTCATTTTCTTTGCATAGCACATACCCGTCATCAATGCTGCCCCTTGGCCAAGATTAACCCGATGTCTTAATAGATGAATAGGCAAGGAAGAAAGAAGTCTTATTGTATCATCGGTCGAACCATCATCTACCAAAATTACTTGATATTCCAAATCAAGTAGTTCTAGAACAACCCTCTTAGCAACTCGACCTTCATTAAAGGATGGAATAATTATGTATGTATTTGAGGGAGATGAGGGCATAGCGGCACAAATTTACAGCATTGAACTGACAGATTACTTCATTTTATAATTTGGTTTCAAATTAATAAAGAAAGTCTCACAGCTTTCCATCAATTTTTATGTAATTTTTACCCATGAAATTGGCCATAATATCAGATACCCATAGACTGTTACGACCCTCTTTATTGAAATACCTAACCGATGTAGACCTGGTATTACATGCAGGAGACATTGGAAGTATCAAGGTAATCACAGAACTAAAGGAGCTTGTACCTACCCTTGCTGTAATTGGAAACGTAGACGTCAAGCCTTGGTCCAAGACAATCCCAAAGGTAGTAGAGAAAAAAATAGAGGGTGTTTCCATAAAGATGGTCCATGATCCAGAGAACATTCCTGCAGAATGGTATCAGGATGGAACTGACATCATCATTTACGGCCACACCCACAAAGCCCTTGAAACAAAAAAGGAAAATGTATTGATGTTAAACCCAGGGAGCGTAGGTCCTAAGCGGTTTGACCTTTCGATAACATTCATGTTGATGAATATCGAAGACGGTAAATTTTCCTACGAATGGGTCGAATTAGAGGACTAATTAGTTGTCAAACTCGGGAGTAGTCTTCATCATTTGAGCTTGCATGGCTTTCATCAAGTCTTCTGAAAGGATCATGGCAGCATTCCAGGTAGCAATATAATTCAAACCATCAGCTACAGAATGATCTCTGGAATAATTCAACATTTCTTTGGTTCCCCTGATGGATAATGGAGATTTAGCTGCAATCTGAATAGCCAATTTACCAACCTCCTCTATCATTTCTTCTTGAGAGGAATAAGCCTTATTTACAAGTCCAAAACTTTCGGCTTCCTTCCCGCCAACCTTACGCCCCGTATAGGCCATTTCTCTGGCAATCCCATCAGGAATGATCTTTGGAAGGCGCTGCAAAGTGCCCAGGTCGGCAACCATGCCCATGTCAATTTCCTTTACAGTAATATAAGTATCTTCCGTAGCATACCTCATGTCGCAGGCAGCAATGATATCTACAGCTGCCCCAATACAACCCCTGTGGATGGCCGCAATTACAGGTTTACGGCAATTTTCTATGGCATTTATTGGAGCTTGTAAATCAAGGACTACCCTTCTCAAATATTCCCTCTTTCTCCCCTCGTCCTTATAAGGATTTTCCTGGTTTAAGCTCATCAACATGGATACATCGATTCCAGAACAAAAGTGCTTCCCTTCACCTTGTAGCACTACCACTCTTGCCTCAGGATTGGCATCAATTTCTTCAAATGCTGCCTTCAAATCCTTCCAGCTTTGAGCATTCAGGGCATTGGCTTTTTCGGGTCGGTTAAATGATACCCAGGCCACCTGATTTTCCAATTGAACTTTGATCGTAGCGTAATCCGTCATGTTGTATAAATTATTTTCCGCTTTTTGAGGTTGGGGCACATAAATCCAGGGCATTCTTTACTTTTGAAAAAGGGACATTCCCGTAATCATTTCCCCAACTGTTTCTAATATGGTCAATTAATATGGCTATTTCCTGATCAGAAAGCAATTGATTCCCAGGCATAGGTTGGTTGTAGGTCTTGCCATTTATGATTAGGTCTACATCTACTCCATTTCTAATGATACAAGCCAAATCAGCTTCGTGATCCTTGAGGTAGTCTGCCCCTGCAAGTGGAGGGTACAAAGATCTTAGTCCTTCTCCACTATCCCCATGGCAATTTGCACAGTGCGACTTATAAATTTTAGCTCCAGCACTGTTATCCCCTTTTGCCCCGAACTGGTAAATCAGAAAAATTAGCCCAGCCAATAAAATTGGCCAGGCAAACATCAAAATATTTCTGTTAGTATTCTTCATTCAGCAGTCTCTTGATGTCGTGGATCAACATATCCACTTCCTCAGCTATCGTCCCGTCATACATTCCACGAATATTTCTGTTTTTGTCCACCAAAACAAAATTTCCCCCATGCAGGATACCCTTTGGGGCATTAGAATCCTCCATCGCCGTTACTAGGTAATTTGACTGGCCAAACTTGTTGATTTCTGATCTTTCGTAGCCCGTCACCATGTGCCATTTTTGAGTTTCCACTCCCAAGGCAGTAGCGTATTCTTTCAGCACCTTTGGGGTATCATAGGCAGGATCAAGCGAATGAGATAGTATCGCAACTCGTTCATCCTTTAAGAACTCGTCATGGACCCGTACCATTTGCTGACTCATTTTGGGACAAATGTCGGGGCAGGTAGAAAAGAAGAAATCGGCAACAAACAACTTCCCTTCGAAACTTTTTTCAGTAACAATGTTGGAATCCTGATCTACGAAGCTGAAAGGCTCAATCTGATGAGTGAGTACCTTTCCATCCACCCTTTTACTAGGACCAATTACCGGCAATGGCTTATTGGGGTCATATTTTTGGGGAGGTTGAGAATTGCAAGAAGCCCCTGCAAAGGCCAACAATAGGGAGACTACTAACAAAAAGATTTTTTCTGTAAAATTATTCATTTAGCAAGGATTTAGCCATTTTTTCACCTTCTTCAAAGTCTTTCTTCACTTCTGAAATGATCCCCATTTGTTCCTTCAGATATGCAATGGCTTCAGCACTGGGCTTCTCTGCATACTTCATGTCCCAATTGTGCATCCAGTCATCCATTCCTTTTACTGCCTTGTCAAGACCTTCGATAGCTGAGTGGTAATTGACTACCGCAGCAGAATCAGCTGCTCCGGAGGCATTTAGCTCCTTTAGCTTGGACTTAAGCTCTTCCTGAAGACTCTGCAATTCCATGTGTTTTGGCATGATCTCATCGTGAACTCCCATGACCTGATCATGCATCTGCTGAATTTCCTTCTTAGCCCCATCCTCACAGGCAGTTAAAAAAAGCAACAAAGCTATTATTAAAAAGCTGAATTTCGTTTGCATAATTTTTTTCTTCAAAACTATTAGACTCTTTGTTTTTTGGCAACAATCCTGATAAAAATCACATAAAGAACCAAATTCAGGATTTAATGTTGGCCTTTGAATGACAAAAGAAACAAACATTTATCCTAACCTTGCGTTTTTTAGCTAGATGGCGTTAATTAGACTGATTATAAATAAAAGGAACCGAATCCAATGATTTACACAGAGATAACCCCAAATCCGGCCTCTTTGAAGTTTGTAACTCAAAGAATATTCCTGAGAAAGGGTTCAGTTGATTTTCCAGATGTGGCGGAGACTGAGGATTCCCCCCTGGCCAAAAAATTATTTGACTTCAAATTTGTTGAAGGTGTCTTCATAAGTGCAAACTTTATTACCATCACAAAAAATACAGATTTTCAGTGGGAGGATGTTATTCCAACCGTAAAAGACTTTCTCAAGGCTTATCTCTCTTCTGGAGAGCCTGTTTTTACAGGTGAACTTGAGAAAACAGCACAAGAGGAAACCATATCTGAAAATGACAGCGAATTGGTGAAAAGGATCAAGGAGCTTCTGGAATCTCATGTGAGACCAGCGGTGGCTTCTGATGGTGGCGACATCATCTATCACAACTTCGAAGAGGATGGAACACTCAAGTTGCAGATGCAAGGTAGCTGTTCTGGATGCCCATCATCTTTGACAACCCTAAAACTGGGAATCGAAAACCTGATGACCAGGATGATCCCTGAGGTTAAGAAAGTTGAAGCTGTTTAAGAAAAATTTTATCCTCGAAAAGGACTCATAGCTGAGTCCTTTTTTTATTTTTAAGCCATGAAACTCAAAGCCATTTTTGCTTCCATTGCACTATTATTATTTCTGCAAGCCTGCGAAACTCCCTCTTCGACCAGGACAACCATCATCATTGATCCTGAGATAGAATTCAAGCCTGGTGAATATCCTAAAATTTATTCCTACCTAAAGGCATTAAAGGCTAAGTCCATCAAACTGGAAAGCCCTAAAGAAGATGAGTATTTGGGCTTTGATCAAACCCTTGAACTCACCGTAGAAGACAGTAAAGCATTTGAGTCAAGCTCCGAGGAGGATGTTAGTTGGCTTAGTCAAAAAGTTGCCAAAATCATATATGAAGGAGTAAAAAATCCCTATGTATATTCTGGTATTGACATGGAGTTTACTGGCAATTCAACGGGTAGTTTTTATTACACCGAATCTGATTTATAACTCCTCAAAAGCCTGATATTCAAAAAAGTAAATCTGGTTTTGAAAATCTATTTTCCTACCTATCTTTCTCTAAAGGGCTATTTTAGGCCAAAAGGCCTAAAAAATAAAATATCCGCCAAGGATAATTTTTTACATATCAAATTAGTCATTATCTTCTGAATTTGATATGTTTGGGCGCAAATTTAATGCATAATTCAAGGAACAGTAGCGCCTATGTATATCCATCATGCGGCCCATTATTTTCCGGAAAACAAGGTTCCCAACTCTTATTTCACTGAGTTAAACGGACTTTCGGACGAATGGCTCCAAAGCAGGACAGGAATCAAGGAAAGAAGGAAGGCTGGAGAGCAAGAAAACTCAAATACCATGGGTATTGAAGCCGTAAGTAGAGGCCTTGAAAAGCTGCCTTATTCGGCAGATGAAATAGACCTAATCGTTGCGGCGACCTACACACCCTTTGATACGATTGCGACCCTGGGACATGTTATCCAGCGTCGAATCAATAAACCCCACATCCCTGTTGTATCGATTTCTACTGCTTGTAGTTCTTTGCTGAATGCTGTCGAGATTGCTCAAGGCTATATAGCAATGGGTAAATCCAAGAGGGCATTGGTGGTAGCGTCAGACCACAATACTGCATACGCACAAATTGAAGATCCTAAATCTGGGCACCTTTGGGGAGATGGTGCTGTAGCCTACTTCATTTCAGATCAACCTATTTCTGGTCAAAAGAACCTGGAAGTCCTCGACTTGCTTACTGGTGGTGCTGCCTGTATTGGTAAAGGCTTGGAAGGTGTGGTTCTACGTCCGCAAAACGGTGGACTCTACATGCCCCACGGGCGAGATGTATTTGTTCATGCCGTTCAGTACATGAGCAACATTGTCAAGGAATTGCTGGAAAAGCACAACATCAGCGTTGAAGAGCTTGATTACTTCGCCCCTCACCAGGCAAATTTCAGGATTTCAAAGAAAGTTTCTGAAGAATTGGGTTTCCCATTAGAAAAGGTCCTCTCTAATATTCAATACCTGGGAAACACAGGCAGCGCCGGATGCGGGATTGCTATTTCTGAGAATTGGGACAAATTCGAAGATGGTAATCTATTAGCCAACGCAGTATTTGGAGGTGGATACTCCTATGGCGGCATGTTAATTCGTGTACACTCAAATTCGAATTAACAATACCCTCCATCCTTTTAATCCTGAAAGTCAAGCCTTTATTACTTTTTTCGCATCAATAGGAATTTAATTTTGTGGAATTCGGTGATGGCTCTCATCTGACTAGCAAAGATTTGCCTGTTATATGGGAACCATCAACCAAATTCGACATTTCCTTATTTGCGATCCTCGCCATTTTCAGATCATATACCTAACAACCTTCATGTTTTTGGGGCATTTTTTGTTGGATTGGTACCCTAGTCCTTTCCATTATGTAGCTGCATTCTTTGGTTGTTTGCTAAGCCAGTCAATTGGAAATGTCTTGACAGGCAGAAAGTGGCATGACTTGAAAAGCGCCCTCATAACGGCCTTGGGCTTATCCCTTCTCTGCCATTCTAACTCTCCGATTACCATGGTATTGGCAGGTAGTCTGGCAATTGCCAGTAAATTTTTACTCAGGTTCAATCAAAAGCATATTTACAATCCTGCAAATTTTGGGATCATTCTGGTTGTTTTGATGACTGGCGATGCCTGGATATCCCCTGGTCAATGGGGGCAAGAAGGCCTTCTAGTCTTATTGTTCTCTGCAGCAGGTTTGATGATTCTATTCAATGTTGGAAGGCTAGATGTAGGCCTTACTTTTTTGTTCAGTTTTGCGGCCCTTTTATTCTTGAAAGAAGTTCTGTACAAATCCTGGTCGGTAGATCATTGGCTGCATAGCCTTTCCAGTGGATCACTGCTTCTATTTTCATTTTTTATGATTACTGATCCAATTTCTACCCCTAATGCTCCAAAAGCTAGGTATTTTTGGGCCATTTGGGTGGCAATCTTAACCTTCATATTAGGAAGCTGGTGGAAGGTTCACGACGCTCCCCTTTGGGCTTTATTCTTTAGTGCCCCTCTTACTGCCTTTTTGGACAGGTACCTTAAGCACCAAAAATTTTCATGGTTCACTGATACAGATTCGAACCGATTATTAACCAATACATAAAAAGTTAAACCATGTATCGACTGTTAGTTTTATTTTTCGCCCTATGGGCGGGATGGATTTCCCATGCCCTGGCATTCTGCGGATTTTATGTCGCCAAGGCCGATGCCAGCCTTTTCAATAACAAATCCGAGGTCATCATCGCAAGGCATAATGGACAAACTGTTGTTACAATGTCCAGTGATTTTCAAGGAGATGTCAAGGATTTTGCCCTGGTCATTCCTGTACCCACACTTTTAAAACGTTCCCAGGTCAGGGTGGTTGAGCCTGGCCTTTTTGCAAAACTGGATGCCTATTCTGGGCCTAGAATTGTAGAGTATTATGATTCCAATCCATGTCCTGTTGTTTATCAGGACAAATTGATGGAAGCTAGAGATATGGTGGATGAAGAAGTTACTGAACTTGAAGATGATTTCTCTAATGCGGATACCTTTGGAGTGAGCGTCCTGGAATCTTACTCTGTAGGTGAATACGACATCCTTATTCTTTCTGCTGAAGAGTCTGATGGACTTAAAACATGGCTGGACAAAAACGGCTACAAAATCCCCTCAAAAGCATCTGAAGTTCTGGAACCTTATATCAAAAGTGAAATGAAGTTTTTTGTAGTAAAGGTAAACCTGGAACGAAATTCTGGATTAACTGCCCAACAACTGAAACCTCTTCAGATTAGTTTTAGATCCAGCAAGTTTGGCCTCCCCATACGTCTGGGTATGGCAAATTCCAATGGCCCTCAGGACATGATTGTTTACGGTTTTTCCAGCGAGGGTAGGATTGAAACCACCAATTATATGACTAAAGAGTTGCCATCTAATCAGGATATTCCCTTGTTTATGCAGCAAGACTTTGGCAATTTTTATACAAGTACTTTTTCTCATCAATGGGGTAAGCAGAAAAATGCAGTATTCATGGAGTACGGCTGGAACCTAGATGGGAATAATTCTGTAAAATGCGACCCCTGCCCTACTCCACCTGTTCCTTATGCAGACCTACGAGAGGCGGGAGTATTTTGGCTAAGCGGAAATAATTGGTCTTACAATGGAAAATTGTTTATGACTCGACTTCATGTTCGCTATGATAGAGACCACTTTCCCCAAGACTTACAATTTAAAGTAACGCCAAATAGAAGAAACTTCCAGCTGAGGTATGTTACCCACCATCCTGCTGCTGTGGATGCAGATTGTAGTCAAGCAGTGGCTTATTATAAGGGCTTACGGAAACGTAGAACCCAAGAGGTGAATAACCTGGCAAAACTTACCGGATGGGAGAAGGGGAATAAGGAATATTTTTCCTATATCCATGCCTTCGATCACATGATTGAGAAAGATCAACCCTTTGGGCCTCTTCCAGAAAAGGATGAAGACAAAGGTTTAATCGGTTGGTTTCTCAGTCCTTTTAGCGGGCTTCCGGGCATGTTTCTTCTGATTTTCGGGATATTGCTCTGGCTAATTATCAAGAGACGTCCTCAGCCAGCTTTAACTTCCTGACTTCTTCAAAATCCTTTTTCCGAATTTTGGCTTCAAGCCAGCTAATGGAATCAAAATATTCCAGGCTCTTTCTCTCATAAGGGTCCTGGAATATTTCTTCTAACCTTCCATGGTACTTTCGTAGAATTTGCTGAATCTCACGGACTCCCATACCTTCTTTCTTCACCAATTCCTGAAAAAGCCTCAAAACAAATCGTTCAGTTGAGTGCAATAATTTTCTCTTTTTGAGGTAACGATATGCCCTTTCCGCTGCATATTTCATCACCGAAAAATTATTCAACTCATAGTGGATAGCCAAGTTGAGAATCCTGATATAGCTCTGAATATCTGGTCTAAGTTTGTCGTCAGTCTCGTTTATTAGTCGATTTACAATATGCAGAGATTCCTTGTGCTTGCCGTTTAACAGGTAGATATAAGCGAAAAGATATTCGAACTCCAATATTTCACCTTCAGAGAATTGATTTCGATACCGTTTGAAAAATTGCTGCTGCTCAGGGAGACTTTGGAGGCATTCTGAAATCCTGCCAAAATATATATTCCTCCGAATGATATTTTCGTAGTAATCCGCCCCTAGCCTCAATTCAACGTTTTTCCTGGCTTTACTTAGTTTTTCGGGAAATGAAAATACATCATTGACTACGGGTTCAAATTCTGTATCACTAGAATATCTCTTAATACTCAGGATTCTGTTGTATATACTTATATAGTCAAAGGGAAATTCCTGTGCATATTTTTCATTAGAATCCATCAACTCCAATAGACGCCTATATGCTTCAAGCTCCTGCAGGGTATTACCAGAAGATTGGTGATACAATGAATAAATCTTCCAAAACTGAAGTTTGGCCTGAAATGACCTAGCAATAGATTCATCCTTAAGAAATGGGTGGGAAATAAACTCTTCTAATTCAGCTGTTTCTTCTTCACTTCGGGCATTGGGAATTCGTTGAGCTATCCCATACATTCTATAATACAGTTGCATGAATGCGTGAATGTTATCCAGTTTTGCCATGTGTTCTGCTGCATCTGTTAGGGATTCCTTTACCTCTTCTGTTTTTTCTAACTGAATGAGCACCCGTTGTTCCCAATTTGATAGTTCTACATACAAAGCATATAGATCATATTTATCAGCTAGCTTTTTACCCCTCTTCAAGAGTTGAATACACTGATTATAAAGGCTTTTCTCATAAAGAATGTCTATCTGGTGAATCAATTCTTTCACCTTTAAACTTACAGTTCTGCCTGAATGAAAAGAACTTAAACTTCTCAACACCAGATTATAGAGGTGATTTTTGTCAGCTGATAGATATTTAGGTTCAACATTTTCAACCTTAAGCAATCTTAACAATTCCAACTCATCATACTCAGACATTTTTTCACATGCATCGAATAGCTCCAAATAATTTTTTGTTTCCCCAAGCATGTGCCTTTGCCCGAAAATTTTGAAATAACGTTTTTCAGACATGGTTAGGGATTGGATCAACTCAAATAAGGGATCTTTCTTTTTCATAGGAAGGAGCCGGACTGTTTTAGTTTATAGAAATCAATATAAGCCTTTTCTAATGCTTTACCTGAAAATTGGCATTTCATAAAAAAGCAATGGGGCTACCTTAAAGATAGCCCCATTAACTCAAATTATGATCTGGAATTCATTTTCTTAGCAACAGCCTCCCCCATCGTAATGGAAGGTAGACTCACTGATATAAATATCATCTCTTTCCAAGCTGGCAAGAGCAGCTGCCGTCTTATCACAAACAGCCAATGGCTGGTTCTTAAGCAGGGTGTGGCCTTTATCATCATCAAACCATTCTTCATCCCCAAAATAAATAGCGGCTTTGCCAGTAAATACGCATGGTCCATCTTCTGGCATCGGATCTTTGATGGCAGCTACTTCGATAGACTCAATGTATATCAATTCTTCTGTGTCATAGTTCTTTGGATCAAGAATTCTGTATGGCTTTCTAGCTCTGATTTCGATTGTTCCAAATCCAACATCGGTCAAGGCTTTGACATAGTCTGCAATTGGCAAGGAACCACTCAAACAAAGGGCACGAAGCCTTTCATCATTTCTTAGCCTATCGTTCATTGCTTGCTCACAAGTCGGATCGCTCATTACCAATCTTCCGTGCGGCTTCAACACCCTATACATTTCTTCAATGGCCTTTTTCAAATCGTCTTCCTTAAAGATATTGAATAGGCAATTTTGTGCAGCTACATCAATGCTGTTGTCTTCTACTGGTAGGTTAAGTGCATCTCCGAATCTCAAGTCAACAAACTCACTCTTAAACCAGTCATTCTGCTCTTCTGCCTCTTTGAAATTGTGTCTGGAGGCTTGAAGCATTTCTTCTACTACATCCACGCCGATCACTCCACCTTCCTGTCGGGAGAAATAAGCGAATTGTAACAATTCCATTCCCCCTCCTACTCCGACATACAAGATCTTTGGGCTCCTGCTCAAATCTCTAGGGTGCACCGTACTTCCACATCCATAATTCATTTCCTGCATGATTTTAGGAATACTAAGGCCAGGAAGTTCCCAAATAGGATTTGTGGTGCAGCATAAACCAACGTCAGGCGTTAAGGCGGCCTGTTTATAGACATCATGTGTCGTTTCAAGATAGCTCATATGTTTGATTTTGTTTTTCCCTATGTCAAAAGGGATCCGTTTATAAAGTTTTGATAAGTTCTTTGAAAAGTAGGATCATTTTAGGTTCGGCTTTTCCAGCCAACTCAATGATCTCGGGTATATTTATTGGACTTAGGTTGTCAGGATCACACTCATCGGTTAAAACTGATATAGCTGCCACTGGTAGACTTAAGTGGTTGGCCACAATTACCTCTGGAACTGTGCTCATTCCTACTGAATCCGCTCCAATAATGCCAAGAAATCGATATTCGGCTCGGGTTTCCAGATGAGGGCCAAAGACAGCTGCATATACCCCTTTATGTAGGGTAATGCCATGCTTTGAAGCAATTTGTTCAAAACTCTGGTTAATTTCCTTGTCATAGGGAGCATAGAGATCTGTAAACTTCGAACCATGTACCTCAACGCCACGGAAAGCCAAAGGAGAGCCTCCCTGCAGGTTAATATGGTCGTCAATCAGCATGAGCTCTCCTTTCCTAAAGTTCAGGTTAACCGCCCCTGAAGCATTTGAAATGAGGAGTTTTTTAATGCCAATTTTGTGCATGACGCGTACAGGATAAGTTACCTCCTGCAAAGAATAGTCTTCATACAAATGAAACCTTCCTTGCATGACAATTACATCCTTACCCGCCAACTTCCCAAAAACGAGTTTTCCCTGATGAAATTCCTGAGTAGCTGTCGGGAAATGAGGAATCTCCTCATAACTGACTTCAGTTTTTATGTCAATTTCATCAACCAGTTTTCCCAAACCTGTACCCAGGATGATTCCAATTTCGGGCTTCAAAAAGCCCTTGTTTTCCAGGTAGGAAACCGTTTCTTCGAGCATTTTTATCATAGAAATAGTTTCGTTATTGGCTTAGGCAACAGTTCCCTGACAACTACTTCCTGCACCTGCGGTACAGCCATAGCAATGCTGTGAAATTACTATGTTTCGATTCTGAAGCAGGTCTTCATTGTATTCACTGATGTGCTTTACCTTGCTATCGACCTTGAGGTCTAGCATTTGGTTAAAATCACAGTCATACAACCAGCCGTCCCAGCTTACAGAAATGGTGTTGGTACACATTACATTGGCTACTGCTGAAGGATTAAATGCATCCACAAGGCTGTACATATAATCCTCATAGTTTTCAGAAGCGATCAGGTAATCAAGAAATCTGCTGATCGGCAGGTTGGTAATGGCAAAAAGATTATGGAACTGAATGCCAAAATCTTCCATTAATGCCTTTTTAAAATCTCTCTCCATAGCAGCCTGATCTCCAGGAAGGAATGCTCCAGAGGGGTTATAAACCAGGTCAAGCCTTAAGTCACTGTCAGGCATCCCGTATCCCCTCAGGTTCAATTCTTGCAATGCTTTAATGGATTTGTCAAAAACTCCATCACCTCTTTGCTTATCCGTTTTACCCCTGGTCCAGTGAGGCATAGAGGATACTACATGTATGTTATGCTTCTTGAAAAAGTCAGGAAGATCATAATATTTTTTATTTGCCCTAATAATGGTCAGGTTTGACCTCACAATGAAATCCTTAATTCCTGCCTTGGCAGCTTCCTCAACAAACCACCTAAAGTCAGGATTCATTTCTGGAGCACCTCCGGTCAAGTCCAGGGTGTGGGCACCAGTATTTCTGATGACTTCAAGGCACTGACTCATAGTCTCCCTTGTCATGATTTCCTTTCTATCAGGTCCAGCATCCACATGACAATGCTCACAAACCTGGTTACACATGTAACCTACGTTGATTTGCAAGATTTCAATCTTACTCGGTTTTAAGGGAAAATGCCCAATTTCTGATATTTTTTCAGAAAACTTAGGCAGTTCACCATTGGCAAATATCCCATTCTCTAGAATTTCCATCTGGCGAGCTGTCTTGGCCAATTGGTTATTCCTTTTTTGTAGGGATACTTTCTTATTTACTTTTGTCGTCATATCGCGATTGAATTGAAAAATAAAACTCGGATAGGTCAGGATTTCAGCAAGCCCTAAATCCCCTGATTACATGGAAAGTTTATCGTATTTATTCATCATCTGAACAGCATGGACCAAGGTAGCACCACTTTCAATTGCCGCTCCAGCATGTACTGCCTCCATCATTTCCTCCTTGGTAATGCCTCTTTGTAGGCCATCCTTTGTGTAAGCGTCAATGCAATAGGGACACTTGACAACATGGGCCACAGCCAATGCAATCAGAGATTTCTCTCTGGCTGATAGTGCTCCTTCCTGAAAGACAGTACCGTAATAATCGAAGAACTTATCTCCCAGTTCTTTATCCCAATCAGAGATTTTCTTGAATTTTCTCAGATCTGCGGGATCGTAATATGAGTTTGCCATAGGACAATTATTAAAGGTTTAATTGAGTCAAAAATTGAATTGAAAACGATCATAAGGGAAATGACTAATTAAGGCCAAAACCCAGCTAATCGTCGACCAATCACTCCAGGCAATCCTGATGAATGGTTAATTTATCCAGAATGAATATTTGGAATATTTTAAGAAAGAGGAGGTGCCCTCAGGGAGATTCCCAGAGAAGTGAAGGCCTGTATAGAAACAGGGCTTAATGGAGTCATGACTTCAATTGGACTCGCCTGAAGTCTTATCAAGGATCTGCCTAGATTTGAATTAGCTGCCCCTGATCTAAGATAGAATAGAAAATCTTTATGGTCATCAAGATCGTTTTTCCTCTCAAGGGAAACCAAAGAGAAATTGAATTGGGCGGCACGATTTGCAAGGTCTCTGGCTACCCATTTACTCTCCCACCTGACTTGTGATAATAAGCCTTCCTCAAATTGTTTTCTGGACAAGCCAAGCAAATAAACCCCTCCATCATTCGAAGGACCAATGACAAGTTTCCCTTCAATTTGTGCCAGGGCAGCAGTTATAAGGTCAGCAACCTTCAGGTTGGTTGTATCATTCCCGATTACCAGGATGTTCTCAAATCCTTTGGCAAAAAGGTCTTTACAAGCACCCGATAGCCTTTCTTTGAAATTTTCTCCCCTTTGGGAAGATGAATTGTATAGAAAGTAAGGAAGGGTACTTCTTTTAGCCAATTTAAGGGCGTGCGAAGTAAGTTCCTTACTGAATTCTACGTTTGCTGCAAAAGTACCTCTAACCCAATTTTTATGTAGGGCATCTTCTTCAGGATTCCTGGCAAAAACCAGGATAGCGGTATGTGATTGAGTAGAATTCAGTTTTCTTCTATTTCATTGAAAGTAACCAAGGTAAATTAAGGGGCAATGTCAATAAACCGACATCACTTACAAAAATGGTCAGCGAAATAGCTATTTGTCATTTTTGCACATTAAATCTAAGCAAGGGAATTCTCTCCTTACAATAGATTTTCCTTATGTGTAAAAATAAAAACGAATTATTGACCAATCAGTTCCTCTGCGTTTTGGATGGCAGATGCTGTAGGCTGGTCTCCACTAATCATTTGAGCAATGATGTTAACCCTATCATCGTGTTCTAACTGTTGTACAAATGAATGAGTTTGCTCCCCTTCTACCCTTTTCCTTATTTGGAAATGTGCATGACCTTTAGCCGCAATCTGTGGGAGGTGGGTAATTGAGAGGATTTGGAAGTTCTTGGCCAAAAGCCGCATCACATCCCCTACCTTATTTGCGATTTCACCACTAATCCCTGTATCAATTTCATCGAAAATCATAACAGGAAAGGAGGATTTTTCCGCCAAGGCAGCTTTGATGGCAAGCATGACCCTTGAAATTTCCCCTCCGGAAGCGATCTGTGCCAATTGCCCAGCAGGGATACCCGGATTGGTTTGAATCAGAAATCTGCTTTTGTTGATGCCATTGGAGGAAGTTCTTACTGCTTCTCCATTAATTTCCAATTTACCCTGAGGATGGTAAGCACGCTCAATCTCTACATTAAACCTTGCCTTTTGAAAACCAACCTGCTCAAGCAGGTCATCAACTTTTCTTTCAAGCTCTGGCCTGGCCAGTTGGCGTTTTTCTTCCAGCCTTAATCCCAGACCTATGAGCTTTTCATTTTCCAATTCAAGTTTATCCCGCAATTCCTTGATACGTTCTTCGAGGGATTCATATTCAAGCAATTTTTCTGCAATGCCTTCATACAATTGCACCAATTCTTCACCACTTTTTACCTGATATTTCAACTTAAACGTATGGTACATCCCAAGTCTTTCCTCAATAAAGGCAAGCCTTTGGGGATCGGATTCAATTGTTTCTAACATATCCTGGAAACCAAACGATGCATCTTTGATCTTTTCAAGTACATCCCCCAATTCATTGACTGTAGCAGCCAATTGGTTATTTACATTTGAAACTTTGCGAAGGGCCTCCATTAGCTCACTCAATTCACTGTAAATGGAAACATCCTGTTGATAAAGTTTTTCTGTTGCCAGATTAAGCGTTTCTCTAACACCCTCTGAATTTTGGAGGAGGTTCAATTCTTGCTCTAACTCCTCCTCTTCATCTGCCTTTAGATCTGCCTCGCCCAACTCTTTTACCTGATAATTGAGGTATTCGAGTTGCTGTTTTGCATTCTTGTCTTTTTCTATGAGTTCGTCCAGGGTAGAAGCTAACTCATTGGCGCGCTTCAATTGCATTTTGAACTGCTCCAATAGATCTTCGCTGCCCGCATAGCTGTCTAGCAGATCCATTTGCTTATCATTAGATAACAAGACCTGGTTGTCATGCTGACCATGTAGGTCGAGTAATAATGCACTAACCTCGCGAAGAACCTGAAGAGAAACAGGGGTATCACAAACAAATGCCCTAGATTTGCCATTTGGCCTAATTTCTCTTCTGAGGATAATTTCTTCATCTTCCTCAATATCAAAGTCCTCAAATGCCTTCAGTTGCCCCATTATTATGGGTGCAAGTTTTGTGAAAGTAGCCTCAACAATACATTTTTCATCATAAAGAAAAACAAAGGAAGAGTCTGCCCTTTTACCCATGATTAATCCCAGGGCACCAATAAGTAAGGATTTACCTGCACCGGTTTCACCTGTAAGGATATTCAGGCCATCCTGAAAATCTATTCTACTGTCCTTAAAAAGGGCATAATTTCTAATATATAAGGTCTTCAGCATCTACCTTTAGGTCTGGAATGAAGAAAAATAAGCTGCTTATTCAGCAGATAAAGGTAGCACAAAATTTGATTTCGAAGTAACAAAAACCAAAAATAATGGCAATATTTTTAATTTGACAAAAAATATTAGCCATTTATTTTAATTTTATATCCCATTATTTCCTAAAAAGAAGTAGAAGGATCGAGAAAAGCATCCAATCTGAACCAATCGAATCCTAAATATTGACATTAAGGCTTCATACTTTGCCTAAGAATCCTAAATTTCTTTGTTTCGGCATGAATTTTAGAATTCAAAAGGAATCATTATTGAATTTTCTTTGTTATTTAGGAGTTGAAACACATTTATTTACCTATTCAGACAATAAAAAAGGAATCACATTATGGCAAATAGTTACGACCTGATCGTAATCGGCAGCGGACCTGGAGGATATGTAGCTGCTATCAGGGCTGCTCAGTTGGGAATGAAGACAGCCGTTGTTGAAAGAGAAAACCTAGGTGGTATATGCCTGAATTGGGGATGTATCCCTACAAAGGCCTTGCTGAAAAGTGCAGAGGTCATGGAATATGTCCAGCACGCCAAAGATTATGGGATTGAGGTATCTGGCGATGTAAAGCATGATTTTGGTGCAGTTGTAAAAAGATCCAGAGGGGTTGCTGATACCATGAGCAAAGGCATCAACTTCCTTTTCAGGAAAAACAAAGTTGATGCGTTAATGGGTACTGGCAAGGTTACACCTGACAAAAAAGTGGTCGTTACTGACGCTGAAGGTAAATCTACTTCATACGAGGCCAAGCACATCATCCTTGCAACAGGAGCTAGAGCCAGATCTCTTCCTGCCATGCCAATTGATGGCGAAAAGATCATCGGTTACAGAGAGGCCATGACCTTGAAGAAGCAACCTAAATCCATGATCATTGTTGGTTCTGGGGCCATAGGCATGGAATTCGCCTACTTCTACCACAGCATGGGGACAAAGGTGACAGTTGTGGAGTACATGGACAGAATCCTTCCTCGTGAAGACGATGAGATTTCTACCCAGATGGCCAGAATCTATAAAAAGAAGGGTATGAAAATCATGACCTCTGCAGAGGTTACAGCAGCTGATGTCTCTGGTGATGGTGTAATAGCCACAGTCAAAACCAAAAAGGGGGAAGAGAAGCTGGAGGCAGATATCCTGCTTTCTGCAGTAGGTGTGGTAGCGAATACCGAAAACCTTGGTCTAGGTAACCTGGGAATCAAAACAGAAAGAGGATTGGTAGTGGTAGATGAGTTCTATCGTACCAATGTGCCTGGAATTTACGCTATTGGTGACATGACACCTGGGCCTGCGCTTGCACATACTGCTTCTCATGAAGGGATTGTCTGTGTAGAGAAAATTGCAGGTATGGATGCTGAAGCCATCGATTACAACAATATACCAAGTTGTACTTACGCTCAGCCAGAGGTTGCTTCTGTAGGTTACACAGAGAAAGCTGCCAAAGAAGCTGGATATGAAGTTAAGGTTGGCAAGTTTCCTTTCTCAGCAAGTGGCAAAGCGACTGCCTCCGGTAAAAAGGATGGTTTTGTGAAAGTAATATTTGATGCCAAGTATGGCGAGTTCCTTGGAGCTCATATGATAGGTGCAAATGTAACTGACATGATTGCGGAGGTTGTAATTGCCAGAAAACTTGAAACCACTGGGCATGAAGTGATCAATGCAGTTCACCCTCACCCGACCATGTCGGAGGCTGTGATGGAGGCTGCCGCAGCTGCTTATGGCGAGGTAATTCACTTGTAATCAGGCTAACAAAACCAAAAAGGCACTCTTCAATAATGAGGAGTGCCTTTTTTTGATCTATTTTAAGTCCTAAAATTCCATCATTTTCTCCAGCATAGCGGAGACAAATTGTACCCTTAGGCTTCTTCGGTCTCCTTTGAATTGATGTCGAAAACATAACTCTTGACCATTTTTACCGGCAATTGCGATAAAGCCCATACCAACAGGTTTTTCCTCTGTTCCTCCTCCAGGTCCTGCGATGCTGGTTTCAGCCAAACAATAATCATTTTCTCCCAGTCCACCTTTAGCCATTTCAACTGCCACTACTTCGCTTACAGCGCCATATTTCTCTAGGCTATCTGGCAGAACATGTCAAAGCTCAACCTTTGAACTGTTGCTGTAACAGACCAAAGAACGGTCAAATACTTTGCTACTTCCTGAGATGGTTGTGAGTACCGCTGAGGTCAAACCTCCGGTTCCCGCTTCTACCATAGAAATAACAAGTCCCCTTTTTTTTAAGTGGTCTATAACATCTTCCGCCATGGAAATCAGGGAATCTGGTACCATAGTGATTTAATTTTCAGGAACCCAGGCTTCCAATACATTCATTTCTCCATTGGGACTAAAGCTAACCTCCTTGATAGAAGATGGAAGCAAAATCGCATCGCCCATAGAAACTGAAAGTTGTCCCTCTGGATATGTTAATAGCCCCTCACCTTTGGTAACAACATAAATCACAAAGGAATCAATACCCGTATAGTTTCTGGAGATCTGTCCAGTCAAGTTGAGGCGGTTGGTTTCAAAATAAGGACACTTTGCCAGATTCACAGGCTTATTGTTTTCTGCCTGATATGTAGTTTTGATGTCATCATAAAATCTATAATCAATGGCATCAAGTGCTTCTTCTACATGTAATTCCCTCTTTTTACCATCTGCTCCTACCCTATCAAAATCATAAATTCGGTAGGTGATGTCAGAGGTTTGCTGAATTTCTGCTAATAAAAGCCCTTTCCCAATCGTATGAACCCTTCCAGCTGGCAAAAAGAATACATCATCTGCTTCAGCAATTTCCCTGTTAAGGATTTCAATGAGTTTGCCCTGATTGAAATGATCTTCATAAATATCTCGACTGACCTCCTTATTAAAACCGGAAATCAAGCTGGCATCCTGATCGGCCTGCATGATGTACCACATCTCTGTTTTGCCAAAACTGTCATGCCTTTTCATTGCCAACTCATCATCCGGATGGACCTGAATCGAAAGGTCATCATTGGCATCGATAAACTTTACAAGCAGGGGGAAATTATTTCCATATTTGCTATAAACGCGTTTTCCCAATAGCTCTCCCTGATATTCTTCGATCAATTCGGTTAACATCTTGCCCTCAAGAGCACCTTCCTTAACAATGGAAATATGCCCCTTTACACCTGAAATCTCCCAGGTTTCTCCACAATTGGCCAGATCACCAAAATCCTTCCCTAAAACGGTCCTTAACTTCTGACCTCCCCAAAGTTTTTCTTTATAATAAGGATGAAAGCGAAGGGGATAAAGTACCTGTTTTGTTTCCATAAAAATTTAAAAGCTGAATGATGGATCAAAGAAATCAATTTTTAGCTTAGAATGTCATCCAGGCTGTTTTTTTAACAATAATTTTTCATTAAAAGGTAAAATTAACCGTACTGACAGTTCGGATGCTAAATTTCAAATCTTTTGTTAAAGTCCTGAATCTAAAGTAAAGATTTACTAATATTCGGTTCCTTTTTTTAGATGTTTGAACATTCTTCCTAGAAATCTACTCCTATGCGGCAAATTACGAGCCTATTGCTATTGATGTTAAGCCTTTCAGGTTTTTCTCAGGCACCCATGCCTGCCAAATCGGCAGCTGAAATTGAACATATGCTTCGCAATCTCCAGGTATTGGGTTCGGTAATGTACCTAGCGGCACACCCGGATGACGAGAACCAGAGGGTCATTGCCTATTTTGACAAAGGCAAAGGGTACAGAACTTCTTATCTCGCCTTAACTCGTGGCGACGGAGGGCAAAACCTTATAGGTGATGAAAAAGGGCCCCTTTTAGGAATGCTTAGAACTCAGGAGCTCTTGGGAGCACGAAGAATTGATGGGGGTGAACAACTCTTCTCAAGGGCATATGACTTTGGATACTCCAAAACCCATGATGAAACTCTTGAAATTTGGGACAAGGAAAAGGTTCTGGCTGATGTTGTGTGGGCAATAAGAAAATTCAGACCAGATGTCATCATTACCAGATTCGCCACGCCAGAGAAAGGTGGTGGTGGCCATGGGCACCATACCTCTTCAGCGATTCTGGCCCACGAGGCTTTCGACCTTGCCAATGACCCCAATGCCTTCCCTGAGCAACTGAAATATGTTAAGCCTTGGCAACCCAAAAGATTATTATGGAATAACTACTGGGTATTCAGAAGATATGAACCTACTGAAGAACAGCTCAAAGACATTGTTAAGATAAATGTTGGCGATTATGACCCGCTTTTGGGTAAAAGTTATGGTGAAATTGCAGATGCTGCAAGGTCGATGCACAAATGTCAAGCATTCGGAGCGGCACTTATCCGTGGAGAAAGATTCGAATATCTTGAATTGGAGAAAGGTGATCCCCTTAAAGGAGGGCTTTTTGATGATATAGATGTATCGTGGAATAGGGTTCGCGGGGGTAAAAATGTCGGAACCCTTCTGGCAGATGCCTATAAAAATTTTAAATCTTCAGACCCTTCTCTCTCAGTTCCCAGCCTGGTAAAGGCATATAAAGAATTATCCAAGTTGGAAGGGCATTATGTGGAACTTAAGAAAAAAGAGTTGGCACTAACAATTGCATATTGTGCCGGACTTTGGTTTGAAGCGCAATCAGAATATCCATACATGGCCATTGGGGATAAATCCAAAATAGATGTCAGGTACCTGAAGCGCAGCAATTACCCCGTAAAACTCAACATGGTAGAAGTCTGCTTTGGTAAAGGACAAGAAAAAATTATCATTGACGAGGAGTTAAGCCTCAATGGAAAAGTTGCCAATAAATCTGTGGAAGTATCCGCAGAAGGCAGTGATGTTTCTCAACCATACTGGTTGGTGAAAGCACAGGAGAAAGGACTTTTCAATATTGATGAACAAAAACTCATTGGCCTACCTGAAAACCCAAGTGCAGGAGAAGCCATCTACATCTTCGAAATTGATGGAGAAAAAATAGAATACAACACCCCAATAGTCCATCGATATGTAGACAGAGCCAAAGGTGAGCTGTATAGACCATTTGTCATTACACCAAAGCTTACAGTCAATGTCAGCGAAAAAGTTGTTGTATTTGCCCAAACTGAATCCAGGGAGGTAGACCTTCGAATTAAAAGTTTTGCTGCGGATACCAAGGCAACAATCAGTTTTGAGGTTCCTGAAGGATGGTCTGTAAATCCTCCTGTATTAGAAATGGATTTCAAAAATGCAGATGAAGAACAGCTGAAAACAGTTTCAGTTATACCTCCTGACTTCGCCAGCGAAGGCGAACTAAGGGTTGTAGCTGAGGTAAATGGGAAAAAGACTTCTTATAGCCAACAAATCATCGAATACGATCACATTCCTACCCAGATGGTCTTCAATCCATCTACATCCAAATTGGTTAGGGTCGATTTAAAGAAAAAAGGTTCAAAAATCGGTTACATTATGGGTTCTGGTGATGAAATTCCAAAGTCTCTGGTACAAATGGGCTTTCAGGTTGATCTTCTAGAAGATGATGACATCACCCTTGATAACATAGAGAAATACGATGCCATTATAGCTGGAATACGTGCCTATAACACCAATCCTAGAATGCCATACCATCAAAACATTATTCTGGAGTATGTAAAAAAAGGGGGGAATTATGTAATTCAATATAACACCACACGTGGTATGTCAACCCAGCAGCCTGGCCCCTACCCCCTTACACTTTCAAGAGATCGAGTAACTGTAGAAGAGGCCAAAGCTACCTTTCTAGCGCCTGAACATCCAGTATTGAACAGACCGAATAAGATAAGCCAGAAGGATTTCGAAGGATGGATTCAGGAAAGAGGGTTGTATTTCCCTGCACAATGGGATGATAAATATACCCCTATCATCAGTTGGAACGATCCTGGTGAAACAGCCAAAAATGGCGGTTTATTGGTCGCTAAGCATGGGGAGGGCTATTTTGTTTATACGGGTATATCCTTTTTTAGAGAACTACCAGCAGGGGTTCCTGGAGCTTACAGACTCTTCGCCAACCTCATTTCACTTTGATAATTATGACTGAACAGAATTCAAATAATGAGGAAGCTGTAGATCAGGATAAAGAATTGCAAAAGGTATTCCCCTTTTTCAAGTCCTGGAGGGCATTATATACCTTTGTCTTGGCCGAATTAGTAGTTCTGATTATTCTTTTTTACCTCTTTAGCAACTATTTCTCATGAGAACTCTAGACTGGGTAGTAATGGGGGGAACCATTCTCTTCATTATTCTATATGGGATATACAAAAGTAGGGGGGCAAAGGATATCAGGTCTTACCTGCTTTCTGATAACAACCTGAAATGGTGGACCATTGGTTTGTCCATAATGGCTACTCAAGCTAGTGCCATTACCTTCCTGTCTACTCCTGGACAAGCCTTTAATGACGGGATGCGATTTGTACAGTTCTATTTTGGTGTCCCTGTAGCCATGGTATTGATTTCCATGATAGCGATTCCGATTTATAGGAAACTAAATGTCTTTACTGCTTATGAATACCTCGAACAGCGTTTTGACCTGAAAACCCGTACTCTTGGTACCATACTTTTCCTGATTGGAAGGAGTTTGGCTGCTGGCATTACCATTGTTGCACCAGCCATTATCCTGGAAGTGCTTTTGGGTTGGGAAATTTGGATTACCTGTTTTGGCATTGGGATTTTGGTAATGGTTTATACAGTTAGCGGTGGAAGTAAGGCTGTTGCCCAAACCCAACAACAACAAATGGCCATCATATTGATCGGGATGATCATTGCAGGTGTAGTCATGGTACTGAAACTGCCTTCTGAATTGAGCTTTGGAGAGGCCTTAACAATCGCAGGAGCCAATAATAAACTGAATGTCATTTCCTTGCCTTCTAGCGTTGGGAATTTTTTTCAGGACAAATACAACCTTTTATCCGGCTTGATTGCTGGTTCATTTTTAGCTCTATCTTACTTTGGTACCGACCAGTCTCAGGTTCAACGATACCTTGGAGGAAAGTCTGTTACTGAAATCAGAATCGGCCTTCTTTTTAATGGCATTTTTAAAGTTCCGATGCAATTTGGTATCCTCTTCATTGGAGCAATGATGTTTGTCTTCTACCAGTTTGAAGATGCGCCAATGCTATTCAATGAATCCGCCAGAGCAGAAATCCTGGCGAGTGATTTGAAGGAGGACTACCTGCAAGCTGAAGAAAATTACACTTCACTGAATCAGGAGGGAAAGCTGCTTTGGGAGGAATGGAGCAGATCCGGGAATGAAGGTTCCATGGAAAAAGCCATTATAAGAAATGACTCCGCTGCACAGATCAAAAAACAAATTTTGGCCAATGTAGCTGAAAAGGCTCCTTCCATTAACACAAAGGATCAAGATCGAATTTTCTTGACATTCGTACTTGACCACCTTCCAATTGGGCTAGTTGGTCTGCTCATGGCAGTGATTTTTTCTGCCGCCATGTCCTCTACCGCAGCCGAGTTGAATGCCCTGGCAAGTACCACCAGCATCGATATTTATAAGCGCATGGTAAAACAGGATGCTTCTGATGAGCACTACCTAAAGATGTCCAAAAGATTCACCTTGATGTGGGGAATCTTTGCCATTCTTTTTGCCATTACCGCAGGTCAATATGAAAACCTGATTGAATACGTCAATATCCTCGGTTCCCTTTTCTATGGAACCATTTTGGGACTCTTTGTTGTTGCCTTCTTCATGAAAAAAATCAATGGGAGTGCTGTATTTATAGGAGCATTGATTTCCGAAACCCTGGTTTTGGCCATATTCTTCCTTCCCAAACTTTTCCCTGATGTACTAGGAATTTTGGATATTGGATATCTATGGCTTAATCTGATCGGATGTATCCTGGTCATGTTATTCTCCTGGATTTTTCAAAGGGTATCATAAGAATCATTGAGGCCACCAATTGACATGGTGGCCTCAAGAAGACTTTCTATCAATGTGTTACAAGGAGTTTGTAATTGCTTTGTTTCCCATTTTCCTCTAGAGATAAAATATATCGTCCTTTCGGAATTCCATCCAATTCCATAAAGGGAGAATATTCATTGATGATTTTCTCCTGGATCAATCTTCCTTCCAGGTTTAACAAGCTTGCTCGGATTGAAGAATTAATTCCCTCAATCCATATTCGATTTTGAGCAGGATTTGGATAAATGTTAAATGCACTTTCTTCAATGGCTTCGATGTTTACGCCCCCCGTGCATACACCAGAATAGAGATTAGAAAAACCTCCATTGATGTCTGATCCTCCGAATATAAGCCTGTCCCCATCTAAGGCCACCGCAGTAGTTGCCCCATCTGGAAGGTTAATTTTCGGACTTTGTTCGATCCAGTCAGCCCCTACCCTTTTGTAGACATAAGCTGATGCTCCTTTTGTAGATGAAAAGGCCGCTACGGCTGCATTGCCATTGGCATCAATGCTGACATCAAACCCAAAAGCTCCACTAGATATAGAATCGCTCGGGACCAATACCGCCACTTCCTCCCAAACATTGGACTTTTTCTCATAGACGGCAGCCATACCTGGAATAAGAGTCTGGCCAATTACATGAGTATATGCTCCAACAATGGCATAATTTCCGTTGATGTCTACTGACCAGCCAAAATTATCTGTGCTTACTTGAAATGGAGACCTAATTGATGAAATCACCTTCTGTTTCTCTATCCAGCCATTCGAAGTTCTTTCAAAGAAATAAGCTGCCCCACCCCATACACCAGAAGCAAGAGAATCAGCAAAAGAAGATCCTATAAGGGCATAGTTGCCTGAAATGGCTACATCTTGGCCAAATCGGTCTTCAGGTCCAAAATCACTAGCCTGTAATTCTTCTTGGAGTATCCATGAACCTGTAGCAGCATCCTTTTCAAAGATTATGGCTGCCCCATCATTGGGATTAGGAGAACTCAGGCTTATATCCTTTTTAGGACTACCTACAATGGCATAATCCCCATCAACCGAAACAGATGTACCGAATTCGGCCTGTCCTTCTGCGAAAGTTCCTGCAGTAAGTTTGGCCACCTGAAACCATGACTGATCCATCACGTCATATTCAAATACATAAGCTGCTCCTGCATTGGTTCCTGCTTGGTCATTATTGACATCTCCTACAAAAACTGTCGCCTTTGATCCATTCAAAGTCATATCTGCATCGAAGAAAAATGAATCTGTGCTGTCATTGGCAACCAAACTTGCTGAAAGTTCCCATTGCCCATTCATTTCTTGAAATAGATACACATAAGGTCCCTTAGGAGGGAACAATAACCCAGGACCAGATCCTACCAGAGCAAGTTCTCCTTTCAAATCTACCATTGTACCATAAAACACCGAGATACCAAGGGTATCAGGTTTTAACTTGACCGGGTTTTGTGCCAGCATCAGTTGAGTCAAACTAATAAGGAGTGGAAATAGGAGTATTTTTTTCATATCGAGTGATTTATTTGCTTGCTCCAAATCACCTATATCTGTCAAGTAATTTCTATCCCCCAAATGCGGTATTTGCTTATACAATTTGACCAAAACCCCATAACATCGTTAGAGAAAAACTCACATCAATTTTTTCTTTGAATGCTAGGAAATATTTCACATATTTACATAACAGTGTTAGAATAAATATGAGCAAGAAAAAATATCCTACGGAAGATTTTAACCATAAAGAAAGAAGGGAACGAGAAAAAGCGGCTGTAAAATCTGCTACCCTCCACGCCTCAAGGAAGTTGGCAAAGGAGTTAGGATGGCCCAATGTCTCGATTAGAAAAATTGCCAGGGAGATCCAATATACCCCCCCTGTCATATATCAGCATTTCGCCAACAAAGAAGCTATTCTTATGGAGCTTGAGGGTCAAGGCTTCCGTAAGCTTCAATATGCCCTTGAGGAGACAATGGAAAAGGGTGGTGATCCCATCCCAAGACTTCTTGACCTGACTGCTACTGCTTGGGATTGGGCATTTAAGGAGGCCGATTTATACCAGGTTATGTTTAACCTTGACAGCATTCATGCTACCCCGCCCAATAGGCAAGCCCTATCTGAATCTGCTGCTGTTGTGCTAAAAACCCTGAAGGAAATTCACCTGTTCGATTCACAAGTGGAGGAATACTTTTATACATGGTGGGCACTGTTACATGGTTATATATCATTGATCATGTCCGAGCAAGTTCAAGGAAATCGCAATCGAATGCGCCAGTTTCTCCTGGATGCTGTGAAGAGGTTTGCCCAGTCTCTCTAATTCCTTTATCAATAAAGCTCTCCCCTAGCCTAGCAATAGCCTAATAATTATTTCGAGCGTCATTTCGATCCAGGCCTAACTAGCAAACTAGAATTAGCAAATGCCATTAACACTGTTATATTTTATTTTAATAGAATTTTCCATATTAATTGTACATTAATTCTTGACCAATTCGGAACATTTCCTGACCGTTTTCGTTCTCTTGGGAAACTCAAAAAAAAATTAAAGTTTCCCAGGTTTAAGTAGCGAATGGAATTACCTCAACGGATTATAGAACAAGCCTCGGCCCTATTCAAAAGATTTGGAGTTCGAGGTGTAACTATGGATGACATAGCAGGCAAGCTGGGAATTTCCAAAAAGACCATATATCAATACTTTGCCAACAAGGCGACAATGTTGGAAAGTGTAGCCAAGGATTATTTTGAGGAAGAAAAGGCACACTTCGAAGAAATAAGCAAACAGTCTTCTGATGCTGTTGATGAAATCTTAAGGATCCTCCATTGGTCGATCAAATCCTTTGAAAACCTCTCTCCTACCCTCATTATTGAAGTTCAGAAGTTTTACCCCAAAACCTGGGAACTAATTGAAAAATTTCAAAAAGAATATTTGCTAGGTAAAATTCGTCAAAACCTCAGTTGGGGAGTGAATGAAGGCTTGTTTAGACAAGAAATTAACATCGAGTTGGTGAGTCAAATTCGCCTGATTCAAATTCTCAACCTTGTCAATCCCATGAATTTTCCGGCACAAAACTTTAATCCAAAGGAGATACAGACCGTTTCCGTTGACCTTTACCTGCATTCTGTTCTTTCTCCAAAGGGACTCCAACTCTACCAACAAAGAATCATTCAACCAAATACCTATAACAACTAAGCAATTCATGAGCGAAAAAAGAAAAATCCCTCCTACACTTGTCCTTACGATAGCTATATTTTGGCTACTGGGCATAAAAGGGCTCCAGGCCCAGGAGAGCTTCTCCCTGACCATGGAGGAATGTATCCAGTATGGCTTGGATAACAACCTCAACATTAAGAATGCCCGTTATGACGAGTACATTGCCGAAGCAAGGGTCAAGGAAGTTCTGGCCAACGGCTATCCCCAGGTCAATATCAGTGCTGACCTTCAGTATTTTGTTGAATTACCTACATCGATTTTACCGGGGAGTTTTTCTCCTCAGCAAGACATCGTATTCATCGATGGGAAACCTTATCCCCTAACCGCACTTGATCCTGAAACCCTAATGCCCATTCCAGGTGCACCGGTGGAAGCACAATTCGGTCAGGCATGGCAATCCACTGCTGGAGCTAGCCTGAATCAGTTGGTTTTCGATGGAGCTTTTTTCCTGGGATTGAAAGCGTCCAAGACCTTTGTGGAAGTAACCAAAAGAAGTACCAATCAAAGCCAGGAAGAAACAGCCATAGCCATTACCCGTGCATACTATCAGGCATTGATCACCAAAGAGCAATCAAACCTGATCGATGCAAATATTGAAAGGCTTGAAAAACTTCTCAATGAAACCTCAGAGCTAAATAAAGAAGGTTTTGTAGAAAAAATTGATGTTGACAGGCTAGAAATTAACCTAAATAACCTCAAGCTTGAAAAGGAAAAGATCAAGCGCTTGGCTACAGTCAGCATCAACCTGCTGAAGTTCCAAATGGGAATGCCAATCATATCCGAATTGACTCTGACAGAAGATATTAAGGCACTTAAAGACAAACCGGTATATGACCTTGAAAAAGGCGAATTCAATCCTGAAAACAGAATTGAGTACCAAACCTTAAAGGAGAGCATTCAACTTGAAAATTACCGACTAAAAGGAATTCAGGTCGGTTATTACCCAAGCCTTTACGCCTTTGGTTCCTATCAATTTAATGCTCAGAGGGATGCTTTTGACTTCTTCGATGGCGATCAAAGCTGGTTCCCTATTTCAGTTGTAGGATTACAATTGAATATTCCAGTTTTTGATGGCTTAAGAAAAAATGCTCAAGCCCAACAAGCTAGATTGAACCTCAAAAAGCTTGACAATCAAAGTAAAATGCTTGAGGAGTCCTTCGAATTGGAACTTTCCAATGGGCTGGTAAACCTAAAAAACGCTTATACCAGCCTGCAGTCTTACGAGAAAAATGTCGAATTGGCAAAGAGAGTCTTTGATGTAGCTACGATTAAGTATCGGGAAGGGGTCGGCTCAAGCCTTGAAGTCAATGATGCTGAAAGCCAACTCAAGCAATCTGAATCAGCTTACCTAAGCGGGCTACTCGAGTACCTGCTTTATCAGGCTGACTACAAAAAAGCAAGAGGTGAATTTTCTAAATACCACAAAAACTAGGCACCACACATTTACAACACCATTAGATTCATGAAACGAACATTATTTATTTCATTCCTCACACTTTCTATCATTGCTGTTTCCTGTGGCGAAAAAGAAGCCATTGGACTTGAAGCAAAAAAGAGAGTCTTACAAAATAAAAAGAATGAGTTGCGCGAGCTGAGTAAAGAGGTTTCTTCACTTGAAGCTGAAATCCTTGAACTTGATCCCAGCCTTAGAGCCAAAGCCAAAATAAGTCCGGTTATTGTTGAGAAATTGGACAAGCAAACCTTTAAGCATTTTGTAAATGTACAAGGGACTGTTGAGGCAGATAAAAACATCACTGTCAGTCCGGCCGTAGGCGGAAGACTCACCAAAATTTACGTAAAGGAAGGCCAATACGTAAAAACGGGTCAGCTTTTGGCACAAATTGATGATGCTGTTCTTAAGTCCAGCGTTGAAGAGGTAAAAACCCAACTCAATCTTGCCAAGATTGTCTTTGAGAAGCAGGAGAGACTTTGGAAGAAAAAAATTGGAACCGAAATACAATACCTGACTGCCAAAAACAACAAGGAATCCCTTGAGTCAAGGTTGCTTACCCTTGATGAACAGTTAGACTTGAACAAAATCAAGGCCCCAATTTCAGGTTCGGTAGATGAGATTTACCCAAAGTTGGGTGAGTTGGTAAGTCCGGGCGTACCTACATTCAGAATTGTAAACTCAAACGAACTGAGCATCAAAGCAGATGTTCCAGAGAGTTATGCTCCTTACATCAACAGAGGTGAGGAAGTAGAAGTAAACTTCCCTATCCTCAACAAAACCATCAAGGGTAAGGTAAGTCGAGTGGGGCAATCTATCAATCCCATCAACAGATCTTTTGCTGTGGAAGTAAAGTTGCCTAGCAGAAAAGAATTCAAGCCAAATATGTTTGGAGAGATTTCTGTAAATGACAGGACCATTGACAGTGTCATAAGCATTCCCCTAAACCTGATCCAGAAAACGGACATGGGCAATTATGTTTACATCGCTCAGGAAAAGGATGAAAAATGGTTTGCAAAAAGGACCCTGATCAAAATGGGGCTAATTTCTGATGAGGCAGTTCAAATCACTGAAGGCCTTAGCAACGGAGACCTCCTCATTACTGTAGGTTACAAAGACCTGAGTGAAGGGCAAGAAGTCGAAATCGAAAATGCCATTTCAAGCAATAACCTTTAAGCCCAGAATCCTAAAATAGCATGAGTCAAAATAAACCATTCAGGGAGTTCCCGATCTCCAGTTGGGCAATTGATAACCGAACTACAATTTTTGTGGTTACGATTATCATCTTCCTTGCTGGACCAAGGGTATTCAACTCCCTTCCTAAAGAAAACTTTCCTGAGATTCAATGGCCTGTCATCTTCGTATCCACTGTTTATCCTGGCACCTCTGCCGGAGACATGGAAACCCTGGTTACCAGAAAAATTGAAAAGGAAATTCAAGGTATTTCAGGGATCAAAGACATCAACTCGACTTCTATCCAGGACTTTTCCTCAGTTTTCGTGGAATTCGAAACGGATGTCGACCTGGACGAAGCCAAAAGAGAGGTTGAGGATGCCGTAAACCGGGCGAAACAGGAACTCCCAGAAGACCTGCCCAACGATCCCAGCGTCAATGACATCAACCTCTCTGAAATTCCAATCATGTTTTTGAATGTAACAGGTCCCTACGACAATGTTACCCTTAAAAAGTATGCAGAGGAAATCAAGGATGAGATTGAGCAAAACCTCAAAAAATATATCCTAAGGCTTGACCTTGTAGGTGCACCAGAAAGAGAAATTCAAATAAATGTAGATCTATACAAGCTTGAATTGGCTCACCTTACACTTACAGATATCGAGCAAACCGTCGCCAGTGAGAACATCATTGTTTCCGGAGGAGAAGTTGACATTTCTGACCAAAAAGTAGCGGTTCGCTTGAACTCGGAGATTACTAGTATTGCTGAATTGGAAGGCCTTGTCATCCGATCTTCAGTCGGAAATAGCGTAACCCTACGAGACATTGCCGAGGTAAAGGACACCTTTAAAGAGCGAGCAAGTTATGCCAGGCTGGACGGAAAGCCTGTATTGACACTCAACGTTATCAAAAAGGCAGGTGAAAACCTTGTCGAGGCATCTGATAGGATCAAGGAGATTGTATCAGACATGGAAGAAAACAGGTTTCCTGACGACCTAGACATCATCATTTCTGTTGATCAGTCTCAAATGACCAAGAATACCCTACAGGAACTTGTTAATACCATTATCTTCGGCTTCATCCTCGTTGTGCTGGTACTCATGTTCTTCTTGGGTGTTAGAGATGCATTGTTTGTCGGCTTGGCAGTACCTCTTTCCTCCTTCATTTCATTCCTGGTTCTGCCAACGCTGGGCTACTCGATGAACCTGATCGTTCTGTTCTCTTTCATCCTTGCGATGGGAATTGTGGTAGACAATGCCATTGTAGTGATTGAAAATACCTATCGCCTCTTTACTGAGCAGGGGATGAACATTGTCGATGCGGCGAAAAAAGCAGCCGGCGAAGTAATTGCACCTGTATTTTCGGGAACACTCACTACAGTGAGTCCATTCTTACCGCTTCTATTTTGGCCAGGACCTGTGGGTGAATTCATGGGATTCATGCCGGTGGTAATGATCATCACACTTTTTGCCTCACTCTTTGTGGCCTATGTGATAAACCCGGTATTTGCAGTTTCCTTTATGAAGAAAAAAGAAGGAAAGGTTACGATAGACCACAGACAAGTTTGGATCATAACTGGTGGATTGATTTTGGCAGGAATATTTTCTCATATACTGTCATGGGCATCCTTCGGAAACTTCATGTTTATCATGGCAGCTTTTGTAATCCTGAATGCTTATGTCCTTAATTTTGCAATCCAGTGGTTCCAAAACAAAGCCATTCCGGCCTTGAAAAATGGGTATAAAAATATTCTGGCATATTCTGTAGGACATCCAGGACTGGTATTTGTCCTTGTTCTCCTGTTCATGTTTGGTACCGTATTCGTTACTGCCATCTCAGGTATCAAGGTAATTCAATTCCCCCAAAGTGATCCAAACCAGATTTTTGTCTACAACGAACTTCCTGAAGGAACCAACATTGAGGTCACAGATTCTATTACCCATATCCTGGAGAAAAGAGTTATTGATGTCATCGGAGAGGATAATCCGATCGTTAAGTCCATTGTTACCAATGTGGCCATCGGTGCGGGAGATGCCAATTCATTCGACACCAATACCTCCAAACCCAATAAGAGTAAAATTACCATTGAGTTTGTACCTGTAAGTGAGCGTAATTACCGATCCACTTCCATATACCTGGATAAATTGAGAGATGCACTTCAAGGAATTTCAGGTACGAGAATCACTGTAGACCAAGAGGCGAGCGGCCCTCCGGGATCAGCACCAATCGAAATCCTGGTTACATCAGAAGAATTTGGAGACCTGATGAGAACCAGTCAAGAGCTACTACAGTACCTGGACTCCCTTAACATTGAGGGGATTGAAAAATTGAAGTGGGATGTAGACGACAAGAGGCCTGAACTTCTAGTGAATATCGACAGGAAGAAAGCCAGCCAACTGGGCATCAGCAGCGGTCAAATCGGTGCTTCTCTGCGTACAGCCCTTTTTGGAAAGGACATCTCTCAATTGAGAGATAAAGAAGATGAATACGACATCGTCCTTCGTCTCGATGAAAAGTACAGGGATAACATCACTTCTCTCATGAATATGAGCATTACCTTCCTGGATATGGCAGATGGAATGCAAAAGTCCATCCCTATTTCAGCCTTTGCAGATTTTAGTTACAATGAAGCCTATGGAGGAATCAACAGGACGGACCTTGAAAAATCAGTAAAGATCACTTCGAATGTATTGACCAGTTCAAATGTAAATGACGTATTCAATAATGTTGATTTTTATGCAACTGAGTTTGTAAAAGCAGGACGCGCAGACAAAGGAGTAAAAATTGAAGTAGGTGGCCAGACCAAAGATCAGGAAGAAGAAGGCGCCTTCCTTGGCATGGCTTTCGGAATTGCCTTGATTCTGATATTCCTGATTCTTTTGACGCAGTTCAACTCCTTCTCCAGCGTACTGATCATCTTGAGTCAGGTAATTCTAAGTACCATTGGGGTATTCTTCGCCCATGGTATACTGGGAATGGACTTTTCAGTGGTTCTTTCTGGTGTTGCCATTGTGGTCTTGGCAGGTATCGTGGTAAACAATGGGATCATCCTCTTGGACTTCATTGAAATTCTACGAAAAGAAGGCAAGAGTTTGAAAGAAGCTGTAATTGAAGGTGGATCTGTAAGGTTTACACCTGTATTGCTGACTGCCTCCTCCACAGTCTTGGGACTTGTCCCACTGGGTTTGTCTTTCAATATCAACTTCTCTACCCTTCTGAGCGACTGGGACCCTCAAATATTCTTTGGCGGAGATAGTGCTGCTTTCTGGCAACCATTTGCGTGGTCGGTTATCGTAGGTTTGACCTTTGCCACTGTCATTACCCTCGTAATTGTACCCGTGATTTATTATCAAATCAAGAGATTTGAAGCATGGCTCCGAGAAAAGCTCAATCTGAACCCTGCTGGTGTGGAAATCACAGAAAATGATGAACTATCAATGACAGAAGAAGAATATAATAGCTAATTCTGCCATTCAAGGCTAAAACTTAAATCCCGGCAGATAATGGTTTGTCGGGATTTCTTATTTCACCTGCTCAGCATCTATGAGGCTATAACACAATCCCATTTCGCCATCACTTAGGATCAATTTGCCTTTGAGGGTAACTATCTCATCTACCTCATATCTCTTATCAAAGCTTTTAAGTTGTACCTCAACCACCGATTCTTTACCTGCGGCTCCACAAAAAAAACAGGATGCATTTGGATAGGCAGAAATCACATATTGCCGCCCGTCTACATCTAAGGGAATCATGTAGCCAGTAAGTTGTACCTCCTTCCCTTCCAATTTCATGATTTTGTCCTGAAAAATAGGCTTCATAAAGGCATAACCCGTCTCATTTGTGGCGGTAATGAAGGTAATGTTGGTGAAGTCCTTCCACTCTAGTTCCGTCTGCCCGACTAATATGGAATTAGGAAGAAATATTAATATGAAAATGATTTTATATAAAGTCCTCATTATTAATGATTTTATATAAAAATAAGAATATAGCAGACCTTATTGCGAATAATTTCAAATAAAAACTAGCAACCAAAAAAATTATCCTCCGTTTTTAAAACATAACCGAATCTCTGTTGTTAAACGAAATATAGGTTATTTTGAAAGATGGAATAAAACCCATCCCCAAATTAGTAAATGTGTGTGTTCCTTTTTTATACAAGACCCGCCTTCTGGCGGGTTTAGGTTTTTATAGCGAAGTGGTAGGAAGCTAAAACTCAGTCATTGGATAAACTTTAGCTTTCTCTCCTACGATTACGGCATGGACCCTGTCCTTCCGTCCCAATCTTGAATCGTCATATTCTAATGGAAAAATCAACCTCTCGCCATTGGTACGGTAATCTCCATAAGGATAAATAGCGTAGTTCCTTACAAAGCCCGTGTTGACGGTCATCACTTCTGTTTCAGGATACATATTTACCCAGGTTTGCCAAGTAGTCTCTACCAAAGAGATCAGTTCAGCCTGCTCTCCTTTATTTTCACCAAAAATACAATCAAATCTCATTTGAGACCAGTAGCTATCGCTTTTGCGGTCATAAGGAATGAGGTTGGTATTGTATAACAAACCAGAAACGCCAAAAGTGGTCTCTTCACCACCTAACATTCGATTCCACCCAGAGGCCGTACCAGTCAAAGGACAGTAAGTTACAGCCAGGGAAAGGTCAGTACCGACCCTATCATTCACAATTTCGTGCCAATCCAAAATCCTATGAGGATAGGCTTTGATAACTTCTCCTCTCTTTATCCCCACAATTAGATCTTCTGGTTGTAAATATGCGATGTCATCTTTTCCAGCGAATTCTGGATTATCAACAGAAGGAATTCCATCCTTTCCAGGCCCACCATCGAACACTCGCTCAGCAGGAACAAGCCATTCTTGACTATTAGACTCCAAAATACTTGCCCCAGGATCAGGGGCATTACCTTCATAAATTTCAACTCCTGGGTAAAATGAACCAAAGGTCATCCAAAACCCAATTAGAGAATGAGTTGGTATCAATTCTTTTCCTTGGGCAGGACCTGCTACAGCTTTTCCAAAAATATCCCATTTGCTGCTATCTTCACTCATCATGATGACAGGGATTTCCCCCTGAACCGGTGTAAATGTTCTGGAAACCTCATTCTCAAAGGAAACAACGAAGTTTAATTCGGCGGAGCCTGCAATCACGATCTTTTTTCCTTCAAATTCGTCATTGATCAGTGTGATCTCACCCGTCGCCTGCTCTACAGGTCGGATGGGCTCCTCCTGCATATTTGTTGGCGTGGGATTGTTATCCAATGAGCATGCAAATGCCCCAAAGAATATAATTACTAAAAAAATGTACCTTAAGATGAATACAATTGGATTTTTCATTGGATATAGATTAGGGTAAGCTAAATGGCGTATTGGAACGTTGTGATGGAGATAGCCTAAAAAACAATGAAGCAGTCAACTTTTGACTAGTTGCAAGCTGGGTGCCCTGCACATACCTAAATACAGGAAATTCTGCAGAAAATCTGAAAGACAAGTTTTCATTGGCTAGCAAACTAAAGCCTGGCATCAAGTGTAAAAAACTCCCGCCAGTATTTGGTAAAGGTAGTTCATTCACGAAATCTGCTCCCACCTGTCTGAACCTAAACATCAGTTGGGGATCTATTAATACTTTTCCTAGTAATACACGCTCACTAAAACCAAAAAGAAGCTGGAACTCATCGCCAAACTCATAACTCTGCCTCCCTGATAGGCGCTCAGCTCGACCTGTCAATCGTCCAGTTCCTAAAAGAGAAAAGTTCAAACGATCTCTAATTAGGCGGTACTTGGAGAATGATAGCCAAAACATGGCGTCCCAAGCTCCGCTCCCAGGTTGAAGGTCAGCAGCCAATTCTAACTGATTATCATCCTTTAGATCATTTCTTCCAATTGGGACTTTGGGACCAGCCCCAATGCTTAAGCCCCAATGGTTATTGTCTACAATAGATTTCCGTGCCAGAATTACCACATCTCCCAAACCGAGGGTTCTTGTTAACTCTCTTTGTCCTATGATGGTTTCAATGATTCTCTCTTGTGAGACATAGGAAAACAATGACACAACAGACCATGATTTACTAATTCCATAGCTCGCTTCAAGCAAGGAAGAATGGGTACTTCTTTGGCGGGTCCTATCTCCCAGATTCTCACTTTCATTAAAAAGAGACCTAAGCCGATTGTAGTCATATGTCAATTGCAACTGAACCTCTCCCTTTTTGCTACCAGGTAAGCTTAGGTTTCCTGCAATGGGAACCCCACCCGAACAACATTGGGCTGGCAAAACATTTATCCAGCCAATACAAGTCAACATTAAAAAGATTAGATACCTTCCCATAATTAATTTAAAGGTACCCAAAAGCTGATTTTTAAATTGTCCTCACGGAAACAGCTATTAAATAATTAAACTGAAACAGCCCTAGCTTTTAAAGTGGGGATTAATTACCTCTACCCAAAAAGTCCAGGCCTGCCACTCAGCGGCAGATTCGACATTTCTGGCTTTCTCAAAACTAAGGGCTTTTTCTCCCGAACGATCAGGCCATGGAAAGACAGGCACCTCCACTCCAAGAGAATCGTACGCCTGGACATCAAATACGCCCCTGCTTGCAATAACTTTGAATCCGATTTTTTGTGAGGGCCAATTGAACTGCCAATAATGTGGATTCATGTTAAAGCTTAAAGCTTCCCCCCCGGCAAGATGAGTCGTATGTCCCGATTCCAGGATTGTAACTTGAGGCTGCAATATGGAAGGCTTTAATGCATAGCCAAAGGAAACTGTATTGCCATAATCTCCAACTTCCTCCTCGAATGCTCCCATGTAAATACAGGCAACATACAAGGGGCGAGAATCTTGATTCTTGATGGAGATTTTAAGATCCCTGACAACCGGAACCTGAAGTCCATCTACTGATTCTGGCGCCACCAATTCTGGTTGGATTACAGTTATGCTATTATTTGTACCCAAGGAATTTCCTTTATGAAATATCTCGAATTCAATTTTGTTAGCTGTCAGTGAAGATGAATTAGGGTTGTTCAGAAGTTTGACGAAATGCCATTTCGATAGCATTTCAAGGCTGGCAAAAACAGTCTCAAGGGATTTCTCACTTCGCTGTCCCCTAACCTGAAAAGTCAATGGCTTATGGTCCTCAGGATTTGTGATTACAATATAGTTGTCAAGAGCACCATCGGGTCCTTTTACCTCTACCCCTCTGATCACAAAATCAGCCATAAGCTCCTCTTCTACCCATTCAATGCGAATCCCTCTAAAGGCATCCTTCTTCGCTTCATAAAACTCTTTAATGGCATTTTGGGTAGCCGTGTCTCCCTCCACGGCAATCCTGGTTATGGTATTAAAAAGGCCTTTAGCAAATCCGGTATAATTCTTCGAATTAATTAATTTGGATAGGTTTTGGGGTGCCAGGATACTGAAACCACTTTCGGTGGACTCAACGCCTGCATATGTAGTTTTCCCATCATCCAATGGAATAGCCACCAAAGAATCAGACGAATCACCTACCTTGATGCCATGAATCTCCCCTTTATCGAAAATCCATTTACTTCGCGCCATGTTGTAGGATAGGTTGCCATAATTAGGTGCAGACTTAGGATCTCTACTCAAAAACTGCTTAAACACCTCTCCTTCGAAGCCGTAAGCTACATGAACTTGTGGGGTTTGGGTTATATCACCTTCAGCCCCTTTAATGGCAAATTTAATCTTACTTTGAAGATCAAAATAGGACACTTGGCCTTTTGTATCTTTCAATACCTGAATAAGGTTATGGGTAAACACTCCCCCAAAAGCATTTTCGTAAGCCAATTCCCGATCTTCACAGGCAGCCAGTTGGAGATGTCTGCCTTCAGGAACAAGTTTGTTCCAACCAAGCCTTGCTACATCTTCCCTGCTGATCTGATCTGAGAAAATAAAATCCTCCCATTTTCTTTTTGGTAATGCACCAGTCAGCCTTCGGGCCTTATAGGACTCATTCGAAGTCCGAGTTGCATCTCCCGAATGACAGGCATCAAAAATAGTAATGATATCACATCCTTTTTGTGCCAGCTTCGAAATCAGAAAGCGTAGTTCTTTATCCCCCAGCAAGGTAGCTGTCCCAGGCCCAAAACCTGTGTCATGACAACACAAGCCTTCAAGCCCCTTGTCTGCCTCTATAGACCACCAAACCTCATCTGCTTCTTCCTGGGCACCATGCCCGCTGAAGTACATCAGCACGACATCATCCTCAGTAGCCTCTTGAATCAAGAAATCATTAAATGCCCCAACAATGGCATCCTTGCTTGCTTCTTGGTTGAATAAGGTTTTCACCTTCGAATCCATGCCCTCAGGCAGGTTTTCGATAAGATAATTCTTGACCTTCTGAATGTCTTTTACACATCCACCCAGATCTGTAACATATTTAAAGTCATCTATTCCTATAAACAGACCAAGGAGTCTTTGGGGGTATCTCATTATTGTTTGTGTTTTTGTTTCTAAAAATGAATTACTTCAGAGATTCGAATGTCTTTTTGGCATCGAATTTTTTAGCCTCCGATCCAACTCGATATATTTTAACAGTCCTTATTGTATCATTCTTACGAATGGCATTTACAGTTCCCATTCCCCTGCTTACATATCCGAACACATTATAGCCACCATCCAACTGAGGAGTGGGGACATGGGTAATGTAAAACTGACTTCCATTGGTATTGGGTCCGGAGTTTGCCATCGCTAGCGTACCTTGTACGTTATGCCTTAGATCTCCGCTGATTTCATTGCGAAATTGGTATCCTGGACCACCTGTGCCTACTCTGCCTGCATTATAAAATGGAAGGGTGTTGGGATCACCTGCCTGGATCACAAAGCCGGCATCTACCCTGTGCCACAATATGCCGTTGTAATAACATGCCCCTTCTGTATTGACGGGATTTGCAATGCTACCTTCAGAAAGTCCTACAAAGTTAGAGACAGTCAGGGGGGCTTTTTTATACTCAAGTCTACATAGGATATTCCCCTTATTGGTTTCAATCAGGGCAAAAATGCCCTCTGGTAATTCCATTCCCATAATTATCGGCCTTTCTTCTTCGCAAGAAGTAAGAAGGGAAAAAAGTAGAATTGAGATCAACAAAATTCTATTGCCAAGATTGATCATAAAATTGAATGATTTATCAGCTTTAAATACTTATCTAGCCCTTAAACTACACTCTAATGATAGATTATTCAACTTTGGAGAGGGGATTTTCACTCAAAAAAGACTGTTGAAAATGAAGTTGGGAAGCAATTCTTGAACTAATTTCTGCAAAAATCCTGTTTTTCTCGACTATAGGAGAAAATCAATATTAGAAAATCCGTAATTATATTTGGAAGTAGTATGAGGCTTACAAAAGAATAACATTGAGAATATTTCAAGTACTGTTACAGGTTGCTATTTGGCTATTTGCATTTTATGTAATGGCTCCTGAACCTTATGGATGGGAGGTATTCAAATTGGAAGAGATGTTTCGGTCTGAGCATATCATGGGCTTCCTTTTGTATGGATTTGCCTTGAATATTATCCTTGTTTACTCCTATGCTCATTTGGCTCTTCCTCCCTATTCCATAAATAAATCAATTCAATATTTCTTTCTGATTAACCTGCTTTACCTTACTGGATTTACCCTTCTGGAGAGCTACATGGATTTCAGCTATCAACATTACATTTATTCAAAATATCCCTACGATGCGCCTCTAACAAGTTATCCCGGATGGGTGTACACGAACTTGATAGTTAATGCTCTATTTTTGGTTGGAGCGAATCTTTATGGATTCAGTTTTGCATTTATCAAGGAGCAAAACATCCGTAGAAGGCTGGAAAAAGAAAAGCTGGAGGCTGAATTATCGGCCTTAAAACACCAGGTCAATCCTCATTTCCTTTTCAATGTTCTCAACTCTCTTTATGGCCTTTCCCTCAAAAATGACGATGAGGAAACAGGAAATGCCATCATGCAATTGTCAGAAATGATGCGCTATATGCTCTATGAAGCAAATGGAGATAAGGTGTCATTAAATAAGGAGATCGACTATTTAAAAAACTATATTGAGCTTCAACGCCTTAGGGTTAACAAGGATACCAAACTACAATTTATCGTGGAAGGAGAGCCTGGAAACAAGGAAATTGCACCACTTATCATGATCCCTTTTGTAGAAAATGCATGCAAACATGGGGTAAGTACCGTCTTTCCTTCAGAAATAGATATCTTTATAGAAATCGGAGAAAGAAACCTGTTCTTCATGGTAAAGAATCCGATCCATCCTAGAAATGGGAGATTAAATGAGGTTGGTGGAATTGGATTGAAGAATGTCCACAAAAGGCTTGAGCTTTTTTACCCCCAATCTCATCAACTGTCCATCAATGATGATGGCAAAACCTATGAAGTATCTTTAAGACTCACATTATGACACTAAGAGCCATTGCCATAGATGATGAACCTCTTGCACTCGAAATCCTAAGCAGGCATTGCCAAAAATTACCTGGCGTCGAATTGGTAGAGACTTTTCAGAATCCCATGCTTGGGGTTACTTATTTGCAGGAAAATACGGTTGACCTGGTATTCGTTGACATACAAATGCCTGACCTCAATGGCCTACAGCTATTAAAAACACTATCAGACCCTCCATTGGTCATTTTCACAACTGCCCACCCTGAATATGCCCTGGACAGTTACGAACTCAATGCCGTGGATTACTTATTGAAGCCCATCTCCTTTGAAAGGCTTCTAAAAGCTGTCATAAAGGCACAGGAGTTAAGAAAGGGGCAAATGGCCTTACTGGAAAAGGAAGAAGCAGGAGATGATAAAAAAGATTTTCTATTTGTAAAATCAGATACCAGATTCTTCAAGATCTACTATAATGATATCCACTTTATAGAAGGCATGAGGGATTATGTGGCCATTCATACAGGCCAGCAGCGGGTTTTGACCTTGACTTCAATGACCAATATGGTAAAGAGGTTGCCTTCAGATATGTTTATGCGGGTCCAT
>JALEFZ010000022.1 GCA_022760475.1 Bacteroidia bacterium | reverse complement strand
CTCTTTGGAACAGGCATTCCATAGTGGGTATGAATATCTATGAAAGAAGGAAAGATATAAGCTCCTTCCATGTCATAGCTAACTGCTGAAGAGGGAACCCTAACGCCGCTTCCAACCGATACAATTTTATCGCCTTTTATGAGCAGGGTGGCATTTTCAATGATGGTTTCGTGATCGACACAAATGGTCGCATTGGTAAGGGCAATAGCCTGGCTTCGCTGGTCCTGGACTCCGTTTACCGGGAAAGTCTCCTGTGCCCAAAGGGTACATCCCATGAGGATGCCCATGGTGAAGAGCAATATTCTTTTCATAGACAAAACTTTAGTGTGTAAAATCAAAACGAATACTTAATATAGATCTTTGTTGGGGCAAAAATCAAATAGCATAAGCTTGATATAGACATCCTAAAGCCCAAAATTGAGGCAAATGGTGCTTGGTTTATAAGGGGTATTATTCGATTGAGCCAATAATCCTTTTTGGCAAAAATCAGATATTTACTAATATTCTTCATATTTCAATGAGAAAAAATTAGCAGTCTTTCCCTGGCCAGATAAGTCTTGACATGCTATTCCTACAAATGCTCCTGTAAATGCCGGTCTGTACCTAATGCTTCCATCTCTTACATAGTCATCAGATAAGATACTTGCATCAAATACTCCTTTTATGGGATGATATTCTTTTTGTTCATTAGCATATGAAAAACTGGCCATGGCCTTTTCCCATTTTACTTTGAGGTTAATCTTATCCACCTCAAGTTCTATAGGAATGGGCTCAGTAAGTTCCTCCATTGAGTAATTGTCGCAGCGAATCAACTGAATAAACCTTGACTCACCATCTTCATCTCCATACACATGAAGGTAGAAATAATGGGAAGTGTTGTAGTAGCAAACCAGACCTGCCATTTGCTGGAAATTTTCAGGTCTAAAGCGGAGTTGCACTTCGTAGGTAAAGTCAAGCGACTGAACCCTACGAGCAAGGAGAGATTGTTCAAAAGTGGAGCTGAGCGATTCCCTTCCCTTTAGTGTAAAAGTTCCTTCAACTTGATCATGAAATGCCCAATCTTCAGTGATGGGTACTCTGAGGGACTGATAGCTTGGAGGCAGTTGGTTGATACTGAAGTTGATTTCTTCAATAACAGCTTCTCCTTCCATCTGGTATTCGGGGATATCCAGCCTGGGGAATGATTGTTCTGAGACCGGGTGTGGCCAATCATTTTCTTTCCACTCCAGAATTTCCATGGCTGTTTCTCTGCCTAAGGGACACCTGCCATGTGGGCTCAATGGACGTCCTGTCAGGAAAAATATGGCCCACTTATCATCTTCTAGCTTCACCAGGTCCGCATGACCTGTTTTTTGAAGAGGGTGGAGGGGATTTTGGGCATTTGAAAGAAAAGGATGCCTGGGAGACAATTCGTAAGGGCCAAACATAGAAGTAGATCGTGCGAGGGTAACTGCATGCCCATATTCCGTGCCTCCCTCTGCAAGGATGAGGTAGTATAAGCCATCCTTTTTATAGAGATGTGGACCCTCGGTCAAGCCCAACTCGCTCCCCGAAAATATCCGATGGATGGTTCCAATTAGTCTCTTGCCCATAGGATCATACTCCTGTAGGACAATATCGCCAAAAAACTTGCCCTTTCGATGATCCACTTCCATGCTCAGGTACCATTTCTTTCCATCCTCATCATGAAACATTGAGCCATCAAAGCCTTGTGAACCCAAGAATACAGCCTCACTCCAAGGACCTTGGATGTTCGTAGCGCTTGTTAGAAAATTGGGTGTATCCTTCCATACCCCATCAAAGCTTCGAACCCGGCTATACACCAAATGGAACTGTTCTCCATCATGACTTAAACAAGGAGCCCATACTCCGCATGAATCCGGGACTCCTTTCATGTCAAGAAGTGAAGGCTTGTCTAAGGGTCTTGCGACCAGTTTCCAGGATAATAAGTCCTTTGAGTGGTAGATCATCACCCCTGGAAACCATTCGAAGGTAGAGGTAGCAAGGTAAAAGTCATCACCTACCCGTACCACTGAAGGGTCAGGATGAAAACCTCTTAATATGGGATTGGTCATTTTTTCTTTTTTATCCAACCAACTCACTTTCAATCTCTTCCAGAGATTTTCCTTTGGTCTCAGGAAGGTATTTGTAAAGTAAGATGAATCCAATTATGGCGAAAATAGCGTAAATCAGATAAGACAGGCTATTTCCCAGGTTACTCAACTCCCACGGAAAGGCCAATTGTACAAGGAAACTTATTGTAGAGTTGATAAAACCAACCGCAGAGATAGCCAATCCACGAATCCAGTTGGGAAAGAGCTCAGACAACAATACCCACATGACAGGCCCAAGGGACAAGGCGAATGAGGCCACAAAGCCCAAAATGCCCACCAGGATCAGGATCGGGTTCATTTTGATCGAATCTTTAATGATCTCAGCCTGATGAATTGTGTATAATTCTTCACCCATATTCATCCTTAGGTCTCTTTTAAATTCTACATCAGATGAATAAGTGTTTTGGGTCATGTTGACCAGTTCGTCTGACACAATCAGTTCTGGGATGGAGGATAAAGTTTCCTGGGACAAGCTGTATGTTGCATTGTGAAAGCCGTAGGAGGTCAACATCATACTGGCTGCCACGCCTATTACTCCTATCAGCAACAAAGGCCTTCGGCCAAATTTGTCGATGACATACATGGCTACCAGGGTAAAGACGACATTGATAATACCTACCCAAACCGCTTGAGCAAAAGCTGCATCTTTTCCTACGCCGGATTGCTCAAAAATACTTGTGGCGTAGAAATATATTGCATTTACACCTGTGATCTGTTGCAAGACCGCGATTAAAATTCCAATGAAAAGAACCTTCCTGAGGGAAGGAGCGAATAACTCTGCGAGTGGTAATTTCCGTTCTGGGGCGCCCATGCTATTGCTGATTTTCTCAAATTCCACCTTGGCGATTTCGACTGGGTGAATTTTTTCGAGAATCTTTCTTGCCTGGTCAGGCCTGTTTTTTAGCATCAACCATCTTGGACTAGGGGGCACAAACATCATTGCTATGAAAAAAAGTATAGCAGGCAAGGCTTCCACTCCCAACATCCATCTCCAGACTTCGCTTTCGAGGTTCATTTCCAAGGCGAAATCCACGGAGGATTGTGAAAGTGAAAGCAAGTAGTAATTGCTGAAGTAGGCTGCCGAAAAGCCAAGTACAATATTTAATTGTTGAATGGAGACCATTCGTCCTCTGTTTCGAGGTGCAGAGGTTTCGGCAATATACATAGGAGCCAGAATCAAGGCAGATCCCACGGCCAAACCTCCTACCATCCTGGCAAGCACCAATAAGGTATAAGATGGAGCTATGGCTGATAGAATGGCAGAAATGGCGTAGAGTAAGCCTGTCACCTGTAGAAGGGATTTCCTACCTGCCCAGTCACTGATGGGCCCTACGGTAAGCATGGCCAGGGCAGACGCCAATGTCAGTGAAGCCACAACCCATCCAAGTTGTAGGTCGTTTAGTGAAAATTCAGGTACGATATATCCAGTAACTCCGGAAATTACAGCTGCGTCAAATCCAAAAAGGAAGCCCCCAAGCGAGACCCCAAGGGCAATTACCAGATTGGATTTTGAGTTATTATTTGTCAAAATGGAAGGATTAGAGTTTTTCGTAGAAACATATTAAAAAAATTCTGTCATCATAGCCTCTCTTCGATGACTTCATTTGTGGAAAACTTGTATCGCATATTTCTATAAACTGCAATATCAGTTATATTTTCCGGTGTGTCTGCTGGAATGGTTCTGCTATTTACCGAAAGTCTATATACACCATTCACCTCCAATACCCTATGCCATGTGTGTCCATGAAGGAGCACCAGGGTTCCTTTCCTGGGAGTCAGTACCACTTGACCTTCAATGTCTTCGTGAGGTTCTCCTTGTGGTAAAACTCCGATTTTATGTGATTTTGGCATCACGATGGTTTGCCCACCCGATACTTCATTGATGTCATGGGTGTAGATCAAGCGATTGAGGTTAAACTGTTTGGCATTCTCAGGTGGGCAATCCTGATGCCATGCCTGGCCTTTGGTGCCTTGCTTGGAGAACATGACCATGCAATACAGTTTGTTCCAGCTATGACCCAGGATAGCCTCTGTCAATTCTTGTAAAACCAGGTCTTTTTCAACCACATCAAAATCAGTATTTCCTTCTCTAAAAGGAAACCAGGGTACTACCTCAGTCGCTGAGCGAGAAAGGAATTCATCGTTGTGTCCCCAGTCAGGATTTAGTCCGAAATGCTTGAGACTTACATCGTTTAGATGATCCATAAGGGGGGGGGTGAAGAAGTCTTCAAGGACAAGGTATCCCTCTTCCCAGAACTTGTCTGCGAGCGCTTGAATATCCATAAGTACTTTTTTTATTTGAGGATTGAGATTTTGCTTTTGAATGTTAATTGCCAATCATCGCTTCATAGACTTCCCTGGAAGCATTCAGGTAGCGTTCTTCTTCCATTTTGGCTTTCCACTTTTCGCTGATCATTGGACTGGTTTGAATCCTGGCATCTACATCTTTGAAGGTCATATTTTCCTTCCACATCGGCCTGATTTTCCAATTGCAATTGATGTAATGGGCGGCTTTGATGACATCAGAATTGTCTTCAATGGTTTGGAAAAATGGGACAAACCACCTGTTCCATGCTTCTTCTGCCTGTTCGGGATTAGAGAGGATGGTTTCCTTTGTATCTCCATTGAACTTCGCCATGTGGTCCGATATGGTAGGGGAAGCCTCTGCGATGAAGACTGGTTTTCCCTTCTTTCTGGCAAAGTCTGTCATGACGGCTTCTTTCCATCTGTCAAAAAATGAAAATGAGCACCAGTCTACATACTCGTCTCCTGGATACCACTCTTCCAATTGGTAGAGGTCAGAAACCCAACCCGTAGACTGCCAGACGTAGGCCACATTGTCTACACCTTGTTCGTCCAACTTGGTTTTGATTCTTCTGAAAGCTTTAACGTAAGCTTCTCTGTCATAATGATTCCAGGAGTGGCCATCAAATTCGTATCCTATTCGAAGAAAAACAGGGCGCTTTCCAAGACTGGAAAGATATTCACCGAGCTTTTGAATATTCTTATCGAGCTTTCCTTCTGCTACAGATTTTTCATGATTCACAAGGGAAAGTCCAATGGCTAGGGCAGAATATTGGTATGTTGTATCTGCCAATGCCAGGCTCATATTGGAGGGGCCATTCCCATTGTCAAATGTTTCATAAATTCCTTGTAAACCTTCCTGTGGAATATCTCCATAAGAATCTGCTCCACCAGCGATACTTGTATAAAGGGTAATTCCGGCGGGTACAGGAAAATAGTCTGTATAGCCCTCTTTGTAATCATCCAGGCCACCGAGAGAAGCGAGGTCCTGGCCTGCAAATACGATGACCTTCTCACCTTTAGGTTCGAATTTTGCGTAAAGCTTTTTGCTTTCTGCCTTTGTGGAATTGGTAGCTGACTTTTGTTCATTTTGTTGACAGGAGTAACATATACCGGCCGTTAACATGCCCAAAAGGAGTATTGATCTGAATTTCATTGTGTTAGTTTTCAAAAAATGCACAAGCTGCGAATTAAAATAAATTGCGAGTAAGAGTTATTCAATCGGGTAATGAATGCCAATTTGTTTCCTGATTTCATCCATGATAGACATCAAGTCAAGGCTGTTCTGATGTGTCCAGTTGGGATGCTCAATCCAGGCCTGATCAATAGCTTTTTTACATGCCATTGCTTCACCTGTGAATCCTTTTCCTCTAGTAGGATAAATAAATGTTTTTGTCTTGCCTGACTGAAGGAATTCAAACCCCTGGCTTTCATGCCAGATAGGGTGCAACATGATACTTCCTTTGGTTCCACAAATGTTGGCTTGCATGTCGGATTGAGACAAGAATCCGCTCATAGCAGAGGCAATCCCATTCTTAAATTTCATTGAAATAAGGCTTTGCCAGTCGCATTTGTTGGGATGAAGCTGACCAATGGCCTTGATTTCTTCTGGCATTCCCAGGAATAAATAAGCCAAAAAAACAGGATATATTCCCATTTCCAGCAATGAACCCCCACCAAGTTCTGGATTCATTAGCCTTTCATGCCTATCTTCCTCTATAAAAAAGCTGAAATCGGCTTTAATATAATTTATTTCTCCCAATTCGCCATTGGCCACCATTTCTAGTGCTGCCAAAATTGATGGATTGAATCGAGACCACAAGGCTTCCATGAAGAAAACACCTTTTTCCCTTGACTTTTGAACCATCTGCTGAACCTGACGGGAATTAATAGCTAATGGTTTTTCGCATAAAACATGTTTGCCTGCTTCCATAGCTGCAAGGCTCCATTCCATATGGCTATTATGAGGAGTTGCTACATAAATGATATCTACATCCTCGTCATTAAACAGGGAATGATAGTCTGAGAAAAATTTGGGGATACTGTACTGATCTGCAAAGGCTGTTGCCTTTGCTTGGGACCTGGAAGCAACTGCTGAAATCTTGTGCCCATTAAGGAGTGCGAGATCCTGGACAAATTGGTGGGCAATGTTTCCGGTACTTAATATTCCCCAATTAAGGGTTTGACCTTCCATAAGTTTGAGTTTGAATAAGGGTCAGGTACCCGAGAACTAAAGGGTACCTGCCCTCTCTCAATGAAAGAAAAAACTAAATTAACTACTACTACAGTTTCATTTTTATCAATATCCGGGGTTCTGAGTCAATACATCAGACCCAACCAGATCAATTTCACTTTGTGGGATTGGAAGAAGCTCATCTCTTCCAGCCTGGAATCCTTTGAAGGCCAAAGCTGAAGCTGCATCGCCCCATCTTACAAGGTCGGTAAATCTATCCCAACCTTCGGTTGCTAGCTCTTTTCTCCTTTCCAGTTTGACGTCATCCAGGGTATAAGAACCCAAGGCTTCGAGACCTGCTCTTGTCCTGACTGCGTTTATTGAGCTTAGTCCGTCTCCACCTGCTTGCAGACTAGCTTCTGCATGCATCAACAATACATCTGCATAGCGGATTACCTTTTCATTTAAAGGTGTACTGCTCAATTGTAGCAAGTTCACAGCCAGTGAAGAAGGAATGTCATATTTTCTCATAGAAGCCCTTGAACAAAGTGCATCTGAATTCGTCCAAAAGTAGTTGTATGTATCTGTACTGTTTGGTAGCCAATTTCCTTCTGTAGAGAAGTCTCCGGTACAGTCAGGCAATACAGCACATCCACAAGAGTTGTCACGACCTTCGTAGGTATTGTCAGGTGTAATAAATGTTGCATCACGTCTGGTATCTTCCGCAGCATAAAGGTCTATAAGTTCCTGGCGAGGCACAGAGTTTCCAAAGGTTCCTGTCTGAGCGAAGATATAACCGAACATTTGGTAAGAGGCAGAACCCTGATTGGTGTTTCCTCCGGGAGCTTCAAAATAAAAGTTGGTAAATCCATCCTGATAACCGATTTCGAAGATAGACTCTTTTCCATACTCATTATCCAGGCTCCAGTTTGCAGCATAGTCTTCTTCTAACTGGTAGTTTCCACTGCTAATGATTTGCTCAGTATAGGTTCTTGCTTCATCGTATTCTTGCTGGTAAAGGTGTGCCTTTGCAAGGAATGCCAATGCTGCTCCGGAAGTAGCCCTTCCCAAGTCTCCACCAGTGTAAGAATCAGGTAAAACTTCAGAGGCCTCGAAAAAATCTCTTTCGATTTGTGCGTAAATATCTGCTACAGAAGCCCTCGGAATAGCCAACTCGTCGCTGGTACTGTTGATATTGGTTGTAATCAATGGTACCTGTCCAAAATGCTTTACCAGTTCGAAGTATGCAAAGCCTCTTACAAACTTGGCCTCAGCCATCAACCTGTCCTGAAGCCCAGGAGTTTCGAAGCCTTCGAAGGTAGAGATGAAGGCCATAGCTGTATTCGCTCTTGCTACTGCTGTAAACCATTTTCTCCACATCGCAGCGATGTTAGAGTTGTTTGGAAGGATTTGAGAGAAATCGTCAAATGGCAATCCAAAGGTCCAGAAAGAAGCCCACTGAGAAATGCAGTTGTCGGCGCGAATGTCCTGGAACATCACGGGGAACATATGAGTTTGCGCCCCTTCGATAACCTGCCACTGGGTAGCATCATAAGCAGAGTTGGTCAAGGCTACGATGTCAGCCTCGGTACGGATTCCGATTTCCTCAACCAATTCAGTAACCGGAACTTTGTTTAGTAAGCCCTCGCAAGAGCTCAGGAAGAAGGCTACCAGCAAAAGTGCAGCTAACTTCAAGCCAGAAAAATATGTATTAAATTTCATGATTTTTTCTTGTTAATTCTTTGATAGTCAGTATTAAAAATTGATCTGGAATCCGAATAGCCATGTTCTTGGCTGAGGGTAGAATCCTCTGTCGATTCCAACATCCAATACAGTTTCGCTGAACGCCTGTCCGATTTCTGGATCAACCCCTTCATAGTTAGTGAATACTAGGAGGTTCTGACCAGTAGCGTAAACCCTCAGGTTTTCCATTCTAATAGCGTCCAGTAAGGACTTGGGCAGGCTATAGCCAAGGGTAAGGGTTTTTAATTTTGCGAATGAACCATCTCTTACATAGAAAGAAGAAACTCTTGTCTGATCTGTACCAGTAGCACCTCCTAGCAAGTTTCTTGGAGCACCAGCTTCAGTGTAGGAGCTTGGTCGGTTGGCATAAGGAGCATCCAATCTTACTGTAGCATCATAGATATCATTTCCTTGAGATCCATAGAGGAATCCACCAAAGTCAAACCCTTTGAATCTGATGCCCAGGTTAAAGCCGTAGGTAAAGTCTGGGAAAGGCTTACCGATGAAGGTATTGTCCTCGTCAGTGATTTCTCCATCATTGTTTCGGTCATTGAAGACCAGCATTCCTGCATCATCTATGTTTGAAACTTCAAGGCCATAAAAACTGGCGATTGGCTGTCCAAGGTCAGTACGGGTGATGGGATCCGGGAAGATAAATCCGATGGCCCCTGAATTGATGGGTTGTCCACCTTCACCCAGGCCTGTAACTTCATTTTGGTTATACCCAAGGTTGAATGATACATTCCATGAGAAGTCATCAGAGTGGAATTTTCTGTAGGAAAGCAATAGCTCCACCCCTGTATTTCGAACATCTGCGATGTTTGCAGCTGCAGATTCAAGGCCAATGTAGGCAGGGGTTCCAATTGGAACCAGCATGTCAGAGGTCAACTTATTGTAGAAATCAAGGGTGATTCCGAAACTGTTGTTGAATAGGTTGATATCAAGACCCGCATTGAACTGAGAAACTTCTTCCCATTTTACAGCTGGGTTGGCGAGGAAACTAGAACTGATACCCGTAGTGTTTTGCCCACCGAATGAAGGACCAGCATTGGGATTCAACAGACGGCTAAACTGGTAGTTGGCAATGTTGTCATTTCCATTGATTCCGTAGCTTGCTCTAATCTTAAACAGATTAATTACATTTGACTCAGCAAAAAGATCTTCAGAAAGGACATAACCCACCGAAATAGATGGGAACAGACCTCTTCTGTTATCCTCTCCAAATCTTGAACTCGCATCACTCCTTACTACAGCAGATACCAATAGCTTTTCTTTGTAGTTGTAGTTTGCCCTGGCAAAAAGGGAGAAAAGCCCTGTCTCAAATACTGAAGGGGTAATTTGTGTAATGTTAGAAGCGTCCTGGATTAGTGCAAAGTTTGTTTCTTCGAAGGTATTCACAAAGAAACCTGAACCAATTCGGCCATCGGTAGAACCCGTTTGCTGTAGTACCGAAAACCCTCCGAGTACATCAAAGGCATGCCCTGCACCACTTTTATAGTCATACTGAAGGTTGCTCTCTAGCTGGGTAAAACGATTCAGGTAGCTGATTTCTGTTAAGTCGGTAGTCTCATTGAACAATTCGTGCCCAGCATCTCTAAAGTCATACGCCTCTGTGAAGTTTCTTTGGAAAGATCTGTCTACATAGGTGGCATAAGAGCCATTTAGCTTTAGGTTTTGAACAATTTCCCAACTAGCTCCCAGGTTATACATTTGGACTGCAGATCTGGTATTGTTCTGGGTAAAGTTAAGGGCAAGCATAGGGTTGGTAACAGCACCTACACCTGAAAATGGGAGGGTAACCCCAT
>JALEFZ010000021.1 GCA_022760475.1 Bacteroidia bacterium | reverse complement strand
CCCTCGCAGGAAGAGACTTGACCATTTCAGGTTCCAATACCATTACCTTACCAGATTCGGTAAATGATGCGGACGCCAATCCTACCAACGAGCTACAAAACTTGACCCTCGTGGGCAGGACCCTGACCATTACGGATGGGAACTCCGTTTCACTGCCTGACTCAGTCAATGATGACGATGCTGATCCGAATAATGAGATTCAGTCGTTGTCTCTCGCAGGAAGAGACTTGACCATTTCAGGTTCGAATACCATTACCCTGCCTGACTCGGTAAATGATGCGGACGCCAATCCTACCAACGAGTTACAGAACTTGACACTGGTTGGAAGGACCCTGACCATTACGGATGGAAACTCCGTTTCACTGCCTGACTCAGTCAATGATGACGATGCTGATCCGAATAATGAGATTCAGTCCCTCTCCCTCGCAGGAAGAGACTTGACCATTTCAGGTTCCAATACCATTACCTTACCAGATTCGGTAAATGATGCGGACGCCAATCCTACCAACGAGTTACAGAACTTGACCCTGGTGGGAAGGACCCTGACTATTACGGATGGGAATTCCGTTTCACTGCCTGACTCAGTCAATGACGACGATGCTGATCCGAATAATGAGATTCAGTCGTTGTCCCTCGCAGGAAGAGACTTGACCATTTCAGGTTCGAATACCATTACCTTACCTGATTCGGTAAATGATGCGGACGCCAATCCTACAAACGAGCTTCAGACGCTTTCATTGGCAGGAAATACCTTAACAATCACCAATGGAAATTCTGTTTCACTAAGAGATTCTGTCATAGATGACGATGCCAACCCTACCAATGAGATTCAGTCCCTTTCTCTATCTGGAAGAGACCTGACCATATCGGGTTCGAATACCATTACCCTACCAGATTCGGTAAATGATGCGGACGCCAATCCAGCAAACGAGTTGCAAAACTTGTCCATCACAGGAACTACCCTAAGCATTTCTTCGGGCAATAGCATCACCATTCCAACCACCCAGTACTTTGGGGGAACAGGTATTGCCATCAGCAGTGATACCATCATCAACCTGGGTGATACCAATCCCAATGACGACATCCTGACTTCAACTACGGCAGGGGGGGACTTGACAGGCACATTCTCTGCTTTGACTGTAAATGGAATCAAGGGTAGCCCAATAGAGAGTGGTAGCCCTGATTCTTTGGATGTATTAAGATTTGATGGAACAGAATGGCGTTTTGTGTCCGACTTTGATGGGGATACTACCAATGAGATTCAAAGCCTAAGTCTGGTAGGAAATCAGTTGACCATCTCAGGTGGTAATACCATTACCCTCCCCGGAGGTTCTGCGGGCTTCAACGCTGGTACAGGTATTTTCATTGATGGATCAAATACCATCTTCAATACCGGAGATGTGGACGATACAGATGACATTGTAGATACTACAGCTGCGGGTGGAGACATAGATGGTGTATTCTCTAGCCTAAATGTAAATGCTATTCAAGGAAACCCTGTAGAAGCAGGAACTCCTTCATTGAATGATGTCCTGCTATGGGATGGAGCTCAATGGGCCCTGACTCAGGAACTGGACAGAGATACCACAAATGAGCAGCAAAAAATTGCCATTACAGGTACGACCCTGACCATCTCGGGATCACAGGGAAATTCTGTTGCACTTCCTTACGTAGGTGGAACCGGAATCGCCCTTTCAGGTGCTACCATCATCAATACAGGTGATGCGGATGGTTCCGATGACATTACCACAAGTACTGCAGCCCTCGGAGACTTAAGTGGTGTATTCCCGAATCCAACTGTGGCAGGAATTCAAGGCTTCCCGGTATCCAATACAACTCCTTCACTGTCTAACATTCTTAAGTGGAGTGGTAGCCAATGGGTGCCTTCCGCTGATTCCGTAGATGATGCCGATGCCGATGCTACCAACGAGCTTCAGAGCCTAAGCCTGACTGGCAGAACTTTGAGCATCAGCAGCACCAACTCAGTGGTAATTCCTGACTCCGTTGAAGATGATGATGCGGATGCAACCAACGAGTTGCAGGTACTTTCTCTGGCGGGTGATCAATTGACGATCTCAAGTGGAAATACTGTTACACTGCCAACAGATGTTTATACAGCTGGAACAGGTATTGCCATTTCATCCAATACCATCATCAACATTGGAGATACCGATTCGACAAATGACCTGACTATTACTTCGGTTGCTCAAGGAGATGTAACCGGACTCTTCTCAGCACTAACCGTAGAGAGAATTCAAGGAAATCCTGTTTCTGTGAATACTCCAACTGCTCAAGAAGTTCTAAAATGGAATGGAGCTGTATGGATCCCTTCTACTGACTCCGTCAATGACGATGATGCAGATGCAACAAATGAGCTTCAGGACCTGGATTTAACAGGAGATGTACTTTCGTTGAGCAGTAGCACTGCGACCATTGACCTGAGCGATTTTGTAAGGGACTCAGAAACTGCTGGAGGAGACCTCAATGGAACCTTCCCGAATCCAACCGTAGATGGCCTTCAAGGAAATCCTGTTTCTGTGAATACTCCAACTGCTCAGGAAGTACTAAAATGGAATGGGGCTATATGGATTCCTTCTACTGACTCAGTCAATGACGATGATGCAGATGTAACGAATGAGCTTCAGGACCTGGATCTAACTGGAGATGTGCTTTCGTTGAGCAGCAGCACTGCGACCATTGACTTGAGTGACTTTGTAAGGGACTCAGAAACTGCTGGAGGAGACCTTAACGGAACCTTCCCGAATCTAACCGTAGATGGCCTTCAAGGAAATCCTGTTTCTGTGAATACTCCAACTGCTCAGGAAGTACTAAAGTGGAATGGCGCTATATGGATTCCTTCTGCAGACTCTGTCAATGATGCCGATGCAGATGCCTCTAACGAGCTTCAGGACCTTGATTTGACAGGAGATATCCTATCGCTTAGCAGTAGCACCGCTACTGTTGACCTGACAGACTTTGTGAGGGTTACAGAAACCGCTCAAGGCGACCTTGACGGAACCGTCGCTAACCCAATCGTAGATGGCCTAAGAGGTAACCCCATCTCCGCTACAGGGCCTACGCCTCAGCAAATCCTTAAATGGACCGGCGCCGAATGGACTCCATCTGCAGACTCTGTCAATGATGCCGATGCAGATGCCTCCAACGAGCTTCAGGATCTGGATTTGACAGGGGATATCCTATCGCTCAGCAGCAGCATCGCTACTGTTGACTTGACAGACTTTGTAAGAGATACAGAAACCGCTACCGGTGATCTTGGAGGAACATTTGGAGCGCCAACAGTTGATGGATTACAAGGAACACCTGTTTCTGCTACCACACCTGACAATGGCGAATTCCTGACCTATGATGGTACATCATGGACACCTGATAGCCTCACCACATCCTTATTGGTAGTAAACAGTGGGATTGTTCCAAATGCAGCTTCCAGCTATGACCTGGGATCAGCTTCCGCTCCATTCGATTCTTTGTTCCTTACCAGTGCAGCCAATATTGTTTCTGATGCAAGGCTTAAGAAAAATATTGAACCCCTAAACTATGGCATCAAGGAATTGATGAGCCTAAATCCTGTATCCTACGAGATGAATCACCGAGCTGTTGGACAGAGACAGTTAGGCCTCCTGGCTCAGGATGTAGAAGGTGTAATTGATGAGGTAGTAAGTAAGCACAGTGGTTCCATTAGCCTTCCTGATGGAACTGTCCTGGAAGGTGGCCACTATGGCATTACCTATACCGAACTGATCCCGGTAATTATCAAGGGGATTCAGGAGCAGCAAAAGGCAATTGAAAAACAGGAAATTGTTATCGAGAAGCAGGAAGAAATGATTGACCTACTGAAAGCTCAAATAGAGTTACTTAAGGAGGAAAACGGTCGTCGTAAATAAGAAGGTATCATTCAGGAGGTTGTTGGATTGTTCAGCAGCCTCCTTTAATTATCCAAAGCAATGAATTTACTATACAGAATATCCATACTGGCTTTGCTGTTGGCTGTTTCCCATGAGGGAATGGCTCAGCAAGATACGGTTGCCCGTTTTCTGATCAATTCAGCAGGAAATTTCCGAAGTGAAGGTGGTGTACAGATGGATTATACCATAGGTGAGATTGTTATTGAAACTGCTTTTGGTATCAATGGAAGGACTGTTTTGAGACAAGGCTTTCAGCAACCATTGGATAGCTTGAATGTTTCTGTAGAAAAACCAAAGGGAATTGAATTAGCCTATAAAATCTTTCCAAACCCTACCAAAGACAATTTATGGGTAGAGCTGAAAACAGAAGAATCTGTTTTTCTTTCCATTGAAATTTTTGATATGGCAGGAAAAAAGACCAATATCCCAGCAGAATCTTTTATCTTAAACGGAAGCAAAAGGATACAATTTGACCTTAGCAAACTTCCAGCTGCCTTCTATAACTTGAAGCTGATGGACAGAAAAAGCAACGAAATGCAATCATTCAAAATCAGAAAAATACATTAACATGAGAAACAGTCTATTCATCCTGTTGCTCGTTGGACTTTTTGGCCAATTGCATGCCCAAACATTCAAGGCCGAGAGTGATAGCATAAAATTACACTTTGGTTTTCCCACCCTGGCATTGGTTGATACCATCTCCTTTATGGATGAAAATGAAAACCGCCTCCTTGAACCAGATGAAAGCAGTGTAGCTGTTTTTACCATAAAAAACACCTCTAAATACCCGGCTAAAGAAGTCATGATTGCTCCTGAAGAGCTTAATGGCATAGAAGGATTTGACGGTTTTAAAAAGGTAGAGGTTGGCGATATTCCTGCTGGAGCAGAAAAAAGGGTGGAAATCGGGATCAACAGTACAGAAAAACTTAAAGCAGGTACAGCTAACTTTGTTTTTCACCTATTTGAAAAAGGCGTTGAAAATGATATTTCCATTGTATTTACCATTGCAACTTCTGATGTTCCAATGGAATTTGACGATGAAGACGAATAAAACCCATAAGATATCAGGTAAGGGAGCTTAATGCTCCCTTTTTTTATTTAAAACGAATAGCGTTCAACAGTCCTCTCCACTTCGACTTCTCCCTCCACAGGTATAAACTTTTTGGTATACAGCCATTTGGTATACCAGTTTTCTCCCACTTTTTGGATAACCATTTTTAGTTCGATCTCTGTACCAATGATGAGTTGAACTTTGGCCTTTTTTTTACTCATTCTAAATTTTTTCAGGATGGCCTGGCAAATGGAGAGCTCTTCGGGTTGGGCATCAGAGAGTAATCCAATCTCTTTTCTTTCAAATTCAAGGTATTGATTTCCAGGAATTTGCCCATTGGTATATATTGTTTCTAGACAAATTTGGTTGGAAGCATTCCTTGGCATATGTATTTTAAGTCCTGGAGTTTTCAAAGCAGCCATCAAAACGGCCTTATGATCGAAGTCTTGGCAATACGCGAAATGAATGCTAGTAAATAGTAAAAGGGAGCTTAGGTATTTCATAGGGTTATGTGTTTAACCCTTAGAGGCAATTCTTACCCAAATGGTTGTTTTGAGAAAAAATAAGGCCCGAGCCGGAGCCCGAGCCTATTGGGTCGTACGAGCCAGTACTTCCCTAAATCCTTAGATAGTTTCAGTTTTAGTAAAGAAACTCCAGCGCTACTCTGTCAAATGGTCCGAACTCTCCGTCTTCGTTTGAACTGAAGCAAGCAAGCATTACCGAGTTTGCATCAAATCCGGATGGAGTTCCTGGAATGTAAACGGCTCCTACTCCTGCAGAACCTTCGTTTCCACCTGATCCACAAGAAAGTGAACGGTTGAAATAGTCAGTGTGGCGAAGACCAAGACAATGGCCGATCTCATGGGTGATAACATGTTCTACCACATTGGTACCGAACTGATCTGTTCCGGACTGAATGGCTACGAACTTGTAGGGATTACCACCTGAAGGGAATCCTGCTGATCCACCTCCTCCACCGCTTACACGGTAGACTACAATGTCTCTGGGTTGGTAATTGGTACCAAAGGTCAGGGTAAATGTCAATCCGGTGTTAAGGGCATTGTAATTGTTGACTGCCCACTGGAGAGCTGTTCTCATTCTACTGGATAAAGCAAAACTGCCACCTGTGTAACCGATTACTTCGATGGTTCTTGGAAGCCCAGTGACCAGGTTGTTGGTTCTGTACTGCTCACCCACTGCACCTTTGTGCTTGATTGGGCTTGCTAGCATTTCTTCCATCAAAGACTCGCTTATTCTGATATCTCCCTCAAGTAGGTATTCGCTACCAGTGATTTCGCCCTTGATGGGATCACCTGCAGGTACCATTTCAATGTCGGAGATGTCAAAACCCAGCGCTTCGAAGTTTGCTTTGATTTCATTTGAAATCCCATCTTCTTTTTGTGGTACTACCGATTGCTCAGTACATGACACAAAAAGGAAGGAGAACAGGGTCAATAGGACGCCTGCCTTGAGCAAATTGCCAAGTTTGATCATAATGTAGAATTTAAAGTAGTGTGTAATTAGTAAGATTAAATTCTGTAAAGAACGTAAACCCCAAAGGGGTCAAATTTTTAAGTAGATGATATAACTTTTGAGTAGCAATGCTCTTGATTAAAGACAATGAGGCAGAAAAAAAGCGGGAGACGGAGTGGTCCCCCCCAATTCCAAAAACGAATTGGCCAACCCCATCTCCAAATTCTAAATACTAAAGTGTAGTATAAAACAAAACACCTAGCATCATTTCTTTATAAAGTCATCAGGATTTGCTGGAATGAAAATATGCTGCCTCCCTGATATTTACTTCTATTACAAACAACCAAATAATTATTGTGAAATACAAAGTAATACCCCCAAAAATGATTGCTTCAATAGAAATATGTGTACTAATCATGAATAAATCCTAAATGCCAATTTAGGGATACATACAGGCAAAAAAAGCACAAATATCTATAATTCAGCTCATTGCAAGCAAATGAGCCACTGCTTCATCAAGGGAGTTTCACAACTCAAATGACAAGTGTAGGATTCGTAATTGTTGATTTTTTTCAATATACTTAATCCTATATTGACAGCCTTACTTGCATCTCAATTATATAACTTTCTAATGAAACGTCCAAAAGAATTATACATTTTTGTATTATTAACCTCAATCCTAAACCCCTTAATGAGGGGACAAAGCAAGACGGAACGCATCTTCCTTATCAAGTCAGAGCAAGTAGATTCTCTCCTCCATAATTTGTCAATTATTGAGGAAATCAAGGACATAAAACAAATTCAGAAATATATTTCGATAAAAATATCCGATCCAGATATCACCAAAACTCCCTCGCTGTCAAGGTTTATTAGCGAATACCATCAAGAATCCCTTAGTCCAAAAACTGAATCAATTGTCAGGGATTTGAATCTCGGAAATACCACTTTACCTCTCCTAAAAAATGAGTATCCATTCCTGGAAGGAAACTTAATCTTTGCCTCGATCAAGGAAAATAGCTTTGATACCACAGATATTGACCTACTCCAAAATACTTATTGGGGGACAAATTCTTCCTCAATGATTGAATCACATGCAACAGATATGGCGACAATAGTAGGGGGGAAGGGACTATCCTCAGTCCAGGGAGAAGGTGTGGCTCCTCAAAGTGTGCTATTTTCCAACAGCTTTACCCCTCCCCTACCCGATCCAGATAGTATTTACAAAAACCAGCAGAGTTGGGTACAAAATCACTCTTACGGAACTGAACCCGAAGGCTTTTATGGAACCCTTGCCAGGAGTTTTGATGAAAGTGCCATCCGGAACCCCAAACTGATACACATCTTCTCTGCCGGAAACCTTGGAACAGCCATGGATAGCACTGGCCCCTACAAGGGAGTTAAAGGCTTTTCAAATTTGACAGGCAATTTTAAGTATGCCAAGAACATACTCACCGTAGGGGCGCTGGATACCCTTAACCAAGCCATGTTTTTCTCCTCCAGAGGTCCAGCCTATGATGGGAGGATTAAACCGGAGCTTTCTGCATATTCTTTGGAGGGAACCTCTAATGCAGCAGCTACAGTCTCGGGTACTGCTATTCTGCTGCAGCAAGCATACCTGTTGGAACATGATAGCCTGCCCTCAGCCTCCCTTCTAAAATGTCTGCTTCTCACTGCCTGTGAGGATATTGGAAGTCCGGGCCCTTCTTACGACGCAGGATTTGGTATGTTAGATCCATACAAAAGTTTCAAAATCCTGGAACAAGGGCAATTTATGGAGGAGAAACTTTCTCAGGGGGATAGCATTATCCTGGAAGTTGATGTAACAGAGGATATATCTGAGTTAAAGCTAAGTATAACATGGACAGATCCCGCTGCAAATATCCTGAGTAGCAAAGCCCTGGTCAATGACCTGGATCTCTACCTGCTGACTCCTTCAGGAGAAAAGCAATTGCCCTGGATTCTATCCAGCATCCCCAATAAAGATGAGTTACAGAAAGCCGCTACAAAAGGCGAGGATCACCTCAACAACGTAGAGCAAATCAGCCTGCAAAACCCGGTTTCTGGGAAATACAAAGTTGTAATCAAAGCTCACAAGCTGACTCAGGGTGACCAAAGTTTCTCCTTTGCTTATAGCTTTACCCCAAAGAATTATTTTGCATGGCATTTTCCTGTCCAGGATGTACAGCTTCCATTTGACAATGAATCGTTCAGCTATGTCAGATGGAAAAGTACCCAGCAGGCAGAAAATGCTAGCCTTTCATATAGCATAGATGGAGGTTCTACTTGGATCGAAATCAGCGATGCCATTGAATTGGACAAGTCTTGCTTCCGTTGGACACCTCCTAAGCTCATGAAAAAGGCAATTCTAAAAATGGAACTCGATAAGCAGGAGTTTATTTCACCATCATTCTATTTGGCAAGGCCTATCCAGGCGAATATTGCTTATCAATGCGATGATGAAATTTTCCTGACATGGCCTTCCTCAGTCGGGGTTAACTCTTATACAATTTCTACCCTTCAAGGGGATAGCCTTGGGATCATCTACCAGGGAGTTGATAGCAGCCTAAGCCTGAATCAAAACCAGCTTGAACAAGACTTGCTTTCTCTTTCTTATACCCTTTCTGATGGAGAAAAATTCATAAAGGGCAACATGGTGGATATCAGCAGGCAAGCAAGTAGTTGCTACATCAATAGCTTCTTTGCTGAACCCAAAGAAGATGGCATAAGGCTGGCACTTAAGTTGGGAACAATATCAGGCATTGACCGAATTAGCATTGACCGAACAAATCCAAAACCCGAAAATATTTTCAATGACATTCCCACGACAGACAGCCTAAGCCTTTTGGATCAAAATCCTTCAATCGGCCTCAACAATTATCAGGTAACAATAATCAGAAACAACGGAGATTCTATCCTCTCCGAATTGGCTCTGGAGTTTTTTATCCCCCCAGATAGGTTCCTGGTCTTTCCAAATCCCCTCGGAGAAAACAAGGTATTAAATATTTTTTCGCTGGATCCACCTGATGAGGAAAGTTTCATAGTCCTGCTTGATGTAAATGGCAGGGAAATACAGAAATGGCAGGTATTTGGGGAACGTGAGTCCCTTGAATTGGACGAAATACCTGGAGGTCTATACTATTTAATTTTTCAGGCTAGCAAGCCTCAATTTCTTGGAAAAATCCAGTTGCCTGACTAGGGCCTAAAGCGGATATGGTTCTTTAAATTGTGGGAAAACATGGTTAGATTGGAACTTTCTAATCTTTTTCTATGAAACGCTACTTTACTCTTTTAATAATCCTTGGTAGTGCGCTGGGATTGATTGCCCAAAATGATTGGGAAATGGTTCAATCTACCGTTTCCAAAGACATCATCAAGGCACATATGTATTTCCTTGCTTCCGATGAATTGAAAGGAAGAGAAACCGGCAGTCATGAAGGAAATGTTGCAGCCCTATACCTAGCCAATCAACTACGAAAGTACGGTGTAAAGGATGTTCCAGGGACAGATAAGCCTTATTATCAAAGCATCCCGGTAAACAAATTAAGCCCTCCAACTAGCATGGAGTTTAAACTGGGAGAACAATCGACTCCTTCCTTGATTTGGCTGAAGGGCGCTGATGTAAGTAAATCGGCTCCACTCATTTACTTAAACCATGGACTTGCACAGGATTATGAGGGCAAAGATGTTAAGGATAAATGGGTTGTGGTAAGGGCAGGGGCAGAAGAGGAAGACAACCTACAAAGTGCCATAGGTATTGCATCAACGAAACGTAAACTAGCCATGGAGTTTGGAGCATTTGGACTAATTGAAGTAAGTAGTGCTCCTGAACGTGCTTGGAGATCCCTTTCTTTTTACTTCAATCGCAAAAAAACAAGCATAGGTGAGCTTGTAGACTTTCCACATGTATGGGTTCCATCCTCAGACATTGATCTTGAAAAAGTAGAAGGGGCAGCCGAAGCCTCCCTTAAACTTGAAGGAATAACAAACGAAAAACTGACATCCCAAAATATCGTGGGCATGGTAGAAGGGACTGATTCTGTTTTGAAAAAGGAATTTATCATTTATTCCGCACATTATGACCACGTAGGAACCGGCAAGCCTGACAAGAGCCAGGACTCGGTTTTCAATGGAGCAAGAGACAATGCTGTGGGAACAGTTACTGTATTGAGCATGGCTGAAAACCTGGCCAAATTTCCAACCAAAAGATCTGCATTATTCATCCTGTTTACAGGTGAAGAAAAGGGTTTGTTGGGTTCCCAATACTATGTGGAGCATCCGCTCCTTCCCCTTGATAAAATGGTTTTTTGCTTCAACAGCGACAATGGAGGATACAATGACAAAACTTTGGCTACCATCATTGGCTTGAACCGAACCACTGCTGCCAGGAACATCATAGATGCTGCAAAGATGGCTGGCTTGAGGGCGATAGATGACCCAGCGCCCGAGCAAAACCTCTTTGACAGGTCAGACAATGTGAGTTTTGCTGCAAAAGGCATCCCTGCACCTACATACAGCCTGGGTTTTACCGCTTTTGACAAGGAAATCAACAGATTCTACCACCAGCGCAGTGATCAGGCGGACAATCTTGACTACGAGTACTTGTATAAATTTTTCCTTTCCTATGTTCTTTCGGGAAGATACATTGCCAACGATTCAAAGACTCCTTTTTGGGTGGAAGGTGATAAATACTTTGAAGCAGGTAAGGAATTGTACGAAAAATAAAAGTGCTCAAATAAATCAACCCTGATTCTCGTCATGAGGTATAAGCAATAAAGACAAAAATTCTATATGAAAGATTTGGACCAATTAAGAGCGGCGGTAGCACAATCTCCGGACAACATTTACCTGAGAAAGCTATATAACAAGGCTCTGTTGGAAGCAGGGAAGTATAATGAGGCAGAAATAGAAATCAAGGAAAGCCTTAAAATTGCCCCGGAAGATTCTGAGTTAAAAATATTGTTGGCTGAGGCATTTTTGGAATTAAATAAACTCTCACTAGGTCTTGTTCTGATTGAAGAAATGACCTCCTCACCTACTGCCCCCGCATTGGCCTGGTTGATTTATGCAAAATTATTAATGGCATCAGATCAGGCACAGGATGCACAGATCGCCTATGAGAAGGCAGTCATCATTGATCCTTCGTTGAAGGATAGCTTCCTGGAAGCCGAGATCAATCTGCAAGCAGCAACTGAAGGGCCACAGGAACCGGAAAAACTCAAACTAGGGGGCTCGTCCACTGAAATAGGGCAGGAGGATAAATATCTGGACATTGAACGACCAAAAATTGGCTTTGAACAAGTTGGAGGAATGGATGCGGTGAAGGAGGAGGTCAAAATGAAGATCATTCACCCCCTTGAGCATCCCGAAATCTATAAAGCCTATGGGAAAAAGATTGGCGGAGGAATCCTGCTTTACGGCCCTCCAGGCTGTGGGAAAACCCTACTGGCAAGGGCAACGGCAGGTGAGGTAAAGTCCAACTTTATCAATATCGGCATCTCGGATATCCTGGACATGTATGTAGGACAAAGTGAGCGTAACCTTCATGCCATTTTTGAAAAAGGCAGAAAAATGAAGCCTTCGGTTTTATTTTTTGATGAAGTTGACGCCCTGGGGGCCAATCGAAATGACATGCGCCATTCGGCCAGTCGAAAAACTATCAACCAATTTCTATCTGAAATGGATGGGGTGAGTTCGGACAATGAGGGTCTATTGATCCTTGCTGCGACCAATGCCCCCTGGCACCTTGACCCAGCATTCAGAAGACCAGGAAGATTTGACAGGATAATTTTTGTTCCCCCACCTGATGAAGCTGCCAGAGAAGCCATTCTTAAAATTCACTTGAAAGAAAAGCCCACCAAAAACATCAACTATGACAAGTTGGTAAAGAAGACAGCTGACTTTTCAGGTGCAGACCTAATGGCAGTGGTTGACAGGGCGATAGAAGGCAAGTTGGAAGAGGCGATGAAAAAAGGTATGCCACAACCCATTGAAACCGATGACCTCCTGAAAGCCATAAAAAAGACAAGGCCTTCTACCAAGGAATGGTTCAGCACGGCCAAAAACTATGCACTCTTCGCCAACGAAGGAGGCCTTTATGACGAAATTCTTTCCTACCTCAACATTAAAAAGTAATCCATGGACCCAAGATTCGAACGTGTAATTTTCTTTTTGGATAGAGGTAGGTATGTTGATGCTGAAAAGGAGCTTCGCCAACTGCTTTCCCAAAACCCCAACGATGGGATGGCTATGAGTATGATGGCGCAGGTGCTTATTCAAAACGACAAAAGGGATGAGGCCTTGAGTATTGCCAGGTCAGGCCTGGCTGCCAATCCGACTGAGCCTATGGCCTTTTACTCTCTGGCGATGGCGCAGTTTTACAACCAGAAACTTGATGAGGCATGGCAGACAACTGAGCAAGGCCTCCAGGTTGACCCCTTCTGGGACAGATTTTTCATGATGCGGGCACAGATTGCCATGAAAAAAGAGGAGTGGACCCGTGCGCTTGAACAGGCTGAGCAAGGCCTTGCCAGGAATCCGGAAAATACCACCCTGGTAAACCTTAGGGCACAAGCCTTGTTGAAGCTAAATAGAAAGGAAGAGGCTTCGCAAACCATGGATTACGCCTTGAACAGGGAACCTGAGAACTCCTATTCCCATTCGAATAAGGGTTGGGTATCTATCCAGCGTGGAAAAATGGATGAGGCGATAGAATCTTTTACTGAAGCGCTACGCCTTGACCCTACCAATGAAAGTGCTCGTCAAGGCCTTAAGGAAGCCATCAAAGCAAAAAACCCACTTTACAAGGGTATCCTAAGCTATTTTTTATGGATGGGGAGGATGCAAGCCAGGGGCCGTTTTGCTTTCATCATTGGGATTTATCTCCTTTACCAGGGCTTGATTTGGTTGGCTAGTGCATACCCAAATTTGGCACCTTTTCTTACTCCACTGATCATCGCATACATCATTTTCGCCTTTTCCTCCTGGATTGCCCAACCCGTATCCAATTTGTTCCTGAGGCTTCATCCACGAGGAAAACATGCACTCGATGGAGACGAAAAACTGGCTTCTACACTTGTGGGAATTTGCCTGACAGGATTTCTGGGATTCATCAGTGCATTTTATATCCTTGGCAACAAGATTTTCCTTGATTCCAATGGCAACGTCCAATTGGATGGAGACAGCGTATGGCTAATCATGCCGGCCGTTTTCCTGGGCTTTATGTCATTACCTATTAGTGGTTTGTTCAATGCTTCCAGAGGGAGCAGGAATCGCAGCATACTCATTGGGGTAGCTGTTGGCCTAGGGATTGTGGGGATTTTAGGATTTACCGTTATTCCACAGGCAGGCAACCTATTCTTCCTGGGTATTTTGATCTACACATTTGTAGCCAATAGCTTCATGGAGAGCGATCGCAGGCGAGTATAGGGTACTTATGGCAAACCAGGCGTTAATCAAATCTGAACTCAACTCTTTTCCTTCAGTTGAATGTGGAATCTGGATGTAAAACCCTACTCTAAAGAGGGTCAGGATGCTACCTATTATATCCAAGCCAAGTCCAAATAAACCACTTGGCTTGAACCAGAGGTAATTGGTGTGAAAATACCTTTCCTCCATTGCTGCCCGATCGTGGGGAAAGCACAGGTAGTCAAATACAGGTACAGGCTTACGGTAATGGCAATAACCATCATTGTACCTATGTCCATTCCATGAATCATCTTATTCATGGAGCTATTTAGTTTGATTTAATGAATAGAAAATAGGTAAGAATTCCTTACCTGCATTTTTGAATTAGAACCTATTGGAGAGGAAAAAGAATACGGTTGCTTGCAGATAATATAGGTGGAGATTATGGAAATGTTTAGGCAAGAAAATAGCTTACCTTTTCATTAGCTCAAATATAGCATCAACAAATGGATTTGGAGTTAATTTCCTGTATCAAAAAGGTTAATGAAACGATAGTTTCTTATTCTTAGCTTAATAATATCCCCAAACAAGGCTGTTGTTTGGGGATAAATACTTGATATCAAGGCTATAAAAGATTTCGAACTCAACTTCCTGAAGGACAACTGAAGTCCAGCAGGGTAAATCTTAAAACAGCCTTTTACTTATTTGGTCTAATGGTAACCTCATTAATGACCACATGGGAAGGCTTGGCAAGAACTTCCAAAATCGCTTCAGCGATATCATCTGCCTTCAGCACATCCTCAAAATTCTTGGTCATGGCTTCTTTGGTGGCCTGATGGGTAAAATTATCAATGAATTCCGTCTCCACTGCACCAGGTGAAATATTCGTTACCTTGACACGGCTCCTGAATTCTACCCTGATTCCATAACTAATGGCCTTTACCGCATGCTTGGTTGCACAATAAACCACGGCATTAGGAAAATAATTATGTCCGGCAACAGAGTCTATGTTAATGATATGCCCCTGGCTCTCAAGCAGGTGTGGCAATGAGGCATGGATGGTATTGAGAACACCTGTAACATTCACATCTACCATGGTTTTCCATTCCCTGACAGCTGCTTCCTCCATCGGTCCAAGGTAACCCAGACCTGCATTATTGATGATTACATCCAGCTTCCCGAAGGTATCAATGGTCTTTTGTACAGCCGCATTTACCGAATCATAATCCGTAACGTCTACCTTAGCAAACTCAGCAGAATCACCAATATCACTGACTAAGTCATGAAGTTTTTCTTCCCTCCTGGCCAAAAGCATGACCTTGGCTCCTTGCCCAGCCAGCATTTTGGCAGTTGCTGCCCCGATTCCACTACTCGCTCCTGTGATTAAAACTACCTTATCCTTAATTGTCATAAGTCTTTTATTCAGTTTGTTGTTTTTGTTGAGTGTTGGCTTAAAAATCATTACTTATTGGCTAATCTTTTGTCGGGCCCATTCTCGCGTTTGCCTATCGGTTTCGACTAAATCTTCAATGTTATTTTCTTTCCTGAAAGGGACACATTCCATGGCTTCCTCATTGATATCACCTATCTCGGGAAAACTGATTTTACTCTCAAGGAATGCCCGGTTGGTGATTTCATTTGCAGCATTTAGAATACAGGCAGCATTTCCCCCTCGCTCCATAGCTCTGTAGGCCAATGCCAGGTTCTTGAATACCTTGGAATCGCAACGTTCAAAGGTAAGCTGAGGATAATCCAGGAAATCAAACCTTGGAAAGTCATTTTTCAAACGCTGGGGATATCCAAGGGCATATTGAATAGGCAATTTCATATCCGGCAGGCCCATTTGCGCCTTCATGGAACCATCCTCATACTGCACAATCGAATGGATAATGGATTGGGGATGCACAATCACATCAATTTGGTCATCTCTCAGATCAAACAACCATTTGGCTTCAATTACCTCCAGTCCCTTGTTCATCATAGAAGCTGAATCGATGGTGATTTTAGCACCCATGTCCCAATTGGGATGTTTCAATGCCTGTGAAGGCTTCACCTGCTGCAATTGTTCAAGCGAAAAGCCCCTAAAAGGCCCACCTGAAGCCGTTAGATAAATCTTCTCGATGGGATTCCTATCCTCCCCAACATGAGATTGAAACAATGCAGAATGTTCGCTATCCACTGGGATGATGGCAACTCCGTGTTTTTGAGCCAGATCCATGATCAGTTCTCCGGCAACTACCAGGGTCTCCTTATTTGCGAGAGCGATGGTCTTGCCAGCCTTGATGGCCTCCACCGTCGGAAGCAAACCTGCAAACCCTACCAAGGCTGTAAGCACTATGTCAATGTCTTCATGACTGATTGTCTCTGCCAGGGCTTTAGCCCCACATGCTACTTCGATGCCCTTGGGCTGAAGCGCTTCTTTCACTTGTTGATACTTCTCGGGATTGGCAATTACAGCCCGTTGGGGTCGAAACTCAAGGGCTTGTTCGATCAAAAGATCTGCGTTGTTTCCTGCTGTGAGTACGCTGACTTCAAACAGATCTTTTTGTGCGGATACTACATCCAGGGCCTGTGTACCAATAGAACCTGTGGATCCAAGAATGGCGAGGCGTTTGGGTCTTGACATGAAATTTTTGGGTGAATATATATAAAAAAGAATACCGAATTCATGAACTATATAGTTGTATATTATGAACTTTGGAATAAAATTTTAGTTTTAGGATATTGAATACGTATATATATATTTTCTATAATGGATACCAGTTCAAAGGAGTTCAAGGCTATTATTCAATCCATCCAATCTGGAAGGTGCATCATTGTCCTTGGGCCACACGCCATAGTGGATCCAAATAACGTTCCCCTATTCCGCCATATCCTTGACCATCTGAGGAAAGATATCAAAGGTTACAATTTCAAAAACTTGAATGAGACCTTCATTGATGAGAAATACTTTGCGCTAGAGAAGTATCGCGAGGTCAACATGATCAGTCCTCCCGATGAGCTGCATACCCTATATGCAAAGTATCACAATAAAGTCTCTCCGGTATTTGAAATGCTTGCAAAGATCCCTGCAAAACTTTATATCAACACTTCGCCCGACCTGCTGCTAAACCATGCCTTCGAAAAGTTAAACATTCCCTACCAGAGCGATTACTACCAAAGAGACAACGAACTAGACGGTAGCGCTGAGCTGGACAAAATCTCCAAAGACAAGCCATTGATCTATAACCTTGGAGGAAATTACCTGAGGCAAAACTCTATGGCATATAACTATAAAAAGCTGTTTAACCTCCTTTTTGACCAATCAAAAACCTTCAAACGATTTCCTGAGCCCCTTCAGCAAATCTTGAGATCCAATAAAAATTACCGCTACCTATTCCTTGGTTTTGACCTGAATGGATGGTATTGGCGCGCACTGTTTTGGCTACTCAAGCCTCACGAACAAGAAGATCCCTCCTTTGTCTTTCACCCAAAGTATGACGAAGAAGTTCCCTCAGTCGAAGTTCTTGAACAGGATTCCATGCAGCTCTTGGTTCTTGAGCATGACATTGTAGAGACAGTAGAAAAGATCTGTAGCGGTCTTGGCCCACACCTCAGGGAAGTAAAAGAAAAGAAAACGCCTTCATTGCCCAATCATACATTCCCTATTTCCAGAGAAAAATTCCAGGATAAAATTGAAGACTTAACTACTTTATTGGTAGAAAAAAACCATGGCAAGGAGGTCTTGAATGAGATTTTGAATGTCTCCAAAGGAATTCCTGAGAAGGATACCAAAAAGGGCTTTCTCAATCGTACCAACCTTTATCTGTTAGATTGGCATTCCATTGAAAGAGATAAAAAAACCAGAGTCGTTTCTCATGAAGACCTGATCATCAGAAGAAATAAACTTTCACTTGACATCCTGGAACTCATGCAAGACCTAGAAGAATACCATGAAACAAAAGTATAGATACCCTGGCATTAAGCCATTTTCATTCGAAGACAAAGAGGTTTTTCATGGTAGAGGGGAAGCCTTAAACATAGTTCTCAACAACCTGCAGTATTATAAATTGCTGGTATTACATGGTAAGTCAGGGATGGGAAAAACCTCTTTGATTGAAGCAGGTATCATACCCGAACTAAAGGGAAGCAATCGCAGTGAGGAAATATCCAATGGCCTTACTCCAATCAAAATTCGCCTTACGAGTTTCAGTCATGAGAATCCACGGACTCCACTGGAGATTTTCCACGAAATCGTCGAGGCCCAAATCGGCGATTCTTCTCAAAACATACCCGATATTCCAGACCTGGGCCCCAATCCAAGTATTTGGCAAAGCCTGAAAAAATTGGAAATGGTCAAGGGAGAAAATTACCTGATCATTTTTGATCAGTTTGAAGAACTCTTATCCTATCCCTATGAACTTATTGAAGAATTCGCTTTCCAATTGGGAGAACTCTACGATGGCTGTATTCCCGATTCGGTAAAAAGAAACTACGAGCTGGCGACTCATCTTTCAGATGATTTTGAGGCCTTATATGGGGACCTGAATGAGCGAGTAAAACTCGAATCCGAGCTTGATCTTCATATCCTTATTTCAATCAGATCGGATAGACTCAACCTCCTACATAAAATTTGTCACCTGGTACCGGATCTCCTAAACAACATCTACGAAATCAAACCATTGAATCGGGAGGAGGCCATTGAGGCCATCTGCGTACCTGCTGAAAGCGATGAGTTGGGCTTTATTAGCCAGCGCTTTAGTTATAGCAAAGATGCCCTGAAAGAGATTCTGGAAAATCTCGATAAGGACAAAGATGGATTCATTGAGCCTACTCAATTACAGATTGTTTGCCAGGAAATTGAAAACAGGGTCATAGACCAAAAGCTGGCAAAAATTGAAAAAGAAGATTTTCTAAAAGGAGGATTTGAGCAGATTTTTGGCAATCACCTAAAAAACCAGCTAAAGAATCTTGGGAAAAAGGCTGAAATAGAACAAGCCGTCAAGAGTTTGGTTCATTCCTTCCTATATGAAACTGAAGAAGGATTCCAGAGAACCATCTACACCAGGGTAAAGGGTACAGCTAAAAAATCAGATCAAAAAATAAGTAAAGACCAGCTCAAAAAACTGGAAAAGATCAAGTTGATTAAGAAACTTGATAACCAGAGGAAAGACATTGATCAATATGAATTGAGTCATGATACCCTGATCAAACCCTTGCTGAGCTTACATGATGGGATCTTGACTAGAGAAGCTGCAGATAAGGCAACAGAAGACCTTAAGATGCAACTAGGCCTCAAAAAAATCGAATTGGATTATAGCCAACAAAAGCTGCAAAGCGCTTCGTATAAAGTTAGTTTTCAAAAAACAGTTCTCAAAGTCCTGGTCCCTATACTAATCATAGCTATGGTCGTCTCAGGGGCATTCTTTATATGGAACACTCAGCTTAAGGATGACAACAACAACATCAACAAACAACTTAATCAGACCCAGGCCGAGCAAGCTCGTCTTAGGGATTCAACCATTGTAGAAGCTAAAATTGACTCTTTGAAGGAGCAGCTATTTATCAGTGAAGCTCACAGCCGCGAAAAGGACAGCATCATCCTGAAACAAAGAAGTTTACTCTCCGATATAGCCTCCCTGAATAAAATTCTCGATTCCCTTAAATATGAGAAAAGAAAGCTGGTTCCTAAAAATCCCAATACACCCATCAAGCCAAAAGGAAAATTTGACATCATTTTCCCACAGACCATTTACAAGGACATCTATAATCCTGTGAATTTTGTTGGTGGATATGATTTTCAGTTGAATGACCTGAATAGCTATAAGGATGTGGTAGAATTCAAGGAAATTGGGAATGGCATTTATGCCAAGCCTTTCAAAAATGAATTCTTCACCAAAGACCTGGTCTATTCTGATAGAAGTTCTAACACACTTGATATCTTTACAAAAAGTTTCTATTCCATCAAAGCGCCTGATCCCATTGCGCCTGCTAAGGTCCAGGTTTATCGAGGGCCGAATATGGATAAGGTATATGATGAAAAATATAAACTTGGATACAAGTACTTTATCAAGCTGGGTGTAGACAAAGATTTTCAAAACGCAGTCAACTCAGTTCCCAAACCCATCAATCAAAACGAGGCTGATTACTCCATCGAAAGCATATATTTTTACAATCCCTATCATTTGAACGGCATCCCATGGAAATGGACCTATCGTAAATATGCCAATCAGGGATATGGGCTAGACATAACTGATGAAATCGAACGAATTACGAGGGCGGTCAGGGCAAAAAGAACCGCCTACTCACCCGTCGAAATCAAGATCGAAATCAGGTCAGTCTACCGAAAGGTAAAGAAACCCGATCCCAAATACCTTGTCAGGATTCGTAAATCAGTGTACACGATTACGATAAGGTAGATTCAATCGATATGACTATCACTTCTTCCCCTTTCGGGTCATGTTTTCGTACCACTCATCGGTGAGTTCGATGGCGTACTCTACATACTCGACGAAGTCCTCAGGCGGTCCACCAGACTGGATGCCATAGGTAAATTCGAATCCGGTTTCCTGTTCATCTTCAGTTTCCAGAACCAGGGTTAACTGGGCCATCTTACCTTTGGGATCAGGCAAGGTGTACCTCCCGGTATTTTTTAACCAGTCTTCAGGCATGGCCTCTAGGAGAGATTCGAAAAGGGGTTCTTCGGTGCGCCCCATGGCCATTTTTCCTCCACTTTTCTCGCCATTACCAATGCGATTCAATGAACCACCTTTGCTGAGCATCATGGAAATGATGACCTCTTCCTCTACCGACCATTTGATAAGGATACGATGAATGGATTGCTTGCTTATCATGGGATAAACATACACAATCAAAACGAGAAATATGGGTTTAGGGCGTCAACTAGCAGTAGGTCAAAAAAGAAAGGGTGGCAATCAAATATAGATTGCATAAGGAAAAATACGATACAGGGTAAAGAAGATCAAAGCCATCCCTGATAGGATAAATATCAGAGAGAGTGCATAAAAAAGTAAGGAAGGTTTGCGGCAAGCCGCCATTCTCCATCCCTGCGCTGCACTTAGGGTAATTTCACCACGGAAAAGGCTATCCACTCCTATGTACATACCTAATCCCCCGGTAAATAAAATCCATAAAACGGTAAAAAAATCCATAGCTAGTTTGGTTGTGACCCGGTTAAGATAATTTCGATGTTGTTTAGATGCTTTTTAAAATAAAAAGTCTCTGGGAGTAGCAGGTTTTTTGATTGAGATTTGAGCTTTTTACAAACATACGTACTCAATCATGGTTTGGATTTAAAATATTACAAAATATTTGTTAAATAATTTCACTTTTGTGAACAAATGGTCAAATTTTGATCTGAATATTAACTATGAATAAACAGATACTTTTATTTTCCAATGCATTATACAATCCAAGCTGTGAAATAACAATTTGATTGAGTACCAAAACTTTCTTTCCCACCCCTTGAATTAAGAGTAGGATTCTGTCTAGTAGACTTGATGACTTGCAAAAAGATTAACGGAGGTTCCCATTTTTTTTGATATTTGCCCCAAAAGTCAAAGCATGAAACCAAACAAGCTGATCTTACTTGCAATGTGGAGCCTGATTTTCTCCCTAAGCACCGCATTTGCACAAGTTCCGACCCAGACCATAAGGGGATCTGTGGTGGACGCAGAAACAAATTTTCCACTCGAGGGAGTTACAGTTGCCATTATTGAGTTGGATGGCAAGACCAAAGGGACAAACTCTGACGGCAAAGGGAAATTCAGGATCGAGGGAGTAAAGGTTGGCAGGGTAAAAATAGTCTTTCAATACATCGGCTATCAGACCGCAAATCTTGACAACATTGAAGTTACTTCAGCCAAGGAGGTAATTCTTGCCCAGAAGTTGGAAAGCTCTGCGGTAGAAATAGAAGCCGTGGAGCTGGTGGCTACCAGAAATGGTGAAGTTACCAATGAAATGTCCACCATTTCAGGCAGGGAATTCTCTGTAACAGAAACAGACCTCTACGCAGGTTCGCGTGGAGAGCCTGCCCGTATGGCCAGAAATTACGCAGGTGTAGTCTCAGGAGACGATTCACGAAATGACATCATCGTACGTGGGAATTCCCCCAATGCGCTTTTGTGGAAGCTTGAGGGCTTTAATATCCCCAATCCCAACCACTTTGCTATTCCCGGCACCGGTGGGGGACCTGTTACCATCCTCAACAACAAATTCTTAGCCAATTCGGATTTCTATACAGGAGCCTTTCCCGCAGAATATGGAAATTCTGTTGGAGGAGTATTTGACCTTAGAATGAGGAATGGAAACGATGAAAAGTTTGAGTTTACAGGTCAATTGGGTTTACTCGGCACAGAACTAACCGCTGAAGGGCCTATTTCAAAAGAAAGTGGTTCCTCCTTCCTGGTGATGTACCGCTACTCTACCCTGGCTCTCTTTGAGTTTTTGAACCTCAACCTTGGGACGGATGCCATTCCCAATTATCAGGACGGGGCATTCAGGCTGAATTTCCCCCAGAAAAACGGGGCACAGCTTTCTCTTTGGGGCATCGGAGGCTTGAGCAACATCAACATCGTCTTCAGCGACCAACTCGCACCACCAGATGAGATCGATATCTTCACCGATAACCAGGACAGAGACCAATTTTTCGCCTCCAACACAGGCATAGCTGGCTTGACCTACACCTACCCCATCAATATCAATACCTATGTGAAGGCAGGTGTAGGAATTTCTCGCCAATTCAATGATACCTACCATGAACAAATCTATCGGGTGCTTGGCCCGGATAGCACCTACATCCAGGATTCCCTTCAATTAACCCCTATCCTGGATTATAGCTATGACGAAATTAAATACTCCGCTTTCGCCAAGTATTCCCAAAAAATCAGTAGAAACCATACCATAAATGCAGGTTTCAACTTCGACTGGTTCAACTCAAGCTATGATGACAGGGTTCGCATTGTACAACCACAGGAGCAAGGCCCACCAAACTTTACACCTTGGACTGTTCGTTGGCAAGGAAGGATAAATGCCCCTCTATTTCAGCCCTATGTGCAGTACAAGTACAAACCCAATGACAAGTTCCAGATGGTAGCAGGGCTTACTTCCCTATATTTTGGGATCAATAACAACTCCTTCTCCCCCATAGAGCCCCGATTAGGAGCCAACTATGAACTGAGCAAGAAGTCAAAATTAAGTTTCGGGGCTGGCCTTCATTCCCAATACCAAACGCCATATTTATATTTCTACGGTACTCCTACCCCCAATAATGGTGAAGACCTGGTGGACGAGTACAATATTGATATGGGGCTTACCAAAAGTGGACATATAGTTTTGGGCTATGATTTCTTGCCTAGCAAGTTTATGAGATTCAGAACAGAAGTATATTACCAACACCTTTATAACATACCTGTCGATACCTTCCCAAGCTCATTTTCCATGGTAAATGCAGGCTCTGGTTTTTCCCGTTTGTTCCCTGGAGAATTGGTCAACGATGGCACAGGAAGAAACTTTGGGATCGAGTTCTCTTTGGAGCGCTTCTTTTCCGGTGGATATTACTTCCTGATGACAGGCTCCCTTTTCGATTCCAAGTACAGGGGAAGTGATGGAGTATTACGGAATACCACTTTCAATGGTTCCTATCAGGGGAACATCGTTGCAGCCAAGGAATTCAAAATCAACGATAGGTCAACCCTAACCTTTGGGGCAAAGGTGGTAAGTGTAGGAGGGCGCTGGACAGGCCCAGTAGACACAGAGGCAAGTGCTGCCCAGCTTGAAATTGTATTTGTTGACTCTACCTTCAATACAGAGAGATTCCCGCCCTACTTCAGGGCAGATGCCAACCTTACCTGGGCAGTAAACCGCAACAATGTAACCCACAAACTGGCCATCGACCTGATCAACATTCCCAACCTCTTTGGGGTACAGAATATCCTGACACTGACTTATGTGCCAGAAGCTCCAGATCCAGTTAGGGAGGAATACAACCTGGGATTTTTTCCGGTTTTTTACTACCGAATAGACTTCTAGCTTCAATGAGCAAGGAAAAGGCCATCATTAACTTGAATTTGAAGTTGATGATGGCCTAAAATCATATAACCCTCAATCTATTTGAGGGATTCTTTTATCTCACTTCCATGTTCATCATAATGCGGGGGTGGAAGTAAAGCAGCCTTGGAAGCTTTTCCTTTCAAAAATACCGCCGAACGAACCCCCTTTAATTTCCCGTCCGAATAAAGCATTTCCCTACCTTGTGGAAGTTCAAACACCTCCTTCATAGAGTTAATTCCTCCAGCAGGTATGGCTCTTTCCTCGAACCAATGCAGCAAATCTTCCCTGCTATGTAAAGCCAGTTTATCAGCAAGGCTTGATTTCACAGCTTCACGATTGGCGACCCTACCAGGATTGCTTTTCCATTCTTCCTTCAATTCCAGATCAAGCAATTCGCACAAACGGGCAAATTGTCCATCATTACCAATGGCCAGAATGATTCTTTTCTTGTCAAGGGTCTGGAAAATACTGCCATAAGGTACAATATTGGGATGGTCAGATCCTTTCGCTCGAGGCTCCACAGCTGCCACAAGCCAGTTGGTGGCTTGATTTACCAGAGAAGCTACCCCCGACTCCAGCAGAGAAACCGAAACAGCCTGCCCTTTACCACTTTTTAATCGTTGAATATAAGCCAATAAAATTGCTTCCTTCAATTGATGCCCAGCCAGGACATCCATCAAAGCAACAGGCATTTTGTAGATATTCTCTCCAAGCCCATTCATCAGGGTAAAGCCCGCTTCTGCCTGAATGATCGCGTCAAAAGCAGCCTTCTCCACCCTTGCCCCATAACCATTGATCTCTCCACAAATCAATTTTGGGTTTTGCTCCAACAATTGCTCAGCCGAGACCCCCATTTTATGAGATTTACCCGGGATAAAGCTGGACAATACAATATCAGTATCCTCTAAAAGGCGATATAGCAAGCCGCGATCCAATTCATCGCCAAGGTCAAGTGCAATTGATTTCTTCCCCCAGTTGACAGAACAAAAGTATGCTGATCGGTCATCCTCACTGGCTTCGCTGCCCAGCTTCCACGAACGGGTTACATCCCCGCCGGTCCGCTTGTTTTCAACCTTGATGACCTCAGCCCCCAGTTCTGCCAAAAACATTCCAACCGAAGGTCCGGCAAGTACACTGGCCAATTCTACGACTTTTAATCCTTTAAAAATCTCATCCATGGCTTGTTCTTTTATTTCAATGCTCTGGAAACTTCCTGAACGGCTTTCCTAAAGCCTTGCCCGTCCGGCTTAAGCCTGTAGGCTTCTTTGAAGTAGCCCAAAGCACCCTTAAGGTCTCCATTCGCTTCAAAAATTGAACCCAGCATGAAATGCGCCTGGGCATAAGCAGGATTTAGTTCGATGGTCCTTTGAAAATCCTTGATGGCATTGTCTACTTGTTGCCCTCCTTCGAGATACGCCAAGCCTCGCACGTAGAATGCATCTGCAAAGTCAGGATCATTGTCCGTGGCGATAGTCAAATGCAGGATGGCCGTGTTCAAAGCCTCAGCAAAAACTTTTTCGTCTCCACCATTAACTGCCCTGATGGCCCTTCCGTACTGGTATTTGCCTTCATTGTAATTCCCAAGAGGATGCCCAAGATTGGTATTCAGCAACTGCTGGTTGTACTTTCTGGCTTCCAGTTCATTGCTATGGTGATTGATGTAAAGGTCATGTAGCTGAAGCAGGGACTTTGCGAAGGATGAATCCTTCTTCAAGGATTCCAAATAAAATTTTATAGCCTTAGGAACATTCTGACGTTTTTCCTCCAGGAATCCCAATGCGAAGTTATATTGGGGATCTTTGGGATCATATTTTATGGCTTCAAGGTAATAGTTCTCTGCAGCCTTATATTTATTTTGGAAAAAATAAACCTGCCCCAATTGATAATAGACCTCAGGATTTTGTGAACCAAGTCCAATTGCTTTTTGGTAAGACTCCCTTGCTGCTGCCGTATCATTTTTTATAAATGACAAAAATCCCCGCCAATAATGCAGATCTGGCCCCTTTTCATAAAGTTTAATGGCCTCCTCTATATCCTTAATGGCATTATCAAGGCTGTCCAATCCAAAATATAATTCAGACCTATCTTGAAATAAGCCATAATTATCAGGCTCTTTTTCGATTTGCTCATTCAACAGTTCCAATGTGAATGTCGGGTCTTTCCTGAGGCTGTCAATTTTCTCTACATCAATGGTTTTGCCCTCTTGTTCCCCTTGGGCACAAGACAAACAAAAAAGACAGAAAAGTGCGGGAATGATATATTTTAAATTAAGCATAGTTCAAGTTTGATCAAGCAAGGAAGCATTTATTCGCCTTTTTCCCGAAAACTGATTTTCAACACATGCCAGGTATCTTCGGTTATCTTTACCGAATCTGATTGACGAAAATCTGAAAGGCAAATGATTTTTTGTTGGTCTTCTATGACAATTGCTCGCTCTTTTTCAAGGGGATTGAGTTTATTGTCAATAAAAATGTCGCTGAGTTTCTTACTTTGATTCATCCCGAAAGGGACCATTCTGTCTCCCAATTTCCAACTCCGAATCCTAATAGGCCATTTGATTTCATCGCTATCCAGGTAAAATTCATTTTCGACTCCAAATTTAAACTCTCCCTCATGATAGGACAGTTTGATTTCCCTCCCCATCCATGTATAACTTAATGGAGTATCGGGAAGGTCTTTTACCACAATGGCTTCCAGGTTGGTCTGATCTTCTTCCGAATAGGCGATTCCCTCCCTTGTTCTATAAATTTTCCCGGATTGCCATTCCACAAACTTACCTGAAGTAGAATTTATGAGCCTCAGTGCCTGTTGCATACCTTGTCCGTGAACACCCCATTTGCTCAAGACTTCAGAGACCAACACTGGCAAAAATTCCTTGGGATATTGCTCCAGGAAGGCCGTCCAATCCAGCGTTGCGCCCTGCTCATTTTGTTCAACCATGAAGGGATACATCCGCTCAATGACATATTCTATAAAATGTTCCTGGAGGTGATACCATTGGTAGACACGGCTCATTTGCCTCATGATAGAAGGATTAATCTCCCGGATAAAGGGTACCAACTTGTTCCGAATCTGATTCCGGATATAATCGTTTTGCAGGTTGGTATGATCGATCCGATACTTGATTTGTTTCTCATTACAAGCCTGAAGAATTTCCTCCTTGGTAAATATCAACAAGGGACGAAGGTAAGGCTCACGGACTTCGGGGATTCCTTTCAGGATAGAAACGCTGTTACCCCTGAAAAGCTGAAATAATAAGGTTTCTACCTGGTCATCTCCATGATGAGCGGTCAGGCAGTAACTGTAATCATGCAAGTCCATCAGTTCTTCAAAGAAATGGTACCTGATGTCTCTGGCTTTCTCCTGGACAGAGTAGAAGGGATCTTCTTTTACCTCCTTTTGGGTAGCAGCATGGACGTGGACTTCACAATTTAATTCTTTCCCGATCTCCTCTACCAATGCCTGATCCATATCTGACTCCTCATTCCTCAATTGGTAATTGACATGGGCAAGACCAATTCGTGCACCTAAGAGTTTCATCAAGTGAACCAATAAGACAGAATCAGGCCCACCACTTACGGCAATCAAAAATCTGTTTCCTTCCAGGTCAATCTGATGTTTTTCAAACCATTGTTTAAGGTGCTGTAAAAAGGGGACAAAAGGATCCATATACCATTGAAAAAATAAGCCCTAATATTCGCAATAATTTAGCTAGGAAAATTTATTTTCTTCATTCATAATTGATTAAAAACGAAATTTTTCTTTCCCGTCCATCCAGTATACTCCCCAATCCAGCCCCTAAAACTTCCATTCAAACCTTTTTCATTGATTTTAATCTTTAGGATACCAAAATTCCTAAAATCAAAGTATTGAAACTTTTGTTTAAATAATTCGTCTATTTTAACATAAACACCAGAAGGAATATATTTCAACTACAGGATATTGTAGCCATTGCATTAATCTTACTTTCAATATCCATACTCAAACAAACACCTCAACCCAAACAAACACCAATTCAGGATGCGTTTTTGGAGTTTTATAGGTCAATATCCTACATAGGGCGAAAATGTTTGTTTAGTGGAATGAAAGTTGTTTTTAAAGGATAGCGGCTACTATCATTTTAAAAAAACTTCAAACCATGAATTGGTTTACCCTCAAATTGCAAATAATACTGATCCTCGCTCTAGGAATATCTCCACTATTCGCCCAAAACTTGAAGTATTCAGGGATGTGGAGTCCTTCTAATGATAAATACCCCAACTTGATTATTTCTTCAAATCAGGGGTCTACGAACATACATGCTTCGGGAGGATTCATCGGTTCTCGAACTGAAGCCTTAAGATTCCAGCAGGTAGCCTCGAATGGAAACACTGAAATTCAAGTAATATTTCCTGGAAAGAATGGCAATATCAACCTGAAATTGCAGTTTTCGGGTGAAAACTTACGTGCCACCTGGAGCAAGCCAGAGGTGAGCGGGCAATTTTTCAGAACAGTCTACAGCAAGGATCTCAGTAGCAAAAATATTTCATCCTCAAGAGGAACCATCAAGGGCGAGGCTGTCGGCAAGGCAAAAAGTACCGCCAGCATATTCCAAGTTTCTCTTTATGGACCTGACAACAACCACAACTTCATCAGTACCCAATCGCTGGGAAAAGATGGGGGATACAATTTTGATTCATTAAAGGATGGCGAATACTGGCTTTACATCGAATCAAGGGGAAACACCATCATAGAAGCCTTTCCAGCTGTGCAGAAAGTTATGATCCAAAATGGCAATGCCAGCGTGATCAATATTGAGTTGAAATAAAGGCAAATTCATAAATCAAAAAAGGCGATGGAAACCCATCGCCTTTTTTATTTCAATTAGATTGGATTACTCCAATACAACTTTTCTGTAAGTAGTTTCTTCACCTGCTTTGATAGCAAGTAGGTAAATTCCTCTCTCAAGGCTATTTACGTTCATTTTAACCTGTCCAGACTGAAGTGCACCAGCATCCTGAGTCATAACCAGACGACCTCTGATGTCAGTCAAAGTAATTGATACAGTTTCAAGGCTGTTCAACTCAATGTCAACGTTGATCAGGTCTTCAGCAGGGTTAGGATAAACGCTCAACTGCTGGAACAAGTCTCCGCTTACATTAGCAGCGAAATCAGGTACTACAAAGAAAGTAGTAGAAATCGTGCTATCAGTTTCACAGCTTGTAGTGGTCAAGGTAACAGTGAAGGTATCGGAAGTAGCATATGTATGAGATACAGTAGGGCCTGAGTTATCAGTAGTACCATCACCGAAATCCCAGCTCCAGGTCTCGTTGAATGGAGCAGGAAGTGCTTCAAAGCTGTAAGTTTTAGGAGCGGTGCTGTCGCTAGAGAACAACGCATTTGCTACAGGACCTGAGTTAAAATCAGAAGAATCTCTGTCAGTACAGAATCCATTCGCTGTATACCCAAAGTTACGTGCTGCAATACGAACTTTCTGGGTATTAGAACCACCATTAGGATAGGTGTTCATCACAGAAGAACCGTATGCATTGAAGTTCCCGCTACCAAAGTCCCAAGCGAAAGTTGAGTCAGGTATAGCGTTGAATACATTATTGAATACCCATCTGTTATAGAACCTGCTGCCAAGGATAGGAGAAGAAACACTGGTGAAAGTGATTGGAGTCTCCTGAACCAAACAAGTACGGTCAGCAACAAAATCAGCATCAAAATCATATGTAACATCAGGGTACATCAACCAGTCAACGTCAAAGTTCAGAGTTGCAGAAATGTTGATGTTCTGGCCATTTTGCCATCCACCGGAAGCCACTGGACGACGTAGGCCAGCCAGGAATTCTCCTGCTCCATCTCTGTTATCAGCAAAGTTGGTCCCTACAGCTATTGCAGAGTCCGTTGGGTTTTCAACTACCAATGCAAAATTTTGAGTGATGGTTAGTGGAGTTGCAAATACAGCGAAGAAAATATCTGTGCTAAGAGAAGTATCGATGGTAACAGGAACAGTTGCCAATGCAGCCCCTACAGGTACTTTAGCAGCACTCACATTGTATACCTGGGCGTTCACAACAACATCTGCACTGGTACCTGAAGGAAGGTAGCGTGCTTCGAAAGAAAAACCATTCAGGGTAAGCGTAGCACCTGCTGGAACTTCATACATTTGGCTAGCTGCTGAAAAGAATCCAGATGAAGTCATTGTCCATAGGTTGATGGTTGAACCAACCAACTTCAACACAGGATATAAGATTCGGTCGGGACCACAAGTAAGTGCACGGCCAATCTCCATGGCGCGCTCCTTAGTAACAATAGGATAGTCAGTTCTGGCCTGAGCTTCAGCTTTTTGAAGCTGAGCTTGAGCGAAAGCTGTTCCACCCAAAAGTCCCAAAACAAAAATCAGAGTAATTAATCTTTTCATAAAAATTGAAAATTAAGGTTTTGGTTTACAAAGTTTATGTCTCAAAAAAAAGCACCAACAATCATTTCAAAACAGAAAAAAATTGTTAGGTGGTGCTCAACAGATATGTAATTTACAATACTGAGCCTAAAAAAAAGTAATTATGTACATATTTTGAAAAAAAAATCAGACAATACCCTAATTTTATTTAATCATATTTATTCCTAATGGTTAAAAAACCTTAATTTTTGCACCATTCACCATCATTAACTAACTACTATTCCATGCTTTCCAATACTTTTAGAGCATTCAGAGTTTTTGTAGAAGACCAGGAAGTCAGCCGCAAAATTATCGAACGAAAAATAAATGACCTTCCCAAAGGGGATGTCGTTATCCGGGTACATTATTCCTCCCTCAATTATAAGGATGCACTCTCTGCCAGTGGCAACAAGGGAGTTACCAGAAATTATCCCCACACCCCCGGGATCGATGCTTCCGGAATTGTAGCGGCCAGCAATGATGAGTCAATCAAAGTAGGCGACAAAGTAATTGTAACCAGTTATGACCTGGGCATGAATACCGATGGTGGTTTTGCCGAATACATTCGCGTTCCTGCCGAATGGGTCGTTCCTCTTCCTGATGAATTGGACCTACAGGCAGCCATGACATTAGGAACTGCTGGTTTTACCGCAGGCCTGTCTCTCTATAAAATGGAAGCTACAGGTCAGAATCCTGGCATGGGGCCCATTGCAGTTACGGGTGCTTCAGGCGGAGTAGGCAGCCTCTCAGTAGCGATTCTAGCCAAGGCAGGCTATCAAGTCCATGCCATCACAGGCAAAAAAGAAGCACATGAATACCTCAAAAAGTTGGGAGCTACAGAGATCTTTGGAAGAGATCATGCCAGTGATGACTCCAAAAGACCTCTTATCAGGAGCAAGTGGGCAGGTGCCATTGATACAGTTGGAGGCAATACCCTGGCGACGCTGCTCAAGGCATGTACCCGAGAAGGGAGCGTGGCTACCTGTGGCCTCGTAGGTTCTCCCAAACTGGAAATGACAGTATTCCCATTTATTCTAAATGGAGTCAACCTTCTGGGGGTAGATTCTGCCACCTGCCATTCCAGCCTGAGAAGTGAAATTTGGCAAAGATTAGCCACCAAATGGTCAGTTCCGCACCTTGCAGAGATTGCAACGGTAGTCAGCATGGATGAGCTGGAGCATTACATCGGCCTGATTCTCAAAGGAAAAACCCAGGGAAGAATTGTAGTAAAACTTGTATAATCCGCTTTTGGGTCAAAAATTACACTTTTGATCAAAACAGGTCATATTATGATTCCTTTGGGTAAATCCAAAGGCAGGGTTTAGCCCGTATATGGAGACAAAGAGTTTATCCTAATGCTTAAATCAATGAAAAACTCATTTGTCCAAATATCGATGTTCATCTTTGCCGCAGTTGTTTTGATCACTTTCAAATCTGGCATGGCAGGTGAGTCTGAGTCCATGGATAATAAAAATATACTCATCGCCCAGCAGGCAATGTTGGATGTGGCAAAACCAGGATCAACTACGGATTACCGTTTTATGGTCAAAGGAGAGATCAAGCAGTTGTCCATTCAGAAAGGAGATTGCAAGATGTTGATTCAGACCAAGGAAGGCTTGCTGGAGGTATGTGAAATGCCTGAGCATGATTACAAGCTGAAGGTGGGTCAATCGCTCATCATTAGTTATGAGACCTTACAAAAGCCTGCTTCTTGCGGGGCTGACAAGTCAATCGCCATGTACGATTTTGACTTGGGTAAATAAAAGCGTTCAAACAAGTTTTTCTTATAGTCCTCATAGTTAAGTTTATCCCGGTACGCGACGTACCGGGATATTTTTTGCTTGCCTTTTAAGCGGATGGACATAAAAGATTAAGTATTTTATGTCCATCCGCTTAAGCTACTTTTCTTCGTTTTGGCTCAATTTCCCAACAGAAAAAATATGCTAAAACGAGGTACCCTGTAGTAAGCTGTCCCACCAAGTGTACTTTCATAGCCAATGGTGTGGGTATAATGCACTCCAATCCCTGCTTCAATTCCTTTATTTTTGTTGATCGCGGTTCGAGCTCTGATTCCTCCCTCCAGGATAAAACCAAAACCAGCATCAGCATTGCCAAGCAGGTCGTCCTCCCAGTCGCTCACACGCCTACCATCAGGCGTAATCCTGTCATCTCCAGTCAGATAAAATCCTGCACCAAACTGGCCAAAAAGCAAGGGGACGTCCAACTTGACATTCCCAAGCTCGACTTGAGGACTTATCATCACACCAAAAGCACCATGGTCTGCTCGAAAATCTATGGTCCCCTTGCCTTTATAGGTCTGATTACCAGGTAAGGTGAAGCTCACTTCATGAGGATTAATGGGACCTGAACGTCCGTAGTAGAAAATTCCTACATTCAGCCTGCGTTGGGCTAGGGAAACACCTCCCTGAAAGCCAACTGCCCTTCCAAGGTGCTGATCCATCGCCATTAGGCTAAATTCGGGGGTAAAAAACCAACCAACATTGTTCTGTCCAAGGCTAAAGTTTGGGCAAAGGATAGCCAGCCCCATTAGGGCAATCATTAAATTTTTCATTTGATTTGGTGTATTAAGGGAAGTTAGAAGTTAGGAATGGTATTTATGGGGGCTGAAGAATTCAAGGAAAAGCGGACTCCCGCTTGCAATGACCAGAAAAACTTTTCTGTATCTCCACCTGCTCCGTAAGTAGAGCCAATCTTTGAGCTGACAAAGACCAGACTCCTTTTAGTAGTCTTTAAACTTGCCCCAAACAACAAATAACCCGAAGGCTGTTGTTCGAGAATAACCGAAGGATCATACTGGATTGCCATGTGCATGTTTATGCCAGAAAACACATTGAAGGTCTCAGATGCTTTTATGTGGACAACAATACCTGGATCCAGGGTAACGGCTTGACTGTTTTGAAATGCATAATTGGTAATCTCGGAAGGCCTTTCTGCATTTAGTTGAATGAACCTCAAACCAAGGTTGAAAAAGCCATATAGGCTTAAGTCCCCATTATCGCTTAGTCTGAATTGACTAAGAATTTCTCCTGATAGTACTGTACCATTGTCAACATTTCTTGCATCTACAAAGCGATACTGAATGTCCCCAGTTCCCAAGCGAAATCCCAAGCGTACAGGCTTTTTGAATTGAAAGGTATAACTCAGCCTACCAAAAACTTGGTCTGATTTGGAAACCCCAACCTCAAGGTCGATAAGGTTCTGGCCGAATAAAGATCCTGATAGCCAGCAAATAACAAACATTCCAATTAAAAATTGCTTTATCATAAATTCTGGTTTATTGTGAAAAGACAATTCAAAATTGGGCCATTATCAATAGAGGCTCATTGATCTCGGTTAAGATCGTTCACGATCTGCCAATCTTTTTTTGATTCTACTCAACCCCTCAGGAGTAATTCCCAAATATGACGCAATCATATATTGAGGGACTCGTTGAATTACTTTGGGCCTGAGTTGTAGCAATTGAAGGTATTGTTCTTCTGGACTATCCAGGAAAATGGATGCCATTCTATTGGCAACGTGAATCAGGTTATCCGCCAGGGCAGATTTATATACACCGGCAGGAAGTTTTTCCATCAAGCTATAAGGAATCACAACTACCTCCGTATCTTCTATGGCTTGCATATATAGACGGGAAGCTTGTCCAGACTCGGCTGAGGCCATATCATTGGAGAAGCCGTTTTCAAAAAAGAATTGCCGGATAAATTCATTGCCATCCTTTAGGTAAAATTGCCTTACAAGTCCCTTGTTGATGAAGAAAAACTCTTGAATGACCTTACCCGGTGTGGAGAGAAAACTTCCCTTGGGAAATGAGGCAGGCCTGAGAAAGGCTGAGAGCTTATCTATGGCTTCCTCAGACAAATTGGCATGTGTACCCATTCTTTTTTTAAACTGTTCCAAATATTCCTTCATAGATTTACGCTAGGAGAGTACATGCTTATATTATCCAGGTTCTAATCTCTTTGTTTTTCAAAGGTCAAATCTGGAATATCAATATAGCTAGCTGCTAACTTTAGCTAAATATTGTCTCCCAATCAGGTTTTGACTATCTTACTACTTAGGACTACTTACACTTACTATTCTTATGTCAACTGCTACAAGATTATTTGACTATATCTACAATCAGCGGGATACCTATCCTATGGAAAAGTCTATGGCCCGAAGAGATAGTTCAGGCGAATGGCTTTATTTCAGTACCGGAGAGATCATTGATCTGGCTGAAAAGGCTGCTCAGGGGCTCTTGGCCTTAGGTTTGCAGAAGGGAGAAAAGGTGGCCATCGTAAGCTATAAAAACCGCCCCGAGTGGTTTATCATGGACGTTGCCGTCCAAATGGCAGGTGGCGTTTCTGTACCCTTATATCCCACTATCAGTCCCAATGAATATGTTTTCATCCTCAACAATGCAGAGGCAAGATTTGCTTTCTGTGGACAGGGAGATCTTTTCGAAAAACTAAAAGAAGCACAGAAAAGTGTTGAAAGTCTTACCCATATTTTTGCCTTTGACAAAGATACAGATGCCCCTCATTGGGAAGATATGTTCTCTTCGGATCATAAGGATAAAATGGAGGAAATAAAGGCAGCTGCACAGGCTGACGACCTCGTTACCATTATATACACCTCGGGCACCACCGGAAATCCCAAGGGTGTCATGCTTACCCATACCAATATTGGCCATGTTATTCAAGCCACAAAATTCATGCTTCCCGAAATTGCCGGAGTGAATGTCTTGAGTTTCCTTCCACTTTGCCACATTTTTGAAAGAACGGTTGTATATTCTTTGGTATTCAAGAAATTATCCATTCACTTCACTGGGACAGATAACCTCCCAGGCGAAACGGGCGACCTTCAAACGGTAAAACCTCATTTCTTCACCACGGTACCCAGACTTTTGGAAAAGGTATATGAAGGCATTTATAATAGAGGACTTTCACTTTCGGGAACTACCAAGAAACTGTTTTTCTGGGCACTTGGGCTAACTGAATCCTATGACCTTCACAAAAAGCCCGGATTCTTTGATGGCATTCAATGGAACATTGCAGATAAGCTCATTTTTTCTAAATGGCGTGCTGCCCTTGGCGGAAATGTGAAGCTGATCATTACTGGTGCAGCCCCTTGTCCCGAAAAAATTGCCAGGGTATTTACCGCAGCTGGTATTCCCATTAGGGAAGGCTATGGATTGACCGAGACCTCCCCTACCCTAACAGTTAATCACCTTGAACCTTCAGGTGCTCAGTTTGGGACAGTAGGAATGGCCATCGATGGAGTTGAATTGCTGATTGACAACACAGACGGCACCTACGAAGATGATGAAGGAGAAATCTTGGCCTATGGGCCAAATGTGATGCAAGGCTATTACAACAACCCTGAGGCAAATGCCAAGGTGTTCAAGGAAATTGAGGGCAAGAGATGGTTCAAAACCGGAGATATTGGTAAGATGGTTCTGGGCCCTAATGGAGGACACTTTCTTAAGATTACTGACCGTAAAAAGGAACTTCTTAAAACTTCAGGAGGAAAATATGTGGCTCCTGCCCCCATCGAGAATAGATTCAGAGAAAGTTTCTTTGTCGAGCAAATCATGATAATTGGAGACAAAAGAAAGTTCGTTTCCGCCTTGATTGTTCCTGCCCTTGAGCCTTTGAAGAAATGGTATGATGAGCATGACATGGAATGGACAAACCTGAAGGATGCCACAAAAAACACAGAGGTATTGGCACACTACCAGAACATTGTGGATGAGATGAATCCGGAGTTTAGCCATATTGAGCAAATCAAGAAATTCTCTCTTGTTCCACAAGAGTGGTTACCCACCCACGAAGATGGAAGCAAAGCAGAATTAACCCCTACCATGAAGCTAAAACGCAGGGTGATCCTTGAAAAATTTCATGACATCATCGAAGAAATTTATAACTAAAACTTGACTAGCTTGAAGGGGAGCAGCTATAGCTCCCCTTATTTATCAGCCCTTATAAAATGAGATTAAAAGATAAAATTGCCATCGTAACAGGTGGTGCCAGAGGCATTGGATATGCCATTGCTAAATTATTTTCTGAAGAAGGCGCCACGGTCATCATTTGGGATGTATTGGAAGATGGACATAGCGCAGCAGAAAAAATCAGAGAAGCTGGAGGCAAAGCGCAGTTTCACAAGGTGGATGTTACCAGCATGGAAGAAGTCCAGGCTAAAAGCCAGGCCATCCATGATGAATTCGGGAAAATTGATATCCTGATTAACAATGCCGGGATCACCAGAGACAGGACCCTCCACAAAATGAGTCCCGAGGAGTGGCAGCAGGTCTTGGATGTAAACCTGACCGGGGTATTCAATTGCACCCAAACCGTCAGCAAATACATGCGTCAGGCAGGATATGGAAAGATTGTTTCCGCCGCTTCTAACGTGGCTTTGAGGGGCAACTTTGGACAAACCAATTATGCAGCGACCAAGGCAGGAATTGTAGCAATGACCAAAACATGGGCCCTTGAGCTTGGAAAATATGGCATCAATGTGAATTGTATTGCTCCTGGTTTCACTGAAACCGACATGACCAATAAGATTCCAGCCCATCAGGTGGAATACCTCCAGACTCAGATTCCTCTACAAAGAATCGCCAAACCCATAGAAATAGCTTATGGATATCTGTTTTTATCTTCCGATGAATCATCCTTTGTGCATGGGATTTGTTTGACCATTGACGGAGGGGTTTCTCGCTAATCTCAATTCTATCCATCCACCTAACGCAGATCTCATGCAATCCTTTCCAAATTTCACGGCCTTTAAAGAGGCCATGCCCATAAGTTTTGATCCCACTCCCTGGTTGGAAATCACCCAGGACATGGTTGATAATTTTGCCAAGGCAACCCTCGATTTTCAATGGATACATACCGATCCCGAGCGAGCTAAGAAAGAATCTCCTTTTGGGGGCCCTATTGCTCATGGATTCCTTTCGGTATCCCTGCTATCAGGTATGCTGGAGGACCTGATTGAAGTTAAGTCCATGAAAATGGGGGTAAATTATGGCCTCAATAAAGTCCGCTTTCCCCAGGCTCTCCCTGTGGGGAGTCAAGTCAGGCTAAACGCAGAGGTCGGGAAACTTGAGCCTTATGGAGAGAACGGTGCCAAAATCACATGGAATTGTAGTGTGGAAATCCAGGGAAAAGATAAGCCTGCCTGTGTTGCTGAGTTTATCACCTTGATGTTTGAGTAAGGCAATGTAGGGAAAGGAAGAAAAAATGCCTTTTTATTCATGTGAAATGCTACTTTCTTTCGGAAAATTTCTCTGAAATGAAGTATCGCTTCCTGTTTCTGGTAATAAGTTTGAGCGTCCTGGGTGCCTCCCAAGGAATGGGCCAACGCAGGCAGGACTTCCATATCCAATACAACTTCAAACCCAACGACCATTTTATTCAAAATGACAGCTTACCCAATAAAAAACGAAGCAGATGGGTAAATGGAATTGCTTTGGGGGGCTATGGACTTTCCGCTCTTTATATGGGAACTGTTTGGTATGCCCAGGAAGACTTATCCACCTTCCATTTTTTTGACGACTCCCATGAGTGGAAACAAATTGACAAAATGGGTCATGCACTGGGAGGATACCATTCAAGTAGATGGATGATAGGGCTATATAAATGGTCAGGGATGGGGAAAAACAGGGCAATTATCCAGGGGGCCACTGCAGGATTCCTGGCGATGTCCAGCATTGAGGTATTTGACGCATTTGGTGAAAGCTGGGGATTTTCATGGAGCGATGTAGGAGCAAATTTTGTTGGCGCCTCACTGGCGGCAGGTAACCAATTACTTTGGAACGAAGATCGCATTCAGCTTAAGGTCAGTTACAGACGGTCTCCATATGCAGGAGATCCTGAGTTTGAACGGCTTTTTGGAAGCAACTATGCAGAATGGCTTCTCAAGGATTACAATGGCCATACTTTCTGGCTCAGTGCCCGGGTTCACTCTTTCTTGCCAGAAGGCAACTTCAAGGATAAATACCCAAGATGGCTGAACGTTGCTGTTGGATATGGTGCAAATGGCCTGGAAGGTGGCTATGGCGATCCCAGTTCTGATTGGAGGACCCGGGAATATCGTCAGTTGTATTTCAGTTTTGACATTGATGTTCGAAACATTCGCACAAAGAATCCCTACCTACATGCCTTACTTCAAACCGTCAGCATATTCAGAATTCAACTGCCTGCCGTTCGCATTGATAGAAATGGAAGCCAATTTGTGTGGTTTCAGTAAGCTCTGGCATGTAAGTTTTATCAATTAATGCTTATTCTTCGCAATTGCTTGGACTTCTGATGAGAGATTTCAAGCAAATACATACCTGTGGCCTCTCCACTTAAGTCGATGAGGTGGTTGAATTGCTGTGCATCATGGTGAATATGCGCCTCATATACCCTCTCCCCAATCAGGTTGAACACCACAATCTTTAAATCTTCCAGGTTTAATTCGCTGCTCACTTCAACAGAGAAGATCCCCGAGGAGCTTGGATTGGGGTAAACCTGAAGTTTCAAGCCCATGGGATCATGGGATGCCGTAGAATTCGAGAAGAATCCTAAAATCAATAAGAGAAGGATTAAAGAACTGATTCGATAGGCGCTCATTTTTATTTTGATTTACCTAAAATTATAAATCCAATATATTACAAGCAATCTGTTGTAAGCGAAGGCCATGCTTACAATAAATTTTCAGTTTATTTCCCTTTCACCCAAGTAATAAGCTGAAAACAAATGTGCTTTAAGGACATTTTGGTAAAACGGTTACAATTTTCCTTGAAAAGGCTAATTGAGTCGCCATGATTAGTTCCATATTTGTACTAGAAATTAAAACAAAAGAAAGATGGCAAATTCAAAATGGAATGAACAAAATATAAGCGACCAAAATGGCAAGGTAGTCATTATTACAGGAGCAACTTCTGGTATTGGCAAGGCTGCCGCGAAGCTCTTGGCGCCTAAAAATGCCCAGATAGTCATGGCAGTTCGGAATACCCAGAAGGGTGAGAAAGTTGCGAAAGAGATCCTGGATCATAATCCAAATGCCTTGATAACAGTCAGCAAAATGGATCTTTCCAGCCTGGACTCAATCAAAGAATTCGCAGATGATTTCATTTCGAATTTTGATAGGCTGGATGTCTTGATAAATAATGCAGGTGTCATGATGTCGCCCTTTGCAAGGACAAGCGATGGGTTTGAACTTCAAATGGGAACCAATCACTTGGGGCATTTCGCCCTCACAGGACATTTAATGCCCATCCTCAAAGCTACAAAAGATTCAAGGGTGGTAGCCACTTCAAGTATGGCTCATATGGCTGGAAATATAGATTTCGAGGATTTCAACTGGGAAAAGCGCAAATACAATCCTACTCAGGCGTATGGTGATAGCAAAATTGCTAACCTGTATTTTACTTATGAATTGGCAAAAAGGTATAAAGATGATCCTGATGCTCCAATGGCCACAGCAGCTCACCCCGGATGGACAGGCACAGAGCTTCAAAGACATTCTGGCGCAGCACAGTTTCTAAACAACTTTTTTGCTCAAAAACCCGCAATGGGCATCCTGCCTTCGCTTAGAGCCGCTTATGACTCTGAGGCTAAACCAGGGGATTACTACGGGCCTTCAAGATTCTTTGGAATGCATGGATCTCCAATCAAAATCAACTCAAACAAACGTTCTCATGACGAGGAAGCAGCAAAAAAGCTGTGGGATCTTTCTGCGGAAATGACTGGTGTATCTTACTGATAACAAATGGAAGGCAAAGGATCAAAAAGATCCAATGCCTTCCTCAAAAAAACCAAAGACTCCCTATTGATTCTTGTACCAGAAATTGATGTATTGGCTTGTGCTCTTGATGTAGGTATCTCCTCTGTAGACCCCAAGGTTAAACCTCAAGTTGTACTTCCCAGTCCCCGTACAATGGAGTTCGTCATAAGGGATGAACATTACAAAGTCTGAGAATCTTGTATTGTCGTAGAGTGGGGTGAAATATTCGTAGGTCGCAACCTGACCACTCCCCGTTTTGAATCGACCATTGAAGTCTTTTAACTTGTTTCCATTCTGGAAACTGAACCAGGCATTCAGGCTACACTTCTGACCTTTCAAGTTGTTTACCACAAAGTTTGCATGGATTTTCATTCCTTTTTTTCCGTCCTGCCAAACCCCATATTCTGCCCATACTTTGTCAAACTTTGTACTAGAAACCTTATAGCTGGAGCTACTGCTGGATCCAGAACCGCTGCTTCCTCTGGGTCTATAGGTTCCAGTTCTTGATTTTGAATAGCTGCCAGTAGAATTTCTATTCCTCGCAGATTCCTCGGAAATTACTTCAAGGCCTCCCCACAAAAGTTCCAATCCTATCAGGTTGCTATTTGCCCATGTAACGTCAAACCTCGTCCATTTGTAGTTGGTTGCTGTCATCCAGCCTTTCATGTAGTATTCTTCGCCTGAAAAAAGGCCTTTCCATGTGATTTTCACCATCATGTAATAGGTCCCGTTGCTGTAATTACAATCCAGAACTTTCGTATAAATGTCAGAAGGTACACTATGAGTCTTCGAAGTAATGACGTCCTGATCAAACTTATTCGCGATTTTTACACTTTGGAAGCCATTACACTGGGCAGATACTTTTCCTAAGGCCAATAGGCTCATTAAAAAGATAAGGATAGAGAATTTTGAATTTTTTTGAATAAACATAGCAAAAGGGTTTCTATTGGTTAGTTAAATGTGTTAGGGGTTCCTCCCGGTTTTTAGACCGGGAGGATTTTCGATTAAGACTACTTTTGGGAAATCTCTCCTAAGAGGGATAATCGGGAACGCTTGTACAAATTTTACAATTTGGAAATTTTGATATTTCTATATTATGGCCGAATTTTCTTTATTCACTTTTATTTTTGGCCTTCTATTATATCCGTCTTTCCTTCTTTTCGTCTCCATAATACCCTGGGGCAAAAGAGTTACAGCTATATTTTATTTTTTTTCAAAAAATTTGATTTTCATCCATTTTCAGAGATGGCTATTTGTGGAAAAAAGAGACATTTTCTATCTCTATTGATGAAATAGGCTGTTTTCCCCTTTTAAAAAAAATATTTGTGAAAAATGTAATCCCAGGAATCTTACTCTATATTCTTATACTTCCAGTCAGTTTGATTGCCCAAAATTGTGAACCAATTCTACCAAAGGAGGGATTCGGATCAATCAAACTTGGGCAAACTACCATGAAGGAGCTCATTTCAATTCTGGGTAAGCCAGATGAGGAGGCTTTTGAAAGCATTCATGACCTATTTAAAGATGGGGCTTACTCCCATTATACGCCAATTCTGATCTATAAAAAACTAGGCCTTCAGTTTCGATTTCGAACCCATACGGGAATACCTGATGGGGGGAAAGAACAATCCATTGTTAGTCAAATTGAATTTCAAAAAAAATACTGCGGCTCATTGGCAGGCAAACTTAAAACAGGTAAGAGCAAAGGAGAAGATATTATAAGGGCTTTGGGCTCTCCTGAAATAATAAGTCAAAATCTCTATCATAAATTCTTGGAACTCACTTATCCAGACCTTGGCCTTCAAATTGGTTTGAAAGTACCCTTAAAATTCCTGGAGAAGGCAGACCTGGAGAAAACAGACTTTTCTCCTGATGACAAATACATCCAATCCGGAAAGCTGGTTTTTATAAAACTTTTTGATTCCCATTGAATACTTATTCCTGCAAAAATAAAATATTCGGTTTTTCCATCCGACTTGGAAAATGACCATTAGGAGGTCAAATTTTCGATCCCCCTAAAAACACCTATGCAAACCATTACCAAAGAACTAAGCATCGAAGGAAAGCCCATTCGGATTCATGGCATTTCCACCGGGAAGGTTTCTGTAAAAACCAGATTCAGAGACTCCAAACTTCAAGGCATCCCAGGTATTTTCTCCTCATTGACTGACAGAAAGTTCACCGAGTGGATGCCCATTTGGGTTTGGGTCATCGAGCATCCCGAAGGGATTTTTGTTATCGATACGGGGGAAAACGCTAATGTCAATGACAAAGACTACTTCAAGTCAGCAGGCCCATTCCTCAACTGGCTCAACAATACACAATTCAAATTTGAAGTATCAAGGGAAGAAGAAATTGACCGTCAACTGGAAAGGCTCGGCATCAACTCTTCAGAGATTAAACTACTCATTCTTACTCATTTACACCTAGATCATACTGATGGCTTAAGGCATTTTCCAGAGATAGATGTGATTGTAAATAAAAAAGAAAGAGAAAAGGGAGTTGGGGAAATGCACCACTTATATCCAGATTGGTTCAATCCGGTTTTTGTAGAGCTGAACGAAGTATATGCCCCTTTTGAATCAGCACTAAGTTTGACCCATGACGGAAACATGGTCATGTTAGAAACCCCAGGACACTCTTTCGGTCATAGTTCTGTATTATTGGTAACTGACCAAGCCAGCATCCTATTTGCAGGGGATGTTTGCTACTACGAAGAACAAATCAGGTCAAATATTTTTGCTGGGGCCACGCCTTATCCCAAATTAGGTACATCGTCCTACAACAAAATTAGGGAGCTGGGGCGTAGGGAAAAGCTGGTAGTCTTGCCTTCTCATGACAATGATTCTGGCCAAAGGCTCACAGAACTTAAACCCCTCTATTAAGATTTAAAATAAAACTCTCCTTCCAAAAGGTATTTTGGAAGGAGAGTTTCGCCTATTTTGTAGTTTAGTTTAGCATCATCTTTTTTGTAAACCTTCTCCCATTCTCTCCTTCTATAATGAGTACAAAAACACCTTTGAGTCTTTGGATATCCTTGTAGAATAGCTTTGTCTCCCCTGATTGAGTTTTTTGCCAGACTGATTGCCCTATCATATTTCTCAAGGAGAGTTTGTATGCTCGCCTTTCTCCATCCTCAATAGAAACCCAAAGTCCATCACCCTTCTTATACGCATTAACATCAACTCCAAGCAGAGGTAAAACACTTGTATTCGGACTAAAACCTTCGACATCCAACTCCATTACTACCGGTAGGTGATCAGACATCAATCGCAAGGAAAGGCAGGTATTGGTGTTGACGGCTGAGTTGCTGCTACAATCCAATTCTGAATTGTAATCATCTCCATCATTTCCATAAGCGGCATAACTGCCTGGAACAAAGGATACCCCAGCTGTCCCATCCATGATGGCTTTATTTGGAAGGATAAAGTCGAAGCGATCATCCATTCCCCCACCTACGCCACAATCATTGGAGGAATTACGGGGAGACTGAGTCATAGCATAGGCAAAACTCGAACTGCCCCAACCGGAAGTCAATCCAAGTGGATCTACCAAAGTAACATTTGCGGCTCTGACACTCACCAATTCCTTGAAGGCATTTTCGTTGGCACTGGATAGGTTAAGGTCTCCTGCCAATATGATATTTTTGCCCTGCCCACTGTTTTGTACCCAGTTCATGATGTCAATACATGCATCCCAGCGATCATCTACATCACTCGAACTGCTTCCTGCCTTCAGGTGGGCATCCAATACATACAAGAAAGTTGTATCGGTTCCCTTAATACTTGGCTTAAAAAACAACTCATAGATATTGATGTCTCTAATGCTCGTGGAATTGAGAACTGTGTTACTTCTGAGGCCAAATTTTTCCGAATTATAGAATATCTGATTGGCAAGATCTCCCCCATTAAAGTTGGTGAAGTTGGCATACTCAATATTTCCAGAAAAGGTAAAAGAGAGCTGCACAATGCCATTGGCAAAAGGGACTGCAGGAAGAATTTCATTGACCGTCAGGATGTCAGGCTTGTAAGCATTCAGAATGGCGCCAAGCCAAGTATATTTTTCACTGGTCTGTACTCCATCACAGCTTCCAAACTTCAGGAGGTTGTAATGCATCATTTTTACCCGAAAGGTGGAGTCCTGGCTGTGGGCAGAAAAGCAGAGGAAAACCGTCAGGAGGATTGAAAACAAATGTTTCATTGAAATTTGCGTTTATTTGGTAAAGTCAGGGGCTTAAATGTGTCCAAAAATGGGCTTTTACAGGCTTTACTCCAAAAGCTATCACACTTTTGTCCATGTTATTTTTAAGAAAAAATATATATTCAAGTGAAATCTAATTCTTGCGATAATTCAAGTTTTCAAAATTACCAGCTACAATATATGAGCCTCAATATGATCCCCATAATTCAACGAAAAAACTTCCTCATCTTGTCTATGCTCTTGCTAATTTTTGGCATTTGCCAAGGACAGGAGGAGTTGCCGAAGGTAGAGGCCGATAAGTATGATAAGGTTTACCCCCTATCCGAAGGCATGGCAAGGGTAAAACTGGAGGGAAAATTTGGTTTCGTAGATAAATTGGGAAACAACATCATCCCCATCATGTACGAAAAGGCTGGAAATTTTAGACAAGGAAGGGCTTGGGTGGTTCTTGGTGATAAATTCGGGATCATTTCTTCTACAGGAGAATTGGTGGTACCTATGATTTATGATAGAATCCTGGATTTTCACGAAGGCCTGGCCATTGCCATGAAGGACAATAGATTCGGCTTGATCAATCCCATTGGAGATCCCATTATCCCAATCGAGTATGATAAGGCCTACCAGGTTACCGAAGGCAGAATTCTGGTGGGCAAGGATGGGAAATACGGTTACTTCGACACCCAGGGTGAGGCTGTCACCGAACTCATTTTCGATCAGGCATGGCCTTTCTTTAAGAATAAGGCACAGGTAGTTCAGGATGGAAAGACTTTTTATATTGGGCTATCTGGCAAATGCATAGAAAACTGCAATCCGTGAATAAATCCATAGATCAAAACCCATTTTTTTGAAAGAAGCCCACAGTCTATACGCTGCCTTTGATCTTTATCCATCAGCTAAAGGTGCTGCAACCCATATATACCACATGGCCAGGACTTTGTTTTCCTACTCAGGTGCTGGAATTTTGCATTGCCTGGGTCATGAAGAATTGCCTATTTATCAAGAAGAGGAGACATTTAGAATTCATAGATTTGTCAGTAAAATCCCAAATTACCTCCAGAGAGCTGAAGCCTACAGTGGACACCTGGGCTCCCTTCTGGAGGACTACCCAAATATTGAATTTTGCCATTTCAGGGATATTTGGAGCGGCATTCCTATTCTTTCTCATCCCAAAAAGCTTAAGAGCCTCTTTGAGGTAAATGGGCTGCCTTCCATTGAATTGCCCTACAGGTACCCGAATATTTCCAGGCGAACCCTGGATAAAATTCACCAACTTGAAATGAAGTGTTTGGAAGGATCTGATTTTATACTGACACCTTCCCACACGACCTCCACTTACATCCAAAGTCTGGGTATTCAGGAAGAGAAAATAAAAGTTATCCCTAATGGCGCAGATGTTCCCTCTTTCTCTGATGAATTTCCATCCTTGCCAAGTCCTTACATCATTTACTTTGGTGCCCTTCAATCATGGCAAGGTATTTCAACTTTACTAAAGGCATTCAGAGGATTGGAAGATTATCCTGAATTGAAATTGCTCATTTGTTCATCGAGCAGGAAGAGGTTCATAAAATCTTATAGAAAGCTGGCGGAAAAGCTGGAAATTTCGGATAAAATCCTGTGGAAATACCAACTCCCCAAAGAGGAATTGTATCATTATATTAAGGAAGCACTTTTTTCGGTTGCCCCACTCAAGGAAACGGCCAGAAACGTAATCCAGGGATGTAGCCCTTTGAAAATACTTGAATCAATGGCCTGTGGTACTGCAGTCCTGGCTTCAGATTTGGCAGCAGTACGAGAAATCATTGAGAACAATGTAGATGGCAAATTGGTCAGGCCGGATCGTCCAGCCGTATTATCCAGAGCCATGCGTTACCTCCTGGATAATGATAAAAGCAGGAAAGAGTTGGCAAAAAAAGGTCACCAGAAAGTGCTAGAAGGCTACCTGTGGCAAAAACAGGAAGCAGAATTGATCAAATTGTATAAAAAAATTATGTAGCTTAAGCATTACTCAGAATTGACCCCATGACTCAACAAGAAAGCCGCAAGCAGATTACCAAGGACCTTAGCCCGGAACAAGAGGCATTTTTGGAAAGTAAAATCATCGAAGGTCGCTATAAGGCATCCAAATGGTACAAACTTCTTCATAAGTTAGAACGGCTAGATACCCTGGGGGACGAACGGCTCAAATCACTCAATAACTACTTTTTTATTCCTGCTATCCTCATCTTTGGCGGTTTACTCCTCATCATTTTTTCAGAAGACTTTTTCCGGCTTGCAGGAATTGTTACCCTTGTTTTTGGAGCCCTTTTCCTAACGGTTCTTTTTGTAAGTATTCATGGACTAAGACAAAATGACCTTTTTAACTCATTTCGCTTAACTGCCATCCCCATACTGGAACTTTTGAAAAACGATTTTGCTCCTAATTATAAATTGAATCTATTCATAGACTGCAGCATGCCTGTTTCGGAGTCCAACCTTAGGGAAAAAAGGAAAGAAAAAAATCCTGGCTTCATGGATACAAAATTGGTTTTCTACGAAAAGGAATGGATGAAGGGAAAAGGCAAACTGAAAGATGCCTCCTTTTTGATATGGAGTATCCGCACACATATTGAGGTGAAAAGCTATTGGAAAAGGGGCATCTCGGGAAAAACCAAGCAAAAGAGAAAGGCCAAGGCTCGACACAAACTCAGAATCCAACTTGAATTACCAAAAAAGCTCTACACCCCTAAAGCAACAATCATGGATCAAATCGAAGTTAGCGATGCTGGAGATTCATGGAAAGTCAAGGTTAAAAGTAAGTCGAAAAGCAAGGTTAAAGAATATCTCAGGGTTAACCCTGCCTTGGAAAATGACTGGATGAATCCACGACTATTTACTTCCGCCTTGGTGAAGGCCTACGAGCAGTTTGATAAAGATCCCAAATTTAACCCTCAAAACGCCTAAATAATGCCTACTTGTGAAACTCAACTTGGATTCTTTATTCTGACTCTCTGTAATGAAGAGACCAATATGAGATGTGAATCCTGTGGCAAGTATGCCTGCAATCGCCACATGAAAAACATCAATGGAAAAAACATTTGTGTTTCTTGTGCTGCGGAAGTGCCCAGGCTTCAAGCCTATGTTCAAAGCTATAAACCACAATTTGACAGCTATGACAGAGAGGTCTACACCACCTTCCAACGGAGACATGAGGCAAGCCTGACTTATTGGGATCCATTCGAAATTGATGATTACGAAGCTTTTGTCATCGAGGCAGAGCTGGACCTGGATGGGGACTATGCTGGCGGTGCATTCTTTGATAGCTGATGCATATACTTTGGCTCACAGAAAATTATTTCCCTCAGCGTGGTGGCATGGCCCAATCCTGCGATAGAATCGTTTATTCGCTTAGGAAGGCAAGGATAAGCATTGACCTCATCCATATTTGTTCTCAAAAGAGAAAATTTCAAGAAACCCTTGTCAGCGGAGGCAGGAATGTCAGTTTTCCCATCAAGGAAGATTTAAGCCATACCGCCAATTTGCTTTGGAACTTTCTTGGCCAGCCTGGTTTGCAAAAAAAATATACCCATGTGCTGGCATTTGGGGGACATGCCCCTATGTTGATTGGACCCATATTTTCAAAATGGCTTCAGTCTCCGCTGGTAGTGTGCCTCCGTGGCAATGATTTCGATATGGCTATCTTTTCCCCAAAAAGGCAAGATGTGCTTCGAACTGCTCTTACTGAGGCAGCAGCCATATGTTCCGTCAGCCAATCAAAAATCGAAAAGATCAAGCTCTGGCTAGGGAGTTTGCCACTGCATTTTACGCCAAATGGAATTGAGTTGGACGAATGGGCTCCAAGTTTAAATGAAAAGCAATTGGCTCTTGAGTGGCGGGAAAAATTCGTACCGACAAAAAGGAAGTTAATTGGAGTTTTTGGGCATTTAAAGGCAAAAAAAGGGTTGGAAATATTACTGGAAGGCCTTCAACTATCGGGTTTAAAGGAAAAATACCATTTGCTAATTTCGGGGGAATGGGAGGAGGCCGACGAGGAATCATTAATAGACAAGGGCATTGCCTATACCCATGTCCCTTTCAAGGATCGTTATGAATTGTTGGCTTACTATCCTGCCTGTGATATGGTAGCCATACCTTCTCACTATGAAGGCATGCCCAATGTGATGTTGGAAGCTGCTGCCCTTGGCATTCCTATTTTGGCTTCAAGGGTAGATGGCATGAAGGATCTGTTGGAAGAAGGGAATTGGGGCTTCTTATTTCACCCCGGCGATCCACATGATTGTGCCAGGGCGTTGTTGAACTTCGAAAAGCAAGATGAAGGCAGTTTATCTATGGAAACTGCAAACTTTGAGACTCATATCAGAAACAACTATAACGCAGGTGCAGAAACAGAAAGATATATCAAAGTATTCGAATCCTGCCAGGCTTAAATTGTACTATGCCCCTGGCGGAGGGCTTGGCCACTTGACAAGGGGATGGGCATTCGCCAATCAAAATAACTGGAACCAGGATGAAGTGATATTCATGTCAGCAAGGGCTGATGACCTTAAATTTGAAAAAGTCCTTCAAACCGGAAGTAATTCCTATTCTTTCATAAACATTCCTTCTGAACTTCACCATAAATCCGACTCCTTACAAAACTGGCTTTCTTCTCAAATCATTGACTTGGGTATAACCGAGGTCTACCTGGATACCTTCCCCTCAGGTATGATAGGAGAATGGAATGATTTTCCAGATCTCCCCATTAATTTCCACCTCATTGCCAGAAATATCCGATTGGATAGATACCGTCCGTTTCTTGGAAACCACCCAACATTTGAAAAGATATTTGAGGTAGATGGACTTTCTAGCGAATATGCAACATACTTGAACAAGCTGAAATCTTCCATTCGTCCCTGGGAACTTGAGTATCCTGAGCTCAAGCCAAATCCAGCATTGTTGGAACAGCTTTTAGTTGGGCAAGAGAATTGGCTTATTGTACACAGTGGTTCCGCTGACGAAGTCTTTGCCCTTTTAGATATGGTCATTGATGACAAGGCTCATGCAGGGATTGAGGCAGAAATTTTAATTATTCATCCTAATCCCGGAATTATAAGAGAAGTTCCGGTTGTATCTTTTTTCCCTGCCTATCCTATCTTTCCTTATGTCAACCGTATTTATACCGCAGCTGGCTTCAACAGCATGAAGCAAGCTGGTAAATTCAGTAAAAAGCATTTTGCCCTCCCCTTCCCCAGAAAGTACGACGATCAATTTTTAAGGCTTAAGCTCAGTCAAAAAAATAAAACACAAGCATGAAAAAACACATTGCCCTATTTACTTTTCTATACCTCCCATTTGCATTTATCCATTGTCAAAGCAAACTCATTTTTTCGCCAGACTCCTTGATCTCTATTCAGGTATTTGAGGATAGCGCGAATTCTTACCGGTATACCTTTACTGACAGTTGTTGGATTCAATTTGGGGAAAAGAAATATCGTTTTTATCAGCCTGATAAGACCTGTTTGGAGGCAGCTAATTGTGATAGCATCATAGAGGAGCTTTGGGAAGTTTGTTCCATCTTTAGCTTGCCAAAATTCATAAAATGCGTCGAATTAGGGGATCATACCTATGCGATAATGGGTTATATGAGCAGTTTCCCCATTAGGTTCAAACACATTTGGATACTGGATACAAGGGATAGTCTGATTATCAGGAAAAAGATTGTGATGGGAGGATCTGCCAGGATGGGTGGAGGTTTTACATTCAATTATGAGCTGGAAAATAGAACCTTAATCATTGACTCCAAAGATGTTGGTCTTTTTGAAGCAAATATTTTCATAGTGGAAGATTGTACTTTTAGTCAGAATGGGATTTCGATTATCAAAAAACTGGGAGTAAGCTATCCCATTTTCGAAATCAATCCTGGGGAATTTTCAAGCCAGCAAGGGTATTTATTTCGAATAAAGATCTAATGCCTTTGATGGGCTACAAAATCATGGAAAAAGCCTGCCTGAGCAAAATCTGATCAGACAGGCGATACTTTTATCCGGCTTGGGCAGTTGGTCTCTTTCATTCTAAGTAGTCGAGCAATCTCATTTCGGCATCCTTTGGGCTACTTTTTCCCAAAAATACCGAATTCAAAATGCTCAACTACTTCACAACTAAGCCAGCACAAGCTTCAAGCCTTTTGTTTATCAAAAAGGCCTTCCAATTCATCATCGGCCACAAGATTTGGAAGGGTAACCTGAAGATTGGGGTTTCTGTCCATCTCTCTTTTGAGGGCGAATATGGCTTCCTTATTCCTTGCCCAGCTCCTTCTGGCAATGCCATTGTTGACATCGAAGAACAACATCCTTTCCAGTCTCTCTCCCGCTTCGGCACTCCCATCCAACAACATTCCAAAGCCTCCATTCATGACTTCACCCCATCCTACTCCTCCTCCGTTGTGGATCGAGACCCAGGTCGCTCCCCTGAAACTGTCTCCAATTACATTGTGGATGGCCATATCAGCAGTAAATTTACTTCCATCGTAGATGTTTGAAGTTTCTCTGTATGGAGAGTCCGTCCCACTCACATCGTGATGGTCTCGGCCAAGAACTACTGGACCGATCTCACCTTTTTGGATGGCATCATTAAAAGCCTTGGCTATTTTTATCCTGCCCTCGGCATCGGCGTACAGGATTCTAGCTTGAGAACCGACTACCAACTTATTTTCTTTGGCATTATTTATCCAGCTAATGTTATCCTGCATTTGTTGACGGATTTCCTCGGGAGCATCCACCATTATTGACTCCAGGACTTGGGCGGCAATTTCATCTGTTCGATCCAGGTCTTCCGGCTTTCCTGAAGCGCATACCCAACGGAAAGGGCCAAATCCGTAGTCAAAACACATGGGGCCTAAAATATCCTGGACATAGGAAGGATACCTGAAATTGATGCCGTCTTCAGACATGACCTCTCCCCCGGCTCTGGAAGACTCCAACAAAAAGGCGTTGCCATAATCAAAAAAGTAGGTTCCCCTGGCGGTGTGTCTATTGATGGCATCTGCATGTCTCCTCAAGGATGCTTGAACCTTCTCCTTAAACAGTTCTGGATTATCTCGAATCATTCGTTGACCGTCTTCGTATGACATCCCTGCTGGGTAGTATCCTCCTGTCCAGGGAATATGCAAGGAGGTCTGGTCAGATCCTACATGAACAAAGATTCCTTCTTCCTCAAATTTTTCCCAAACTTCGACTACATTTCCAATGTATGCAATGGAAACGACTTCTCCTTGCTTCTGGGCCTGGCTGACCCTTTCAACCAAGGCATCCAGATCCTCCAGCAATACATCTACCCAGCCTTGTTCGTGGCGTTTTCTGGCGGCCTTAGGGTTTACCTCTGCACAGACAGTGATACAACCAGCGATATTTCCTGCCTTGGGTTGGGCACCACTCATTCCTCCGAGCCCTGCTGTCAGGAAGATTTTCCCTTTGGGACCGTCTCCTTTTTCCAAAATTTTTCTAAAGGCGTTCATCACTGTGATGGTTGTCCCATGCACAATTCCCTGCGGACCTATGTACATATAGGAACCAGCAGTCATCTGGCCATATTGGGTTACTCCCAAGGCATTGTATTTCTCCCAATGATCCGGTTTCGAGTAATTTGGGATCATCATTCCATTGGTTACGACCACCCGGGGAGCATCTTTGGAGGATGGAAACAGGCCCATGGGATGCCCCGAGTACATATGTAAGGTCTGCCCTTCAGTCATGGTGGCGAGATACTTCATGGCAAGCAGGTACTGCGCCCAATTTTGAAATACGGCCCCATTTCCGCCATAGGTAATCAACTCTTCGGGATGCTGAGCCACAGCAGGATCGAGGTTGTTTTGTATCATCAGCATGATTGCTGCCGCCTGAGGGCTATTGGCTGGATACTCCTCCATTGGCCTTGCGTACATTGGATATTCAGGCTTGAATCGATACATATAGATTCGGCCAAACTCCTTCAACTCCGCAGCAAATTCGGGGGCAAGCTCAGCATGCCATTCGGCTGGAAAATAACGCAAAGCATTTCTGAGAGCCAGTTTTTTTTCTTCCAAGGTCAATATATCCTTCCTTTTGGGTGCCCTGTTGGCGTGGGTTGGATATGCTCTTTTGGGTGGAAGTTTAGTTGGAATTCCTTGTAATACTTGTTCCTGAAATGTCATGTGTTAATTCCTTATTTGATACCATGAATGCTTGTCCCTCAACCAATTCTACCATCGCCCGGATGTCTTTCTTCAACAGGCGATCATCTTCAAGGTGAGCAACTTTAGTCCGAATGATGCTATGATTCTTTTCCAGAATATTTGAAAAGCGGTTAGGTCTCCTGAAGTCCATAGCTTGCGCTGCATACATCAGTTCTATGGCCAGGATTTTCTCGAGGTTTGCCAATATCTGATTGAATTTCCTGCCCGAGATGCTTCCCATTGAAACATGGTCTTCCTGACCCATAGAGGTAGGAATGCTATCCGCAGAAGCAGGAAAACACAGGGATTTGTTCTCAGATACAAGGGCTGCAGTGGTGTATTGTGGGATCATGAAACCTGAGTTCAAGCCTCCATTATTAATAAGCAAAGCTGGCAAACCATATTTCCCTTCAAGCAATAGGTAACTCCTTCTATCAGAAATATTTCCCAATTCTGCAGCAGCCAAAGAGCCATAATCAAGGGCCATAGCCAAAGGCTGGCCGTGAAAGTTCCCTCCCGAAATGGCCTCTGTATCGCTTAGTACAATGGGGTTATCCGTAACGGAATTCATTTCGATCTCAACCAAATCTTTTAGGTGGAAAAATGCAGCCCTTGAGGCTCCATGTACCTGGGGAATACATCTGATGGAGTAAGGATCCTGAACACGCTCACACTCAAAATGTGAATGCAAGTTTTCTGATCCATCCAACAATCCCCTCATCCGCCAGGCTACCAGTTCATTGGCATAGAATGGCCTGAGTTGGTGAAGTTCCTTCTTGTAAGGGGCAGCACTGCCCTGAAAGCCTTCAAGACTCATCGCTCCAGCCAAATCTGCCAAATCCAGAAGATATCCCATTTTTGAAACGCCTACCACTGCATGCGCCAGGATAAACTGTGTACCATTGATCAAGGCCAGTCCTTCCTTGGACTTCAATTGTAAGGGTTCAAGTCCTTTGGCCTTCAATACTTGCAGTGCAGGCACAATTTTACCTTCCATCCAAAACTCTCCAGCCCCCAACAACGGCAAAAATAGATGAGAAAGGGGGGCTAGATCACCCGAAGCACCTACCGAACCTTTTTCAGGAACCACAGGTATGAGATCTTCTTTGATAAAATAATGAATTCTTTCAATGAGTTCCTCACTCACCCCTGAGTATCCTTTGCACAAGGCATGTAGTTTACAAATCAACATGACCCTGGACAGGAATTTGTCGATAGGCTTCCCCACCCCCACAGCATGGCTAATGAGCAGGTTTTCCTGGAGCTTATTGGTTTCTTCTGGTGAAATCTGGGTCTCACATAGGGGTCCGAAACCCGTATTTATGCCATACACTGCCTTATCCCCATGGGCCATCACCTCTACCATCTCACGATTTCTTCGAATTTGGCTTAAGGCCTGTTCATAACTTCCTTCCCGGTTTCCTTCGGCAATTTCAAGTAGTATCTCTATGGTCAGATGTTCAATTCCATAATTAAAATTCATAGCAGTCGCTTTTTAACCTTACTAAAATCGACTAACTTTTGATTCAATTCAAGACCACCTTGGTATCGATTGATAATTATGAAGCATCAATTAGAGTACAGGCATCTGAGGTATTTCATGGCGGTTGCGGAGGAATTACACTTCCGAAAGGCGGCAGAACGATTATTCATCTCCCAGCCAGGACTTAGCAGACAAATAAGAGACCTAGAGGAAACTTTGGGGGTAATTTTATTCGAAAGAAATAACCGAAACGTACAACTGACTCCAGCAGGAAATTTTCTCAAGAAGGAATTGAAGAGGCACTTTGTAGAGCTAGATCACATGATTACTCAGGCAAAACTGTTGCATGAGGGATCAGAGGGTAGTTTAAGGTTTGGCTATGTAGGTTCTGCGATGCACCTCATCATTCCTGAGTTATTGGCATCCTTCAGGCAAAAATTCCCAAAAGTCCACTTTAGTCTTAAGGAAATGGACAATCAGGACCAGATCGATGGATTACACTCACATGAGATTGATATTGGCTTTGTCAGGTTTGAGCGGGTCCCAGGCAGCCTAGAAACCGTCGCTGTTCTTAATGAGGCCTTTTGCCTGGTACTCCCCAAGGATCACCCCCTTGAGCCCGATAACTTCAAGGACATTTCACAGGTAAAAGAAGAATCATTTATCCTTTTTGACTCCAAATACAGTCCTTCATATTATGAGAAGGTCATGCGGATATTTGATGACGGAGGCTTTAGCCCAATCGTAAGTCACAACACCATTCACTCTACTTCCATCTACAAACTGGTAGAAAAGAAGTTTGGGATTTCAATTGTTCCCAGGTCATTGTTGTCTGGACACCATCCTGAGATAAAATTCATAGAATTAAATACAATTCCCCATCGCACTACCCTATCGGCCGTCTGGAGGAGAGATGAGCAAAGTCCATTGCTCAGAAATTTTTTAGCCGAAGTGAATAAATTGAAGAAATCTCTTGAAAGAAAGCCTTAAAAAAAAATGGAAACCAACACTTTGTGGTTTCCACTTCCTGTATTTATTGAACCCTAGTGCATTAAAATTCTGCACTTTTGGGTGTTCTTGGATATGGAATCACGTCTCTGATATTTCCCATACCGGTGATGAACTGCACCATCCGCTCGAAGCCCATTCCAAAGCCAGAGTGAGGAGCTGTACCGAATTTACGAAGATCTACATACCACCAGAGTTCTTCCTCTGGGATATCCATTTCTTCCATTCGCTTAAGCAAAAGATCGAGTCTTTCCTCCCTCTGTGATCCACCAACAACCTCTCCGATTCCAGGGAAAAGTATATCCATCGCCGCCACGGTCTTATCATCTTCATTCTGTCGCATGTAGAATGCCTTGATCACTTTGGGATAGTCTGTTACGATTACAGGCTTTTTAAACTCCTTTTCTACCAGGAATCTTTCATGCTCAGATTGAAGGTCTTTGCCCCACTCCACAGGGAATTTAAATTTCTTCTTTTTATATGGTTTGGAGTTTCGAAGGATCTCAATGGCTCTTGTGTAAGTGATTCTTTCGAATTCATTATTCACGACAAATTCCAATGTTTCGATCAGCCCCATGGGTCGTCGAAGCTCCGCTTTCATGTTCTTTTCCTCATTCTTGATGCGCTGATCAAGGAAAGTGAGGTCTTCTTTGTTGTGCTCCATCACATGAGTGATGAGGTACTTCACGAAGTCCTCTGCGAGGTCCATGTTGTCTTTCAGGTCATAGAAAGCGACCTCTGGCTCGATCATCCAAAACTCAGCCAGGTGGCGGGTAGTGTTAGAATTTTCTGCCCTGAAAGTTGGACCAAAGGTGTAGACCTTTCCAAGTGCCATGGCACCGGTCTCAGCCTGTAACTGTCCGGAAACTGTAAGATTGGTCGCCTTCCCGAAAAAATCTTCCTTCCAGTCAATCTTTCCGTCCTCATCCTTGGGAGGGTTTCCCATCGGTAGGGTGCTCACCCCAAACATTTCACCTGCCCCTTCGGCATCACTTCCTGTGATGATGGGCGTATGCATGTAGAAATACCCCCTGTCGTTGAAGTATTTGTGGATGGCATATGCCACTGCGTGGCGAATCCTGAACACGGCAGAAAAGGTAGAAGTTCGCATACGCAGGTGGGCATTCTCACGAAGAAATTCCAGGCTATGCTTTTTGGGTTGGATGGGGAACTTGTCCGGATCCGCAGTACCCAATACGTCAATTTTCTCGGCCAGGACCTCTACGGCCTGTCCACTGCCTTGTGAGGCGACCAATTTGCCTTCCACAGCCAGTGCAGCACCGGTGTTGATATTTTTTAGTACCGCATCATCAAAATTTTCGAAGTCCACAACTACCTGAAGGTTATTCAGGGTCGAACCGTCGTTCAGGGCAATGAAGCGATTTGCCCGGAAGGTCCTGACCCATCCTTTAACAAGTACAGCCTGATCTTCAGGCTTGCTTTGCAGCAATGATTTGATTTCGATACGTTCCATTTTGGAAATTATGGATTATTAAAAATTGATTGTTTACGATACCTGCAATATGCAGACAACTCGGGCAGCTAAAATAGCTTTCCGAGTTGCTTTAATCAAGCGAAATATACTTTCGAAGCGGAATTACTGAGATGAGGTGGGTTACTCGTTTACAATGACAAAAACATCCTCTCCAGACTTCTTCATGTAATATTTTTCCCGGACATATTGCTCTAATGCCTGCTCATTGCTAAAAAGTCTTGCTGACTCCTGATTGAGCTCTTTGATGGCATTGTTGTAATGGGCAATGTCATTTTGGTATTGGGAAATCTGATTATCAACCCTCTGCTGAGAGACGAGATTATATCTGTCAAAGGTAAGCATCCAGATACCGGCAAGGACAAGTACAAGGAAATATTTAGTCCCTGCTGTCTTTGCAAGCCTTTGGAAAATTCGTTGGAATAAATTGGATGCTACGCCCATAGTTTAGTAACAAAATATTTTAACTCAAATATAAACAATATATATGTTTCTCTCCAAATCCAATATTTCTTACGCGATAAGAACGAAAATAGTTGGCATTATATTGGCGGCCAATTTTTTACAGGAAACCCAGTCGTATTGTCAGAAGGCGCATGGAGGTTGGTTTTTTTGATTTGAATATAGGTTTTTGTTCTCATTCTAAAATACAAGACCATGAGAGTATTTTATTTTTTATTGATAATCATATTTTCATTTAGCCAAGTTGCGGTTCAGGGCCAAAACAAAAAGTTCAGCAAGAAGAAAAATCAGGCTGTTAGCAAAGGTTTTTTTACTACTACCCCTGACACCATTCGATACAGAAAAGGTTCAGTTTACATTGGAGGAATCAAGGATGGCCAATTAAATGGCAGGGGAATCTTATTGGACCCCTATGGTGATACCTTATATGTGGGTGAATTCATCAGTGGTCGCAAGGAGGGCTTTGGAAGGTACTACTTCAAAAATGGCAATGTCTACAATGGCCAATGGCGTGAAAACCACATGCATGGCCGAGGCAGCATGAAGTTCAAAAGTGGTGATTACTATGAGGGAGAATGGTACCACGATCAACGCCAGGGCAAGGGAGTTTATAAATACGCGGATGGCAGCATTTATGAAGGTGAGTTCACCAATGGGATCGTTCAAGGCCATGGCCAAATGATGAAAGACGATATTTCTTACACCGGAGACTGGCTCAAAGGCCTAAAGCATGGACAAGGATACCTGGTCATCAGTGGACCTGACCAATACGAAGAATACAGAGGGGAATTCTTGCTAGGGAAATACCATGGCAAAGGCTATTGGAAGCACGAAAAGGATGGTATCACGACCATTTACAACGGAAGTTGGAGGGATGGAAGACGTTATGGAGAAGGTGTCTACAACATTAATGGTCGTGAGATCAAGGGTGTATGGCAGGAAAATGAATGTACAGGAAAGGGTAATTCACAGGCAGAAGAAGGAATTTACTCCGGCACTTTCAAGCGCGGATTCTATGACGGCACAGGCAAAATGACCTACAAGAATGGAGATGTTTACGAAGGCGATTTCACCAGAGGCAGAAGGCAGGGATTTGGAAAAATGAGCTTCAAAAAATCAGGAAATACCTATGAAGGAAGTTGGTACATGGACAAACCCAACGGTCATGGAAAAATGACTTATTCAAGCGGTAAGACCATTATTGGGCAGTTTAGAGATGGGGAATATGTAGGTAGGTAATCCACCCATCCAGAATTATCCATAAAAAATGAGCCAAGCATATCAAAATGCTTGGCTCATTCTATTTTTGAATTCATTTTATTAAACGATAGCCCAGTCCAAAGCTCAGCATGCTCCCTCCATAATTCTCGGGGCTCAACAAACCCAGCAAGTTGGGTGATTGAAAGAAAAGGTTCACCTCATTCTTTCCAAAAGGAATGTTTCCTGAAGCCATGGCTCCTACTCCCAAGCCATCCAGCCCCCCCACAAAGCCATTTACCCCTAAGAAAAACTCCTTAAAAATGGCTCGCTGATAGCTCAGGTTGGCAATTGGAGTTCCCCCTCCTGTCCCTGAGCTTTGAATGCTTCCAAGTACGGATAGCTGAATGTGGTCATTCACAGTTGGGGAAAACTCGAAACCAAGATGATAGGTAGAGTTTATGGGTATCAGTTCATTGTTTTCTACTGTATCCGGGAGGATTTGGTCCAAAAGTTCCCCAGGTCCTTCGAGGCTTTGGGCGTCAAGAAAGGTATTCAAATCGAGGATTTGTTCTCCTTCATAATCGATGCTGAAGTTATTGGCGAGCTGATCTCCATTCCAATTGATGTATCCCAAATCCAAAAAGGAAGCCTGAATGGTAAATTTTTCATTGATTTCGAAGACTACTCCAAGGTCAAGGGCCATTCCTATGCCGCCAAGGCCATTTCGACCCGAAAGGAGGGCATCATAAGTGCCATTGGCTGTAATGGCGGTGCCTAGGGTGTCTGTAAGCAAGGAATACTCCAGTTGACTCAAAAAAGTCCCCGAAGTACCCATCAGGTATTTGACTCGCCCACCGATGTGTAAACCGTCCCAGCTTGCCGAAGATCCAATTCCGATTTCATGGAAATTGCTAACCACTGCCTTGACACCTCTATCAGAAATCACTTCACCTTCATACCTTTTGTTCCCATACAATGCCAAGCCAATGGTATTTGCATTGGGGACATTGGCATACACTTCCTGTTTGATCCCATAGTGCAGGGAGATGGGAAGCCCTCCTTTTGTCTTGAAAGACAGCATTGCCTTGCCTCCTATTCCCAATCTTAACTGATTGTTTTCGCCAAGGTCTGCCAAAATTCTGGCTTTGATCGCATCATCCAACTCCAGTCCACTCAAGAAAATGTTCTCCCTGGCAAGGGTATTGGATTCCAGGTTGTTGAATACCTCACTTCCAAACTCAAAGCGTGAACTATCTTCATTGGCAAGATAGGCTGGTTGGTAAAATGAAGAAGCGCTTTGTTCAGGTCGAAACCTCAAATGCAGTGCATTTTGTGCATTCAGGCTTACCCCCATTCCCAACAATATTATGCTACAGAATATGTACTTCATCAAAATCTTAATTTGAAATTTTGTATTCGAAATTACCTACCAGTTTGGCTCTTACACCGTAGTCTGTGTATAAGCCAACCGCCTCACCATCAGGTTTTGTATTCAGGATAAAGTCGAATACAATCATCCGTCCATCTTCCAAAAGTTCGTTCAATTTTTCAATCGTAAATGCCTTGCTCAATCTGGAAGTTGCAGCCTGAGACAATCGGCCATTCTCATCCACCATGGCAGCTTCTATGATGGCTCCATCCGCGAGAGTTTCTATGAGTTGCATATTCTCATCCAATACTTTGGCAGTGATGGTCAATTCCAAGGGAAAATCATTTTCAACCACAAGATTTAAACCTCCTGAGCTGATGTCGTCCAAATTTATGGCCTCACTCGAAAAATCTGTTGTATCTCTGATCACCAGCCTGTCAACCACTCCAACCATTGGTAATTTGAAGTCCAAAACCACATCCATGGAGCTGTTTTCGGTAATAAAATTGTCCAGGCTAAACTCCCCATCAGGATTGGTCATCAGGGTCAGATTATAAGAAACCTCATTTGCCAGAGAGGAAATGAATGGATTGATGTTAGAGTTATCAGCTGTAAGGTCCAGACTAGTGATCTTTACCTCATTTGTATCAGGCAACAATGGAGAGGCAATCTTTAATGGCCCTGCTACCAAATTGGAGTTGGCCAACTTCACCCTGCTCCCACTATTGGTATTCAAGGCGGAGAATTCCTCTACCAGAACTTCAGAAGGAACTCCGATCGAATTGGCAAAACTTATTGAAGCCTCTGCTTCTGAAAACTTGATTTTACTGACATCCAGTTCGTCAAAAAGGTCAATGAGTTCTCTCCCTTCGAAAGTCACTGCTGTTCGACCGATATAGCCTTCCACATAAATGGGATCAAGACTCTCCAGGGAGAAATCAACATTAACACTGTCATTTTGATTCAGGCTAACCAGGTTGCCGGAAAAGATAAGGTCTACAGAAATTTTTTCTGTAAGGGTGTTGAAACTGTTTTCCTCACCGGTTAAGTCAAGGGTAAAACCTCCCAATTGGAATACTTCGGTGGTGGATACGGTCCCTCCTACCGGGGCAGGTGGAACTTTTACGAAGACCGAGGGTGTTGCGCCACTGGCATCTACTGCCTTGGGCAACTCGTAGGTAAAGCCGATGCTGTCTTCTACAGAGCTGGTAGCCACCGCCCTTATTTGTCCCGAGCGGACCACCAATTTTGTCAGGGATAACTCTGCCAATTCGCCTGGAAAATTGTAAATCCTCTCAACCAGGGTATCAAAGATGGTCTGACCAGGGAAAATAGCTGTAGCCTCCACAGGTTTCAAGTTTTGGGCTACTAACCTGATTTCTATATAATCGTTGGTATCGATGGGAACCAGGAAGCCTGCATCAACATCGAGATTTTCCAGTTGACCTGCCAGGCTGCTTTCGATTTGTTGTCCTGCCATGTCGTAAGTTTCTGAGACTGTGGATCTGGAAGGAATGCTTGGAAAGGTATCCCTTACGATATCCGTCCCCAGATTGGCATTGGAGATGCGGAAAATCACATTGCTGAGTCCCAATGGAAACTGGTTTTCAATCTCAATGACCAAATCCCCTGATTCCAGAAGGGCCGACTCAAAAAACTCGGATGCATCAATGTTAATGGTGTCGGTAGCTTGTCCTGTGAATTCAGGCACGAACGGCAAGGTATTTCCTTGATTCGCGAGTATGAGGTTTCCGATTTGTGCAGTATTGGGATCAGAACTCTGAGCGAGGTCTCTGGCAAAGGCACCCAGGGTCAGACGTTCACGAATGGTATCTGAATCCAGTTCCAATGGGTCAAGGGTAAACAGAAAGGAATTGGTGGTATCGGGAATTTCAACCAGATCTGCGATCTGAAGGTTGATAACCGTATCGCGGTAGACGATCGACAGTTTGTTGTCGCTGCCTTCTTCGAAGAATGAGCTATCAGAGATCACATCCCAGATGCCTACCTGGGTAAACGCCAATGGTGCTTCCAGGTCTACATTCCAACTTACATCCCTGAATGGGTTGAGCTGGCAACTGCTGAAACCAGCAAGCAAAAAAATCGCCAGTAATAATTTATACTTCTTCATGAGCCTTAATTCCTCACTGTTATTTGAATATGTTGACTTCCCTCTTTGCTAACGAAATAATCCTTCAAAAGCGTACCTGAAGCTAAAGTAGATGGCTACTTCTTTTCAAGTATTTTATCAATTCGAAGAAAATTTTCCCAATAACTCTCTTTGGTCATTCCTTCATAGGGAATTTGTGCATACCTGTATTGATAAATCTGTATTTGATTGACTGCCAAAAACACAAATAGTGCGCTGTATAGCACTACCCTACTCCATTTTTCCCTTATTCCTCCCAAACCCATGCCTAAAACTATACCAAAGCAGGCGTAATAATCAATAAATGGCCGATAGGAGAAGCTTCCTCCATAGTACCAGTTTGACCAGGAAGAAAGTATGTACGCCAAGCCGAGGAAGAATAAATTCCAGCTCAACAATTCATATTTCCTTCCCTGCCACAAAAATTTCATCCCAAGAAAGTAGGCAAAAAACAGAACGGGGGTATAGACAAACAGGCCTTTTTTGTAGCTGAACATGCTTTGCCAAAGGTGGGGTTTGGTCAAATCAAGCCCTTCCCCAGGATAGGAGTACACCCAAAAATGCCCCGTCTGCCAATAGTACATTCCAAATTGAAGAGAACAGACGAGAAAAAAGATTCCAATCCCCATTCCCCAAACTTTCATCTCAATCCCTTTCAGAAAAGAAGTAAAAGCTCCCCAACTCCCGGCCAAAAATGGAAGGAAGCCCAAAATCAATAGGTTCACTGGCCTTAGAATGGTAACCATTCCAAGAAAAAAGGCTGCCCATAATAGGAAATTGTTCTTTTTATCAAGGAAATACATCTTCAGGGCATAGAGGAACAAACTGATGAAGCAAAAATTGAAAAGGTGGGACATCAAAGGTTCCTCGCTGATGTAATAGCTGATATTCGTTGCAAATGTAAGGACCAAAACTGCCAGGACCCGGTTCCAGGCTTTGACCTCATACAATTGTAGCAACTTCATCAAAAACAGTATTCCTAGTGCCAGGTAAAAGATGCTCCCCAGATGTAGAAAAACTACATAGGCCTTGGAATAGCCATCCAAGTCTCCTCCAGTAAGCCATGTCCAGGCGTGTCCTGCCAGAAAAAATGGAGTGGAGAGCACCGAAACACCGATAAAATATTTATTAATGCTTTTGCCGTAGGCTTCACGGCGGTAATCATAATAGAAACGTTCTACGTAGTATTTTTCCCCTTCCATCTCGTCGAAGAACCCAAAATTGGGATCCTGAAAGATAAAAACTGCCGGAAGATAGGCTACATAGCCCTTGGCATCTGAAGTGATCACTGAGTTCCAACTGTTTTTCCGACTCCAATTGAGGTTTGAGGACATGAAGATGATGATCCCCAGTCCCAAAAGGAGCACAATTCGCTGTCCCCAGTTTTCAGGCATTATCGACGTACAATTTTTCCAGAAAAATCTCCCAACTGCCAGAAATATATTCCTGGAGGAAGAGCTTTCATTGAAATGAGGTTCTTACCTCCTTGGATTTGAACAGATTTTATGATCCTTCCAGTCAAATCCCGGATATGAAGTTCATGGTTCTTTAACGAGGCAGTAGGATTAAGTTCTAAAATCCAATGTTCAGTTACAGGGTTGGGATAGGTTTTGATTGAAGCATTTAGAACATCCTTTTCCAGGGAATTGGAACTTGTAGCCGGGTTATATTCATAAGCACCGATATCAATAGAAGTTCCAAATATCCTGGCAAAGCCTCTTTGGTCGGTTCCCAGAAGCAGGCTAGCAAAATCATCTGTCCCTGCATCAATTGCTGGACTTCCAGCTTGCAACCTTCTACTCAAAGTAGGGCCTTCATAATTCCCCAATGGATCAAGCAGTGGATCTACTCCGTAAAGATCTTCTCTGACTCCAGGCATTGGCCTGATTCCTGAACCGAGGCTGTCCTGGATGAGGTTGGTTCCTCCTGCCATCACAGCAAAGTTGGTCCCGGTTCCAAAAATATCATTCCCACCTTCAACGGCGGTATTGTAGGCTAGTAGGGTATTTCTAAGAATGGTGCCAGAGGATTCACTAGAGATCCCTCCCCCCTTATTGCTGGCTGAGTTATTCGCAACGGTACAGTTGATCATTTCTAACGCTACATCCTTATCAATTCTTCTGCTGTCAACAGCCCCTCCGTCTAGCACACTTGCCCTATTTCGGCTGAAGCTTGAATTGCTGATCGTAGCTGAAACTACCGTTCCATTACCTGGAGATTCTACCCCATAGTTACCAATGGCGCCACCGCTCACAGCGGTATTGTCAAAAAAGGAACAGTAAGCAATTACGATTTCTCCATTGTTGCGAATTGCACCACCCCCAAAGCTGGCAGGATTGGCATGTTGAAAATTAAACCAGCGGATCTCACTTGAGACATTATCAATGTCCATGATTCGAAGGCTATCGCCTCCATCCAGGTTGATTCTGGCAGTTGGATTTCCAAATATTTTGAGGCTCTTGTTTATCTCAAGGGTAGATTCCAGGCGAATGCTTCCCTCCAATTGGTCGAGCGAAATGGTATCCCCTTCACAGGCCAGTTCTATGGCAAGGCGCAAACTTCCAGCTCCCCTTTCTGCCAATGAATATACCCCTCCATCCAGTTCTATATTTTTCTCATGGGAACCAATATCGGGAAGTCCTATCCTTGATTGTCCTTTCTGGTCTGTTGTGAGGCTGGTAGGCACTAAAACAGCATCTACTGCTGGACTTCCACAGCCAAGGGCATGGGTTGGGAGTGGAGCAAAAAAGGCAAGATCGGTAATTCGCGACTCCACCCTCAGCAAATCTGTGGAGTCCATATCAGGTACCCACTGGGTATTTGGACCTATGGTTTCGAGTAAATTATAACCTCTTGAGAGGACAGAACCTCTGACATCCTGGTCTACACGTCCACTGTTATTACCAAAGAGGCATCGGCTGAAAAAGACCGCTGAGAACCTGTTATTGGTTACTCCTGCTCCTCTTTCTGATTCATTGAATGCAAAAGTACAATGGGTGAATTCTGCTTCTGTTCCCCCTGTAATTTCTCCTTCGGTATAGAATGCTCCTCCATTATCAACAGAACTGTTGTGGGAAAAGGTACAGTTGGTAGCTTCAAAACGGGTTCCTCCACCAGAGGGACCAAATTGGAAAATGGCACCTCCATACTGACCAAAATTTCCTGGATTGCCATCACTCGCTCCTGCGACATTGTATATAAATGAGACATTCTCCATCTCTACGAGAGTCATGTCCACGTTGGCGTTGCTAATGGTAAGGGCACCACCGAAGGTGGCTCTGTTGTAGGCAAATACCAGATTTTTACCGTGTAGGCTACCCAACACTTTGATGGCACCACCGTCTGGAAAGCCTCCACCAGGTCTTTGGCTTCCATCCAGAAAGGTAGAAAAATCTCCATTCTGAAGGGTAAATCCTTCGATCCAGAGACTGGTTGTATCCTGAATAAGGAAAATTCGATCCTTCTCCTGTGCGTCGATGATTGAGGTATCCGGCCCAATCCCAAAAATGTAAAGGTCTTTATCAACGACCAGTTGACTGTCCAATAAAATGGTTCCTGTCAATCCCATTTGCAAGGTATCCCCTTCATTTGCCAGCGCAATAGATTCTCTGAGGGAGCCACTGCCATCATTTGCCAGGGAGTTGACTGTTATAATGCTTGCAAAGGAAAGATTGAGTCCAAAAAAACCTACGATTAGAAATGGTAAAACAGACCGGAATTGCTTCATAATTTGTGATATTCTGAAGGAGCGAACTAGCAAATGCTCAATTTAACGGGAATTGTCTTTCCCCCAAATAATATATACAACCAAAAAAACGAAGTGTAGGCAAAAAGAGTGCTTAAAGCATAAAAAAAACCAGCTTCTTTTTCAGAAGCTGGCTTAATCTTGTTGAAGACAGAAATTACTTCTGGTCTTTCAGGAAATCTTTAACCATGTCTGTAGGTACGATATCTTCTTTGTAAGTATATGCACCTGTTTCAGGATTTTTTACGCAGCGAACCACTTTGGTAAAAGTCTTTGACTTACTTTTATCGCGGTATCCTGCTACTGTTTTCTTTGCCATGTCGGATCAGATTATTTTATTTCTTTGTGAACAGTGTAGCGTCTAAGGATGGGGTTGTACTTTTTCAACTCCATGCGACTAGGTGTATTTTTACGGTTCTTCATGGTTACGTAACGTGAAGTACCTGGCATGCCAGAGTCTTTGTGCTCAGTACATTCCAAAATAACCTGTATTCTATTTGCTTTGCTCTTCTTAGCCATGATGAATGCTTTTCCTTAAATGGAGGACAAATTTAGGAACTTTTTTTCAATAAAGCCAGAATAAAATCAAACAGAATTTTACCAATGGGGTAATCTGGGAATTAATTTAGGTCTTCCATATATCATAGACTGACCAAGGCTGAATATTTTCCTTGGCAAATGAAATCATTAGGATAAATCAGTCCATATTCACTAGATTTAGGAACACAGCAATTCATCTATTATTATGAGCAACCCTTCCTTCCTAAGAGGAGGCTACCGCATCGAACTGGATAAGGAGCCCAATTTTTTCACCACCATTATTGATGATGAATCCACCCTTGACAAAGTAAGAAGTATTTCTGGGGTAGAAGGTATGAGTAAAATTCATGGTAGGAGTTTCCGTGTCCAAGTTGATCCCACGAGGATGGATGCAGCCATGAATGAGATACGCTCCGAAAAAGTGAAAGGAGTATGCCATCATGCCTATCATCCCCTAAATGATAGGACGACCAGGTATTACCTTACCGACCAGCTTATCATAAAGTTTGAAGCCGGCACTCCCCTGGCTCGAAAGGAAGAAATTATTGCCAATCATTTCCTCAGGTTTTCAAAGTCAATGGGCAACCCTGATACTTATTTGTTACAGGTAACCAAGGATACAGGAAAAAACCCCATCAAATGTTGTGGAGAACTTCAGGCTTACACCGAGGTCAGTTATGCAGAACCCAACTTGATCAACAGGTTTCAAAACCATGTCCAGCCCACAGACGAGCTTTTCAGCCAACAATGGCACCTCAATGCAATAGATGATGTACAATTGGTTGCCGGAGCAGATGTCGATGCGCTCAAAGCCTGGGAAGTAACCAAAGGAAGCCGAGATGTGGTTGTTTCAGTTATTGACGATGGATTCGACCTAACCCACCCTGACTTGAGTGGTGAGGGAAAAATAGTAGCTCCCAAAGATTTCATTGATGGAGACAGCCAACCTTTTCCAGAAGCTTCAGCAGGGGATTACCATGGAACTCCCTGTGCGGGTGTAGCCATAGGCGAAGAGAATGGAAGCGGTATCATTGGCATTGCTCCAAACTGCGCATGGCAACCCATAAGGTTTAACCTTGCAGCGGAAGACCATGAACTATGGGAAATTTTTGATTTTGCCTCCAAACACTCGGACGTTATTTCATGTAGTTGGGGACCGGTGCCTGTTTTTGCTCCCCTTTCTCAACTACTATATGACAAATTCACAGAAATAGCTACAAGCGGTGGAAGACGTGGGAAGGGTGCCGTAATCATGTTTTCAGCCGGAAACTATAACGCCCCCCTAAATGCACCAGACAATACAAGTTTTGACTGGTTTGTTCCTATGTATGGCTTACAAAGGACAACAGGCCCCATTCTGAATGGCAATGCCTCACATCCCGAAGTCATGGCCATTGCATCCTCCACAAGTCTAAATACCAAGGCTGCCTACAGCAACTGGGGCAATGAAATATCCGTAGCAGCTCCATCCAACAACTTCCACCCGATTGATAGCCAGATCTGGTTGCCAGGTAGAGGAGTGTGGACCACTGACAATGATCAAACTGGCCAGGATTTTACTCCTAACAGTAGGTATACTGGACAATTTGGGGGAACCTCTTCTGCCTGTCCATTGGCAGCAGGAGTGGCTGCGCTGATCATCTCCGCCAATCCAAAACTTACCGGAAAGCAGGTCAGGCAAATCCTGGAAGAATGTACCGACAAAATTGAAGACATCAATCCTGATCCAGTCCTGGGCTTGCAAAAAGGAACCTATGACACAGAGGGACATTCCGAATGGTTTGGTTTCGGCAAGGTAAATGCTGCCAAAGCTGTCAAAAAGGCCTTGGACGTCCAGGTAGAGGACAACAATCCTGATCCCAATCAAGGCAATAAGGTTTTTACAGGTACTTTGGGCAGTGATGGGTCTGAGGAGGTTTTTGCCTTTATGGCAAGCAACGACTTTGAGGTTACCCTTGAGGGTCCTTCTGGTGTCGACTTTGACCTTTATGTCAGAAAAGATCTCCCTCCAACCGCTACTCAATATGATAGAAGAAGTACAGACCTTGGCCCGGATGAGAGCATCAGTTTTGCCAATGCCAAGGAAGGTATTTACTACATCATGGTGAAATCCTACAGGGGAGCAGGACCATTCAAGGTTGAAATAAAATCATTCTGATCAACCCATATGATTCAATTCAGAATGGCGGTCCGGAAAGATGCCAGGAAAATCGCTGAATTACATGCACGTAGTTGGCAAGAACATTACCGTGGCCTTTGGCCGGATGAGTTTCTTGACAAACATGTCCTTGACAACAGGTTGGAAACCTGGCATGGCCGATTCGCAGAAGAAAACGAGTCTCGCAGAATCATGACAGCCTGGCAAGGAGATTTACTGATCGGATTTTGCTGTACTTTCCTAGATCGTGATGATATTCATGGTGCTTTGCTTGACAACCTTCATGTCTCATCGCAGGTGCAGGGAAAAGGCATCGGTAGACAACTCATGGCAGATGCTGCTGGATGGGTCATTGAAAATCGAAGCAACTCTCACCTATACCTTTGGGTCCTTGAAGGAAATCATGGAGCCATAAAGTTTTATGAAAAACTGGGAGGAGTCCGTGGAATCAGGAAAGCTGATGACATCCCAACTGGTGGGCAATCATGGATCTATAGGTATAGTTGGCAAGATCCTTCCATCTTGATTCGATAGGATATAATTTATTATTTTTTGCAAAAAACGATAAAGGAAATTGTTTTAGAAAATTGGCATATTGGGATAGGAAATACTCTGGTAGAATAATTCTAATTTGTGAACGTTTGAGCTGAGGTACATAATCGATCTGTGGTACGTAGAAATTAAGTTTTTAAAATTAGAAAGGAAAAGGCTACGAACAATCAAGAAATTTTGGGGAAGATTGAATAGATCCTGATATCAGCCAAGGTTTAAAATTAGAATACTAGAGATAAATAAGGTCATACGAAAAAAAATTTCAATAATTATACAACTAACTGATAGAAAATGAATTCTAGCATTACTCTACGCAAAGTACTAATTCCCTTCACGCGCATTTTTTTAATTTTACTCATTTCATTAGGCACGGCACCGCATTCCATTGGCCAGGACTATGTCAACAAAAAGGTCAAAAAAAGGATCATGAAAAAGATCCAATGGCAAACAAAGGCCATGTGCGAATGCCTAAGCGGGGACTGTTACAACAAGTACTCCAAGCTGACCTTCGACAACGGTTGCAACAGCACCTTCGAAGGTTACTTAAAAAAGGGAAATTTGATCAAAGGAAAATACGTCTGGCAGGGCGGAGTTTCGACCTATGATGGCAACCTGAAAAAGGGCATCCCTCATGGATATGGAAAACTGAAGCAAGTCGATGGTACACTGATCGATGGCAACTTTAGTGAAGGGAATGTTTTCGGAAAAGCGACCATTACCCATCCTGATGGTTCAGTAGAAAGGGGCTATTTCAATACTGGAGCCAAGCTGCAAGGCAAGGGTTCTTACCAATGGACAAGGGGGCAATATGCAGGAAGCATGTATGAAGGCGACTTTGAGCAAGGGAGGTTTGAAGGTTTTGGTGAAATGCTCTTCAATGTCAAGGATTTGATGCGAAGCGGAAAAGAGCCCGACGGAAAAGACGGATGTATCATTGTGTGGCCAGCCTTGGGAAACAACGATCAATACATTGGTGAATGGGAAAACTGTAATTTCTCCGGTTATGGTGTTTATTATAGTCCTTCCACAGGTCAAATAAAAAGTGGATTCTGGAAAAAAGTTTCTGATGAAGACTATGACGTTTTTGAATTGCCTGAGGATACCGTAATTCAAATCCTCAACAAAAAATACAACAAACGCTATAAAACAAGAAGTAAGGAAATTGACGAGACCAAAAAGGGAAATATAGATTCTGGTGACAAAGAACTAGAAAAACAAATCCAGCAAAAACGCGATACCATAGCATTTCCAGGTGAGCCTTCCATTGTAACCAAGGTTAAAACGGTTGAGGAAGAAAACATCTATGGAGACGTTGATGAGTTCCTACAAATAGATTGGGAACTTGACTCCTCTGAATTAAAATTTGAAAAAGGTGTGATCAACGATTTTCCCAGTGGAGTCTATTTGCTGGAAGAGTCTAAAAATGCCAAAGCTCTCATGAGAGCTGTTAACAATGCCTTGAGGAAGCCAGAAATTCAGCCCTACCTGAGCAGCACAGACCTGATTCGGGTGCGAATTTTTGCCAGCGCTGACCAATCTCGCCCAACCATCAGGTATCGGGGAGAATATGGAGATGACATTTCCGGTACCTTTGACAAGGCAGCAGGAGACATAGATGAAATCGGAGAACCTGCCATCGCCAAAAACCTGAAAAAAAATACCTACATGAGGGATAACAATACCCTCGCTTATGCCAGGGCATATGGAGCCAAGTACTACATGACCGAAAGGATTGAGGTTCTACCCCTTGAAAAGACTAAGTTTCGAATGGTCACCAAGGTATTCAGCAAGGACAAAGGATCTGAATACAGGAGGCTTTCTGTGAGGTTTTCAATCAGGCGACCGAAGAAAATTGATAATACCCTCGGAAAGCTCAAAGACGAGGTAAGTTTCTCTGATAGCATTCCTTCAGGTACCAAGACCAAGGAAACAGTAGGAATCATTATTTCAAACTTCGACTATACCAGCAAAAATTCGGTAGCCACAGGAGAAAGAGATGGTCTGCTTGTCAAGGACTATTTCAGAAGAAGTCTAGGCATTGATAAAATCTATTATTACGACAACAAAACCACCAACAACCTCAATAACCTATTCAAGAGGGTGATTCCCAAACTCCCAATTGAAGGAAAGAACCTGGTGATTTATATTTCATCTCACGGTTCGAAAAACGAAAACGGTGCCCCGGTAATTCAGGGCATTGATGCCGAATTCGAAGAGGGCCTGGTTGTCGATAGCATCTATGCTGCCATGGGACGCCTTGAATCAAGGATTAATAAATCCTTCCTCATTTTTGATTGTTGTTATACCGTGGATGGCAAGGGCGACGTACTAGACGAAGATCAGGTAAAACCCATTTATACCACCAACAAGATGGTCTGTCTCCATGCCACCAAGGGCAGTATTTCCTATACCTATAAAGAAAAGGGCTATAGCCTGTTTACCTATGGATTCTGCAAAGGGATATATGAAAACAGGAATCAGGAAACATTGGATATCAAAAATCTATATGGATTCCTAAAAGATTACATTCCCCAAAAAGCCAACGAAATCAATTCAGTCTACAACCAAAATCCCTATATCTTCCCTGAAAAGGTGGAAGAAAATGCAAGTGAGTTACTTGAATGGAAGATCGTAAACTATAGAAAATAAATTTTGAGAGGGAGTCTATGGCTCCCTCTCCCTAATTTTTAGCTTATGCCCAAGTATATACCCAGACTTTCGATACTCATAGCATGTCTATTATTTCTCAGTATTCAAGGAAATGCGCAGTTCCTAAATGCCAAGCCAGACTGGCTAAAACCCGAAATCCGTGAAGGCCTCTTTCCGGAAAACAGCTATTGGAAGGCCTTTAACTCCAGGGTTTTGGAAAAGGATCAAGACGTACAGGAAGTACTGGAAGATGCCATTGGATTTGTTCAGGAGGAGGTTGCCAGGAGCATTCTGACCAAGGTGGAAGTCTCGACCAGCCTGAGGATTAAAAATGAAAACATCAACAACGACACCAAGACATCTCAAAGTTTCATTGTTTTTTCAAAGTCAAATACCAAATTGCCCCTCTTCAGTGGGATGAAAGTCGAAGCCTATAGAAACCGCAAAGCCCTGTTTGTCTTCGCTTTTGTAGAGAAACAAGAAATCAAAGCCAGTTGGGAAAACACCTTTTCAAAAAAACTGAAAGACGGCCTGGACAAAAGTAATATCCTGCTTGGAAGGGACATCATCAGAAGTTCCAATGTCTTGTATCAGGAATTGAGGCCCTTCAAGGAAGATCTTGATCAACTTTCAGAAGTACTGACCATCGTTTTTGGGCCACTTAGTGAAAGTTTGGCCAAGGACATGACTGTCCTCAACAACAATTGGAACAGGATACAAGACAAATTACAAAAACCGGTTTGGGATTCATTTGAAGAGCTTATGAATAGCAGGTCAAGGCCGTCCTTGACCCTCACGGGCATTGAAGCTGTATACCAACACCCAGCCTACATCAATTTTGATGTACAGCTCCCAACCAAAGGCTACGTTCAGGTTTTTCTTGTGAATAACTACGAGGAAGACAATCTTGTCAATCTTTATCCCAATGTTGGTTTCAAAAGTGGGTCTTTTAGGTTGGAGCAGGTTTATGAAAGATTAAGTTCCACTGCCCCTGTCCATTTTCCTTACGGATTTGACGTTGGTATGCTGGTTAATGGCAAACAAGGCTATGGAATTGGCATTTCCCGGGGAGCCACCCAGGAAGAATGTTCGATTTTACTCATATTTGGTGAAAAGGACTTTAGCCCTTCATTTTCTAAGGCAAAATCCTTGGGAGAGCTCAAAAAGATGATCCAGGCTTATCAAAAAAAGTATTCTTCAAGCAAGTTTGAAGCAGTCATTAAGCCTTTCATGTTGAAGAGGTAGGTCAAAGGAATTTTTACCTGATACCAAAAATTGCGCTACCAACCCTGACCATGGTGGCGCCTTCTTCAATGGCAATTGGAAAATCGCCTGACATGCCCATAGACAATTCATCGAGCTGGATCTGGCTATTTTCTTTTGCCCTAAAAGAGTCCCTGGCTATGCGAAGCCTTCTGAATTGTTGGCGAACGATCTCTGCATCATCTGTAAACTCAGCCATGCCCATGAATCCTTTTATCCTGATATTTGGATACTGATCGATATGGCTAAGGATGGCCTCTACATCGGATTCCCCGAGGCCATGTTTGTTGTCCTCATCCGAGATGTTCATCTGGAGTAGACAATCAATCACCCGGTCATTTTTACCTGCTTGTTTGTCAATCTCCTGGAGTAATTTTTCAGAATCTACAGAATGAATCAGGTGGACAAAGGGGGCGATATATTTCACCTTGTTTCGCTGAAGGGTCCCAATGAGGTGCCACTGTCCATCGGGCAATTCGGGATGCTTCTCACGTAGCTCTTGCACCCTGTTCTCTCCGAAATCCACCTGCCCTGCCTTGAATGCCTCCCTGATCAAATCCATGGGTTTTGTCTTGGAAACAGCAATCAACTTTACTTCATCTGCATTTCTACCTGCTTTTACGCAAGCGTCTTCTATCTTCTTATTAATTTTTTCCAGATTGGACTGGATTTCAACTCCATCTGCCATGTAGAGAATATATTTTTGAAGCCTTAAGCTATTTGTAGGAAATTATGTTCCCGAAAGTTCAAAATAACTATCGGTGTTTCTCATATGCAAGCTTAGGAGCAAGGGCTGATAGGGTTAAAAACTGTTCTTGGGTCAATGAAAAACTCTCTCCGGCTTTGATGTTTTCTTCTACCTGCTTTACTGAACTGGCACCTGCAGCAATGGTACTTACAGAGTCATTATGTAAGACAAATTTTAGCACAAGTGAAGCTGTGGAATTCCATTCTTGCCCCAGGGCTTTCAATTCTTGCTGAATGCTTTCAACTTTTCCCTCCGTGTGGCCGAGGATATCCATGGGTTCCTTGTCGATTAGAAAACCCTTGGCCAAGGCTCCCCTCACGACGACCCCAATATCATTCTGATTAAGATAATCCAGGGTAAATTCTTCAGGCCTACGGTCAAGTAAACTGTATTGGGTCATTACGGATACCATATTTGACCTACTAACCCACTCCCTGATGGTATTAGGCCGTATAGATGAAATGCCATAATGACGTATGTAGCCTTCTTTTTTTAGTTCTTCGAATGCCTCAATTGTCTCATCTATAGGATCATCAATGGTCCCCCCATGAAGCTGATATAGATCGAGGTAGTCTGTTTGGAGTCGTTTGAGAGATTCGTGAATGGAGGCTTTGATATATTTTTTTGAAGGGTTCCAATCCCAGCTTTTTCCATCTGCAGTTAATTGATTCCCAACCTTGGAGGCAAGGATGATATTATCTCTTTTTCCTTTGAAAGCTTTTCCAATAGATTCTTCATTGAATCCTCCGTCATATAAATCTGCGGTATCAAAAAAATTAATGCCCCCATCAAAGGCGGCATGAAGAATTCTTTCGTTTTGCTTGTGATCCAACCCCAGGGACATACATCCCAAGCCGATTACACTTACTTTTAATTCGGAACTACCTAATTGTCGGTACTCCATTTTTTTATTCTTTCTGAATTCAGGAAATATGTCCTTGGTAAAATTAAGCGAATTCGATTCAAAATGTTATCAATATGTATTATTATTAGGTAATCCACTATTATGATCAACGAAAATCAAATAGAGAAAATCTATCAATTCCTGGATACCTATGTAGCCAATTTCCCCTTCAGCGGCAGCATACTGTTGTCGCAGCGAAATTATCCCCTGATCAGCGCAGCATATGGAGAGGCAGATAGGTCTTTTAATATTAAAAATCAGATTGATACAAGTTATCCCATAGCCTCTCTCTCCAAAGCATTTACCTGTATGGGGATTCTATTGCTTCATCAGGATGGAAAACTTGATATTCATACCTCTGCGAATAAGTACCTGCCATCTTTTGCTCGAATCGACGGGCGCATTCTTCTTCATCACCTGATGTCCCATTCTTCGGGTTTACCTGATTACCGCCTTGCCAAGGGTGAAAAACTATCAGAAATATTTACCACCCCCATTCAAAAAGAAAATTGGGTAAAACTTTTCCTGAAGTTCGAGCCCATGTTTGAACCAGGAAAAATGTTTTCCTACTCAAATCCCGCTTACTACCTACTTGGGATGGTCATAGAAGAAGTTTCAGGACTATCATTTGGAGAATTCCTTCAGAAGAGGATTTTTACGCCCTTGGGGATGGAACATTCAGGCGTGGACGATCCCACCCAGGTCATCGCCAAAAAAGCGAGGGCTTACGACATGGATGACGGAAATATGATTCAGGCCCCTTTCACTGATGCTCGAAATTTTTACCCCCAGGGAGGGCTTTACTCTACCGTAGGTGATTTGACATTATGGCTAAAATGCCTTCAAAACCAATCCTTGTTGAATGAAAACCTCCAAAAAGCGATGTTTACCCCCTATGTGCCCGCAGGAAAAATGCACAACAACCACTATGCTTATGGTTGGCATATACTGGAGATTGAAGGCAACATAGTCTATGGTCATGGAGGGTTTCACTGGGGCTATCGAAGCCACATTGAGCATTATCCTGAGGACGATACTTCCTGTATCATCCTTTCCAACAATGGCTTTCAGGACCTGATGAAAATCAGCAATCCCATACTTGAATTCCTAAGAGGCAAGGAATTAAAATTGCCCATTAAACCCAATCCCATTATCAGTGATGGCAAGCCCTATTTGGGTTCCTATAAATCAGGTGAATTTGAAATCAAACTATGGTTTGAGAATGAAAAATTCTGGATGAAATGGGGCCAATCTCCTTCACACGAGGTGTATCCTACCGGAGAAGGGAAATTTCATCATGCCCATGTGGACGAGGACTATACCATCAGGAAATCCAAGGATGGAAAACTGATCCTGGCGGGCTGTGAACAGGTCGAGCAATTTTGAATCCATTTTTTTACATATCTTACGATCACCATCCAAGATTTAAGATATGTTTCTGGAAATCGGTTTTTTAGCACTTAGCCTGATCATGGCTACAACCATAGTTGTGGTTTTCAGTTTGGCTCAAAGGAAGATGGGAGCTTCACAAATCAAGATCAGGAACAGGTCATTGGTCCTGGCAGCTTCCTTAGGAGTTTGGTTTGCTTACGTATATGTGGTGGCTCAATTGGGGATTATGCAAGACTTCAGCTTGCCTCCCAAAATGCCTCTGATGATCATCCTTCCCTTATTTTTGTTCACTGCAGTGGTATTGATTCGCAACCGGAAGCACCCTCTCCTTAAAGCGCTTGACCCCTCTTGGGTGGTTTATGCCCAATCCTTCAGGCTTGCCGTTGAGCTGCTTTTGCTTTATACCTTTATGGAAGGATTCATTCCAAAGTCCACTACCTTTGAAGGCTATAATTTTGATATCCTGGCTGGAATCACCGCTCCAATTGTGGCTTACTTCGTATTTCAAAGGAAAGTGCTTCCCCTCAATTTCCTTCTGGTCTGGAATATTTTAGGGCTATGCTTGCTGACCATTGTGGTAAGCCTTTTCATGACTTCGGCCTTTGTCCCACAAATTTGGGCTTCTGAAGTACCATTGGTCTCCAATGAGTTCGTAGAGTGGCCTTACGTTTTGCTTCCCGGCTTCCTGATGCCATTGGCAGTCTTCCTCCACTTTTTATCCATTGTTCAGATGGGTCAATTGAAACAAATTGAAGATGTACCCAAGCCTTTGGTTCACAATTGAAGAAGGGCATTCAACTTGGATTCCAGCTCTTCCCTCGAACAGGCACCATTTGTCAACAAATAGAGATTGTCATTTTTTTCGCCAATAACTGTTGGGAAACCTCTTACTCCCCATGCAGAAGATTGAGCGAATTGGGCTTCGGTTGCCTTTTTGATTTTTTCAGTCCTGGCTAATGCCAGCATTTCTTCAGCATTTAGCCCCATTTCATTATAGATTTCAGCCAGGCTTTCCATGTCTGTAGGCTCAACTCCGTCGAAATAGATTTTCTTTTGTAATGCTGATGCAAAGGGGATGGCATTCTCTGCTTGGACCTCTTGGAAGGCAGTGAGCAAACTTGCAGGTGGAAGAGAATCTTGGATAACTTCAGGACTACCCAGGATATTGTTGACAAAGGCATCCCCGAATTCAGTACCGGTAACTTCGGTAACTCGCCCGAGGGCTTGCCTGATGTAATTTGCCGTTTCTGGTTCCATAGGACCTGCCCTCTCCCCCGTTACCATACCCCCAGAAAGGACTTCAAACTCAAGTCTGTCCTTGTAGGCATGAAAAACTGAGGTAATAATTGGAGAAAATCCATAACACCATCCACAAAGTGGATCAAATACATAGTATACTTTTGCCATCATGGGAACATTTTCTCCAATTACCACCTATCATTCAATTATCAATGTCTTGGGGATTACCCTTTCCCAAACTTCATCAAATAGGCTTTGATAAACTCATTCAGCCCACCGTCCATGAAGCCCTGGACATTGTTGGTTTTTAACTCTGTACGGTTATCCTTGATCTGTTTATAGGGATGAAAGACATAATTTCGAATCTGCGACCCCCACTCGATGGCAGATTTATCTGCTTCAGACTCAGCCGTGGCATTGCGACGTCGTTCCAGTTCAAGGTCGTACAATTTGGATTTTAGCAGTTGAAATGCCTTCTCCTTGTTGCGGAGCTGGGACCTCTCGGATTGTGAGAAAATCACAATCCCACTTGGAATGTGCTTCAGGCGAACGGCAGTTTCCACTTTGTTCACATTCTGTCCTCCCTTACCTGAAGAGTGGGTAGTAGAAAGCTCAATCTCTGCATTATTGATTTCGACCTCGATGGTATCATCTACCAAAGGACGAACGTCTACCGAAGCGAAGGAGGTTTGCCTTTTGCCTTGGGCATTGAAGGGCGAAATCCTGACAAGGCGATGTACCCCTTTTTCTCCTTTTAGGTAGCCGTATGCAAAGGAACCGTCAATTTCGATGTCAACACTTTTGAATCCTGCGGCATCACCCGGAACCTCGTTGATTACAGTTGCCTTGAATCCATTCTTTTCAGCATACATCTGGTACATTCTGGACATCATGGAAACCCAGTCTTGTGCCTCTGTTCCTCCTGCACCGGCATTCAGTTCCAGAATACAGCTCAGTTTGTCCTCTTCTTTGTCTAACATCTGTTGGAACTCCAGCTCCTCAATTGCGGTCAGGGTAGCTTGATAGGATTCTGTTACGTCCTCTTCTGTTCCTTCTCCTTCCTTGAAAAACTCATGTAAGACTTCCAGATCACCCAATTGCCCTTCAATTTTATGATAGGCATCAGTCCAAACCTTGAGGTTGGAGATTTCCTTCATAACTTTTTGGGCTTCGTCTGCGTGATTCCAAAAATCAGGTTGGCGTGTAATGGCTTCTTTTTCTTCTATCGTAGCCAGTTTTCTGTCAATGTCAAAGATAGTCCTTCAGCGCTTTGGTGCGCGTTTGAAGGCCTCTTATTTGATCCTGTGTCATAGGATTGCAGTGATTATTTATTAAGAAATTTCGCCCAAAATAGTCTCTGGGCGTTAGAATTAAAAGCAATTTTCTTTATGTCCTCCTAAATAACTCAAATTGCCAGAAACAAGTATAGAGCCCAGACGCAGCCTGTCATCCTGAGTTTGCGAAGGATCTTCTTTATTGAACTAAGGAATCCTCTTGTGTCGACTTAAGTTATATAATAAAAGGGGATAATGGGTGGTACCATTTTCCCCTTCAAATGTTTCATTAATTGTCCTAGAAACGGACTATATCTGCAATGGCATCCTCACCGGATACTTTTACAAAGTCTTCCTTTCTTACCAGATACCTACCCTTATCTGAGCTTCCTTTGTACCTGATGGTCTTAAGTGCTTTATGAGCCACCATATAACTGCCATCATCTTCCTCCGCAATAACTGTTACAAAGGCATCCACATCTGACATACATCCTTTCCTAAAGTAGCAGGCACTTTTTTCCCTCCAAACTCCACTTAGCACCACATCATCCGATGATAGATAAACCCTGGCGTTTTTTTGGGTAAATGGTTTGATATCTACCCAGATTTTGGGTCCATGGCGGTATTTTCGGCTATTCGGAACCATTTTCTGAATGGCCACTGCCCTTGAAACATCCAGTTTTACTTCATAGTAACCCTGCTCATTGTCTACATTAAACTCGGGGGTGTTGTAGGTGGACTGCCAGGCAAAACCGGAGCTATCATTTCCATATACTGCAAAGTAGATACGTTTCCTTTCGTCCTGCTGGGTTGCTGGCATCCGCAGTTTCAAGCAGCTATCAGGAAGGCTAACAGCTTTCCCATAAGAATTCAGCAGTTGTACAATCACAATGCCATCCGTCTCCAGGCAATCACCATCTACGTCCATGGTTGGCACATCCTGGATGACCATTTCCTGACGGGTAAAGACAGGAGTAATTTTCACCTCTATGTCCGGTCCAACTGCATCCAGACAGCAAGGTTCAAGTATGACTTCTACCCCATGTTCTGCTTTTAGGATACGGGCCTCTTGCTGGCAATCAACCACATTTTTTTCAAGATTCAAGTCAATTACCTCAAGTGAGTTCCCCTCGTCTTCTACAGGCTCATCCTTTTTCTGTAAGGCCTGCGCTTCTTTCAGGGCTTCCTTGTTGTCTAGCCCCCGGCTTTTTTGCTCTCTGATAGCGAGTTTGAGGTCATAAGAGAAGTGTAGAATAGATACCCTTCTGTTGATGCTTCGGCCAATCTCAGTCTCATTAGATGCTAATGGAACATTTTCTCCTGCTCCTTCTATCCTCGTGATAGATCGAGAAGGGATACCATTGTTGATCAGAAATGTCCTCACAGCAAAAGCTCTGTCGTAGGCCAATTTTTTATTGTATTCGGCTGATCCCCTGTCGTCGGTATAACCATAGATTGCAAAGGAATCCTGATTTTGAATAATGGTTTCAATCAACCAATTATCCAGGCGATCCATTTCTTTTTCATCTATTCTTGCAGAGTTGGTTTCAAAAAAGACATTTAATGTGTCTTGAGCTTTTGCCAAAGGAGCAAAAACCAGAAACATTACAAGAAAGAGATAAATGTAAATGTTCGGACTATATTTTAGGCAAGTTAAAGTAGATAATGGGCGATGCATAAGAGCGTTGTTTGTGTTTAGATCTTCTATGAACGAACTGTCACTGAGGGATTCTTGCAACTTTTACGTAAACCTGGCACAAATTGGTTATACAAACCATCCAACTATTTACTCATTAAAGATTTTACGAATCACAGAAAAAAAGGTATCGGCAAAAATTCTTCATAAAAAGACCAATTTTAACCAATAGGGCTTCGTTCGTACAAACTATGTAAGAAAAAAGGTAAATCTGAAAAGTTTCTACCAAACTCTGAATTAAAATACCCAATTAATTTTGATTTGGGCTATTCTATCATAAAAACTAGTCGGGAAATTTATAAAATGGTAACTTATTCCCAGCACTTTTAAACTTCCCTTCGTCTGTAGAGAAACTAGGCCCTGCACATGAACCCCAAGGTAATACCCATCACCGACGAGCACTTGCTTGAAGGCTGCCGGAAAAAAGACCGGCAGAGCCAACGTCGTCTGTATGAAAGATACTTTGAGACCATGACCTTCGTTTGCTACAGATACGCCAAGGACAAGGAAATTGCCCACGATCTGGTACATGAAGGTTTCATCAAAGTCTTTAAAAATATCCATTCCTTTAAAAATAAGGGGTCTTTGGAGGGATGGATACGTAGGGTAATGGTGAATGTGTGTCTGGACTATTTGAGAAGAGAGAAAAGATTTGTGGGGGAGGTTCCCATCAGTGAAGCCGCAGATAGCGCCATTGATGAGAATGCAATAAATAACCTTGAGGCAGAGTACATACTGGAAAAAATTGCAGAATTGCCAGATCCACTTAGGACAGTTTTTAATCTCTATATCATTGAGGGATATCCCCATAAAGAGATAGCAAAATTACTGGGATTCGGGGCTTCGACCTCGAGGGCATATTTAACAGAGGCCAGAAAAATCCTGAAAAAAAAATTAGGTCCAACATTTAAAAGAGAAAGGCAGGTAAATCATGGATAAAGGGGATCATTTGATCAAGCAAAAAGCGAATCAGGCTCGCCCATACAAGCCCAAGGCAGATTGGGATAGAATGGCAGCTATGCTGGATGCGCCGGTTGCACCAAAAAAGGGAACTAAGTTTACCTTCCTGGGAGGTTTTTTCCTGGGGGCAGCCAGCATTGTGATCTTGTTGTCATTGTTCTGGCTTACGAACAATTTTGACAAAAAAGAATCAACAATCGTTGAAAACGAAAAACTCGAAATTCCATCTAAGGAAGAGGGGATTAAACATAGGGAAAACACTGCAGAGCTTAAAACAAGTTTAAGCGAGAACCCATCAACAAGTCAATCCATTTATAAAACCGAAAAGAATACCTCTGCGAATGGAAAAAACGCTACTCTATTAAGCAAGCCTTCAGTCAATTTTAGCGAATCCACTAAGAAACATCGCCAGAATTTTACCTCCCAATACACCCAAGCTACCACTTCCCATCTTACCAAGAAGCCGTTGACCTCAAATCCTGGTCAAAAAACAATCACCGAAAGTCTCGGCGATAACTATAAATCAAACAATCTCCACTCAGAGAAAAACAGGAACAATAATGAGTTGAAGGCAATTGCTTCTATTGAAGAGAGCAATATAGCTAGCTTCGCTTCGATGGAGCAGAACTTTGATATCATGGAGACCAATCTTGATGCTTCCAGTTCAGGGATGCAGCCCATTCCAGCCCTTCCTGTATTGGCTCTTGGCAATCATCGCAAATGGAGTGTTGGACTAGAATTCAATGGCCTTGTTCAACCCTATACCGCTTCACCACCGATTGGATTCAACCAAAATCCATTCATCTATCGCTGGCACCCTGGGCTTGCTATTGTAGTCAACAGAAAACTCAACAAGCGAATAACAGCCAGTGCCAAAATCGGCTCTGATGATGCTTACTACTATGAAGGATATATTCCTGCAGGAAGTCTGGTCGAAGCCAATTTCAATGAACTAGGAAACTCTGTGGCTCTGATCGTAGGGACCAATTATTGGCTGGAAGCAGGGGGGAAATTCAAATTAAGGAAAAAGCAGAATGCAGTGATCGATCCCTTTGTTCGGGGAGCCATAGGCTACGTATGGTCAACTGCTGACTTTTTATCCATCTTTGATTTGGACGAAACACAGCTTTCTGGCGACCAAAGGTCTTCCAGGCTATCTGCAAGGCAGAACCTCAATACCTTCGGAAGCAATCCATTCCTGGTCAATAACAATACCTATGTCGACGCCAACGGAGCTGTATCAACTTCAGCCGATGACTTTGCCACATATAGTGTCAACAATAACCTTGAATCCTTCTACCGTAGAAAATTCGTTTCTGTCTCTACAGGTATCGGGACCGAAGTTCATCTCGGATCCCGCTGGGATTTGAATATTGAGGCAAATTATCTTTCCAGAATTGGTAGCATACTGGTTGGAGTCCCCGTACCTTTAGAGAGCCAGGAACTTCAAGCCCCGCCTACACCTAGCCTGGAGTTCCCTGAGAATATCAGCTTTATACAGCTAGGAGCTGGATTAGCTTGGAAGTTTTAACTATTCCAGTTTGGAATTATCACATTTAAGTTCGGGGAAGGCTGGGTTACACCTGGCAACCCAACCACTGTCCATTTTTATGGTATAGTTGGTGGCCATGCGATGGTCAGGAATATAATAATCCGTACTGATGTATTGGGCTCCACTTTCCAGGGCTGCTTTGAACCTCGAGTAATCACCATTTCTGGCTTCATATGTCCCTGCATCAGCCCTTGTTCTCACCAAATATCCCTTTTTCACCCTTTGCTGGATTTCAGCTTTTGCCTTTAATGGATTGTTCATCACCATAAATGCAGCATGGGCTTGACCTGGGGTAGAGTTTACAAACATCAATCGCTCTTTGAGCGAGGGGTGACCTTCCAGGTAATTTTTGATTATTTCTCCTTGGGAAGCAGCATCTATGGCAAAGATGAACTTTCCTCTGGCATCCATAAGCGCAGGCCAATTGCCAGCCAGAACAGCCTCTTCAAGGCTGGAATATCCTTTTCTTACAAGATCAGGGCTTATGATTTTTCCTTTTGGAATGATTGACAGGATCTCTTCTTCCAGAGAGTCCAGGGCGTTTTTGCTAAATGGCAATGGCTGGGTAAAATCAAAACCTGCTCTGCTGATTCCACTGACTTTGGGATTGATGGTAACTAAAATAGGAAGATGATCAGGATGATCGTCAGACCATTGATTCATGCTTAACAAGCAATCCAAAAATATCAGGCAATGACTTTGGTAATCAATATCCTGAATATGGAAAACCTTGAAACCAGGCAGTTCTAAATGATTTTGGTGATCAAAATTAGGGACGTCTACCCCGGCTTCTTGCAACAGTCGATGTCCAAGTGGATTGGTAAACCTTCCTCCCTGCGGATCAAAAAACAAGTCCAGCTCAATTTGACGAAGGCCAAGATCCAGTTGATCCACCAAGGGTGCATGTTCGTAATCCAGTTCCATGGCTAAACTGGAATCTACCCCTGCAATCATCTGGAGAAGGTTTGGCATAATGGCCTTTTTGTAGGAATTATGGCTACCCAAAACCTGAAGCTGGTTGATTTTGAGAATGGTACCTTTTGGGGCAGGGTCCTTTTGACAAGAAAGGGCGAAAATTGTGATCAAGCACAAAGAAAATAGGAGGATGACATTTTTCATATAGGTAGCAGGTGTTGGAAATTTCCAGAAAGTTTTACCCTTAGAATACTGCATAAAAATAAAGGGAATTAAACTTAAAAATCTAGACAAGAATGCTAGATTCGAAGCATGAAGATGAAATTGCTTAAAATCCTCAAGGGACTCTTCGATTTGGGTCTATTCGGAGGTTTTTTTGCCCTGCTTTGGTGCAGTTTGATGGGAGCATTGCCCGACAATCCTATTTGGATTGGGATTTATGCCCATTTTAAATTTCAATATGGGCTTTCCCTATTTGGCCTATCCCTTCTTTTTTTACTTAGAAAAAAGAAAATTTGGGTCAGGCTTTCACTTTTATTGGCCTGCTTCAACTTAATCCCGATTCTTGCCTCTCTTCTCCCCTATCCAAACCAACAAACCGCTACTTCCAATCAGACCTATCGCATCATGGGTTTCAATGTGTTGACGAAAAACAGTCAATACCAGAAGGCCAGGAATTTTATTCAAGAATACAAGCCTGATCTTATCCTCATGACCGAATATACCCCTATATGGCATGAGGAAATGGAGGAGATTTGGCGGGCTTATCCTTACAGAAAAGCACTGCCTAGGCATGGATTTAATGGGAGTATAATTGCCAGCAAGCACCCGTTTCTTGCTTCAGAAAGCATTTGGTTTGGGCCATTCGATATACCTTCTGTCAAAGCAACTGTTAAAACCCCTTCAGGTACATTTGAATTAATTGCCATACATCCTCCTTCCCCGCCTAATGTCCGAGATGTCATTTACAGAAATCAATTCATGGATTCTCTAAGTAACTATGTAAGCCAGCAAATCAAACTCGAACAGAAAATCATCCTTGCAGGAGATTTTAATAACACCCCCTATCATCCCAGGTTCAGGAAATTGCTTTCAGAAACTGGACTAAAAGATAGTCGCCAGGGATTTGGGAATCAGGCAACATTCCCCCAGCAGCTGGGATGGTTTGGCATTCCCTTAGACCATATTTTGTATAGCGAAGGCATAATGATAAAAGATCGAAAGGTAGGAAGGGAATTGGGATCAGACCATCGCCCTGTCCTTTGCGACTTCACTTTTGCTGAATAGTTCCTGTTTTTAGAGGTAATTTTTAAACAAGCTGCCCAAAGATTGGTTCCCATTCAAAAATGAATTAATGGAAATCATCAAAGGGAAACATATCCTTGTCGTTGGTGCCAGTGGTGGTATCGGCATTGAAACTGCAAAGCTACTTAGCCAATCAGGAGGAATCCTCTACCTTGCCGGTCGAAATCTCTCCAAGATCAACGAATTGGGGCAGGAGCTAAAAGTTCCATCAGAAAGGCTTTTCGAAGTTGATTTTGACAAAGCGGAGAGCATTGAGATGCTTGCTCATGATATTCACCAGCTTGTACCACAATTGGATATACTGATCAATACAGCCGGGATAGGGATCATCAAGCCCCTTGAAAAGCTGAGCCTGGAAGATTTCCAGCGTAGCCTCAATGCCAACCTGACGGGACCTTTCCTGTTATTCAAACACTTTTTACCCCCTATGAAGGCTGTCAAGCAAGGCTTTATTATAAATATTCCAGGCGTATTGGGTAAGACTCCCATGGCAGGTGCAGCAGCTTACTCTGCTTCAAAATATGGATTGAATGGCATGCTAAAATCAATTAGGGAGGAATTAAGGAGAACTCAGATACGCATTACTAACCTCTATCTTGGGGGTGTGGACTCCCCATTTTGGGATGAAATAGACCTAAGGGTTCAAAAAGATAAATTCATCACATCCAAAGAGGCCGCCCGTGCGGTATGGTTCCTTTGTCAGCAGCCTACTTCAGGTGTTGTATCAGAAATGGTAATCCAACCATTCAACCATCAGGCCATATAGTGGCAGTATTAAAGATCGTTATTGTCCAATAATAGGTCAAAACTCAAACTGCGGTACGCGAATTGCTGCTTTTGTTTTGGCCTTATTTGTTTTTTTAAACGAATCAATTTTTCCTTGATTTGTACCAAAACTGCTAACTAGACTATGAGATATCTCTCGGTTGCTATTTTATTTCTTAGCCTTACTTTCCTTTACACTCCCCTTCAAGCTCAGGATTTGACTCAGAGACTTAGAGGCAGGGTCCTTGACGCCAACACTTATCGGGTGCTTCCTTTATCTAATGTGAAACTTCTTGATTCGGATGAAAGCATTCAATTTGAGGCGACTTCTGGAGAGGATGGGAAGTTTCTTCTTGAGAAGGTAGCCTACGGCAGGTATCAGTTGCAGGTATTGGCAGAAGGATACGAAACCTATATCATTCCCGATTTCCAGATTGGAGGGGGAAAGGAAGTTGTACTTGACTTCTCTCTTCAAGCCACCATTTTTGAAGCGGCTGAAGTAGAGATTAATAGTAAAAATGAGCGGGAATTTGATAGGCCCAGCATCCACATGATCAAGGTAGAAGACACCGAAAAACTGGCTGCCAGTTTTTTTGATCCAGCCAGGGTAGTTGCTTCCTATTCAGGGGTTGTTCAAAGTGACAACCAATCCAACAACCTCATAATTCGAGGGAATAGCCCAACAGGCATCCGGTGGAGGTTGGAAGGTGTGGCCATTGCCAATCCCAACCACCTGCCAAATGCAGGGACTTTTTCTGACAGGATCAGCCTAAGTGGTGGTGGACAAAGTATCCTGAGTACCCAATTGATGGCCAATTCCATTTTCTCTAAAGGTGCTTTTTCTGCTGAGTATGGCGACGCCCTTTCGGGAGTTTTTGATATGCGGCTGAGGGCAGGAAACAACCAGAAAAATGAATTTACCGTTCAGGCAGGCCTGATTGGTCTTGACCTTTCTGCTGAAGGCCCGATTTCCAAGAAGTCAGGTTCTTCTTTTCTGGTAAATTATAGATATTCCTTCACAGGCCTACTTGCCGCCATGGGTGTTACATTTGGAGGAGAAGATATTCGCTTTCAAGATATTGCCTTTAACCTGAGCTTCCCAACAGAGAAAGCTGGAAGCTTTACCATTTTTGGAATGGGGGGGCAAAGTAGCAATGTCTTTAAGGGTGCACGTGTAGATACTGCCATTGCCATAGGAAAAGACAGATTTGACATAGACTTCGGTTCTAGAACAGGAGCGATTGGGATGACCCACACCATCAGTTTGGGAACTAAAAGCAGTCTGAGAACGGTTCTGTCTACTTCCAGGATTTCAAGCTCCAGGGAAGGTAAATTGATAGAAAACCTGGATAATCCAGCTGTACCAGTTGAGGAAGATGAACTTTCACAAGGATTTTTGACACTTACGACTGGCTTGACCCACCAGGTGAATCCTAAACTTTACCTGAAGTCAGGCATCTACCTGACTTACCAGTCTACCCGGGTACTCAGTACCTTCAGGCCGTTCGGCAGCGACAGCCTGATCACCAGGGCAAGCCACGAAGGGGCAACACAACTGCTCCGTCCTTACTTAAGTATTAGGTATCAAGCCAAAGACTGGCTGAGTCTAGACCTTGGGTTACACGCTCAATACCTGACTTTGAATGGCTCATTTGTACTTGAACCTCGGGTAAATATACACACCAGGCTCAATCAAAGACATCACTTAAGCGTCGCCTACGGCTTGCACAGTCAGCAGCAACTGCCACAAATCTATTTCACAAGACTAAGTGTAGGTGGAGAAAGTGCCTTCCCTAATCAGGACCTGGGATTTACCCAGGCTCATCACGCTGTGCTTAGTTATAAATATCGCCATTCTGAAAACCTTAGTTTCAGCCTAGAGCCATACTTCCAATATTTATTCAATGTGCCCATTGTACCTGATTTGAATCGTCCCATCTCGACCTTGAACTTAATCGAAGGGGTAATTACTGATTCCCTGGTAAATGAAGGTTTGGGTAGGAATTATGGGGTGGAAGCTGCAGTTAATAAATATTTGAGTGATCGCTTCTACACCATCATCACTGCTTCATTTTATGAATCTCAGTACACAGGTTTTGATGGGGAATGGAGAGATACCCGATTTAATGGAAATTATGCCTTCACTGCGAGTTTGGGTTATGAATATGACAGGTTAACCAAAAAGGGTAAAAACAGGGTTTGGGGAGCCAATATTCGCATTGTTCAGACAGGTGGATTGCTGCTTCAGCAGGTGGACACCCTCGCCTCTATCGAACAGCAGCAAACCGTCTTCGATGAGACCCAAGGATTCACCGATCGCATGGATGACCTCTTCCGGATTGACCTTGGTTTCAGCTTTAAGCAAAACAGGGCTAAAAGAAGCAGGGTTCTGAGCCTAAATATTCAGAACCTGACCAACAACCAACCTTTGGCTTTTAGGGTGTTTGACATTGTGGAGCAAAAAGTAGTCGAGAGAAGAAGGTTTGGTATGATTCCAGTTCTGTCTTATCGTCTGGAGTTCTAGCATTTAAACCAAGTTTCGACCTTCAACGGTTATTTCCGATCCCTCAGCCAACATGACTGAGTAAGGCTTTTCATTATTTAAAAAGGCGAAGTCAGCTCCATACAGGGTGCCGAAGTCGGCATTGATCTGATGGTTCAATACTTCATACTGTTGCCAGCGTGGATGGGTAACCTCGTACTCTACGGTCTTACCACTTGGGTGCTGGGTGTAACCCCAATAATGCTCAGTGATGAACTCAGCTTCGCTGCCTTTTTCGATTTCTGTCAACTGGTTGGAAGCCTCAAGAGCGAAGTTCATCCAGTTGCCCTTGTGTTTCCACTCGTAATTCACCCTGAATGATTCCTGACCAAAATTCCAGGAATGCCTCATGGGCATGGTGGCATAATGCTCGCGGTAAAGGGTGTTGGCAACAAAGCTGATGGCAGGTTTGGGTACAATTTCCCTTACAAACACAACCCCACGCTTCCATTCCTTCCCATCATTGTAACGAACATAAAATCTCAGGTTCACCTCTTCAAAATTGATATGAAAAGGGATTTTTATGCCAAGGAGTTTCGTATTCAAAAACATAAAACCTACCAGAGATGCATAGCACTTTCCTTCCCAAATGTCCAATTCCGTTTTTTTGGGAACATAGGGCTCCAGGATTTTGGGATCAAGGACATAATTGGCCAGGGCAAGTTTGCGCCATTCGGCATTAAGAAAGGACATATGTGAGATGCTATAGATTCAATTGAAACACAATTAAATCATTAAGCAACTCTTTCCTAATTTTGTTTTCGTTTCAAAGTAAGTCTGATGGGCATGCCCCCCTGAGCTTTTAGAATGGCAGGATTGTATGGCAAGGGGTCGGGCTCGAAAATCTCGTCTTCACTTATTTTATATTGAACAAAAACTTCATAATCTCCCCTTTGCAGAGCAGGAACAGTATATCGAGCATATTTCCCCTTTGATTCGGTGAATTTCAGTTTCATTTCGATTGCAGGAACATCAAATCCATACTCGGTCTTTTTCATTTTTTTACTTCGAAGGAAGATTTCAACAGGCAGAGGCCCTTTTCCCCTAGTCGAATGGCTACCTGCTACACATTCCTTGCAATCCCACAATTGAATATATCCGGCTTTTGAAACCAATGCTTTGGGGTTGGGAGCGTTTTTTGAGAATAGTTTCTGGGTCTTGAGCATTCCCTTTTTGGGATCTTTGATGATCATTTTGAGCTTCAGTTCCATTCCACTGGCTGCAATCTCTGCCTTGAATGGCTTGCCTTTCAAGTCGCTCTGTACATAGAGCTTTCCGTCTTTGGTCTTGGCCATTTCCTTGAATACCATTTTCCTGCTTTCCGCTTCCATGTCAAGCTGATATCCAGTTACCCTGTACTTGCCTTCATGGGATTTAATGACCAGGCAATTGAAAAGTGAATTTTTTTCACTCAACCATTCACCTGTACTGGCTTTTAAAGATTGAGCATGGACATATGTCCCCATTAGAATGCTTAATAGAATAGCAAGGTAGATTTTTTTCATGATGGCAGTAGCTTAAATTATGGGTCTAAATTAATACAACTAACTCCTTCAAAATCCTATAAAATTCGTTTCTCAAAACTAATAAAATGGAGCTATTTCTTTAGAAAAATATATGCCAATTCTCCTTCTTTTATCAATTCAATAAGTTTAAAGTCCTTGATCCAGTCATTAATATCCTCCATATCAACGTCTCTCCTTCTTCCATCTGGATAGTTCCTCACCCAGGTTTTGATAAAAAGGACCCCACCCTCTTTTACAAAGGCCATCGCCTCCCTTACTACTTGTCCAGGATTTTCAAGGCTATGAAAATGAAGCACTTTTGCCAACAACACGAGATCAAAGGAATTCTTCCCTCTTTCTTCTGACAAGCGATCTTCGACGCTTTTATTGTAGGTAATTCGAAACTGCTTCCAGAACGCTTCTCGTCCTGAAAGCGGCTCAACGGTTAATTTTTCATTAGCGACCAATCTGTAATAGGCCAGCAATCGTTGCTCAGGATCATCATTTTTATCCATCAAATCCACAACTGACTCTGTGAGGCTATTGTGGTATTTGTTAAAGAAAAAGGCATCACTTAGGGCGAACCCAAGGCTACCCAGGTCTACCCCCTCGCAATGTTCGAATCCAAACCTATGGTAAGCATGAAAAAGGCTATTCCCGTGCCTACAACCAAGGTCCAGGATAGACTTGCCGGGCTTTTCTACCCTTAATCCGCTGAGGTAGTCTTTGCTCTCCAGAAAATCCCAGATATACTTTTCCATGCTTTATACCAGGTCAAGTTCTTTGAATGAGGAAGGGACTACATTCGATATTCCAGGAGGGTTCATGGTCACCCCATAAAGGACAGGTGCCGCCAACATGGTTCTTTTATTGTGTGTTACAATAATGAACTGAGAATCAGACGAAAAGTCTTTAATGATGTTGTTGAACTTATCAATATTGGCATCGTCAAGTGGAGCATCTACCTCATCAAATATACAGAAAGGTGCAGGTTTGATCAGGTAAATGGAAAACAACAATGCAACGGCAGTAAGGGTCTTTTCTCCCCCCGAAAGCTGTTTGATGGTCAGTGGGCGCTTCCCTTTTGGACGGGCAATAATGTTGATTTCTGACTCCAATGGATGTTCCGGATCGGTCAGAATGAGGTCGCAATTATCTTCCTCATAAAACAATGACTTAAACACCCGCTGGAAATTTTCCCGGACTTCGTAGAAGGTTTCCAGGAATTTGGCTTTAGCGGTGGTGTCTATTTCCTCAATGGTAGAAAGCAGCGACTGTTTTGCCTCCAAGAGGTCATTTTTCTGAACCGTGATGAAGTCATGCCTTTCCTTGATCTCCTGGAAGGCCTCGACTGCCATGGGATTGATCTCTCCGAAGTTCTGGATCTTATGACGTAGGCTCAGCATGGATTGCTCCAACTTGGTCAAATCATAGCTTCTGATGGCTCTTTTAAACAAACTTTCCTCGTCCAACTGTCCCAGGTCAACCTGAAACTCTACCGACATCCTCTCTTTCAATGAATTCAGTTCTATCCTGACTTCGGTGCTTTGCTCCTTCAGGCTTGCCTGTCGCTGAAGCATATCCTCACGCTTCTTGCGATCACCGCTTGAATTTTTCTCTACCTGATGGATGGAATTTTTGGTCATCCCAACAGATTCCTCCCATTTGCCAACCCTTTCCTCCTTCTCCTTACGCTCTCGATACAGCCTGACAATGGTTTCGTCGTCCTGAAGATTTGAGGAAATCAGGTTTTCGATGTCCTGCTCCACCTGACGCAATTCTTCCAGGTGCTTTTCATGGTTTTCTGTATACCTATTGATGCTGTCCTCTCGGGTTTCGATTTGCTGAAGGGTGTTTTGAAGTTGGTTTTGCAGATGAATGTACTGGATATGAGCTTCATTAAATTCGGCATTGGCTCTATCCAACAATTCACGTGTTTCCTGCATATCAGCTTGTTGTTGAGCCTCTTTGCTTCGCATTTGAAGGGCTTCTTCACGCTTCCTGGCGATCTGGGGGTCCAGTTCATCAATCGATTTTCGAAGGCTTTCCAATTCATCAAGCAGCGCATCTGATCGCTGTCCTACCCTGGCCAGGAATTCCTGATATTCCTTTTCTCTTGTCTGAAGAACGGATAGATCTCTTTGCTTTCCAGAAAGGGCTTTGGATGCCTGGTTAAGTGCTGTACCAAAATCCTTTTGCTTCAGCCTCTCAAATTCCTTTTGGGCATCTTCCAACTCACCTTTTTCCTTGCTCAATTGGCTCTGAAGCTTTTTTATCTCCTTATCCAGTTTTTCAAGGTTCTTGGCTCGACCCAACCTTTTTCCCTCAAACAAACCCAAAGATCCCCCACCCATGATGAAACGGCGACGGGTCATGTTTCCATTTTTATTTAGGAAAATGCTGTTTTCAGGTATTTCTTCTGGTATTTCACCCTCATTGGCTACAATGTAAACCTTGTCCAGGAGGTAGGCAGCTAATTTTTTATATTCAGGTGAAAAATCAACCACATCCAGCGCATATTTGGCCTGGGTAAACAAAAGGGGATTCTGCTGTTGATAGCTCTCCAGCTCATCCAGGATGAAGAAATTTGCCCTTCCTTTTGCTGCTTCTGCAAGCATATGAACGGATAAGAGCGCATCTTTCCTACTGGGCACAACATAGTAGCTCAAATAATTGTCAAGGTAGTTTTCCAATGCCGCTTTGTAATCCTCGGGAACAGCAAATACATCAGAAAGCAAGGGTGCATCCTTGATCCACTTGGCATTTTTCTTCAAAAACTTCACCGAAGCAGGAAAACCTTCCAGGTTTTCGACCAGGCTCTTGGTCAGGTTGAATTCATTTTGCTTGGCATCCAAAAGGCGATTTGACTTGTAGACACGATCTTTCAGTGTTCCGGTCTTTTCGTCCATTCCCTGAATTTGTTCCTGGTGCTCTTTGCGTTTGCTCTCCAGGTCCTTGACCTCGTGTTCCAATTTTTGGACGGCAGTCTCCAGTTCCTGGGTCTTTTCCGAAAAAGCGTCCAGGTCAGTTTCTCTTCGGGTTCGGTCTTCATTGGCACGGTTCAACTCAGATTCCAGCCCCTGGATCTTCACCTTTTTGATATCCAGTTCCCTGATCAGATCCTGAACTTCTTGCTGAGAAGCCTTGCTTTGCTCTGAGGTAGATAAAGCGAGGAGGTTTTGCTCTTCAAATGTCTTTTTAAAGGCTTCTACCTTGACTGTCAGGTCTTGCTCTACACTTTTCTTCCCCTCCATCTCCTGCCGTTGCCTCATTTCAGTCTCGCGAAGTTGCATGATGGCACTTTGATTCTGACTGGATTGAGTCTTCTCGTTCTCAATCTGATTCTGGACTGCTAGCTCACGCTGCTGTAAATACTTTAAGCGTTCATGCTTGATGGATTTTTCAGTCTCGATGGAACGAATCTTGGCCAATTGCTTGTTCAGATCTGCCTGTGCTTCGGATAATTTCTTCTCATTGTCCAACAATTCCTTTCTAAGATCCTGTATCCTGGCTTCATGCAAGGACAATCCTGCCTGAACTTTCAACACTTCATCAGAAAGATTTTCCTCGAGGATTTTTAATTGGTTTTGCTTCTCTCGAATGTCCCTCATGCTCAAAAATGAGAATTGGGAAGAGACAAGCTTATATTGCTCCTTGATTTCGAAATAGCGCTGAGTTCTCCTGGCTTGTTTTTCGAGCGATTTGAGGTTTTTATTGATTTCAAAAAGAAGATCCTCTACCCTTTCGAGGTCATCGTCTGTATCCTTCAATCGCTTAAGGGTCTGCTTCTTCCTGATTTTATATTTAGAAATACCTGCTGCCTCTTCAAAAAACCTTCTTCTCTCGTTGTTTTTGTTGGTCAATATCTCATCTACCATCCCCAACTCAATGATGGCATAGGAGTCGGAACTGATACCTGTGTCCATGAAAAGGTTTTGAATGTCCTTCAATCGACAGGTAACTCCATTTATTTGGTATTCAGAATCTCCCGAACGGTAAAGTTTGCGGGTAATTTTTACAGTAGAATACTCAGTAGGAAGGAGGTTTCTGGTATTTTCGAAGGTAAGGGAAACCTCGGCAAAATTGGATTTTCGCTTGGATTTGGTCCCATTGAAGATGACCGATTCCATCTTGTCAGAACGGAGGTTTTTGGTTTTTTGCTCTCCCAAAACCCACTTCACAGCATCTACAATATTGGATTTACCACAGCCATTGGGACCCACAATGCCCGTAATTCCTTTATCAAAGTGTAGGACCTGCCTGTTGGCAAAGCTTTTAAAGCCAAATAGATCCAATCTGGTTAACTGCATGAGACAAATACTTCTTCGGAGTGATCCTTTCCTTCAAAATTATGTAAAAAAGTGGCATATTTGGATAGGGAGGAAAGAAAACAGAACTCAATTTCTATTTAATTCCCCTTAGTTTATACCCAATTTTTCCACAAACTTATGCCCTTTTTAGTCTTTTTGCTAAGCCTCGTCATCCTTGGGTTGCTGTTGTACATCCGCTACCTGCGCAACAAATACGTTCGCCCCAACACATCATTGGGGAATTTTCAGCAGTTGGCAAAACGTCCTCCCAAGGTAGATACCACCATTCCATTCCTTCCGGGCTCCAAGGTAGGTGGAAAAGCCATCCTGGAGGATTTGGAGGTAAAAGTAAGCAAACGGGAGGGCAGAAGAAAAGACCGTCCATTTTCAACCCGGGAGGACATCCGCAGGTCTTATTTGATTGACGCTCTGCTGGAGAAGCCCAAGTACTAAAGTATTGAAGAGGTATTTCTTCAAAAAAAGGAGGATCTATTTGATGGATTCACATCAACAAATAGATCCTTTTTTATGGCTCAGAATCAGACTCCTGCCTGTATTCTTATTTGTTTCCTAGAGAAAACTTGATCTCGGCGCTCAAGCCAATAAATGGCTGGGCTTTGATGTTCGACAAGTCAAAACTCACGCTATTTCCTGCACCGGAATTCCCGATTTGTTCTTCAAGTGCAACGACTCCGGCGTTTAGCCTCACAAAGCGAAACACCTTATAACCAAGCCCTACAAAATAGGGTCTCCTGAAAATTGGCCCTGTAAATTCCCTATCCTCATCCTGGAAGTTTTGGGTAAATGCTCCAACAGAAACTGAAGTATTTTGCCAGAAAGAGGAAGCGAATGACTTGCTGCTGAAGGGTAAGGATAAACCAATATAGGGTGCAGTTCCGTAAGTAAAATTATTAGGTTTTGTACTTAATAGGGCACCACCATAACCGATATTCAGGGCCAAAGCCCCACCCTTATTTTCTGTCGGGTAGTCCTGCACCTTTCTCAGGGTAGAAACTGCCCACCATTCATGTTCCATGATGCGGGTAATGTCTCGCTCAAAGATATCATCCAATTGATCCGCATTGCCTGCAAGGGTGTCTCTTTCCAGAGAGGATAGGAAGGTCTCAAACATGGAGGAAAATGAAACATCCACGCTTTCATCAGCGCTGCGATAGTCGAAAAGGGCGTTGTAGAGAATCTGGTTAAAATCTCGGCTAAGTTTTTTGGCAGGCCTTAACAATTTGATTTTTCCGTTATGCTTCTTGATTTGCTGCTCTCTATAAAATTGTACCTGCTTGAATAAATCTTCTGAGATTTGCCTCTTTTCTTTGTTTCTTAATTTTCGGTAGTAGATGATGTGAAAATCATAATCTGTTTTTCCTGTCAGGGGATAATTCACGGGCAGTTGAAAATTATCTGCCGACTTTTCTTTCATTTCCTGCCAAAGTGCTTCGTATAGAACTTTGCTGCTGTTGGGTTTGCGGATTTCTACGCTAACGGCACATACTTCATCAGCAATCTCGCCATTGAAAAGCAACCTGGATTCTGCAGGAAGGGGTTGGCCATTGTTGAAATATCCCAATTCATAGTCAAAAACGACTGATTGATATTGAGCCATTCCAGAGATAGAAAAAAGAGAAATAATGAGGGTAAAAATTAATCGGTTCATAAGCTAGTCAGGTTTGTTATTCCTTTTTGACTTTTGTTTTGAGAAGAAGTGACCTCTTTTTATCTTATTTTTCAAAATTTATGAGAAATAATATCTTTCCAAGATCTAAATATATTCCATTCTACACTAGCTGAGGAAATTAAATCTATATTAACCCTCTTAAATAATTTGGTGATAGCTATCCTTTCTAAATGATAGAATTGGAAAATATATGAATTATAGTGTTTTTTGATTGTGAAAAAAGGGACAATATTCATGAAGAACTTTTCAATATTTCTACTTTCAATAATAGGCATTGCTTTCTGTCAGATTTCGCCAGTCATAGGACAGGAAGATTCCACCAGATTCAACAAGCTGGTTTGGAACGATGAATTTGATGGGAATGGAGCCATTGATGGAACCAAATGGTTCCATCAAACCAGATTACCCAATGGTGTCAGTTGGTTCAACGGAGAGTTGCAGCATTACACCAATAGAACCGAAAATTCCTATCAGGCAAACGGTATGCTTTATATAATGGCCAAGCGTGAGTCTTTTACAGATCAAGGCCAAACAAAACAATACACCTCAGCTCGCCTGAATTCAAAGTTTGCATTCACTTATGGCCGCGTGGAAGTAAGGGCAAAACTGCCAAGCGGGGTGGGTACTTGGCCTGCCATCTGGATGCTAGGGAAAAATATCAATGAAAATGGTGGATACTGGCAGCCACAGTTTGGAACCACTTCATGGCCTGCCTGTGGTGAGATAGACATCATGGAGCATTGGGGAAATAACCAGAACTTCGTCCAGAGTGCTACCCACACCCCTTCCTCACACGGAGCAACAGTCAATAAGGGTGGCTTGATCAATCCTACGGCTTCGGATTCCTTCCATATTTATACCCTTGAATGGACAGAGGAGAAGTTGGAGTTCTTCCTGGATGGGCAATTGTTTTACACCTATAACCCTGCGGTTAAAAACGCTGAAACATGGCCATTTTTTGCAGATGAGTACATCCTGCTGAATGTAGCCATGGTGGGAGCAGTAGCTCCAAATTTCACAGAAAGCCCCATGATCCTTGATTACATCAGAATATATCAGGAAGGAGCGACCTCTATAGATGCCAAAGATTTGGGAAACAGGATTGAGATTTTTCCCAACCCAGTAAAAAATGAGTTGAAAGTTAAGCTCGATGAGTCACTTGCTGTGGTCAAACTGACCATCTCAGATGCCAATGGCAAACTTATTGATACCATAACGGCCAAAGGCAAGGAAATAAGTTACGACTGGTCCAATTATCCAGCAGGTTTGTACTTCATCAAGGCAGAATCCAAAGACGCCATCAAGGTATTCAAACTGGAAAAGGAGTAAGTCTTAGAACTAGAATTCCGTCTTGTGCTTTTTACAATACCAACTAGGCTCACATTCCGTAAACACACAGCCTCCCAGGTAGAATTTTCCAGCTTGAGCCTTTTTTAAGGTCTTTCTGGTAGGATAGCCATATACGATTGGGACCGCATGCCTCCTTTTATCGCCATGAGGGCAATTGCGCTCATGGCGATCTTCCCACTTGCCGTATTTACAGGCCTTTTCGATGTCATCAGAGGTAATGTAATCGAACTTGTGTAGGGTTTTATAAATGGAATCAGGGTTTACATAGGGTATTTTAAGGGGACCTATTTTTACTCCCTTTGTGTCCTTGCTTTTGGTATTCATCATCTCAATGATTTTGGACTGAATCTCAATGCTATCCTTTTGGGAGAAAGCTGTATTGAAAGTCAGCACTAAAGTCGTCAAGATGATGATCTGGAGGTATTTCATGGTCTTTCTTTATGGAAAACAGTCGGTAATTAGAGTTCATTACTCCTTCCATTCCATAAAACATAAGAGGTCAAATGGATATTAAAACCCCCTTGCTAGCCAAGTTTCTCTATCCACTTTATACCAATTGCATAGCACATCGGTATATAGGAAAGTCTCTTGAAAGCTAAGGCCACATTTGGTAAGAACCCTACAGGAAGCGAGGTTTTCTGCATCTGCTGCTCCACATATTGTCTCCAGGCCTAAGTTTTCAAAGCCGTACCTGATAGCCGCAATGGCGGTCTCTGTAGCGATTCCTTTTCCCCAAAACTTTGGTTTGAATCGGTACCCTATATCGTTGTAATTGAAATCCCTAATCCTGGTCTCCAATTTGAGGCCTGACCATCCCATGATTTCCCCAGTTTGCCTATCCTCCACTATCCACCTTCCGATGCCATTGCTTTGATACTGTTCCCTCACAGCATTGATGGAATCCTCAACTTGCTTGATGGACTGGAAAGGTTTATTTCCCAGATAGGTATGCACGAGGGGATCTGATTCCATCTCAAATAGTCCAGGCGCATCATTAAGTTGAAATTCTCTCATGATAAATCGTGGGTTTTCTACGAAGACTTTCATGGGTTCTTTTTGGTAATTAATGGTAAATGGAGTTGGGAAAATTGGTTTACATATTCCCATTTACATATTAAATTCATTGATTGGGAATATTGATTTCCAAAGTATTGACCTAAGGACTATTGCTATGAAACATACCCTTTTTGGTATTCAAGACCTGGATGTATACGTGGTTGCCGGGATTTTGATTCTCTTTGGATTGTTAGAGGTATTTGCAGGCTTTTTGTCGAAAAGTAAAAGAAGCACCAGCGATTGGATTCAGGAATTTGGCTCTTTTGCAGTCCTTTCCAAACTGATCAAGCCAGGAATTGTCTTCGCTGTGTTTTATATCGGGAAGGCTGTTTTCCCCAATTATCAATTCGCTTTGGATACCTGGAGTCTTTGGTTGGTGCTTCCTTTTTATTTGTTGATTGATGATGTGTTGCAATACTGGTACCATCGCCTTGCTCATGAAAAGGAATGGCTTTGGAAGCTCCATCGACCTCATCATCAGGCGGAGGAGATGGGATTTTTTGTTTCATATAGAAATGCTGCTCTTTATTATATTTTGATGCCCAATATTTGGTGGTTGGCAGCTATAACTTTCCTAGGAGGAGGTTCGGCAGTGGCCTTGGGATTGATTCTAAAGCAATTGATCATCATTGGGTCTCATAGCAGGGTAAAATGGGATGTCTTTTTTTACAGGAGAAGGTACTTACATCCCATCATAACAGTTTTGGAAAGAATTTTCATTACACCTGCCTTTCATCATGCACATCATGGCCGATCCATGGCTGATCGTATCAGCGATCCGAATGGCAACTATGGCAACATGTTTTCTTTTTGGGATCAAATTTTTGGAACAGCGACATTTACCAGAGAATTTCCAAGCGATTACGGCCTACAAAATGATACCTATGACCATTGGTCGGCCAGTTATTTGTATCCTTTGGTAGCTTCTGACAAGGAAGGGAGTGCCATATCGAGGAATTATGTGAGGGAAAAGACTACCTCTTCGGCTCCATTAGAGGTGGAGTTGGAAAGGGGAAAAATCTATCTTTTTTGTCAATGTGGATTTAGCAAAACCCAGCCCTTTTGTGATGGTTCCCATCAGGGTTCAAAGTTCAAACCCATGCCTTTTGAGGTCAAAAAGGATGCTAAGGCTAGGTTATGTAATTGCAAATTGACCAAGAGGGGGCCGTTTTGTGACGGTTCTCATTTGCATACCATGAACCAGGATATTGTTTAAAAGCCAAACAGTTTTCTGAGGTTAATCTTTTGGCAAAATTTTTGTTAACCCTGACAGGCTTATAACCCTGTCAGGGTTAACAAATCTCCCGACCATAAGCGGTTTTAGAAACCGCTCAAATCACCTCAATGGCCTTTCTTCAATAATTCAGGATATTTCTTCTGGAACCTTCTTAGCCTTGGGATGGATACCGCTTTGACATATCCATAATTTGGATTTCTCTTCTCAAAATCCTGGTGATATTCTTCGGCACGATAGAATACATCCAATGGCACAACCTCGGTTACAATATCCCCTTTATTGTAGCCCCCTTCAGACTCTAAATAAGTGATATAGTCCGTAATGATTTTTTTCTCCTCATTTTTTTGATAGAAAATAACCGAACGATACGGGGTTCCCACATCAGGCCCCTGACGGTTCTTGGTAGTTGGGTCGTGAGATCCGTAGTAGACCTTTACCAGGGTCTCGTAACTGACAACTTCAGGGTCATAATATACCTCTACGGTCTCCGCGTGGCCAGTTCGCTTTGCCGAAACTTGTTGGTAAGTAGGATTCTTTACATAACCTCCAGAATATCCGGAAACGGCTTCATGTACCCCCTCGACACTTTCGAAGATAGCTTCTACACACCAGAAACAACCACTGGCGAAATAGGCTTTTTTCAAGTTCATGCTATCCAGCTGGGACTGGGTAATTTTTGGCACATTGAGATTGTCTCCAGTTTTTTCTGCTGAGACAGATGTGCAAGCAATCAGAAATACAAAGGAAAATACTATTCCTGTAATTGATAGTTTCATTGTTATGATTTTTGTTTTTCTACGGTATGATGACTGCTAAAAAGGTTAAATGTTCGTTAAGGCTCCGTCAGGAAATGTCGTATCAGATACATTTTGGGAGATTCTGATAAGCCCATCTCTACCTATCCCCAATTGAAGTAAAAAGAACCAGAATTTAAAATTTGCGTAAATTGCATTTCGCAGGTGGTAATTCCATCGCCTTTGCTCGTCAAGGGAGGAAAGTCCGGACAGCGTAGGGCATCCTGCTTCCTAACTGGAAGAGTCCGTGAGGACATAGCAAGTGCAACAGAGAGTAGACCGCCCTTAGCTTAGCGAGGGGTAAGGCTGAAAGGGTGGGGTAAGAGCCCACCGGTGTGGGTGGTGACATCCGCAGCCAGGTAAACCTCAGGAGCTGAAAGGCCAAATATACCGGCGCTTAGGGTTGCCCGCCCGATGCCGGAGGGTAGGCCGCGTGATTCCGACGGTGACGTCGAGGACAGATAAATGATGGAAATCCCATTGGGATACAGAATCCGGCTTATGCACTGCCTGCAATTAAATACGGGAGACCTTGTGGTCTCCCGCTCTTTTAGGTAAGGGGTTTTAATTCTTCACAAACTTTCTCCTCCAAAGTCTTCCCCCACGATCCTGAAATACAAGTTGATACATACCCGTAGGAAATTCTGACAATGGTAATTCCCGCCTTTGGCCTGGATAAATAATTGCTTGACTTGATATCAGTTGTTTCCCCTCCAGGCTCAAAACCTGAATCCTTCCTTCCATTGGGGTAGAAGTCTTATTCCACAGAAAGATATTTGTGCTAGAAGGATTCGGGAATATACTCAATATACCCTCTTCAAGGCTTTCGACAGAGGTAAGTTGCTCAACCTCAATTTGAAAATATAGGGTATCAAATTCACATTGATAATTGAAAACTATTGCACGAACGTCATAGTTTCCAGCACTCTTGTAAGAATGTAATTCTCCTGCCCAACTGGAATCAGTGTAATAAGCGAGTGTGTCTCCGTCCCCAAAATCCCAATTGGTCCATTCGACGTAATGGGGAAATAGTTTTTGAAATTCGACCTCATAAGGAAAGTTTTGAGTGATTCCATAAAACTGTTCAAACGGGACATTGATATTTTTTCCAACTATCAACTCTATAGAATCTTTTACCCTACAGAAAAGGGTATCTGTTCTAAATAATTCCCAAGCGGTATCAGCTTCTACATAAAGCCACGAACGATCTTGACCATTGAGGTAAGATTGAGAAATATATGTCATAAAGGAATCACTTCCTGTACTCCAACGATAGTTGGAAAAATCACCATAAGAGATAGCCCTAGCTGTACCACAATTCCATGGAAATACTTCTTCTGCAATATTATAAGACCTTGAATAAGTTGCATCGAATGGAATGGTGTCCAAAGAACTACAATGCGCATTTCCAATCATGAAGGAATAAAAAAGAGCCTCATAACTTCCCTTACAAGGTGCCTGAAAAGCCAGTGTATCTTTCTCTTCGAAAAAATCAAGGGCATACCTCCCTGGAGCATTCCATGAAATCATATTTGCCTGATAACCAACGAGGTCTTTGGGTAAGCCAGGTACGATCCAGAAATAGCTACTGTCCCCTTGTTGAAAATGTCCCCGCGCTTCAATTGCTTGCTTCATATCCAGAACTGGAACTTCAATGGAATCCTTTATCAAACAAGTTTTGAAGTCTTTGCTGGCATATACCCAAACTTTTAGGTTTTCATTTTTATTGTTTTGAAGATAATTACCATCTGCAATTGCTTGTACTCCAACATCTCCTGTAGACCAGTTAACCAATAAATTATTGTTGGTTTGAATAGTTGTTTGACCATTTTCGCAACTTAGGTCATAGGCAGGATTGATTAATTTCAAGTTTTGTAAAGCAGTATAATAAATTGTCCAATCACTGGCAGGTCTATCTCCTACCCTTGTGAAGCTCCCGGCTACATAGAGGTAATCGTTAGCGAAGGACAAAGAATTTACCCTCGCAGGTATAAGGCCCCTTGCTCCACTGATTCCTTGGTTAAAAGCTTTCCAACCAACTCCAACCTCATATTTCGCTATGCGATCGGTAAGTACTCCATCTACCCCTGAGAATTCTCCTCCGATGTACATATCCCCATTTTTGCCAAAGGCTATCGCCCTTACCGTTTGGCTATAGGAAACCCCAGGGACAAAGCGTGCTTCGACTTCTCCCCTTGTCTTCCAGATATTTCCATCCCAAAATGCGATTCCTGCACTATTAATAGAATTACCATTAGCCTGATAAGCCTGCAGGATAGTTCCGCCTACCACAATTTCATTGGTCAATTCATCTTTTCGGATAACGTATACATCGTGATAGAAGCCAAAACCTTGTCCGAGAGGACTCCAATTAGTCCCATCATACACCGCAATCCCATCCATTTGAATGCCATTAATGGTGGTAAATGTTCCCCCCACATAAAGCAAACTATCTCCATCATTAAATATATCCTGAACTACACCTCCCTGGATATTGGCCAACTGGATCCAATTTCCAAGGCCGTTCTTCAAGGCCAAGCCAGCTATTGAAACACCATCTACCTGGGTAAAATCACCTCCAACCACCGCTTGTCCCCTCCACCATGCTGCTGCTGTAGCCGTCGCAAAGTTTCCTGTTCCCTGTATACTTGATGCCATTCTTTCAAATCCGTAGCTTCGGGAAACGCCGTTAGGTGATGAGGTAATAAGACAGATCGAGGCAGTTTCTACAGGATTTAGACCTAATTTATTATCAATTCCTACCGAATCAAATACGCCAACAACCAAGATACTGTCAGTCTGTGTGAAGCGTCCCCTAGCTTTTTGAGCCAAGTCTCTAACCAAAGTAGGCTTAAAGCCTGCACTTGCAAGATGACCAATCTTGGCATTCAAGTTGGCATCCTGAAAGTAAATTCCATTAGCCTTATTGCCATAAAGATGGCTAAACCTACCTCCAATCATCCGGGGAAGAATACAATGAATCTCGCTTTGAAATCCCAAGGTTCCATTTCCCAAAATATCCAGAGGGGAACCAAAACTGCTAGCTGTCCAAAGAGGGTCCCATGAAACGAGCTTTCGACATGCCATAGAGTCAAAACGAGTGAAATTGCCTCCAATTAGTACCTTTCTGTTAAAGTTTCCCAAAGCATTTACCTCAAATCCTGCTGAAGCCTGTGTAATGCCTCTACCAAGGGAAGACCACATACCTGTCCCCAAATCCCATTTTGCTATATACTCTCCAGGAACTGGGTAAAAAGGATCAGTATCCTCCGAATTGAAATCCCCCCCTATGTAAAGGTCATTTTCAACTGGATCAATATAAATAGCTAAGGTATTCCAATAGCCAGAGGATTTTCTGCCTAGCGATGAGGAGTAGGAAATTGTTGGAGCATTTATTGAACTTAGGACTGCCAATCCTGTACCGATTCCAGAAGTAGCATAAAAACCACCAAAAGTCCCTGCAAAGTATATCTCCCCGGAATTGGGATCTATTTCAATATCCGATACCTTTCCTGGGAAAGAATTTGTAGTTACAAACTGCCTTATTCCATTAGAAAGGCCTGACCAGCCAGCATTCGGAGACCACCTGGCAACGCTATAGACCGTATCACTTCCATTTATCTTACTAAATTGACCACCAACAAGCAATTCTCCATTAGGGGCTAACTCGAGTTCGTATACATAGCCTCTGTCATCTGTACTAAGGTTAAAAGTACCGATTCCTTGCCCCATTGCAGACCAAATACCCGCATTCAAATCGTAAAGAGCTACATTATTGACGGCTATCAACTGGCCCACATTCCTAGCTTGTGAAAAATCCCCACCCACAAAGAGGCTGTCATTCTTCCATGCCATGCTGTACACCCGAGTACCTTCAATCCCCTGCCCTAGGGCTTCAAAACTTTGGGTGGAAGGTGAGTATTTAATGATATTCTTGGAAGCAACGAAATTTCCATTAAGGTCTGCTGCTCCATCAAAAAATCCTCCAATATAAAGGTTACCGAAATTATCTAGTTCTAGGCATTCAATTGTTCCATTGCCACAGCTTACACAAGTAAAATCTCCGATTTTCGTCCAGTTTTCACCATCCCAAGCCGCGAGTTTTTGGATACGGGGATCCCCCCCGTAGTCCTGTGCATCGGCCACATAGGTGATCTGACGGTTGTTGTCATAAACAATGGCCCTGGGAATAGAACCAAGGCCAGGACTCTGGTAGTTGTCAAACCAAAAGCCATCACAGTTTTGAGCATCAACTGAATTGGTCATAAAAAACAGCAGGCCAATAATTGTAGCAATTTCTATTTTCTTCATAAGGATATGATGTTGTGTCTATCCTTTCATTACAGAAGAATGATTGAAATCAGCTCACAAAACCTGATTATTTTTTCATTTCGTCCAGCATTGCCTCTATTTCCCTGATATTATCTTTTAACCCTAATTTTTTCATGCTTGCTAGGCTCTGCAAAAGAACCTCCTTAGCTTTGGTGTATTTTCCCTGCATAAAAAGGGCTTGCCCTAAAAAAAGCTGTCCAAAAGCAACTACTCTATGATCCTTAGGCAATGTTTTTGAGACATTCAGCCCTTTGTTTGCCTGAGCCTCCGCCTTTTTGTAAGATTTCAGCGTTGAATACAGCCTTGCAAGTGCCAAGTAGGAAGCAGCTATATTTTGATGTCCTTGGGGAAGGTTCCTTTGATTAATGGATAGGGCGGTCTGGTATGCTGACTCTGCCTCTTTGTATTGTTTTAGAAACATCTTCGCATGTCCCATTGCCAACCATGTTGGAGCGTTATAAATATGTCCTTTGCCAAAGACTGTTTTTTTAAGCGCTAAGGTCAATTCCAATAATGAGTCTTGGGCTTGAAAAGCTCCCTCGCCTCCATACACATTTGCCAAGTCGTTTTTCAGAGCTGTGATCAGCCAATCCGGTTCCTTATCGGCTTTTTCGTACAGAAGAATGCCTTCTTCAAGTTTGGTTCTGGCAGAATCCCACTTTTGCAGGTACATATAGTTTTGCCCCAATTGATACAAAATTTCTACATTGGAGTAGCTCTCGTGGCCAAACAACGCACGGCTTAGGGATAACGCACTGTCAGCCAAGTCTATGGCTTCCTTATATTTCCCCAGGTTTCCCTTTACCCTTGACCAGGAAAGAAGAATTCTGAAAACACCATCACCCGAGCTTTGGCCTAATAAAGAGTCCACCTGCTTGTTGTAGAGTTTGAAACTTTCCTCAAAGAGGCTATCTGCAAATTGAATGTGCCCCATCGCAGAACGAAACTCAGCATAGTCCATCAATGTCAGAGACTGTATGGCCTCTACTTCAGCCGAAGCAGGGAGGAATTCTGCCCATTTCAAGGCTAAGCGAAAGGCAGAATCTGCTGCCCTAGGTTTACCGAGAGAGTATTTTGCCAAGCCGTATTGTCGAGCCAACTCTAGCTTGTCAAGCTGGCTACACAAGCCTGAGGAGTCGCAAAAATGGGCAATTTGCTCCAGCACAAATGATGCCTTTTCATAATTCCCCAACTTCCCATAATAAGACGAGGCGAGGAACATCAATTCCTGATTCAAAACCGGATCAAGCTTATAATTCGAAATGAAACGAGGGATAGATTCATCCAAAATTTCTTCAATGGTTCTGGAGGGTAGTTTCGCATAGCTCCCCTTTTGGGGATCAGTTTTATATGGATCCTTTTCCAGAAAGATTGACTTTAAAAAGTCCGAGGAGGCACGTGCTTTGGCCAAGGCAAGCCTTTCTTTTTTAAGTGCCGCTCGGGTTCGCTTTGTTTCTTTCTGGGTCAATACAATCCCAACTGTGAGAATCAACATGGATAAGGCGATCAAGGACACGCTCAGCCAATTTCTTTGCATGAATTTCCAACTCCTGTATTTCCAGTCTTCTGATCTAAGGCTTATTACACCATTTGCTAAGAATGCTTTGAGATCTTGAATCAAGACCTGGAGCTGTTGATACCTCCCTTCTGGCACTTTCTGAATACATTTCATGACTATTTGATCCAAATCTCCCTCGACCTTTTTTCTTCTCGCTCTATCCTGGATATGTTCACTTGGAGTTTTGGGAACTTGCTCCATCACCAACTTTTGATTTTCCGACAGGTTATTGTTAGCAAAATGAAAAGCTCGTACACCCGTAATTATTTCATAAAGCAGCAAGCCCAACTGGTATATGTCTGAGGCCGTGCCAAGCGATTTACCCATCACCTGTTCGGGGCTGGCATACTCTGGAGTGAATGCCCAAAGCCTATGCTGATCAGAGGTTTCTGATTCATGATCAAGCAAGGAAGCAATTCCAAAATCCAACAATTTGGGTTCTCCCTTAGCATCTATCAAAATGTTTGAGGGCTTTAAGTCTCGATGGATGATTAGTTTGCTATGGGCAAAAGACAACGCATCGACAATTTTCAGGAAAATGGAAATTCGCTCTTCTATCCCCAAATCATGGCTCTGAACAAACTCAACTATATTTTGACCTTCCACAAATTCCATAATCAGATAGGACAATTGCTGATCTGTCTCACCGCCATCATAAATCTGAGCAATGTGGGGGTGTTTTAGCTGGGCAAGAATCTGTCTCTCTTCCTGAAATTTAAATTTTAAGTGATCTGACCATGGATCTTCCTTCACGAATTTAATGGCAACCTCCTGTTCGAAATCCCCTTCTACTCTTTTTGCCCGGTATACATAGGCCATTCCTCCTCTCCCTATTTCGTCCATGACTAAAAAGGGGCCTAGTTTTAACCCACTCAGGTGATTGGGAGGAACCTTGGACTGGAAAGCAGTTGATACATTTTCTTCGAGTCGCTCAAAAAACTCGGAGGCTGGATCTACATTTTCAATTAGTCTCAATAGTTCTTTATACATTTCCTGATCATCATGGTAAATGGTTTTCAGGTATTCTTCTCTTTGATTTTGCTTAAGAGAGAGACAATAATCAAATGCTTCCTGAATTTTCTGCCATTTCTGCTGGTCCATGTAATGCTTTTTTTACCCTTACAGATTTTTTTAATAAATAGGCTCAAGCCTTATTAATTCTGCTATAAAGCCATGTTTTGGCAAATGTCCAGTCTCGCTTGGCAGTGGCTGGTGAAACTCCCAGAGATTCAGCCGCATCTTCAATGGTCATGCCACCAAAAAATCGTGCCTCAACCAGTTGAAACTGTCTTGGAGATAATTTTTCCAGTTCCCTTAAGGCTTCATTCAGTTGAAGCAGAGACTCGGCAGATTCCTCACTAAGGGAAATTTTACCTTCAAAAGCAGCAATATCATCAGCTTTTACTCCCTTTCCTCTTTTTTCAGCCATTTTATATTCAGCATAATTGATCAACAACTGCCTGATGGCCTTTGCAGCAAGCCTGAAAAAATGAGTTTCGCCTTCGTACAAAGAGGAATGGTTTCGTTCGAGCTTCATGTAAGCCTCGTGGACGATAGCAGTTGTATTCAATGTATCAAGAGAATAAAACCTGAGCTTTTGGCGATGAGCAATCTGCTTCACTTGCCGGTAGGCAACTTTGAATGCCTGTGATAACTCCAACTTTTCGTTTGGTTCAAAACTTCCCATTCATTTTTCTAATTGAAAATAAACCCAAGATCCCTGATTGAGTGCTTCCTTACTAGAATTTAATGGGTATAGGCATAGGAGCCCAATCTGATAGATCAATCAACCCCTAATGGGAATTTATAATTCCTTGAAACCCATTTTTCTTTTGCTGCTAAGTTACTCCCATCTCATTAGGGCTTGATTAATTTATAAAAAATCAATCAGACTGGCTTTAAAACCGCAACGCCTGCCCCAAAGGGACAGGCGTTTGCACCACCAAAAGACAAAAATTTTTTCCTATTAATTCTTAACTAAGTAACTTATTGATTTACATATTTTTATACATCAAGAATCTAATTTGGTTCTCAAGATGAATATGTATTGATCATTCGTAGCCAGGAATCCAAAAAGCGTGTAAAAAAAAGGCAAAAAGTATTTCAAATGGGTCTTTATCCACAGCCTATATGATAAAAGACCTATGAATTCTCTTAAAAAGATACTTATTTTAGCATACAACAAAGTGTATAAAGGCTAGGAAGGAAAGAATCTGAAAGCTGATAAAACACACCACTAAAGGAAAAAAACTTGAACTTTTCAGAATTTCCCCTTGAGGATATAGTATTTGACGGGATAGATGCATTGGGATTTGAAACCGCCACGCCCATTCAGGCACAGGCCATACCTCTAGTTTTGGAGGGCAAAGACCTGATTGCCTGTGCGCAAACAGGGACAGGAAAAACAGCTGCCTACCTCATCCCCACCATCAATCGACTTACAAAATCTCCAAGCAACAAAACCCGAGCTGTAATCATTTGTCCTACACGAGAATTGGCAGAACAAATTGATCAAAATGTTGATGCTCTTTCCTACTTTACAGGAGTTTCTTCTGTGGCAGTTTATGGAGGCGGAAACCCCAAAGATTTTGACAGACAAAAATTTGGAGTAAAAAACGGAGCTGATATCGTAGTTGCTACCCCTGGACGATTGCTCACTTTCATGTCCCTGGGAGCTACGGATTTCAGTGAGGTCGAGGTTGTCATCCTAGATGAAGCTGACAAAATGCTTGACATGGGGTTTTATGGAGACATCGTCAAGATCATTTCAGGACTTCCTGATAGAGAGAATCGTCAGACCCTGATGTTTTCTGCTACCATGCCTCCAAAAATTAGAAGGCTGACCACTGATATCCTGAAGGAACCCGAAACCATCAACCTGAACCTGGCCAAACCAGCGGAAGGAGTTACACTTGGAGCTTATATGGTCTACCCGGAGCAAAAGATTCCCTTGCTGGAAGGGATTCTGGAAGAGGAGGAGATCGATAGCATGATCATCTTTGCTGCCTCTAAAGCCAGTGTAGATGAAATAACAAAAAAACTCAAAAGAAAGAACTACGACATATTTGCCATTCATTCCGACAAAGATCAGGAAGAACGAATGGACACCCTTCGCAAATTCAAAAACAAGGAGTTCAGGTTCCTCGTTGGTACAGACGTACTTGCCAGGGGGATAGATATTGATAACCTGAGCCATGTGCTCAACTTTGATGTCCCTCACGATGCGGACGATTATGTCCACCGAGTTGGGCGTACAGCCAGGGCAAGCAGCACAGGTACTGCCTTGACATTTATCAGCCCAAAAGACCAGCATAAGTTCGCCAGAATAGAAAAACTCATCGAGCAGGAAGTTCCCAAACTGGATGTGCCTGAAGAACTGGGTGAAACCCCAACCTATAATCCCCGCAAAAAGGGAGGAAATGGGCGTGGAAGAGGTAACAATCAGCGAAGAGGAAAGGGAGGAAACAGATCAGGCAGGCATTCCAATAACAGACAGCGATCTGGCGAGGGAGGTCAGAGGCCAAGAGGAGAAGGTAATAGCTACAACCCCAATAAAAAGAAGAAAAGAAGGAGACCTAATAACAGAAACAGAGGTCCCAGAAACAATGAAGGTGGAAATTCTCAACCTACTCCCCCACCATCAAATGATTAACTCAGGGAAAATCAGGAATTCTACAGGAACATGATCGGTCAACCAAACTCCGTTTTCACTTCTGTAGAATTCAAACCCTTCCTTGGCCATATCCGCACTTCTTACCTTCAAGACCACTAATTTTCCATGCCTGGCCCCCACCTTGGAGGCCGTATCCAGCTCAGCGGAAAGGTGAACATGATGCCTATTGCCCTTTATCAGCCCCTTCTCCCTTATGGATTCCAGGAATCGGGTCGCGGTGCCATGAAAAAGAGTTTCAGGTGGAGCAATGGCCTCATAGCCAAGCTTGATGTCTACAGAATGTCCCTGAGAAGCACGGATTAAGGATTTATCTTCGTTGAAGGCAAAACGCTTCTTATTGTTTTTCTCCACAACTTCTTCCAGCTCCTCAATCGAAAGGGGCTGTTTCTTTTCAGACAAGGCTTTAAGGAGATGGTTGACTTTCACCCATCCGTTCTCATCTAGCTGAATGCCTATTTTTTCGGGTTTGTGTCGAAGTACCAGAGAGAGGAACTTAGACCTCTGGATTATTTTCTTTTGATTCATGTTTGTGCTTTTTTCAAATGAATAATATTTATATTTTTCATTAATACGCCTGTATCAAAATATTGTTTTTTGTAAGGATTACAATAATAGCAATTCCCCTACCTGGAGTGATCCATTGCTCATTAATTTATTTTTAAAAACAGCATGAACATGAAAAAATGCACCGCCTTTATTTTGGGCTTTCTGGCCATTTTAATACCAAAAACATCTACCTACGCCCAGCCCACATACCAATATTCTATTAACCTTAAAGACCACAAAACACACAAGGTAGAGGTCATTCTGGATATCCCTGAAAGTTTTCGCCCCAAAGAGGGAACCACTTTTCAACTTCCCAAAACAGTTCCAGGAACTTATGCAGAATATGACTATGGAAGATTTGTGACAAAATTTAAGGCTTTCGATGAATCAGGTGCCCACCTCAAGGTAAAAAGGAAGAAGAAAAATAGTTTCATCATCCAGGAAGGAGGTTTGAGTAAAATCTCTTATACCTTTAAGTCAACCTGGAAGGGTTTTTATCTTCCATTTATTTTTCCTCCTGCAGGATGTGCGTTCATTCCAGACGAATATGCAGTCATCAATGGGGGAATGTTTGGGTATGTCAGTGAGGGGATCGAAAAGCCCTATCAGATCAGTCTATTACTTCCAGGAGGCATGAATGCCTTTGCCAGTGCCCCAAAAACCCAACATGATCAAGGCACCCATTTTCATTTGGAGAACTATCATGAAGTCATCGACCATCCTATACTTGTTACACCTCAACAATCAGCCTTAGTCAATGTAGCAAATACAGAAGTCAGCGTGGCCGCTCATACTCCCTTCGATTCATCTTCCTACAGAATGGCAATTGTCCTGGAGGAAGTTATGGAAGCCATAGAAAAATTTGTAGGCGAAACCCCTGTTGATAATTATAGCTACCTGATTTTTTATACAGACAAAACCAAGCTCCAAAAGGTGATGAACAAGATAATAGAAGATGGCAAGAATGGCCCTTTTCGTACATTTAGGTTGATCTCAGGACTTGGGCTAAAAAGTATGCTGGGCTCAGGAGCCCTTGAGCATGGAACTTCATCGATGTATTACTTGCCTGGAATTTATGATAAGGGGCACGAAAAGGAACTGCCGGATATTGCCATCCACGAATTCATGCACATCTACGCCCCCCTGAGTGTTCACTCCGAATATATTGGAAATTTTGACTATGCCTCCCCCAAGATGTCAAAGCATCTCTGGCTATACGAGGGGGTAACAGAATACTTTGCAGAATTAATTCAACTTCAGGGAGGCTTGGTGCCACTGCATATTTCCTTGAATTCGAATTTCAAAAATAAAATAAGTGATGGACTGGATTGGCCGGAGGGAATGTCATTCACGGCTATGAGTGAAAATGTATTTGACAAGCCCTATAAAAAGCAATATGGAAAGGTCTACACCAGAGGGGCGGTTTTAGCGATGTTGCTGGATTTTGAAATCATGGACCTCACCGATGGAAAAAAGACGTTGAAGGATGTTGTATTTAACTTGAGTAAAACGTACGGCTCAGACAAATCCATCCCTGAAGATGAATTGATCAATATTTTTGTTAATGAAGTCCACCCTGACCTCATCCATTTTTTCAATGATTACATCATGGGTAGCAAGGAATTGGATATCAAGGCTGGCTTTGAAAAGGTGGGGATTTCATATACAGATAGCATCTCCCAAGTTTTCCCAGGCTTGCCTTGGGGTCGCAGAAAGGATGTCAGGATTATTTCAGATTCAAGAGATGGAAATACGAAGGTTCTAAAAATAAAGGAAGGGGCAAATACTCCATTTAAGCAAGGTGATATCATCAAAGAACCCAATATGCTAAGGTATTATGACTTTGATCCTGAAACTGCACGCTTGAGGGACAATGACTCAGAGTTCACCATTGATATCATAAGAGATGGAAAGCCCCAACAAGTTTCTATCCAACTTAAAAGCAAGAAGCGAAAAATATGGAGGCTTTCTTTCCCTATGAATCAGGCAGATATGAGTGAAAAGCAAAAAATGCTCTTCGAATTATGGACCAAGGGAAGACCTTGATAGATCAAATTGCAGAGTTCAATTCTCCGGCAGGTGGAAGCACCTGATAGGATTCAGCTGTTTTGAGGAAAGATGCGATTTGGGAATCAATCCATGAAGCATCTTTTCCCAATTCAGTTGCCATGACCTGGGCCACTTTAGGGGCAACGCTCACAGCAGCTTCTGAATCCAGGAACAACAACCTAATCCTTCTTGCCAGGAAATCCTCTACCGTCAATGCCCCCTCCTCGCGAATGGCAAAAATCAACTGGGCGACTGTATAAGGATGATCTGGGTGGAGCAATTCACTCCATTGAGGGTTTAATGCCTCCAATTCCCTGATTTTTGCTACATCTGTACCATAGACTCGAAGATATTCAGGTAGGTTATTTTCTTCAGAATAGCCGTAGAAGTGCTGCTTCACAGAATTGCTTTCTTTCCTTTCTAACCTCCCCAGCTTAACCGCCTTCTCGATGGTATCCTCCCCCATCTTCCTAAAGGTTGTCCATTTTCCTCCGGTTACGGTCAATAGTCCGCTTTCTGAAACCAGAACTTTGTGGCTGCGAGAAATTTCTTTGGTGCTCTTGCCTTCCTCTTTCGGTGCTGCCAAGGGTCTAAGCCCAGCAAAGGTAGCCAGGACATCTGACCTTTGAGGTTTCTTAGCCAGGTTTGCCTGGGCGGTTTCAAGAATAAAATCAATCTCCTTTTCCAGTGCTTTCGGCTCCTCAGAAGGTTCTTCCAGGAGGGTGTCCGTCGTCCCAACGACTACCTTGTCGTGCCAGGGCACACAGAAAAGCACCCTTCCATCGGAAGTTTTGGGTATCATGATGGCATGATCACTCGGTAGGAATGACCTGTCCAGAACTACATGGACTCCCTGAGATGGGCGGATCATTTTTCTTTGAGCAGGCGCATCCATTTGTAAAATATCATCTACGAATACCCCTGTAGCATTCACCACTGCCCTGGCTTGTAGTTTGTAGGATTTGCCCGTTTCAAGGTCTTTTGCCTCAACTCCCTCTACCTTTCCTGAATCGTCTTTGAGTAAGGATTTCACTTCAAAGTGGTTCAGGATCGCCGCGCCTTCTGCCGCTGCTGTTTGAGCAGCGCTAAGGGCAAGACGGCTGTCATCAAACTGCCCATCATAGTAGACTACTCCTCCTTTCAATCCATCAGGATTGATGGTTGGAATGTATTCAAGGGTCTTTTCTTTATTTATGAAATGCGACCTGCCCAGACTGAGCCCACCTGCAAGCAAATCATAAAGCGTAAGCCCAACGGTATATTGCACCAGGTCAAACCATGTATAAACAGGAATTACAAAAGATTGATTTCTGGTAAGGTGAGGAGCATTCTTAAGCAGCCTACCTCTTTCTTTTAAGGCTTCCATCACAAGAAATACATCTCCCTGTGCCAGGTACCTTACTCCCCCATGTACCAGTTTGGTACTACGACTGGAGGTCCCTTTGGCGAAGTCTACCTTTTCCAGCAAAGCAACACTGTAGCCCCTGGAGATGGCATCTATGGCAACTCCCAGCCCAGTCGATCCTCCTCCCACTATCACAAGGTCCCAGACCCTGTCTTTTGAAATGCTTTCAATTGCTTTTGCTCTGTTTAACATGTATTTACTTTATTAAGTTTGGACGCATATTCGTTAATACGAAAGAAAAAAAGAAACGATTCGAAATATTTAACCAAAAATTAACAAGAAAACGAAACCAATCAATAAGATTTCATAACTTTGAATCAGAAATGGAAAGCAAATTATGGAGATGACCATTGCCGAAAGGCATTCAATGATTTTAAAGAGGCTTGAAATGAAGGGCTATGTTAGGGTAAAAGAACTCGCAAAGGAGTTAGGGGTTTCTTTGGTTACGATTCGAAAAGATCTCAAAACCCTTGAAGATCGAAAAATGCTTTTCAGGAGCCATGGCAGTGCCAGCTTCCGACCTTCCCAAACGGTAGAACGGCCGGTAAATGAAAAGGAATTGCTGTGGGCTGATGAGAAGGAGGCGATTGCGTCAAAAGCCGTCGAATTGGTCGAATCCGGAGAATCTATGATTATCGGTTCAGGAACCACCACCCTGGCCTTTGCAAGGGCGCTTCCTGGGGATGGATCATATACTGTCCTTACGGCAGCTATGAATGTTTCCTTCGCTTTGCTTGACCACAATGCCATAGAGTTGATCCAATTGGGGGGGCAGGTACGCAAAGGAGCCAATACAGCCGTAGGTCCATACGCAGAAGAAATGCTTTCAAACTTCGCTTGCCAAACCCTATTTCTGGGAGTGGATGGCATTAGTCCTGATTTTGGTTTGACAACTTCCAATATGATGGAAGCTCATCTAAACAGGAGGATGATTGAATCTGTACAGCGAACCATTGTACTATGCGATTCCTCCAAATTTGGTTTGAGAGGTTTTGGTAAAATATGTGAAGTCAATGATGTTGATGTCCTCATCACGGATGAGCGGGCACCCAAGGATATGATCCAGGAAATTGAAGATCAAGGGGTTCAGGTGATATTTCCATAACAAAACCGGTATAGTACCCTCTTTTACCCATTTGGAAGAAGGCATTTATATTGTGTAACTTGTACGAATATTCCAGTAACTTTTGTCCCGCTAATGTCATACAAGCCTCTCTACAATACCATTTATGCTTTAAGTAAGGATAATAATTTCTCAAAACACGAACAACTGGTATTAGGAGTTCTCCAGGCAATTGATGAAAATAAATTAAAAAAAGGAGACAAACTCCCTTCCATAAATGAAGCCGTAGCAGAATTGGGATTTGCCAGAAAAACCATTGTAAAAGCCTACGAAGACCTGAAAGACAGAGGTTTGGTGGAATCAAAAAAGCTAAAGGGTTACTACATTGCCAGTGAAGAGACGCAGCAACAGTTGAAAGTTGCATTGATTCTTTATGCATTCCATACCTTCCAGGAGGACTTCTACAATTCATTCAGGTCTACCCTGGGCCCCAATGTGCAATTGGATGTTTTTTTCCATCATAATAATGAAACGCTATTTGATACCATTCTGTCAAATATTGACAAAAAGTATGGCATGTATGTGATTGCACCCACGCAATCCACGCGGGTAGCTGAAAAGTTGAAGCAAATTCCACCTGAGAAACTTCTGATCATAGACAGGTATATCAATCTGGGCCCTGCTTATTCTTACGTTACCCAGGAATTTGAGGAGACCACATTTAATATGCTGCTCAAACTCCAGGACCAAATCAAACAATACAAGAAAGCAGTACTATTCTTTAGGAATGACTCCGATTACCCTGAAGGCATTAAATGCGGCTTCAGCAAGTTTGTAAAAAGTCAAAACATCCCGGCCGAAATATTTCCATCCTATGTAGAGGGTAGCATTCAAAAAGATCACTTCTACATTTTTATAAGCGATAACAACCTTTACCAAATGATTAAAGACTGTCTCACAAATGGTTATCAAATTGGAAAGGACATCGGGATCATCTCCCATAATGACAACATTGTAAAGGAAATTCTGGCCGGAGGAATCACCACCATTTCTGTTGATTTCAAAAAAATGGGAGTATTGGCGGGAAAATTTGTCCAGGAGAAAAAAACGCTTCAAATGACCCTGGACTCAACTTTACTAAACAGAAATTCCCTCTAACATATTCTTAAAACTCATATAGATCAAAGCACAGATTTGTGTTAAGTCAATTTTTTCTTACATTGTAGTAGCATAGACTATCATAGCATAATTTTGATTTTCTATTTACATCTTTTCAGGACTATTAAATTGCTACTATTGATGACTAAACCTGACTCGCTACACAGAATAGCATTCTGTACAAAGCAAGCGATGAGATGGAGTAAAGCCTTTCTGACACTCCTCCTGCTTGTTTCACTTCCAATGATGGCTGATCAATTATCAGCAAAAGAGATACCCAACAACCTTCACCAAAGTTTTGCGAAGGTTGAGGGGACGGTTACAGATGGTGATGGACAAGCCCTGGTGGGTGTTTCCATACGGATCAAGGATACCCAATTGGGTACCATTTCCCAGGATGGAGGAAAATTTTCGCTGAATGTACCCGAAGGAAAAAGCGTCCTTATTTTTTCTTACTATGGATTCAAGACCTTAGAGGAAGACATTGCCGGCAGAAATGTGGTCAATGTTAGCCTGGAATCTGAAACTACGAGCCTTGATGAGGTCGTGGTAGTCGGATACGGAACCCAAAAGAAGAGTGACCTAACCGGTTCTGTAAGTTCTATTAAGGGTGATGAGATCAGATCCTTGATAGCCGGTAATCCAACTTCTGCTTTACAGGGTAAACTTGCTGGGATTCAGATTGAGAATAACGGTGGCCAACCCGGTGGGGCAGCCAATGTGTTTGTAAGGGGGGTGAGTTCTCTGACCAACTCCTTTCCACTCTATGTGATTGATGGAACTTTTGCAGAAAATATGAACTTTCTCAACCCCAAGGACATTGAAAGAATTGAGGTTTTGAAAGATGCATCTGCCGCTGCCATCTATGGTTCTCGCGCTGCAAACGGGGTAGTTATCATCACCACCAAAAGAGGTGCCTATGACAGCAAACCTACGGTAAGCCTTGATATGAGAATCGGTGTAGAAACCCCTAGTAGAACGTTGGATTTTCTGGATGGACCTGGTTTTGTAGCCTATCGTCAACAAAGGGAAGAAAATGATGCCACGGGCTTTACGATTGACCCGGCTGTAGCTACCTACAACACTGATTGGCAAGACTTGTCATTGAACCAAGGCTTGGTACAAGACTATGGACTTTCTGTTTCAGGTGGTGGCAAGGATTCCCGTTACTACATCTCGGGAAATTACTTCAACCAGGATGGAATTTTGGTGAGTACAGGCTTCGAAAGGTATAACCTAAGGGCCAACAGTGAGTTCAAACTTGGAAAGCTGAAGATCCAGGAATCCATTGGTATTACCCAGGGTGAGATTGAGCGCAACAACTGGTTTGGAAGGGATGGTTCAACTGCTCCTATTCTAAGAGAAAATGCTCCCGAAAATGAAGGAGGGTTTGAGGCTCCAGATTTCTCCACACATGGATTTGGAGGACAGAATAAATATGCCCTTGCTGTACTTGAGGACAATATGCAGACCGACCTGAACCTATATGGCAACATCAATTTGTCTTATGAAATCATCAAAGGACTTACCGCCAAATTGAATACTGGCGCAGAGTATATCAACTCACATATTTATGCCTTCCGCCCTACTTACTTCATGAGTAATTCAGATGCGGTGGACAATGTGAATGACCAAAATGACCTTACAGATATCAGGTCTACCAATTTGCTTACCCTGATCGAGCCAACCCTTAGTTATGGGGGAGATTTCGGTTCTGCTAGCCGCATTGACGCAGTGGTGGGTTTCACCCAGCAGAGAATTCAATTCCGTTCGGTAGGGGTTTACCTACAGAACCTGCCCAACAATGACATCCAGGTAGTCGGAGCCGGTAATCCCGCTGATGTTCAAGCCCTCCTCGGTCAGGATAATGTGAGCGCTTTGAGGTCTTATTTCGGTAGGGTTAACCTGAACCTCGCCAATAAATATCTCTTTAGCGGTACCATTCGCAGGGATGCTTCGTCCAAGTTTGCTCCAGACTTCAGGGTAGGTTATTTCCCCTCAGTTTCTGTAGGGTGGAAAATCAGCAACGAAGACTTCTGGAACTTCGATAACATCAACCTATTCAAGATCAGAGCTGGTTATGGAACATTGGGTTCACAAAACATTCCTGACTATTCTTACCAATCGGTATTTAACCTGACCTCTTCAACTTCAGTAAACAATGAGGTTGTTCAGGGCTATGCTCAGACTTCACTGGCCCTTGAGGACATCAAATGGGAGACAGCCATCACTACCAATGTAGGATTTGACATTGGATTGTGGAACAACAAGCTGAATTTCTCCATTGAATACTATAACAAATCTGTGAGAGACGTACTTGTAGGGGTCAACCTTCCTTCAAGTGTAGGATTCAGCCAGCCTGTGATTCAGAATGTAGGAGAGATCAACAATAGTGGTATCGAGTTAGAAGGTGTCTGGAGAAACCTGGAGACTGATTTCAAATGGAATCTGGGCTTCAACTTCTCGACTTTTAATAGCCAGATTGTATCTCTACCCAATCCTGTGGTAGGTCCATCCGTATCAGAAGACCTTGTCCGAGTAAACCGATTTATCGAAGGTGAGGCGCCAGGTGTATACTGGGGATTCATCATTGATGGGGTATATCCAACCCAAGAGGCCATTAACAGTGATCCCAACCTGGCCAATGACCCTGAAAGAAGGGGAGCTATCCAGCCTGGAGACTTTATTCGAAGGGATCTGGACGGAGATGGCATGATTACGGGTGAAGACCAGACCATCCTTGGAGATCCCACACCAGACTTCATATATGGCTTGAATTTTACTGGAAGCTATAAAGGTCTTGACTTTGGCATTTTCTTCCAGGGAGTACAGGGCAATGAGATCTACAATGTTGCCAAATACTACAACCTCTTTTGGGCTGATGACAACAAAATCACGGACATCCAAAGGGCATGGACCCCTACCAACACCAACACAGATATTCCTAGAACCACTACCCTTGATAACGCCAACAATGGGGCGCCATCTTCATTCTTTGTAGAAGACGGTTCCTATTTCCGTTTGAGAACGCTGGAAATCGGTTACACCATGAATATGAATACTGTAGCCTGGATGAGCGATCTAAGGGTATTCCTGACGGGACAAAACCTCTGGACATTGACCGGGTACTCTGGTTACTCACCTGATATTTCTTCTGTAAATGGAGGTCGATCCGCAGCCACGCCATTCTTTGGAGTACCATCCAATGTAAATCCACTTCTTGGACGTGGCCTTGATGTTAGGGCATATCCAAATACCAGCTCACTTATCTTCGGAGTACAAGCAAACTTCTAAACTGTAACAAGGACAAGTTATAACAAGAAAAATCATGACAAGATTACGTATATACCTGATTACCAGCTTTGTATTTATAAGCTCTGTATTCTGGGGATGTAATGGCGATTTGCTGAACCAAGTAAATACCAATACTGTCTCCACAGGTACCTTCTGGAAGGATGAAGGGGATGTATCCCTTGCGGTCAATGGCATGTACCATCCCATCACCAACACCTTCTTCTGGGGTAGAATTATCCATACAGGTGCCATTTTGCGCTCGGATGTTTTCAACATCAGGCCTTTCGGACCGAATACTGCAATGTCTACCTTCCAGGGTGGACCTGGCGCAGCCCGCTGGGCCACGGAGATCTGGCAAGAGCCTTTCAAGGCTATTTTCCGCGCCAATGCGGTTTTGGAAAATGTCAATTCTGATAATGTTCCAGACCAAACAGTAAGAGATGGATACCTGGGTCAGGCTTACTTTATGAGGGCCTTCTCCTACTGGTACCTGCTAAACCTCTTCGGAAATGTGCCTTTGATTACAGAAACTGCGAAGGGTAGTGAAGATTTTTTCCCAAATCAGGCAAGTGCTGCAGATGTATGGAAACAAATAGAGGCAGACTTTGCAGAGGCAGCCAATAGGCTCCCTGCTTCATGGTCTGATGGAGATCGTGGAAGACCTACCAGCGGTTCGGCGAGGGCCTTCCTGGGAAAAAGTCAGCTTTACCAAGGGAAGTGGAGCGATGCAGAAACATCTTTTGATCAGGTCATCCAGAGTGGAAACTATTCTCTCTTGCCTGCCAGCCGCTACGAGGAGAATTTCTCAGAAAGCAATGAGAACAACGAAGAGTCTGTTTACGAACTTCAATTTGTAGGTCAATCAGCTTTTGCCTGGGGTGTAGACATCCCTATGACAGGCAATATGGGTAATTTCCACATCGATTATGCACCTCCTTCCAAGTCTCCAGACCAAAGCCACTACATCAATACATGGGTGAAAGAATTGTTTGAAATGAATGGTGACACCATTCGAAGAAATGCCACCCTCGCTTACGATTATCCAGGCTCTACGGGTTACGGTGGGGTTCCCTTTGCAGAAGATTTTGCTGCTGAGATCGAACTTGCCGCGACTGAGGGTATGGAAGCCATCTATTCCCGCAAGTATGCAGGGATGGACATCGGCAAAAGAGATGATGTCGATTTCCTGGGTACCAATGTAGGTAACAACTGGAGGATCATTCGCTACGCCGATGTATTGTTAATGATGGCTGAGGCCCTAAATGAACAAGGAAAAACATCCGAAGCAGAAAGTTTCCTTAATCAGGTCAGAAACAGAGCCAATGTCGAATCCAAAACAGGATTAGACCAAAATGCCATGAGACAAGCCATCATTGAAGAGCGTGTTCTTGAGCTGACCGGGGAAAGCCACCGATTCTTTGACCTTGTAAGATGGGAATTGGCTGATGATTATTTGGGAGAGAATTCTCTTCATGGATCAAATCCAAAATCCCTTAGTGGAGGTGTGTTCCAATCAGGAAAGCATGAGTTGGTTTGGATACCAGTAAGTGAAACCTCCGCCAACACCAACCTCGTTCAAAACCCAGGTTACGGAAGATAATTGTAGTTAATCGCTCACATCACCTAGGAAGAAAGCCTTTCCTGCCTCGCAGGATTAGGTTACTTCCTGGGATTTCCTCAAAGTCCAAGCTCAAAAAAGGATGAAAAGGTCTTATTTCTACATACTCTTTCTGATGGTAGCTACAGGCTTACTGTTAAGCTGTGGCCAGGAGATTCCTAAAGAGGGATTTAAAAAGCTAAGCCAACATGAAAGTGGAATTGATTTCTTCAATGAGGTCATTGAGGATGAGCATTATAACGCCCTCGATTTCACCAATATCTATACGGGTTCAGGAGTAGGCATTGGAGATCTCAATAATGACGGACTACCGGAAGTATTCTTCGGAGGATGTCAAAAAAGCAGCAAACTCTTTCTGAACAAAGGAGACTTACAATTTCAAGACATTACCCTGGACGCAGGTGTATCTACAGACAGATGGATCACGGGGGTTTCCATGGTTGATGTCAATGCAGACGGCTTACTTGATATTTATCTCTGTGTATCAGGTCCTCCTGTAAAATCAAGAGAAAACCTTTTATTCATCAACAAAGGCCAGCTCAAATTTGAGGAAGTCGCTGCAGAGTATGGACTGAATGAAGCTGACCAATGCACCCAAGCCAGCTTTTTGGACTATGACAAGGATGGAGACCTGGATGTATTCATGGTTGTGAATCCTACAGATTATACCATTTTTAATGTCAACAACATCCGAAAGAGAAAACTGAATGGAGAGGCTGCCTCCACAGATAAATTATACGAAAACCTTGGGAATGGCCAGTTCCGAGATGTATCTGCCAAGTCAGGCATCCTCATCGAAGGCTATAGCCTTGGCTTGCACGCAGGAGATTTCAATGATGATGGATGGACGGATATATACGTAAGCAATGATTTCATTTCAAATGACATCCTCTACATCAATCAACAAGACGGAACTTTTACCGACCTAGCTCAGGAATCCTTCAAGCACAGCAGTTATGCAAGCATGGGAATTGATGTGGCCGACCTCAACAATGATGGCCGCAAAGAAATATTTGTTGCGGATATGTATCCTGAGAACAGGGAGCATGAAAAAATGATGATGCCCGGTGCTGATCACAACCGCTTCCGATATATTCTTCAAACCGGCTACTATCCTCAATATTCAAGAAACATCCTGCAGTACAACCAGGGACAAGGTAAGTTTAGCGAAATCGGACAGTATGCTGGAGTTCATAAAACGGACTGGAGTTGGAGTCCTTTAATTGCAGACTTTGACAACGATGGGTTGCAGGATCTATTCATCAGCAATGGTTTTTACCGAGACCTCGGAGACCTGGACTACATCAATTACAATGGCAATCACATTTTTGGTACGCCTGAAAAGGTAAGAGAAAAGCAATTGGCGAGGATAAAGACCTTGCCAGGTATTAAGCTGCCCAATTACCTCTATCACAATGAAGGTAAGATGACCTTCACCAACAAAGCGCATGACTGGGGCATGGCAGATTCGACATATAGCCAGGGCGCAGCCTATGGAGACTTGGACCAGGACGGAGACCTTGACCTTGTCCTCAATAATATGAACCAGTATGCTTTTGTATACGAAAACCTCAGCAACATACATGGCGAGAATCACTTCCTTTCCCTTCATTTGGAAGGGGAAGGCCAAAACACAAAAGGTCTAGGAGCAAAAATTTGGCTATTCCAAAAGGATAAAATTCAATTCAGAGAACTGCAAAACAGTAGAGGTTATGCTTCTTCAGTTGATTACAGCCTGCAATTTGGCCTTGGAAAAGATCCAATAGTAGACAGCATCAAGATAGAATGGCCTTCAGGAAAGCTGTCTCGACTTAGTTCCCCAGCGGTTGACAGCCAGTTGGTCATACTTGAAAGCCATGCACAAAGCAAAGCTTCAAATCAGGATCAAGATCTTCAAAAAACATTCTACAAGAAAAACCTGATAGACCACCTTCATGAAGAGGAACGCTTTTCAGATTTTGATCAAAATGCCCTCCTACCCCATAATTTCAATGGCTTAGGCCCTGCGATTGCCACAGGAGACCTTAATGGCGACCAACTTGAAGATCTATTCGTAGGAGCTGCGGCTGGAAAAGAAGCCAGTATTTACATTCAGCAGAACAACGGCAGCTTCAAAAGGCAAAGTTTCCCATTCCACCCGGAATGTGAAGATATAGATGCCCTGATTTTTGATGCAGATGGAGATGGAGACAATGACCTTTATGTGGCAAGCGGTGGCAGTACATATGGGCTGGATACAAAGCGATACCAGGATAGGCTTTATGAAAACCTGGGATCAGGGAAATTTACATTTAAGGAAAGTGGGCTTCCAACAATGGAGAGCAGTACTTCCTTCGTAAAAGCATCAGATATTGATAATGATGGCGACCTGGATCTCTTGATAGGGAGCAGACTTGTTCCTGGAAACTATCCAGAGGTACCCAGCTCATATTTGCTAGAGAATAATTCCGGTCAATTTAAAGACATCACCCATGACCTGATTCCAGATTTGGAAAAACTGGGTATGCTCACGGACGCCATTTGGGTTGACCTGACTGGAAATAAGAAAGAGGAATTGGTCATTGTAGGAGAATGGATGCCTGTTACGGTATTTCAATGGGAAGCGGGGAAGTTGATGCCCTCAGATTTTAAGGGCCTGGATAAATCAAATGGTTGGTGGCAATCACTTACAGCTGGCGATTTTGATCAGGATGGAGACATTGACTTGATAGCGGGCAACCTTGGTCTAAATACCAACTATAGGGCGGATAGCCTCCACCCCATGTGCCTTTATGCCAAAGACTTTGACAACAATGGGCGGATTGATCCCATCCTCTGCAATTTTGTTGGGGAAAAAGAATACCCAATTGCTTCCAGGGATCATTTCCTGAATCAATTAAAAAAGAAACAGAAGCAATTTTCGAATTACAGCTCTTATGCAAGGGCTTCAATACTGGAGGTCTTTGATGAAAATGAGTTGGCAGATGTGGAGCCTCTACGGGCTTATACCCTTTCATCGGAATACATCGAGAATCTGGGTGGAGGACGTTTTCGTAGGACTCCCCTACCCTGGCCTTTACAAATAGCTCCCATTACTGACTTCCATGTGGAGGACATGAATCATGATGGGCGTCCAGAATTGCTCGCGGTCGGCAATGACTATTCTACCGAAGTAAAGATCGGTCGTTATGATGCTTTTACAGGTGCTTGGCTCAGATGGGACCAAGACCGATTCGAAGTACAAACAGGTCTTGAGTGTGGCTTGCTGGCAGATAAAGATGCAGTAGCAATTAAAAGTATTCGGTTGGCCTCAGGAGAGCAAGTTTACCTAATCGCCAACAATGCCGATAGCCTCGAAATATTCGGTATGAATACACAACTTCTTCCCCAACCATAAATCGAACATTAGCCAATGAAAGATAATGCAATATACATGGAGTCTTTTGACATAGATCTCATTCACAACAACCTTAATGTCCAAAGTAAACTCGAACTTATTTCTCAAAAGGATGGCCTTTTTATCTATGCTTTTTCTTTTGATTCGGAAAAGGAGATCATTCCAGAGGTAGTCAAGCTCAAATGGAAATTGCCATACATTGATGTCAAGGGGATTTGGAAAGTTAACTCGGTTCATGACAAGCGACAGCAGTATGATTGGGAATTGGAACATATGAGGTCTCGAGTTTCGGTTGGAGCTCCTTTGTTTAATGTATTTGGCTTGAATGACAAAAATATCATTACTGTAGCCTGTGGTGATCCCATTAATCCGATTGAGATGAATGCCCTACTAAGAGAAGAGGACAATCACTTATATTGCCACATCAGTTTTTTTAAAGAAGCCAGCCCCATCACCAACTATTCTACTGAACTGAGGATAGACACCCGTGAGGTTGCGTTTCACCAGTCGATCAAGGATAGTGCCAAGTGGTGGGCGGAAAAGGAGGAACTCAAGCCTTTGGACCTTCCGCCATTGGCGACAGCTCCGCTATATTCTACCTGGTACAACTATCACCAGGAGTTGGACAAAGAAACTCTCCTTGAGGAGCTTCGATATGGCAAGGAACTTGGGCTAGACCTTGTGATAATTGACGATGGCTGGCAAACCCATGACTCCAACAGGGGTTATGATTTTACAGGAGATTGGCAAGCTGAACGCCTTACCAATATGGCAGATTTTGTAGATCAAATCCATGACATTGGGGTAAAAGTTGGGCTTTGGTTTTCGGTTCCCTTTTGCGGGAAAAAATCAAAGGCTTACCAAAGGTTTGCTGGAAAATTCCTTACGGAAAACCACCGTTGGGCCCCTGTTTTTGATCCACGCTACCCTGAAGTTCGCGAATACCTAGTATCTACCTATGTGAATGCTGTAAAAAATTGGAAGCTGGATGCCCTAAAGTTAGACTTCATTGATGATTTTACCGTTTATCCGGAAACGCCTTTGGGCATGGGAGATGGTCGAGATATAGCCTCTGTAAACCAGGCGGTAGATAGCCTGATGACTCAAGTCATTCAATCTGTAAGTCGGGTAAACCCGGAGATCGTCATAGAATTTCGTCAACAATATGTCGGGCCAGCTATGCGAAAATATGGTCATATGTTTAGGGCATTTGATTGTCCCAATGACCCTATAACCAACAGGATCAGGATCAGTGATGTGAAGTTGATGTGTGGAAGTACCGCGGTTCACTCAGATCCTATCACCTGGCACCTGAAAGACAGCAAGGAAAATGCTGCAGTACAGCTTATAAATGCCTTATTTGGAGTCCCTCAAATCTCTGTAGAACTAGGAAAATTACCCACGGATCAGTTAGATATGCTTCGCTACTTTCTGGATTATTGGAGGCAACACGAAAGTATCCTTATGCAGGGCAAATTTATACCTCATAACCCCCTGGCGAACTACAACCTGTTAGAGAGTTACCTGAATGGTCATAGAATCATGGCGGTTTACGAGCAGGTTTGGGTGGAACTGGGACCAGCCTTGTGTACGGACTTATTTAATGCTTCAGATTCTGAATCTTTAGTTTTGTATTTTCCTGAATCGCGAAGTAAAACTTCACTAATTGTGAAAGATTGTTGTGGAAAGCTTGTTTCCACAAAAGAAGCTATAATTCCTCAGGGAGTTCATAAATTTCATATTCCTAGAGGGGGACACATTAGAATAACCTCAAACAGCTAAACGAAACTACACTATGATCAGTAACATCGACATTGGCATCATTATAGGATATTTTGTCCTTGTAGTCCTGATAGGATTCTGGGTGGCTACCAGAACGAAGTCAGAGGATGATCTGTTCTTGGGAGGCCGTTCTCTAACGTGGGGCTTTATCGGGCTTTCATTGTTTGCCTCAAACATTTCCAGTACCACCTTGATCGGCTTGGCAGGTTCTGCCTACAGTACGGGAATTGTCCAATCTGTCTATGAGTGGAGCATGGGAATCCCATTTATTTTAATGGCTTTCATTTTTATTCCTCTATATCTCAAATCAAAAATCACGACCATTCCCGAATTTTTGGAATTGCGATATGACCGTAGGTCCAGGATCTTTTTTTCGATTGTGACCATCTTTATTAGCATTGTGGTAGATACTGCAGGGGGATTGTATGCAGGTGCGTTGGTGCTAAAAGTATTTTTTCCTGATTTGATCCTGTGGCAGACCAGTGTCTTATTGGCCTTGTTTGCCGGGCTTTATACTGCCTTTGGGGGTCTAAAGGCAGTTGTCTATACGGATGCAATTCAAGCGATCATCCTCATTATTGGCTGTAGTACCCTCACTTATATCCTGTTTCAAAACCTAGATTTCTCCATAGACACTGTGATCCAGTCAGCTCCTGAGGGGCATTTTTCTGTGGTAAAGTCCCTTTCAGATGAATCCTTGCCCTGGCCAGGCTTGTTATTGGGGGTTCCCTTTCTGGGATTCTGGTATATGGCCACCAACCAATACATCACCCAAAGGGTACTGGGCGCAAAGAATATGCAGCATGCCCGTTGGGGAGTAATGTTGGCGGGCGCACTCAAACTATTGCCATTTTTCATCATGGTTATCCCAGGTGCTCTGGCTATTTCACAGTTCCCAAACCTGGACAATCCAGACCTTGTATTCCCAACGACTGTTCTGGAAGTCTTACCCATTGGAATGGTAGGAATTGTTCTGGCAGGATTGATTTCTGCTATTATGTCTACTGTAGACTCAACCTTAAATTCCGCCTCCACGCTGATAGTGGTAGACTTCATCAAGCCTGCCAATCCGAATATTTCACAGGAAAAAGTTGTTGAATATGGCCGAATCGCCACTTTTATCCTGATGATTGTGGCCGCTTTGTGGAGTCCCTTGATAGCGCAGTTTGAAGGTCTCTGGTCATACCTCCAGCAAATGTTTGCCATCATTGTACCTCCGATTGTAGTGATCTTCCTGCTCGGAACTTTTTACAAGAGAGGCAATGGGGATGGGGCATTTTTAACGCTCATTCTCGGTACTGCGATTGGAGTTTTACTTTTTATTCTGGGGCAGTTTGATATGTGGCCACTACATTATACCATAAATGTGGGTCTGGTTGTAGCAATCAGTTCGATCATTTTTGTTGTTGTAAGTAACCAAACCGAAGCTCCAGATCCTGAAAAGATCAGATTATATACCTATCGCAAAGAGTTGATTCAAATGGAAAATGAAGGCCTACCTTGGTATAAGGATTACAGATACCATAGTGCGGTACTTTTCGCGATCATCATGATAATTTTATATATCCTTTGGTAGTTAGCTTGATCGTAAATGGGGGCAGTAGCTATCTACT
>JALEFZ010000020.1 GCA_022760475.1 Bacteroidia bacterium | reverse complement strand
GAGGAACTGCCTCAAGGGCCTTTATTTCGGATATTTCCATTGCTGGAAAAACGGGTACAGTTGAAAACCCCCATGGTGAAGACCATGCTGTCTTTGTTGGATTTGCACCTGTAGACCAACCCCGAATTGCCATAGCTGTGGTCATTGAAAATGCAGGTGGTGGAGGTAGCTGGGCAGCACCCACCGCTTCCATCATGATTGAGCAGTACATGAGGGGAGAGATAAAAGAGAAAGTTTGGGAAAAAGAAAGAATAAAAAAAGCCAGCTTCTGATCTAGCCATTATGAATGAAAGAAGTTTCCAAAGATCATTAAATCTAGATACCATTACACTGGGTCTCTACTTCCTGTTGGTGGTCCTGGGTTGGCTTACAGTTTATGCTGTAAGCTCAAGTGGTGGGGAAGCAGATATCTTCGACTTTGATAAAGCACATGGCAAGCAGTTGGTATGGATTGGAATCTCTCTGGTTGTCGGCATTGTAATTTTGGCCATTGACTATCGCATTTTCAGTACCCTGGCTTATGTCTTTTATGGGGCTTCGATTCTGCTGTTAATATTTACCATCTTTGCCGGTAAGGAAATAAATGGAGCAAAGGCTTGGCTGGAAATAGGCGGCCAAAGGCTTCAGCCTGCGGAGTTTGCCAAGATTGCTACTGCACTTGCCTTGGCGCGCTTCATGTCGAGACAAGGCTTCTCAATGTCTAACCTTAGCCAGGTTGGGATAGCGCTGGGCTTCGTTTTGTTGCCTGCCATCATCGTAATTCTTCAGAATGACACAGGTTCAGCCCTTGTTTTTGGGAGTTTTGTGTTTGTTTTTTTCCGCAAAGGAATGTCCCCTGTATTGCCCTTGCTTGGGTTGGCTTCAGCAGTAATGACTTTGGTCACACTTTATGTGATTACCCTTGGAGACTCCTTTAATATCTTTGGATTAAAACTTTCTCCGATAGTGGTGATGGTACTTTCTATTTTTGTAATTGTGTTGATAGCTTGGGGGATAAGCACCTTTATGTCAAGCCGCAAATACTTTACCAGAAATACCCTGATCTCACTTGGCTTTTTGGTATATTTTGGTGGCTTGGCTTTCGGCTCAGAACTTTTGTTTGAGCAACTGCCTCCTCACCAACAAGTCAGGATTGAAGTTCTGTTTAACCCCAAGAAAGACCCCTATGGTGCAGGCTACAACGTGATTCAATCCAAGATTGCGATTGGATCGGGCTATATTTATGGGAAAGGATATCTGGAAGGCAACTATACCCGATACCGTTTTGTCCCCAAGCAGGAAACAGATTTTATTTATTGCACCATTGGTGAAGAAATGGGATGGGTGGGGACGACCTTTATCCTGATATTATTTTTCCTTTTCCTGGCGCGATTACATTTTATGGCAGAAAGTGGTAAAATGGGTTTTACCCAAATCTACGGATATTCCTGTATGTCCATTTTCTTTTTTCATGTCCTTGTCAATGTGGGTATGACAATAGGGTTTGTCCCGGTTATTGGAATTCCTCTTCCTTACTTCAGTTATGGTGGTTCTGCCATGCTCTCCTTTACCATTTTGTTGTTCATTATGATCAATTTATATGCACATCGTGGGACAGTACTTTCCCGTTCATTATGATCTTAGGATGTGTGTTTTTAGTACCTTGAAAGCGTAAATCTGGAAATAAAAAAAAACGAAACCCTAAATATTTTCGGGAAAAATTAATATATTTCTTCAATAGATAGATTCCTCAAACATCCTTATTTTGATATAGGGACTTTTTCATAAATGAATTTCAACCTTAAATCCCTGGTATGCCTTGCTTTGTTCCTTTTGGGAGGGACAGCTATTGCCTTTGGGCAGTACAGGGATAGTTTGAGGACCCTTTTTTCTCATACCGAAGAGCTGAATCAGAAGCTCAAATATAGCCGGATGCTTGCTTGGGATTTTCTAGGCAATGGTGATTTCGATTCGGCAGAGACTTACTTTTTCATGGCCTTTCGAGTGGATGATGCCAAAGTGTCCAGCAGTGCGAAAGTCCTTTCTTTGGAGGGACTTGCTTACATAAATGGGGCAAGGAGGAATTTCCCTTTGGCAGATTCACTTTTTGAAGAGGCGTTTGTCCTTTCGGAGGATGATTCTCTTAAAACATGGATCGCCTTCAACTGGGCTTCGGTTCGGTACAGAGGAGGGCGCTCTCAAACAATCAATGAAATTCTGGAAAAGGTTGCCCCAATTTTACCTAAACTTGATGAGCCAGAGTTGTGGGTTGCCTATTACAACAGCCTTCATCATTATTATGAAGCGATGGGTGATGATCTTAATTCACTCAATTCTCTTCTTAATGCCAAAAAGTATTCCTCAAAGGATATGAAAAAGGCCTTGATTGTGATTAATCACAACCTCGGCAACAAGTACGAGACATTAAGGGCTTATGATGAAGGGCTAAAGGCAGCAGAAGAAAACCTGATTTTGTCTCAAGCGTTTGGGGATGATCATGACATTGCCTATTCGTATTTTGCCCTTGCAAGCTTCGAGTCGGAACTAGGGAATTTTGACAGGGTAAAAAATTACGTGTACCAGGCTATTCAGCACCGGAATAAAACAGGTATTTCTGTGGGTTTTGGCTATAACTATTATCAAATAGGAAATGCGCATCTCCAAACCGGAAATATAGATTCTGCTGTTTTCTATGCTCACAAAGGAATAGAAATCAGCAAAGCTCAGTTCGAAAACGACATACTGGCAGATAATTATTTTTTACTGGTCAATATTTTCCTGGAAAAGGGAGACACCCTGGGGGCCATGCCATACGCTCAGGAGATCATGAAACTCAAACCAATTCCTTCTTCAGAAGAGAAAAATGCTTTGGCAAAGATTTATACTAAAAAACAGGACTACCCTAATTCGTACTTTCTACTGGAAGAAAATATTGATGAATATATCAGGAATGAGGAGAAAAATACCATTTATAGAATGGCGAATAGCTTATTGATGAATAGTTTTGAACAGGAAAAACAGTTTCAGAAATCCCTGAGTGAGCAGGCCCTTCAGAGCCAAAGAATTAAATATGGAAGGATTGGGCTTATTATCTTGGTATTGATTATCTCATGTATCATTATCATACAGAATCGAAATAGCAAAAAACTGCAAGAGGTCAATGACAGGCTTATCCGGAAAAACGAAGAACTTTTTCAGTTTACCTACATTTGCTCCCATGACCTCAAAGAACCCATCCGTAATGTTTCTACTTTTGCTGGATTGGTGCAGAATAGGCTAGAAAAAGAGAACTTAAAGCAATCATACAGTGAATATTTTAACTATATATTCAATGGGGTAAATACCTTGAGTACGATTGTAAGCTCCCTAAAATCTCTCTCTGAAATCGAGGGAAAAAGTATAACAGGAATTGAAAAGGAATGGCTTGCCCCAATTAAGGTATATGAAAAGGCAATTGGAAACCTTGAAGTATTTGTGCGCGAGAAAATGGCTATAGTCAGTTTCAAAGACCTTTCAGGAGGAGAAGAAATTTATACTTCCAGAGATGATTTATCACTGGTCTTACAAAATCTGATTCACAACGCCATCAAGTATAACCAAAGTGAACAAGCGAGGGTAGAAGTTACTTTTGAGAAAAATCAGGAATACGCGACTTTGAATGTTATAGATAACGGCATTGGAATAAAGGAGGAGTACTTTGAGTACATTTTCAAGCCCTTCAAAACGATGGGCAATAAAGGTGAAACCAACTCTTCGGGCTTAGGTCTTGCCATTTGCCAAAAAATTGTCAGTCAACTTGATGGACTGATCCGGGTAAAGTCTGTAGAAGGGAAGGGAAGTGTATTTTCAATTATGTTGAACAATTGATGACAAAACAATATATGAAAAGCCCCATAAGTATATGTTTGTTTTTCTTTGCTGTACATTTATGTCTTGGACAAAACATAGATAGCTTACGGTCTTTGCTTGTGGGGGCAGATACTGATCATGAGAGAGTTACTCAATGCATTGAACTCGGGAGAAAGTTTAATAAACTAGGAGATAAAGATTCCGCAAAGAAGTACTTTATTCATGCGAATAAATTTATCGGTCCCATAGAGGATCCCCTCTTGCAATATAAAACCAAGGCCTATCTAGGTAAATTTTACTTCGATTCGTTTGAATTTGGCAAAGCTGATTCCATGTATGCTTTGTTATTGGAAACGGTTGAACTGAATGATTCATTAAGGGTGCTTCTCACATTCGCCAGGGCGCAGACCTTTACCAAGCGGGCCCAATGGGACACACTTAAACCTCTCCTGGAAGAGATAGAGGAAGATGTATTCAATTTGGCCATTCCCAGTTTCCATGTTGAGTATCACAACCAAATGAGTTTCTACTACCAGGGGGAAAATGACATCCTCTCAAGGCTGGACGAATTACAAAAAGCAAAGGAGGCCTTAACTCCTGAAATGGAGTTGACTACCCTTGCCATCAACCATAACCTCACCAATATTTACTCTAAAATCCAGGCATATGAAGCTGCATTAAAGCTGTACAAGGAGAACTTGAAAATGGCTGAAAAGGCAAACTCTACCCAAGACATCATGTATTCCTATTATGGAATTGCCAATCAGTACAACGATTTAGAGAAAAATGACTCGGCAAAAGAGGCCTGCTGGAAGGCTATCAAACTTTACAATGAGACAGGATACTCCCAGTCATTCGGCTTTGTCTATAAGACTTTGGCAGATATTTTTATCAAGGAAGGCCAATTAGATTCTGCCATTTATTATGTAGACAAGGGCATTGCAATGTCGAAAAAACAACAGGAAGAAGATCTCTTGTCAGACAACTACTGGACAAAAGCAAAGATACTATTGGTTCAGGGAGATACTGCTGCCGCCAAACCATACCTGGAGCTTGCATCCGATTTTGAATATGGGGTTCTACCTGAACTTGATTTGAATCTGGCACGGATTTATGCTTCTGAAGGTAAGTATGAGGAAGCAAGTAACATCCTTAAGAAAACCTGGGATCAGATCAAGGAAAACGAAGACCGAAATACCATTTATCAGGTAACAGGAAAATTGCTCAAGAGTAAGTATGAAGAAGATCAAAAACTGCAGCAATTGCTGAGCGACCAGAAAGCTCGTGCCCAAAAGTTGAATTTTGGACTGTTGGCTATTTTTCTTTTGCTCTTTATTTCTTCCTACATCATTTTCATCCAAATTCAACACAGAAGGAGGTTAAAAGATTTGAATATCAAGCTGGTTCAAAAAAATGAGGAACTTTACCAGTTTACCTATATCTGTTCTCATGACCTCAAAGAACCTATTAGGAATGTTTCTACCTTCACTGGCTTGATTGAGTATAAACTTGCCAAAGAGGAGTTGTCGAGGCCATATGATGAGTATTTTCATCACATCCATTCAGGTATCGACACCCTTACTACTATTATCAGCTCATTGAAAGCCTACACTGAGATTGAGGGTAAACAAGAGGGAACTTTTGAAGAAGAACATGTAAGCCTGGGAGAAATCATGGAGGAAGTTAAATCCAATATAGATGAGTTCCTTGCGGACAATGGGGGTAAGCTGAGTTTGGCAGAGGGAAGTGAGCCGGATGAACGATTTGTAGTTTCAAGGAATGGATTGGTCCTTATCCTTGAAAACCTTGTTCATAATGGCATTAAATACAATGATTCGGACACGCCTGAAGTGATACTCGGATTGTCCTGGGAAAGAGGTAGGCCGATAGTTTCTGTGGAGGATAATGGAGTTGGGATAGAAGAAAAGTACCTCGATTATATTTTTAGGCCATTTAAAACCATGTCAAATAAGAGCCAGAGCAATTCGTCAGGATTGGGGCTTGCAATTTGCAAAAAGATCATGGATGTCCTTGGAGGACAAATCAAGGTTCAATCTAAGCCCGGCAAAGGGACCAGGTTTGAATTGGTATTTTGATTGATTTTAACAACAATTAAATTTATAAGTAGACTTTTTAGAAGGGTAAATAATTATGAAATTCTGGCTTAGGCTCTCTTTTGCCATCTTGCTTCTTTGGAGCGCAAACACAGTTTGTGCCCAAGGGACAGTTCGGCTAAAGGCTGATAGCTTGAAAAAAATATTTTACTCCGATGTGTCCATTGCCAAAAAGGAAAACCTGAGCATGGACATCGCCTCCCATTACCTTTCTTTACAGGAGTTGGATTCAACTGAAAAGTATGCTCAGTATATTCTTTTTTCTTCGAAAAAGGCCAATAATCGTCTTCGTAGTGCATGCTTTGAGGTTTTGGCTACCGTCCAAACCCAAAGGTTGAATTTTGAGCTGGCTGATTCCTTATTCGATCAAGCCATAAATCTGGCCGTTGGAGATTCACAACTGATTGCTGTGGTGCTTGAAAAGTCGGTTTTACTCTACAGAACCGGGCAATACAAAGCCATCATGGAGTTGCTTGACCCCCTCAAAGCTAAGATAATTGCGAATGGTACCGACCATCAAAAATTCGCCTATTACAACAACATGTCCTTCTATTACATCAATCAGGGGGATTTGAAAGGTGAATTGGAGACCCTCCTAAGTGCCAGGGAGGCCATGAAGAATGCAAGTGCCGATGATAACTTCGTCATTAACCATAACCTGGCAACCTTTTATATTCGGATTAATCAATTTGAGGAAGCAAAAAAAATCGGAGTAGAAAACCTTCAATTGGTTACCGAAAATAAGCTTTCCCGAAGAAAGTTATTCGCCTACTACCTTCTCCTGAATGTAGCCTCTCTTCAAGAAAATTATGAGGATGCAAAATTTTATGGCCTCAAAGCGATCGAATATGCCCATTCAATCGCTTATTACAGGGCCTTGGGTTTTGCCTACAGCTCCCTTAGTGATTTATTTTTGAAATCAGGTAAAACAGACTCAGCCCTTTATTATATCGAGAAGTCTATTGAGCATAGCATTAAGGAGAATGAGCGCCGTGAATTGGGGAAGGCTTATCACTCAAAAGGTGTAATATGGATGCAACTGGGGGATACCTCAAAAGCCTTTGAGCTTTTCAACAAGGGCTTAGCGCTCCAAACTGATTTTGATCGAGAGCAAAACTATGATGTTTCCCTAGCATTCATTTATCAAGGTGAATTCAAAAAGAGTTATGGGTTGTTGGAAGAAAATGTGGCAACCCACCTGAAGGAGGAAGATGAAAATACCATCTATACCCTGTTCAACAGGTTGCTCAAAGAAAAGTATGAGAAGGAACTTGAGATCAATAACTCAATCCATGAGCAAAAACTGGCCGTAGGACAGAGGACATTTGGAATTTTTGTGGTGTTGGGACTCATCCTGATAAGTATCACAGTTGCCTTAATTCAATATGTCAACTCCAGGAAATTAAAAGAGTTGAACGATGAATTGGAGAGAAAAAATGAAGAACTATTTCTTTTTGCGCACACATGCTCAACAAACTTGATAAGTCCTATTCAAGATATTTCCAGCCAGATTCAATCCGCCCAAACTGAACTCTCTAAGGAAGACTTGGAACCAAAGTATGACGAATATTTTGGATATGTATTTAAGGGACTTGATACATTGGGAACGATTGTAGAGTCATTAAAGGCGATATCGGAAATTGAGGGGAAACAATCTTCCAAGCTGGAAAAGAAATATGTGCCTGTAATATCGATCTATGAAAGTGCTACCAATAACCTGGAAGTTCTTATCAGAGAATCAGGAGCTGAGATTTCTTTTCAGAATGAAACCTACGAAAAGGACATTTTCACTTCTCCCTATGGCTTGGTTTTGGTGCTTCAAAACATGATCCATAACGCCATCAAGTACAACAAAGCCGAGCATCCAATTATTCATATTTCCTACCAAAGGGAAGATGGAACTGCCAAGTTTTTGATAAAGGATAATGGCATTGGAATTGACCCACAATACCACGAATACATATTTAAGGCATTTAAAACCCTGGATAACAAAAGCAAGATCAACTCATCAGGACTGGGATTGGCCATCTGTAAAAAAATCGTTGAGCAAATGGGAGGGGAAATAAAACTGAAATCTACTCCAGGTAAGGGCTCCACTTTCTTTATTATCCTGGAATAATGGACTTATTTTGAAACTTCCATACACTTGGAGGGGAGAGTTTAACATGCCTTTAACAAATCATCTCTTGACCCCATATCATGTCAAATTTAATTTTGGGCAATACAACAAATTTGTCCTGAATTATGGATATCTCTGTAAAATCGTTGTCAAAGAATTATGGTACTCAGAAAGCTGTCGACAACATCTCTTTTGAGGTGAAGACGGGCGAGATTGTAGGCTTTCTTGGACCAAATGGAGCAGGTAAGACTACGACGATGAAAATGATCACTGCCTACATGTCTCCCAGTTCAGGGACAGTAAAGGTAGGTGATTATGATGTAAATGAGGATGCCGAAACGATCAAACCCTTGATCGGTTATCTTCCTGAAAATAATCCGTTATACCTGGAAATGCCTGTTCTTGAGTACCTCTCCTTTGTAGCAGATATTCAGGGGGTTAAGAAAACAGACATCCCCTCCAGGGTTCGCTTGGTAGTGGACAGTTGTGGATTAAACAGAGAGAAACACAAAAAGATCCAGGAATTGTCCAAGGGCTACCGCCAAAGGGTCGGTCTCGCGCAGGCTTTGATCCATGATCCGGACATTTTGGTTCTGGATGAACCTACGACTGGACTTGATCCCAACCAGATAGTTGAAATTAGGAATTTGATCCGAAAAATTGGGAAGGAAAAAACAGTACTGTTGAGTACCCACATCCTGCCGGAAGTCGAAGCTACCTGTGATAGAATCCTGATCATCAAGGATGGGAAAATTGTTGCAGATGGCACTGCCCAATCCCTCAAGAATCGTTCGAGGGCTAAGTATACATTTAAAGTAATGATCAAAGGAGAAGGGAACATTGCCTCAGAACTTCGAAGTCTGGAAGGGGTAATTGGGGTGGAGTACCTACCCAATGAGCCTGAAAAGGCGATCATTACCGCGGAGGAAGACCTCCCTTTTAGGGAAAGAATTTTTAACTACTGTGTAGAAAAGGGGCACCTCCTCCTGGAAATGACCCCTGAAATTCAAAGCCTTGAAGATATTTTTAGAGACCTGACATTAAATTAATTCTCAAGAATATATAGCATGAGAAAAATCTGGAGCATAGCAAAAAGAGAATTCTCCACTTACCTGGATTCGCTGGTGGCCTACATCCTCCTGGTGGTTTTTGTGGGAATCACAGGCATTTTTACCTGGATCTCCTTTACGGATGTCTTTTTTACAAACATAGCCTCCATGGAACCCTTCTTCGGAATTTCCTATTGGGTACTGTTTCTGTTTATTCCAGCCTTGACCATGAGGATGCTAGCGGAGGAAAAGCGTACTGGAACACTGGAAGTTCTACTTACCAGAGCTGTAACCGACTGGCAAGTGGTATTTGGGAAATTTCTTGGGGCCATGATACTGATCCTCGTTGCACTGGCTTTTAGCCTACCCTGGTACCTTTCTATCGCTTATTTGGGACCAGTAGATCATGGAGCGATTATCGCTGGTTATGTAGGCCTGATCCTAATGAGCGCCATGTACATCAGCATTGGAATATTTACTTCCAGTTTTACCGACAATCAAATCGTTGCCTTTTTGACAGCGCTTGTCATCGGGATCTTTTTTCATTGGATATTTGAGTTGGTGAGTAACATTGGTAAAGGGGTTTGGAAAGAGTTTTTCTATTTCCTTTCTACCAAAACACATATTGACTCCATGACTAGGGGGGTCTTCGATGCCAGAGACCTGGTATTCTTCCTTTCCATAACTGTTTTTGGTTTGTATATGGCTGAGGTTCAGTTGGCCAAAAGAAATATTGCAGACGCCTAAAAGCTATTTAAGAAAAAGAAAATGAGACTCACTCAAAATACTGTATTGGTCAGAATCCTCCTTTTTGTGGCTGTACTGGTAATGCTCAACCTTCTGGTGAACCGCAATTATTTCAGGTTGGATTTCACCGCAGACAAAAGGTATACACTTACCAAAAATACCAAGGAGATTGCCAAGAACCTTAGTCAACCGGTTACAGTAACGGCTTATGTATCCGGTAACCTCCCCCCCCAACTGAAAAGGGTAGCCAATGACTTTAAGGATTTATTGGTAGAGTACCAGTCTGCCTCAAATAAAAATGTCGTTTATGAATTTATTGACCCTAAGGATGACGATGAAATCAAACAACAAGCCATTCAGTCCCAGGTATTTCCTCAATCCATTCGAAGCAGGGAAAAGGATAAATTTGAAGAACAAGAGAGCTTTTTTGGGGCAGTAATTAAAATGGGAACCCGTCAGGCTCCGATACCAGCGTTAGTAGATCAACGCGGTGAGCCCCTTAATTTTGAGTATATACTTACTTCTAACATCCTTAGGCTTGACACCACCCAAAAGAATACCATTGGGATACTTACCGGCCATGGGGAGACTGGGCTTAGTCGATTGCAGCAAGCATTGCAACCTCTTTTGATTCAGCATAATGTAGATACTGTGAGGTTTTCTAGTGATCCTAATGCTTTTAATAAATACCGCACCCTGGTGAGTCTAGGAGCCAAGACAGCTTTTTCCCAGGATGAACTGGATAAACTGGATGCCTTCCTTGAAAGTGGTGGCAGATTATTCATAGGCTTGGACGCTGTAGATGGTACATTGAGCGAAAGAAGGGCCTGGGATTCCGGAAAAACAGGGCTTGAAGAATGGCTGAACGATAAAGGAATCATGGTGGAGCAAACTTTCCTGATCGATCAGCAATCCATCGACATCACTATTCAAACTGTCATAGGTTATTATGGGCAACAACCTTTGTATGGCCCTGCAAATGTACCTTTCTGCTTCATTCCACGAGTTCGTAATTTCTACGAACATCCAATTACTGAAGGCCTTGAAGAAGTATATTTTCAGTTCCCCAGCCCTATAAGTATTCTTGCTAATCCTGAGAAGGAAATTAACATCTCACCCCTTGTGGGATCCTCCATGCGATCCGGGACATTGAGCCCACCACAAACTTTCAATCCCGAAAGAGAATGGACACAGGGAGACTTTCCATTGGGAAGCCAAACTATTGGCGTTGCTATGGAAGGCAAACTTGTAGGGGAAACAGAAAGTCGAATGGTGGTTTTCTCAGATGGGGATTTTGCGCAAGGAGACCGTCAGCAACCGACTATTCCTGATAATGTAAACCTCTTTGTGAATTCCATTGATTGGTTGGAGGATAATACAGCTTTGGTGGAGGTGCGTACCAAGGAGATTGAGTCGAGGCCAATTGAAAAATTCATTGGGGAAGAGGAAGCAACGAGTAGGAATATTTTTAAATGGATAAATTTTCTTCTTCCTATTCTTATTGTCATAGGATTTGGCCTTTTCAGAAGGCAAAGATCCCGAAATCAACGCAAGCAATGGGAAGTTCAGGATTATACCATCAATGAAAGCCAGAAAAAATCTTAAGCTATGTTCAAGAGATTTTCAAATAGACATTTAGCCATAAGCCTGGGAAGCCTGGTGGTTCTTTATCTTATTTCCTTGTTATTTGGAGGTAGTAGCCAAAGAAGTTTTGATGAGAACCTTATCCTGTTGGATACTGCCAATGTAAGCAGGATTGAAATCACAGCTAGCGGAGAGCAACCCTATAGTCTTCAGAAGGAAGGTGGTGAATGGAAAGTTGAAGTAAGTGAAGGAAATTTCGTTCCGATTGAAAAGACCCCCTTCCTAAGCATATTGGGGGGAATCAAGAAAGTTTCTGCAAGAGGTTTGGCAGCAAAGAGTGAAGATCAATGGGCAAATTTTGAAGTGGACGAATCAGGCCTAAACCTGAAAATTTTTCAGGGAGAAAAAAAACTTGCTGATATCTATGCTGGAAAAAGCTTTTATCGGCCTTCTGGACTCATGTCCTATGTGAGAAAAGAAGGTGAGAAGGAGACTTACATGGTTGCAACCAATCTGGGCTCAAGTTTTGGAAAGCGGCCAAATGATTGGCGTAATAAGTCCTTGATTAATGGGGAATGGGAGAGCTGGAACATGCTCAGCTTCAATTATTCGGGAGATTCTTCATTCCAGTTGATCAAAACACCCCAAAATCTTTGGATGTATAGCGATTCTTCGGCTACAAATAGTTCGGAGGTAAATACATTCCTCAGAATTCTATCCTTGACCAAAGGAATTGAATTTGCAGATCAACTTCCCCAAGGGAGACCTGAAATGAGCCTTGCTGTCCAATCCTTGACTAGCACCCCCTTCCAGATTTCGGCCTTTGCCAATGGGCGTGGAGGCTACCTGCTTACATCTACCCTCAATCCAGGAGCAGTATTTGATGGCGAAGGACTTATGGATAAAATTTTTGTAGGTCCTGGGAAGTTTACCTTTGATTCAGGATTATAATTCTCGTATAGGTTGCTTTCTAATTAGTTGCTAAGGCATCATCTAAGGTGAAAGTCTCTTGAAATTTAATCGGGTTTCTATTCCATAGGAATCCGATTTTTTTGATGTGATCAGATGTATTAAATTATGTCAATGCATACATTTATTTCGCTTGTATGTCATCAATCCGATAAATCAGCTTTGACTACCTTACCAACTTTAAATGTTACTGAAATACACTAAACATGCATAAATCCGATCTTGTAAAAGCCACACCTATTTTGGATTGGGATACTTTGGAGGATAAACAGCCAAGCTACGCCCGGGTCCTGAGAACCGATCTTGTTGTAATTCGATATGGAGATGAGGTCTCTGTGCTTTATGGTCGCTGCCTTCACCGTGGCGCCCTATTGGCAGATGGTTTCATTGATGGGCACAACCTAATTTGTGGCCTTCACAATTGGGACTATCGCTATGATACAGGGGTAAGTGAGTACGCCCCTGATGAAAGGCTGAACAAATTTAACGCAGTCGTGGAAGAAGGGAAAGTCTGGGTGGACGAAGAAGAGATCAGAGAATTTGAAGAAAAAGAAATCCCTCCCCGATTCGATACAGATGAGTACCTGGGGCTATATGCCGATACTCATCCAGAGGATACGGAGCCTTATACCAATTATATCAAGCATCTGGCACAAAATGGCCTTTCCAAATGGGGACATCATGGCCAAACCGAGGCCATGGGGGTGGATAGGAATACCCTCCCCAAATGGGAGAGCATCCAGGTGCTTCCAGCTCAGCTGCACAAAAAGCCTCTCTTTGATGAGGATGAGGTCAATATGAAAACCGTTATTGGGCCCAATGCCAAGAAACCCCTAGAACTGGAATTGCCTATTTTTGTATCAGACATGTCTTACGGCGCCCTTTCCAGAGAGGCAAAGATCGCCTTGTCGAAAGGCGCAGAAATGGCTGGAACAGGTATTTGTTCAGGTGAAGGAGGAATGTTGCCCGAAGAGAATGCGGAAAATTCAAGGTATTTTTATGAATTGGCCTCTGGAGGTTTCGGATTTTCAATGGATAAAGTGAAAAAAAGCCAGGCTTTTCATTTCAAGGCTGGACAAGGGGCCAAAACAGGAACTGGTGGTCACCTTCCAGGCCACAAGGTAAACAAGGAAATCGCAGAGGTTCGGGGCCTCAAGGAAGGCCAGGCTGCGATCAGCCCGGCAACTTTCCGCGATCTGAAAAGTGTAGAGGATTTTCGCCGTTTGGCTGATGAGATAAGGTTGCAAACCGGGGGTATTCCGATAGGTTTCAAGCTGGCAGCCAGCCATATTGAGAAAGACATCGACTTTGCATTGGAAGCAGGTGCAGATTACATCATCCTGGATGGCAGGGGAGGAGGAACGGGCGCGGCTCCTTTAATTTTGCGCGACCATATCAATGTCCCAACCATCCCTGCATTGGCGAGGGCGAGGAAGCACCTGGATCAGCGCGGCGCCAAAGGCGTCAGTCTCGTCATCACCGGAGGATTAAGGGTGGCTGAAGACTTCGTCAAGGCATTGGCTCTGGGAGCAGATGCGGTTGCCATTTCCAATTCTGCCATGCAAGCCATTGGCTGCCTGGGAATGAGGGCTTGCCATACCGACAACTGCCCCGTAGGCATCGCCACCCAAAAGCAAAACCTTAGGTCTCGATTGATCATTGAAAAATCTGCCAAGCAATTGTATAACTTCTTTGAAGCAAGCAAAGAATTGATGGCAGTACTGGCCAGGGCATGTGGCCATGAGAATATTGGTGATTTTACCCAAGGAGACTTGAGCACATTTGATTATGACATGCACAGGCTATCTGGAGTAGCTTTCGCCGGGATCAACCCTATTTAGAATAGATTTAAAGCAAAAAATGAAAGGTCAAAGGAATCTCCTTTGGCCTTTTTTGTATGCGTCATTTTTGAGTATTTTTCTTTGAAAAAAATATTTTGAGCAAGGGCTAGGGTAGGAGGCTATTTTCGGTTTATTAAGGGGATTAATAAGTTTTTTGTTTACTTATATATCCAGATTTGTCTACGAGCTTTGCTCATTAACTCAACAATGTACAACCTATGAACACAAAACCACTTCGTTTCCTTTTTATCGTTTGTCTAAGCCTTTTTATGCTTGCATGTGGAGGGGAGAATCCACAACCAAGTTATACCCCACCTGATTCCAGCTTTGGCCTGATGTACACGAAAATTTTCCAAACTTCCTGTGCAGTCAACCTTTGCCATGATGGAAGTAACAATGGCCCCTTGCTTGTGGGGGAAAATGTGTACAGCACTTTGCTTGATTCCTCAGTCTTGAATATAAATGCTTTACAGGCGGGACTTTCCTACGTCAAAGCTGGTGAACCGGACAGGAGCTTCCTGTATACAAAGATTGATTTTGATTCGACTCAGTTTAAGTTTGGTTCACCCATGCCTTTGGGAGGATTGAGCCTTACTAACAATCAAATTATGTTTGTCCGTCAATGGATAGCTGCCGGCGCACCATTGAATGGCCATGTTGCAGATAGTACCCTTTTGAACTGATCACAAATCTTTACACCAAACATCATGAAAATAAAATTTATCTTATTGTTTTTGCTCGGAGGCTTAAGCCTTTCCTGCCAAAAGGGTTTTGATTACGACCTAAAGGATGTACCTCCCTTCGAGGGACTGGAAGTCCCGGCAGTTGGAACTGGATACCAGGTTCATGTACCTCCCTTTCCTGTGCCTGCCAATTACGAAAGAGAGATATTCGTAAGAATGGCTGTGGGAAATCGCCAAGATATATATGTCAACAAATTTGAAGTGCTTTGTAGGCCTGGAACTCATCATTTGATCGCATACGGCTTTCATGACGAAAGAGATCCTTCGAATCCTGCCATAGGGGTAATGAGGGATCAAAACCTGGCAGATGGAAGGGTTAACTTCAACCTTAATATGGGCTCTGGTGCTATGTACTGTGGCGCACAGGAACCAAATTTCACCCTTCAATTGCCTCCTGGGATAGCCATTCGGATACCTGCAAATGCAAGCCTTGACATGAATTCTCACTACTTCAATGTAACGAATCAAACCCTTTTTGGAGAAGTATTCCTGAACATGACCACCATTCCCGTTGATAGCGTGAAGGAACTGCTGGAAATTCACCCTATCAGCAACGAGTCTGTCCTCCTTTTACCTAAAAATGCATCCACTTCTATCGAGTATTCGGAGACATTTTGGAGAAGAACTGAAATCAGACAAATGTTCGCCCATATGCACAAAAGAGGAGAGGTATTTTCTGTCTATAAGGTAGGCGGGGCAAATGACGGGGAATTGTTATATGTATCAAATGATTATCAGCACCCTCCTTATAAATTCTTCGATCCCCCACTTGTCATCGAGGAAGGAGAGGGCATAAAAACCTACGTACAATACAACAATGAAACTGATCGTGAAATCCGGTATGGAGTAACCTCAGAAGATGAAATGGGCATTCTTTTTTATTCAGAAAATGGAAGATAAACAGAGATATGAGACTTAAGACTAACCTTATCTTTATCCTGCTCCTTGGATTTGCGGTTCTTCCATCATTTGGACAAAAAAAGGAGAAAAAATCGACCTGGGCATTTCAAAGCAACCTGCAACATCAAGACATTGCCTTTTCCTTTTATGTAGGGCAGCTCGGGCAGGTCGATCCTGTATACATCAGGCCTTATACCTCTTTAGAAGTTCAACGCTTATTTTATGACAACGAAAAAGCGCAGCGCTTCCTGAGTTTGAAGACCGGGCTGTATAGAAATTTGTATCACGACAGGTGGATTTCCCTTCAGTTGGGATTAGGGATACAGAAGTACCTGAACAAAAAAATCTTTTACGCTCTCCGAGGAGAGCTGGGCTTTGCCAATGCCAAGAATACCGACATTCAATATCAATTGGAAGATGGCAAGTGGGTTCAGACCAGAAATGGCGCCCCTTCTTCGACCAATCCACTTTTCGGGCTCAGGCTGGACATTGGATACCGGGCTCTTATAGATGAAATGCCATTAGACATTATTTTGCTCAGCCAGATAAATGGGCATAAAAATTCCATATTTGAATCCTATGTCCCCTATTATTCGATAGGTCTAGGACTCAGAACCGAATTAAAGGGGAGAAATTAATTTTTTTTCCGCCGTACCAAAGTACCCCTGGTCAGCCTTTGGCCAGGGATATTTTTATAATAGGTACATGGAATAGAAACAAATCCTTCTTCTGTGGCTTTAAGTACATTAAAATGCAAATGTGGCCCGCTCGTAAATCCTGTTAAACCAGATATGGCAATGGGTTGATTGGTTTTTACCGTATCACCGACTTCTACCAGGCTTCCCTTGTATTGCAGGTGTACATATTGTGTGAAGATATTCTTGTCAGGATGGAACACTGTAACCCAATTGGCATATGGCCTCCATTTTCTGTCCCTTCCGCCATGCTTATAATCCTCAATTACTCCAACCACATATCCATCTGCAGCAGCAGTAATGGTATCCCCGACAGCCATGGCAAAATCTACGGCATACCTGGAAAAAGAGGATGAATGACTGTATGAACCATGGTAACCTTGGATCACCTTATACGCCTTGCCTTTGGGAAATGGAATACTTATGGTAGTATCCTCTGGAGCTATTCGATGATCTCCTAGGGTATAGCGGAAAGATATTTTCTCTTCCTGAAAAGATTCAAAACCGGGTTCGACAATTGTGGAGTCTTGTAAGGGCTTAAGAAAAATGGGAAAGCGAAGGTTTAGAAGGGCTTGTAAACTGCTGTCTTCACTGCTGGCCTTTAAAAATATCGGACAAAGAATTTCGTTTTCAACCTTCACAACAAGGCTATCAGCCTTGAATGAATAGGTGGAACTGACCTTGAAGGGAGGGATTTTCTTTCTGGGTACCTGACGACAGCCCACCCCTATCATTAGGGTAAAGATGAATACAACACACCAAATAGAAATTCCTGTTTTATTCTCCATAAACATATGCTTCTATTCTAAATTGGGTCTTTCCTTCAAATGATAAAAATAAAATAACAGCTTTTGTTTTTAAAGAATACTATTTTTGTATGGTAGGAAATTTTTAAGTTATTGGAAAAATAGATTGCTCGTAATGATGAAAAGCTACCTTAAAATCTCTCTTTTCACAGCTTTAATGTTAATGCTGTCTTCCTGTAACCCTGATACGGATCTGATTGAATTTATCGAAATGAGGTACAACCTGACCAAGGTAGCTCCATTGACGGCGCAGTTGGAGTTGCGGACATCAAGGCAAGTGGCTGTAGAGGTCAGGGTAGTCGGTAAAAGGGGAGCAGAATCAGATATAATCTTCGACTTTCCTTCTTTATCAAATGATTTTTCAATCCCGGTTTTGGGGCTATATCCTGGCGCATCCAATACCATTGAGGTAACCCTAAGGGAAGCAGGTGGAGCAGAATTGGAAAAAAGGATATTCGAAATCGTTACCCGTGCTCGTTCGGAAAATCTTCCTGAAATCACCATCGATCAGGCACCTTTACCTGGCTCAAAACCTGGTTTTAACCTTGTCAACTATTTTGGACACAGCACGGGGAGAACCTTCATTCCCCAGACTACATTTATGTTTGACCAATTTGGAGATATTCGTTGGTACCTGGATTACCTGCCTGATCCGGTCTTCAGGGGTCTTTTTTATGACAATGGACTGAGTAGGCTGGTGAATGGGAATTTATTGATGGGAGATAGGACGAGCTCTTCTATTTATGAAATAAATATGCAGGGAGTCGCCATGAACACATGGATTCTCACTGGCTATGATTTTCACCATCAGGTTATTGAAAAGCCTAATTTTAACCTTTTACTTACTGCTTCCAGCGATTTCATCCCTACGGTAGAGGATTATATCCTGGAGATTTCCTCTAAGACAGGAAACCCCGTACGAGACTGGAACCTCAATGAATCCCTGGATAGCCTCAGGAGGGTCTGGGATACGGATCTGGCCGATACAGATATTGATTGGTTCCACGCCAATGGCCTGGCTTTCAATGAGGAAGACAATACCATCATAGTCTCTGGCCGTACCCAAGGCACCGTAAAGTTGAATAAGTCAAATGAACTAGTATGGATACTTGCCCCTCATAAAGGCTGGGAAACCAATGGAAGGGGAGAAGACCTGAATCAGTACTTGTTGCAACCCCTTGATGCAAATGGCAATCCCATTTTGGATCAAGCTGTATTGGAGGGCGATGCCAATCATCCTGATTTTGAGTGGGCATGGTATCAGCACTCTCCAGTGATCATGCCGAATGGCAATTTGATGCTTTTTGACAATGGCGATAACAGGAACTATACTCAACCAGGGACTTATAGTCGAGCAGTTGAATATAAAATTGATGAAGAAAACATGACCATCCAGCAAGTCTGGACCTATGGCAAAGAACGTGGGCAAGGGTGCTATTCCAGGATAGTCTCAGCGGTGGCTTATCATCCCGAAGAAAATACAGTTCTATTTACTCCAGGAGCCATCGTCAACAATGGTGAAAGCTATGGCAAAGTAATAGAACTGGATTATGCCACCAAGCAGGTGCTATTTGAAGCAACCATAACTCCACCTGTAGCCCCATTCAACATTACCTTCCACAATGTCAAGCGGATGAGCCTATACCCCTAGGATTTAAAGCGTTTTTTTGAGGTAAAAAAAATGGCAGCTCATGGGTATAGAGCTGTCTTTTTGTTTGTATATTATAAAGAAAGGGAAGAGTTAAATATGAAAATTGAAGTATTTTTTGTGTAAGATAAATAGATATGATATTTTATATCCGAAAATCGTAAAGAATTTTTTTGTAAACCTTTATTATTTTTGAAATATTTTTCTAACTTGACAAGTAAGAAAGAGAGAGGTAAAAAATCCTTAGTGCCCCACCCTAAAGAATGCCTCCCTAACCCCTGATACTTTTTCAACCGGTTGGACGAGCCTGTCAGGCCCGAAGCCCCCTTATGGTCTTGCCAACAATACTTATTGAGTGTGGACATCCACAACTTGCGAATTTTCTATTGCATTTTTAAAACCCATTAATCATGAAGAATATCGTCATGAAATCTATTCTCATGGCCATCGCTACCCTATGCCTCAGCTTGGGTACGGCTTTTGGTCAGTTTACCCAGACCAACAACTTTGGCATCTTTCCTGTTGGTGGAATCAACCCACTGATTAATTTTAATGTGAAGTTCGCCTCCTTGGGCGAATCTGGTGGAGCTCCAGGTGGAACCGCCAATGGATGTGACCTGTATGGTTTCCGTTCTCAGATCGACGCCATCAACTCTGTAAACCTTGGCATGTCTAATAGCGGCTTCAGCAGCTTGTTTATCCCTACATTGGTATTTGAAAACGGAGCCAATGTGGGCGCACTCGACAGATTCTGGATCACCAACCAGGATGGTTCTGGTCGTTGTGGTCAACTCCTGAGTTACTATGGTCAGGGTGGCGGAAATACTGTTTTTACCATTCTGGGGTCAGGCGTGGCTACAGGAGGTACATGGCAGCCATCTGACAAAAAACTGAAAGAAAATGTTCAACCCATTACACAGGCACTTGATCTGGTAATGAAATTAAATGGGGTAACCTATAACTACAAAACGGAAGAATTTCCAGTACTAAATCTTAATGAAGGTCTGAACTACGGTTTTATAGCTCAGGAAGTTGAAGAAATCATGCCTGATGCTGTCCGTGGATACGTAGACGAATATGGTGAGGATACCGAATACCGTGTTATGCAATACGATGCAATTATTCCTGTCCTGACGGAGGCCATCAAAGAGCAGCAGGCCGTTATCCAGAAACTGGAAGAAAGGTTGGCAGCTTTGGAGGGCAAAGAACCCAAAACACGTAAAGTCCAGACCCTTGAGGGGCTTGAGTTGGGACAAAACCGCCCAAATCCAGCGGAGAATTTTACCATGATTGATTACATCCTGCCTGAAGGTACTGAAGGAGCAAGTTTGGTCATTTTAGATTTGAATGGAAAAACTGTTGCTGCTTATGAAATTTCAGCAGATCAATCACAACTAAAGGTAAACACCACAAACTTTGCAAAAGGAACTTATATCTATTCCCTGGTAAAAGATGGCCAGAGCCTGGCGAGAAAGAAGATGGTCATTCAGTAATTCTTTGAATCTCTGATTCATCAGGTGGGGCTGATATCAGATATATCCATATTGATTATGTGACCTAAAAAGCGGAACAGGTGGGGCTGTTCCGCTTTTTAGTCATTCTCAAAAATGACTGGTCTAATAGGTTTAGGCCAGCTTTACCCTTGGGTCAAGAATTGAATAAAGTATATCTGTTACAATATTCACGATCACAAAAATGATCCCTATAAACAATGCACACCCCATGATGATAGGGAAATCCTGTTGGGTTAGTGCATCTATGGTTAGTTTTCCAATGCCCTGCCAGCTGAAGATGTATTCTATGAAAAAAGCTCCGGCCAGCAAGGACGCCAACCAGTTGGTGAGGGAAGTCAACACAGGGTTCAGGGCATTTCTCAGGGCATGGTTCATCACAATTTTTGTGGAGGATAGCCCTTTTGCTTTTGCTGTTCGGACATAGTCCGATCCAAGTGCTTCGATCATGCTCGATCGTGTCAACTGTATGAATACCGCCAGGGGCCTTATGCCAAGTGCAAGGGCAGGCATAAACAGGTTCTGTAAAACCAATCTGCGATCCATGCTGAATATATCAGGCTCATATAGATAACCACTTACCGATAGGCCGGTCCATGCTTGCCATTTCACTGCAAACAGCCACGCAATCAATACCCCCATGAAAAAGGATGGGGCTGAAATGCCTGTTACAGAAAAGGAAAGGATAAATTGATCCCAAAATTTCCCTTGATTGAGGGCTGCAATTACGCCTAGGAAGATCCCAAGAAAGCCTGCGAATAGTATCGCAGCACCAGCCAGGATAAGCGTTCCCTCCAGCTTTTGACCTACCAGCCTAGCCACCGGAGCATTAGATTGAAAACTTCTGCCCAGACCGGGTACTTTTATCGCAAAAACAGCTTGGTCAGTAGTAGGGAATACAGCTAAGTGAGTCACTGTTTCCTTATCCAGGCTATCAAGTGTCCCAATGGGAGATAGCTTATTGAGGTAGGTCAGGTACTGGGCACCGACGGACTTATCCAGTCCATACTTGGCACGGATGGCCTGCTTGGTAGCTTCATCCGCATTGTCTTCGACGAGGTAATCCGTAGGATCTCCCAGGGCAAAGAAAATCAGGAATAGGAGGGATACAATCCCCCAAATGACAAGTATGCCCTGGCCCAGACGTTTGAAAATCATGCTCAGCATGACCGAAAGATAAACATATTTCGCCAAAGCTTAGGACAATGCCGAATCCTTCAAACTAAAAAAGGGATACCATTATCAGTATCCCCATTAGCTTTTTTTGACTTTTATACCTCAATATGCAGGCATATACTTCCTCGTTTCCACTTCCGCTCCCAATTGATTCAAAATCGAAAACAAACCGAAATAAGTCCTGTTCAGGTACATGCCATCCGCATCGCCCCTGGGCACACGGCTATTCCTCATGGCAGGATTACGCCCCATGCGCTCCCCATACTCATATATTCGATCGAAGTATTTTTCATCGCTGAAGTCGAAGCGCTCCTGATGAAAAGGCGTCAAGACCATCTCAAGTGCTTCCAGCACAATATTAGTGTAGAGCTCCTTCTCAGCCGGAGAATCGTCTTCCATGATGATCTGGGCTGCCAAGAGGCTTCTTTCCAGTTCCTCTGGATTGTTGAGAATTTGAGGTTTTAGCAACTGGAAATAATTGTCATAAAATTTTTCCGGGATTTCCTTTACACAGCCGAAGTCCAAAATTGCTACACTGCCTTCGGGGATAAACAAGTAGTTTCCAGGATGGGCATCAGCATGCATTTTCCTTAATTTATGGATCTGGAAATTGTAAAAATCCCACAATGCCTGTCCAATTTGATTCCTGATCTCCTGAGAGGGATTTGTCGCCAAAAAATCTTCCAGATGTAGCCCATCTACCCAATCCATGGTGATGATCCGTTCTGCAGAATACTCAGGATAATAATTGGAGAACACCAGGTTGGGAAGGTCTTTACAAGCTTCAGAAATTTCCATGGATCTACGGAGTTCCAATTTGTAATCTGTTTCCTCAACCAACCTCGCTTTCACCTCTTCAAAGTAGATCTCCATATCTCTATCCTTCCAGCCAAACATACGCCTGGCAACAGGCCTTACCAGATTCAAGTCAGAAATTACACTGTCTCCCACGCCTGGATACTGGATTTTTATGGCCAGATCTTTTCCGTCTTTCTTCGCCTTGTGCACCTGACCAATCGAAGCCGCATGTGCTGCCTTCATGTCAAACTCGTCGAATATCTCTTGTGGAGATTTTGCAAGGTATTGTTTAAAGGTCTTAACAATCAGTGGTCCAGATAGGGGAGGTGCCTTGTGCTGGGCCTGAGCAAACTGATCGGAGAAGGCCGCGGGAAGTATTCCACGATCCATGCTCAGCATTTGGGCAACCTTGAGGGCAGAACCCTTGAGTTCACTCAGGGTATTATAAATATCCTTGGCATTGGCCTCGTCCAGTTCCTCCTGACTCACTTCCTTGTTAACCAATTTCTTCGCAAAATGCTTCACATAATTGCCACCCACTTTGAGACCCGTACGTACAAATTTTCCTGTACGCTCGATTTTGCTGGTAGGTATTTTGGACTGCTCTTCTGCCATTTATATGCTGATTATTTTCTTTTAAATGTATAAACTAATAAATCCCAGCCAGAGTCAATAAGGTTAGGTTCAATCAAATCAAATGTGAACCTCACCAACTTTTCAATGCTGGCATCGGTAGCTGAAAAATCTTTGCTGTTGTCGTAAATCCATAGGCCAAGGAGAAATTTTGCCTGATTCCATAGGATTCCGGGATACAACTGGTTGACAAACCACCTGTCCGCAATGTCCCCTGCATCAATTCCATCAATTAGGATAGCATTGACTTCATTCTTAAAACTTTCTTCTGTCCCTTCAAGATAGGCTGGACCCCACATTCCCCTGTTTCCAGAATTATCCATGATGCTGACCAGGCTCCTTTGGAGTTTTAGTTTCTCAAACCAGGTATAGTAAATAGCAGCCAATTTTTGCCTGCTTGGATACGACTGATAGGTTTCATCTGCCTTCAGATCAGTCATGACCTCTTCAAAGTAGCCTTTAAAAACCACTGCCTCCAGGGCATCGAAAGAGTTGTATTCTTTATAGAAATCCGCCTCTTGCTGCCCAAGGTTTTTCATAAACTTGAATACAGAGGCAGGCCTTTTTCCGTGTTCGAGGAGGAAATTCAGGTATTGTTCTTTAATGCTCGGTTCCATGATGATAGCTTAACTGGTTTTTTACCTATTGGTTTTTATTTGGACGGATTATCAAAGACAAAAATTGTAGGCAATCTTGCTTCAAATGTTGTTGTTTTGTTCTGGTTTCCGGATAAGATGGATTTTCGTAATAGGTAGGTTTTCGAACTAAATAGATTTCAGCTTGAGATTTTAAAACATTTGAAAAAAAACTCTTACATATTTTTTCCCGAAAAACTAAGGATGTTGATGGGCTAATATTTTTAAATATCTCCTCCTTAAAATATCCAAATCATGCATCTTTGGTTCAATTATTGCTTTTTTACAGTGAACCTATTTGTTTTTCATCATCAATAACCCCCTGGAATTTTACATTATCTTTTGATTCTGATATTTGTAAGATCCAGACTTTGGATAAAGTTTAAAGAATCAAGGTGATCCATACATTTGTGCTACCTTACGTCTTGCTCATAATGAAAAAGTTCTACTATTCCTGGATCATCGTCCTAGCTTCTTTCCTATTGTTCAACCCGAAACTGGATGCTCAGTGTATCAAAGGAGACTGTGATACCGGCAAGGGTGTCTACTCCTATCCCAATGGAGATTATTACAAAGGCGAATGGCGTTCGGCCAAGCGTCAAGGCATAGGTACCTACAAACTCGCAAATGGCGATGTATACGAAGGTGAATGGAAAAATGACGAAATGCATGGCCATGGTACCTATACCTACAGCAATGGAGAGGTCTATGACGGTGATTTCAAAAAAGGCAGAATGGAAGGACAAGGCTCCTTGACTTACACCGATGGCTCTGTCTACACCGGAGAGTGGGCAAATGACAAGCCCGAAGGAGAAGGCAAACTGATTTACCCCTCTGGAACTGAATTGACCGGGACATGGTCTTTCGGAAGACTGTCACAGGGTGAAGCCAAATACTACTATTCCAACGGAGATTATTACGAGGGAGCCTTCAGCAATAACAAAAGAAATGGTGTAGGAAGAATGATTTACTCAAGTGGAGATGTCTATGAAGGCAACTGGGTAAATGGCCGTCGTCAGGGAGAGGGGAAAATGGACTTCCAAACGGGAGTAGCCTATTCCGGCGAGTGGAAAATTGGTAAAATGAGTGGGCTGGGAACCCTTGAGACTCCTGCAGGTTCTCGCTATGAAGGAAGGTTTCGAAATGGTAGGTACAATGGATTTGGAAAATTAACCCATGCCAACGGAGATGTCTACGAAGGCGAATGGCTCAATGGCAAAAAGCATGGCAAAGGCAGCTATGTCTACAGCGATGGAAGTAAGTATGAGGGGCAGTGGAACATGGATAAGCGACATGGAACAGGCATTTATGCCTATGCAGATGGAGCCATCTACGAGGGCCAGTTTAACTCCGGCAGGGTACATGGCCAAGGTAAAATGACCAAAAAATCAGGAGAAATCCAGGAAGGTAATTTCTACCAGGGACGATACCAGGGCAACTAATTTTCCAGATTCTCGTAAGAAAAATTGAGAGAGAGAGAGGAAAATACTTCCGGAGAGGGATCATCAAACGATGGTTCCTCTTTCTTATTCTATTTCCTTGATAGGACGATCAGTTTTGGCGTAAGAAAGCCTGGCTATTGGATCTGCCCTGTGGTACCTGTCCAGACCTGAACTTACGATACTTCCCATTTTTTCAAGGAAAAGAAATCCATCCTTCCCAATGGCCTCTTCAGGAAGAAAAACTTCTTCCAATTGCCCTACCATGAATATCGTTGCATTCGTAGTTATTTTGACCCTCTCCCTGATTCTGAAACCCATTTTCAAGGAAGCCTCTTTTACATAGGGAGCAGGTACTCTTTCTCCGAAAAATTCATTTAATCCTGTGGCTTTAAACTCAGATTCTTCTCTGGGATACCTGGCGCTGGTTTGGTGTGCTGCCTTATAGTAGTCCTCAGAGACATTATTTAACGTGAAGTAGCCCACCTGATCGATGTTTTCGACGGTATGCCTTTCTACTACATGCGGCCTCAGCAGAATCCCGATCAAGGGTGGATGGGCACCCACATGCAAGACATTGGAAATGATGGCAAGGTTGGTTTGTCGCTCCAGGTTAATGGTGCCACAGAGGCAAACTGGCTTATACCCGCTCAGGCAATTGATGAAGTTACGCCTGAAATCTTTTGGCATTTCTAAAATTTCTTCCCGGGTATAATGCTTGATTGACATAAATTTGGCTTACTATACCAAATCTAGTTCTATTGAATTTATGGTAAAAATATGCTTTCTGGATATGTAGGAAGATATATTTGAAGTAAATAGCCCCTAAAGTAAGGATTAATGCCACCAACCAAATAGGCCATTACAGATCAGTATCATTCCCAAGGTCAAGAAAAATCCAAGCGGAATGGGGAGAAGTAGGTAAATCAAGCTTTTCCAGATGGGATGTTTTTGTGAAGCAAAAATCCCAAATCCTATGAAGTGCAACAAAAATCCCAGAGGCCACAGTTCGATGAAGTTTCTAGCTTCTCCTACAAATAGCATGGGGAAGGCACAGACTGCATAACCTGCCAGGGTAAATAGAAAGGGAAGTGTTTGATTTTTCATAGCTATCTGATTTATCCGAATAATAAAGGTTGTAAGCCCGTAAAAGCCATGAGCAGCCCCAAGAAAATAATAACTGTGAAAGTAAATCTCAAGGGAATCGGTAATAGCAAATACAGGATTTTTTTGAAATTATTGGCTTGTAAGCTGGAATAGAGGATGCTCCCATAAATGTGGATTCCAATTCCCATTTCCCATAATGGCCAAAGTAAAATCTTTTCATGGGAGTAAGCAATGAAGCTGAACGGAAGACTGATCACAGACCAGATGTATCATCTCAGGCTATATTTCCATGCTTCACCGAATTTTTCCAGTATTGTTTTCATCTTTCAGCGGTTCAGAATGACAATGGCCTAGCTTATACAAAATAAGAAAGGGCAGACCAGAAAGCCCAATAAGCAAAGATAGCAGCAAAGTATCCTAGGGGTACGGGCACCAACATGTAAAGGACTTTTTTTAGAAGGTGGATATCCATTTTGAAAACCAAAAATGAGGCAAAAATGTGAAGGCAAATGCCAATTGCCCACCATGGATTTACATCTATATAAGTGATTAATGATATCATACTCATGAGGTATCCAAGCAGGGAGAGCAGTACAGGTGTGAGTAAGTTTTTCATATGCTTATTGTTTCATTTGCTTTAAAATACGACAAAACTTTCAGATAGTTTTGAAAGTTTTGGAAAATGTTGAATTTGTTTGAAATAATGGAGCGATGGGATAACTTTGCCTTGAATCATTGGATAGGGCCTGGATTCTTGTAGAATAATTATATGGACATCAAAGCTGAAGACCTACCTGCTTTGGCAGGAGATAAGCGAAAAGAAAACCAACGGTACTTCCAAAAGCTGAGGAAGAAGAAGCCAAAAAAACTTGATGTGCTGGTGGCGGACATTCATGACGAAGTATTCGAGGAGATTGATTGCCTGGAATGCGCCAATTGTTGCAAGACCACCAGTCCCTTGTTCCTGGATAAGGACATTGACCGGATTGCCAGGCATCTGGGTATGAAACCTTCAGACTTTGTGGAGCAGTACCTGCACATTGATGAGGACAATGATTATGTACTCAATGTAGCCCCTTGCCCATTTTTGGGGCCAGACAACTATTGTAGCATCTATGAAGCTCGTCCCAAGGCTTGCAGAGAATATCCACATACCAATCGGAAAAAGTTTGTTCAAATCCTGAATTTGACCCTGAAGAATACCGAAATATGCCCTGCAGCATATAAGGTTGTGGAGCAACTCAAGGAAGAAATGCCCCTGTGATCAGTGTTGCATCCCAAGATTCTGGTTATTGGCCCATCGCTCCTGGTTGAGCAGTTCATAACCCCAGCTTTCCCTTCGTAAAGAAAAGCTGTCTTTGTATGGTTCATAATCAGAGAGCATCTCTGGCAGTAGCCATGCGGCATCCATGTTCCACATGAGATTGGGCTTGGAGGTAAGTAAGCCCTCCCAGGGATGTCCATCCTGATGTTCGTCTGTTAAGAAAATACCTTTATGCTCAGGCAATGAAAGGTGAAGAATTTGGGTGATTTTCCGGATTACTTCAGCCCTCCCAGGCAGGTAATTTCCTACATCATCTGCAAGGCTTTGGCTGTCGATCAATATCGAAACCTCCAGCCAGAACTTGCTGAGATGGCGCCGTGTTTCAGGAACCCATAACAAAACCAAGGGTCGAATGAGTAACTTGGGGAAGTTACCCAATTGAAATTCCTTCCATTGGCCATGGTAGTTGGGAATGGTGCATTGGGAATGGTCATTGGCCCAATAGATAGAGCGGAGGTAGTGAGTTACATCCTGATCTTCCCCAATCATGTTTCCCCAACACTGTTCAATTGATTGCAATTTCCCAGGAAGAGATGCTGCATTGATACTAAGGTAGGTTTGTAATTGGTGGAAATTGGACATTTGACTAATCAGAGAATTGGATTTGTAGGTAATTGCCCTGCAAAATTCACTTTTCCTTTTACTTAGCTGTTAAGTCTGTATTGATTATACAAGAAGATTAAAGGTGAAAAATATGACAAAAGTGGGCTTTTGTTTCGCCCATATTAAGTCATAACTTCACTTCAAAGCCTTAAAGCTGGATGGGTTTCAGCTTGAAAATAAGTGTTTCTTATTAGAGAATCCCGCCTTTGTTCTTTCTTTAGAAAAAGATCATCAAGGATAATCTTCATTGTTAAAGAAAAACTTCCCATTTTTGTAAGGATATGAAGGAAGAAAACCAACTAGATTTATTTCCTTCAGGGAAACTTCACATCACCCTGAACAGGCTTGCTCAGCAGTTGATAGAAAGGTATGGTAAGTTCGAGGACGTTGTGTTCCTTGGTATCCAGACCAAAGGAGTATTTGTGGCCAAAAGGATCGCATTTTTGTTGGAAGACAGCCTTCAAATCTCTCCTATTCATCTAGGGGAACTGGACGCAACTTTCTTCAGGGACGATTTCAGGAAAAGATCTGCCCCACTTCAGCCAAACCGTACTAAAATTGATTTTCTTATTGAAGACAAAAAGGTAGTTCTGGTTGATGATGTCCTGTATTCTGGAAGAACTGTCAGGGCTGCGCTTGATGCCATGTTGGCCTATGGCCGTCCAGAGTCTGTAGAGTTGCTGGTGCTGGTAGATCGTCAGCATCAAAGGGAAGTTCCCATACAGCCTTCTTATGTTGGTAGCAATGTGGACACAATCGAAACCCAGTGGGTAATGGTTGACTTGGTAGAAGAAGAGGGAGTCGTAGAAGACAAGGTTTACCTTCTTTCCAAAAGTCAGGAATAATTCCTGGAGCTTTTTTGATAAGATGAACTTATGGTATTAAGTACGAGACATTTATTGGGAATCAAGTATATTCAAGCTTCTGATATCCAATTGATACTTGAGACAGCAGATAATTTTAAGGAAGTCCTGAACAGACCCATCAAGAAGGTTCCCTCCTTACGTGATATAACCATCGCCAATTTATTTTTTGAAAATTCTACCCGAACACGACTCTCCTTTGAATTGGCAGAGAAACGGCTTTCGGCAGATGTGGTAAATTTCTCGGCTTCATCAAGTAGTGTAAAAAAAGGGGAAACCCTCCTGGATACGGTCAACAATATCCTGGCGATGAAGGTAGACATGATTGTCATGCGTCATCCCCTGCCAGGAGCTCCCGTATTCCTACAAAAGCACATTGATGCCCAGATCATCAATGCAGGAGATGGGACCCACGAGCATCCGACCCAAGCCCTGTTGGATTGTTATTCACTCAAAGAGAAATTTGGTGAGTTAAAGGGACTCAATGTGGCCATTGTGGGTGATATCAGCCATAGCCGAGTAGCCCTTTCCAATATTTTTGCCCTCAATAAAATGGGAGCCAATGTAAAAGTCTGTGGCCCACCAACCCTAATTCCCAAAGGCATTGAACAACTCGGAATTGAAGTAAGTTTCAACTTGAGAGAAACCCTGAAATGGGCGGATGCTGTGAATATGCTGAGAATCCAGCTTGAAAGGCAGGACAAAAAGTATTTTCCCTCCCTGCGAGAATATTCGAACATGTTTGGCCTAAATGAAAGGCTTTTGGCTTCTCTCAATAAGGAACTGGTGATCATGCACCCAGGACCGATTAATAGAGGGGTTGAAATCAGTTCCGAAGTCGCAGACTCTGACCAGGCCATCATCCTAGATCAGGTAGAAAATGGAGTTGCTGTCCGGATGGCGATTCTTTATCTGCTAGCTAGAAGAAATGATGAGTAAACCAACTTTTTGCTCCTGAGAGTCTACCCTGTAAAAAGGCATTATGCTTAAAAAAATCGATAAACATATCCTTAGATCCTACATTGGGCCATGGTTAATGGCCTTCGGGATCATCATGTTTATCCTGGTTCTTTTTACAGTTTACCCTTACCTGAGGGAAGTTTTGGGGAAAGGAATTGGGCCTGGAATGTTAGGAAAGCTGATCTTTTATGCTTCAGGAAAGGTAGCCCTTCTGGCCATGCCTATTGGCATCCTGACAGGTGCGCTGATGACCTACGGAGGGTTAGGTGAAAACAATGAATTGGCCGCAATGAAATCCTCGGGGGTAAGCCTTGTCAAGATCAGCCGTTCGACAGTGTTGTTGAGTGTTCTGATTGCCATTTGGGCCCTTTGGTTTTCCTATGAAATTGTACCCAGGGCAAACTTGAAGTTTTACAGCCTCTTTTACGACATGCAGCGGAAAAAGGCTGATGTGGCCTTGGGAAAAGGAGAGTTTTATGATGAGATTCCTGACTATTCTATTTACGTTTCAGATAAAAATAACAAAACGGGGACCCTTTACAGGGTGAGAATATACAATCATCTGGATGATAAAAATGGCAACAACCATGCAAGGGATAAAGGAAATACGGACATTACGATAGCAGATTCAGCCTATATGTTCATGGAAGGCCTCACCATGAAAATGGTCCTCTACAATGGCAGCCGTTATGAGGAAGTAAAGCCAGAAGCCAATAAAATGGACAATTCTCCCTTCGCTCGGACCTATTTTGACTCCCTGGTTTATGCGATTGACCTGACAGGTAAAGGCTTTGAGTTTGACCGTACAGATGAAAAACAATTCCGACATCAAATCATCATGCGCCAGGCTGAATTGGTTACTGCCCTGGACTCATTAGAACGGATCAAAGCCCGAAATAGGGTAAAAAATTACAATCAAATTGGCCGCTACACCAAGATTGATACGGGCTTTTTCAAAATTGCACGAGATACAGCCAAAGAAAAGAAAGCTTTTATCCTGGAAAGTACTGATATAGAGGACAAGGAGGAAATCATGCAATGTTTCCCCAACCTGAAGCCATCTTCCGTCTACAAACGCGCCTTGGCCAATGCGAGGTCGGTTAAGAGTATGCTTGAGTTAGCCGAGCGTAGGAGGAAGCAGCAAAGCCGAAATGTAAACAGATATACCTACGAGTTTAACCAGAGACATGCCCTCCCGGTCAATTGTATCGTATTCATGCTCCTGGGGATCTCCCTGGGGGCGATCATTCGTCGAGGGGGCTTCGGAATTCCAGCGATCGTTTCCATCATCATGTTCGTGGCCTTTTACATTCTTTATGTCTACGGATATAGGTTGGCAAAAGAAAACGCCATTGCCGGATGGCTAGGAGCTTGGCTGCCTATCATTGTCTTCGGGCCTATCGCCCTGTACACTACCATCCAGGCAACGATGGAGACGAGTTTATTTAATGAAAGTTTCTGGCAAAGCCTTAGAGAAAGGATTTTTTACGCGCAGCCGAAATCTCCTCCTAAGAAGGATTTGGGGGAATAATCTCCCAAATGGCTTTTTTAGTAAGGCCAAAGTCCAATCTTCTTGGCGACTAGTTTTTAAACCAGCTGTGTAAAGAGGCTCTTTCCTTCTCATTAGAAAGATCAAAGAATTTGCCGCGTCCCTCAATGGATAAAGATTTCAATTTGTCTCTCCTATCTTTGGGTCCCATAAAGGCAATGTTCAAATGTTGGCCTTGATAAGCAGCATCTCCTACCTTCTGAACCAGTTCACGGTTTATTTCGAGCCCTCCGTCTGTTACCAAAATAATTTCCACATCATAACCCGGAAGTGCTGGAAATTTAAAGGCTTTCTCTATTCCTTCATACCCTACCAAATCACCCTCGGCATTGATGGTTTTGAGTAGATGAGGGACGCTACTTTTATTGCCACTGTGTTTTAACTTTACTCCTACCTCCGATCCCCATGTAATAAGGGAAAACATGGATTTGCTCGAGCTTTCTGCAAGCCATTGTTGGCTTAGAAATTCAAGGCTTGCCATCCGTGAAGCCTTTGCCATACTAGAGGACTTATCGATTATAAAAATATAGTGGTTAGGTAAATCTAATGGCTCAGATTCAGGTGCATATAGCCACGGGAGCCTGATCAGTTTAGGTGGAAATATATTTCCTGCTTCCTCCAAAATTTTATTGTGAATAGAGATCAAGCCCTCCTCTTCTTGGGTAAATAAGGGAAGAATGAGATGGTTGAACACATAATTTTGAAGATTTATCCTTTCGAACTGAGCCGGAAGCTCTATTTGCTCTATATCATTGAGTGCCAAAAGGAATTTTTTCCATTGTAAATTGGCTAACTCTAGCCTGGAAGAAAATGCCCCTTTCTTACCTGTAGGTAATGAGTTTACCAACTTTTTGGATTTATTTTTCCATTGCTCATATTCTCCTCTAAAACTCTTTTTCTTTCTCTCAAAACTTTGGTTGAGTCCTCCTCGGTATAATTGAGACAATTCTAAGGCACTGTTGATAAGTTTACCGTTGAGTTGCAGAATTTCCGCCTCCTCTATCAATGGGAAATCTGATTCTTTCCAAATTCGATCTAGCTCGAAGAATACTTTTTGATGAGTTGCATCCAGGTCATCAAGGCAAAGTGATAACTGCTGAAGGTAAACGGCAGAACATCCAGATTTATAATACTTTTCTCTTATAAAGAAAAACTTCTCAATGAGTTCTCTGGATTCATACAGTGTCAACTTTAGGTTCTCAGGAAGTGTATTAGAGATAGAGAATGAAATGTCTATGTATGGAATCTCCGGGGAAGAAACATGTGAAGCAGAAAGGTAAGCGCTTTCAAGTTCGAGGAATATTTCATGCAATTGAACAGCACGTCGGTTCACATCCTGCATGGTCCCTTTCAGTACTTTTGAAGGTAGCTTCTCGAAATCCATGTTCCCAGGAGTTCGGTCTGGCGGTATGTGGCAATAGATGGAGTAGGGGAACAGAAGGAAAAGGGAAAAAAATATAGCAAGGCGAATTCCCATTATTTCTCTAATTATTCGATAATCAGATCTGCGTTGAGAACGAATTCACGATTAGTAGACGGATCGGTAACGGAATCCAATTAGGGGATTTTTGATAAAATAGAAAATACGAATTTTCGTATTTTGTAACAATGCCTAATAATTTATTCTGCATAGAAATAATTGTCCAAACTCTGTTGCCCCCGTGTAGCAATAAAAACTTAATTGTTATACCTTTGCATATGGAGTCAAGCAAGTACAAATTTGTCATTTTATCTGCCCCCAGTGGATCAGGAAAGACCACCCTCGCCAATGCCTTGATTCGTAAGTATCCCAACTTCGTATTCTCAGTTTCTGCTACCACACGTTCTCCTAGGGACTATGAAAGGGATGGAGTCCATTACTACTTTCTTTCAAAAGAAGACTTCAAGGAGCGAATTGAAGAGGGGGATTTTTTGGAGTATGAAGAAGTGTATGAGGGAAGATATTATGGCACCCTTAAGTCTGAAATAGAAAGAATTTCCCAGGAAGGTAAGATTCCACTGCTTGACATTGATGTCGTAGGCGGTTCCAAGATCAAGGAAACTTATCATAAAGATGCCCTTGCCATATTTGTACAAGCCCCAAGTTTGGAGGTTCTTCAGGAAAGATTAGAAAAACGCAATTCTGACACATCAGAAGAAATTCAAAAAAGAATTTCCAAAGCAAATTATGAGATGACTTTCAGAGAAAAGTTTGATCTGACGATTGTAAATGAAGATTTGGAAACCGCGACAGATGAATTATGTGAGGCAGCGATGGCTTTTTTGAAGGAATAAGTAAAAGGATTGAACTGATAAAGTTTCACACTTTCGATCACGAATATTCAACAAGACGACGCTAATATTCATCCTTTGTAGGAGGGAAAAGTTTCTGTTGGCAAATTAATAAATAGAAACGCTATTGAAACTACTTCTACAAAAACACCATGAATCGTCTTTTCAAATTTTTACTACCCTTTCTACTAATTTACGGAATCTCTACAGCACTTGGAGGCCCAACCCAGCCTTTGAATAATGAAGTAGTTTCAAACAGCGTTTCGAAAGCGGTGGAAATCCAGCCTCAATCTCCTCAAACTAATAACAATAAGATTTTTGCCCTTTTGCTTTTAGCAGGTAGTGCCTCATTGTTTATTGGCACCTACCGAATTGCAGGAGGGATAAAAAAATCCCACTTCGCAACGCTTTATCTGGCAAAGATTTATCTTAGCCAGAAAGACGTTTTATGGAAATCCTGAATACAGTTCGACAAGCAGAAAAACTTATTCGTCCCTATGTTTTAAAAACCCCGCTTGAGTACTCGCCCTGGCTAAAAAACGAAATCGGTGTAGATGTTTGGCTCAAACTGGAACATGTCCAGACCACGGGCTCCTTTAAACTTCGTGGAGCCTGTAATTTTCTATTGAATCTTAAAGCTGAGCAAAGACAGAGAGGTGTCATTACGGCTTCTACAGGCAATCATGGTGCAGCTGTCGCCTATATTGCTCAAAAATTGAAGATTGATTGTGAGGTATTTCTTCCCAAAACGGTTAATCCTTCTAAGGTAGCCTTGATGGAACTATACGGGGCAAAGCTCAGCTATCATGGTCAGGATTCTGTCGAATCTGAAGAGGAAGCTCGCCGAGTGGCTTCGCAAAGTCAAAAAGTATTCATATCACCCTACAACGACCCCTTGGTTATCACTGGGCAGGCAACCCTAGGCCTTGAGTTGGGTGAACAATTGCCCCACTTGGATGCTGTTTTTGTACCTGTGGGTGGCGGAGGATTGGTTTCGGGAGTGGCTTCTTACCTCAAATCTCTGAAGCCTGAAATTGAGGTCGTAGGTTGTCAACCCTTAAATTCCCCGGTAATGTATGAGTCCATAAAGGCTGGAAAAATCATTGAAATGCCACTTATTGATACCCTTTCTGATGGGACAGCAGGCGGGGTAGAGGAGGAGAGCCTTACCTTCGATTATTGCAGAGAGTTTGTAGATAAATGGGAAACCGTCCAAGAGGAAGAGATTGCTGATGCCCTTCTTTTCCTTGCCAGGAGACATTACTGGATGGTGGAGGGGGCTGCAGGACTGGCTTTGGCCTGTCTCAGAAAAACTTATAAGCATTATGTTGGGAAAAATGTGGCACTCATTTTATGTGGAAGAAAGATGGGACTAGACAAATTTGTGTCATTAAATCAATGATACTTTAGCCAGCAACATCATTTCAAGGATGAACTATTGGAAAAGGGACAAATTTTGTTTGGATATTAAAATATGCGTCTTTTGAATTTCGAGGACTTTCATCAAGGTAAGTTATTTGCATATTAAAAAATGGTTTACTTTTTGAGATTTATTTTTGTATTTTTGAATCGTGTGATTTGTTACTTTGAGATTGGAACGGCTTAATTTAACCCAATTCAGGATAAGCAGGAAGAGTAGCATAATTTTTGAGATTTAATGGAAAGTGAGCTTGGATATGATTGGATCGATGGCTTGGTATTTTTATTTGCAAATCAAGACTTATTGGAATTGTGGCGTATTATGATTTTTGATATGAATTATTTTTGAATTATTTTGCGCCTGTCAATTTAGACTGATTGGGTTTTCCATGAATAGCCATTAATTTGAAATATCTGTTAAGGTTATCCAGTTAATTTACAGTATGTTTCGATCTCACAAGCAATAACATTTTTATTGTATTACAATAACTGAATCCAATTTTCGTTCAATATTATTTGATTGTCTTTGGCCTGTTTTATTCTACAATAGCCTTAGTTATCCTAATGGGTTGAATAAATTTCAAGAAAATTTTATGAATCTATATCAATTACGAGGACCAGAAGAGAAGTGGGATATTTTTGGATCGGTGAAAGAAATTTATCACCATGTCCAAAAATTGAACTACAAGGGACCCACTCAAACCGTTGAAGGGATTCCCCTACCTTCAGGTGAGGGCTTTGTAATAGAAGAATCTTATATCAAGAGGTCTTCTTCCATGCGCTTGTCTCACGCACAGTGGCATGAAATTGATAAATATGTACAAGACCCCAACTATCCTAACCTGAACAGTAGGGTGGATGTAATGGCCTATGCACTTGAAACCCTGAAGGCTGTAACCAGTTTTGGGGCGGTTTTTGCCCGGACTCATCAAGGAATAGAGTCCTTTAGGGATGTAAAAGAGGTCATTGAGAAACTTCCTTTTTATGAAATGCACGACGTTTTACCAGTTATTTCTAAAGAAAAAGACGTCCTGAAAAAACTGAAAGACTGATTTGTTAAGTGCAATTTACCTAGTGTTTCTATTTCTATTTCAATCCCTGTTTTCATGAAATTATTACTCTTGGAAGATATAAAATCCCACGCCAGCCTCTTCGAATATGCCCTTGAGGACCTGGGTTGGATATCTGATATCGAAGTTATCTGGGCCAGAAACTACGAAGAAGGTGAAGAAAAACTCAATGAGCATGAGGAGATTGAAATGATGTTTGTTGATTATAACCTCGGAATTGGAAAAACAGGTGGGGATTTTTGTAAAATCGCCAGAGAGAATAAGCCAAATACTGTCATTATCATCCTTTCTTCCACAGATGACCCTGAAATTATTCAGGAGACTTATAACAATGGTGCAAATGCATTTATACCAAAATTTGAAGACTTTGATGATGCCCTTGATAAGCTAAATCTCATATTTAATTACTATTCAAAATTCAATAAGGCTATCATTTCCTGATACCTTCTCCTGTTTCAGTCAAGCTCCTGGGCTGATAAAATTTCTCATTTTACATTCATCCTCCTAAAGCAGTCTGCTTGGGTTAGACGGGTCATTTTGGCCTTTCGGTCGTAAGTTACATTGACTGTTTTACAATGTGATATTTGCTGGAGGTTTCCTTCCTCGATGATCTCTCTTCTTAATTGAAATTTTTTTCCCATAAAAGGCAGAATATTTCCATATTCGCCTATGAATATCCCAATCCCTGGCGGAATCAAAGGCCTTATTTTTGACCTTGATGGTACCCTGGCAGATACCATGCCCGTTCATGTTGCAGCGTGGAAACTTGCTGCGGCCTCATTTGGAGTAGTAATAGAAGATCAAATGATCTATAACCGGAGTGGCATGCCCACAGTGAAGGTTGCCGAACTCCTCAATAAGGATTACGGCTGGACGCTTGATCCGGTATTGGTAAAGCAGGCAAAGGACAAAGCATATCATGAATTGAAACCGCAGATCGGAGTCAGACCCATCGATCCGATTTTCCAAATTGCAAATGAGTACAGGGGTAAATTGCCCATGGCAATAGGGACAGGCTCTTCCAGACCCAATGCCGAAAATACCCTCATAAGCCTTGGCATCATGGACTGGTTTGACATAGTCATCACCGCCAATGATGTTGAAAACCACAAGCCGCATCCAGAAACCTATTTAAAATGTGCCAGCTTATTAGGACTCCAAGCCAGCGATTGTGTCGTGTTTGAAGATGCAGAATTTGGTATTATTGCAGCCAGAGATGCAGGGATGGAAGTTATTGATGTGAGGAACTATTTGTAAAACTGTTTGTTGAAAGCTGATATGGAGTTAAAAAATGATTTGTTGTTAAGGGTGGCTGAAGGAAAGGAAGTTGAAAGACCCCCCATTTGGTTGATGAGACAGGCAGGTAGGTTTCTAAGCGAGTATAGAGAAGTCAGGGCACATGCGGGCAGTTTCAGACAGATGATTGCCAATCCTGATTTTGCAATAGAGGTCACGCTTCAGCCCATAGATCTGATTGGTGTAGATGCTGCCATTATTTTTTCTGATATCCTGGTTTTACCAGAAGCGATAGGCCTCAGTTATGAAATGATCCCACAGAAGGGACCATTCTTCCCAAAAACCATTGAAAAAGGATCAGACATTGATCAACTCCATGAAATAGCAGAAGGTTCTAATCTTGAACATACTTACACAGCCATCAAGGGCGTAGTCAAGGAACTGGCAGGAAGGGTTCCATTGATTGGGTTTGCCGGTGCTCCATGGACAATCTTTTGCTACATGATTGAAGGGCAGGGTTCCAAAACCTTCTCCAAGGCTAAGAAGTTCTTCTACCAAGAGCCTGCTCTTGCACATAAGTTGATGGAAAAAATCACCGAAGCCAGCATCACTTACCTTAAAGGTCAGATAAGGGCAGGAGTCAACCTGGTACAAATATTTGATTCCTGGGCTGGAGTTTTGGATAAAAATACCTATAGCCAAATTGCCCTTCCTTATATCAAGGCAATTTGTGATGCTATTCAGGAAGTACCCAAAACCGTCTTTGCCAAGGGAGCATTTTTTGCCCTCGACGACTTAAACGAGCTAAACTGTAACATAGTAGGACTGGATTGGCATACACCCATTGATTTTGCTCTAGGGAAAGTAAAAGATAAAGCCCTTCAAGGAAATATGGACCCGGCACTTCTCTACTCAAAGCCTGAGCAGGTTCAGGAAGCGACCCTCAAAATGATAAATGCTTATCCCAAAGGAAGGCATGTCGTGAATCTCGGACATGGTATCTATCCCGATTTACCCAGGGAATCCGTACAAGAAATGGTCAACACGGTTAAGAGCTTTACATACATATAAGGGTGTATTCATGTAGATATGTTTTTCTCTATCTCATAAGCTATAAGCTTTACTTTTGGACAATCAGCCTGGATGGAGAAATGGGAGTTTATAGATATAGACGACTTTTCTTGAATTGGCCCAATAAAAGGTAATTACCTGATCATGGATTTTGTATCCAATGATAAAATCCTACTTGTAAAATGGTCATTTTCCAGTTCTTGTTCACTGTATATTTTTCTGGACGAGCTTCAGGTGAAAATACTAAATTGCTTTCCTGTTTTGAATCTGTTAAATCCCTGGGAAATTATTGATTAACAATTTGTTAGGTCTTTCTTCAGGAAGGCTCGAACTTCCTGATTTTGTTTGTTTAAACTTCATTTTTTACGGCAAAATACCTTATTCATTTATAAACTTTAACTGTACCAAACAGGTATAATTTTATAGCAAACCGTTGATATTTGAAGTTTAACTACAATCAGCACGCCATGACAAAAATCTTTACCTTAGGATTCTCATTTGTATCCTTCCTCTTTCTATCTGGATGTTTCAATCCCATTACTCCCATTGATGAAGTAGGTGTCATAATTGATGAGGCCGAAGCTAATCCTGATATTTTGAAAATTGGTATCCCGATAGGAGAGTCAGGAGAACTCATCGCGAACATAACAGGAAGAGTTAATGAAAATTCTCCGATCGAAATGTTTTGGACGAGTAATCTGGAAGGGGAACTTTATAGGCAGGCAATCACCAAGACTGGAAGATATAATTTTACCTTCACCCCTAAAGTTCGGGGCATTCACAAATTGCAAGTCTGGATTGTCAATGATAGAAACGAATTCAGGAGAGATTCAGCCTTTATTCCCTACACCTTTACGTTGTATGAACCCAAAGTGAATCTTAGCGCTATCAATTTGACCTGGGGCAAAATGCACTCTCCTCAATTTGTCAAATATGAAATCAGGCGGAAGGATGCAGACCGGTTTAGCTCCCCCAATGAAATAGTCGCAACAATGACCAATGTTAATGACACCAGTTTTTCAGATAAAGAAATAATACTAGATAAGAATTATCTCTATCAGGTAGTTGGCTTTACGGGTTTAGAAGAAGAATGGGTATCAAATAAGATTACTGTCACAGCAGGAAAAGGCCATGAGGTCAAATATAAAATCAGAGCTTTTATTGCTGACCCGACTCGGAATGGAGTTATTGGGAATGTGGGTTGGGGGGATAAATCAAGGGTCGACCCCAATGGTTATGGCCTGATAAAGGTGGACTTGGATAATTTTTCCAAACCACAAAGATATTTTATCTCCAGAGAGTTTCTCGATATGAAATTAAGTCCTGATGGAGAAATTCTCTATCTAGCAGAGAGAGATAAGGAGCATATCTTACTAGTGAACCCTAATACCATGAAAACAATCACCGTGATACCCACAGAGGGGGTTCCACACCGCTTTGCAGTGGGCCATGACCATAGGCTGTACTATAAGGCAGAGTTCAATTACCTAAAGCAAAACCAGAGACTCTATCGAATCATTGATCTCAATACCAGGCAAGTTCTCCCATATCAAGAAGCCAACGAATGGCCACAGCAGAGCTGGGGCCGAATAGGAGACCCCTACGAAATATTTGCCCTACCTGGCATGCCTCATATTATAGTCAACAAAGATGGGAGAAGCTTGTTGAAGATTGGTGTAGAAGCAGATTCCTTTAGCTATGATAAAATTGTTTATGATTTACAGCCCTTTTCTCGCCAAAGAAGAATCATTTATAATGAAGATGGTGAACAAATATATTTTGGTCAGTCTGTATTCGATCACAACCTAAACCATTTAAGTTCCTTTGAAAACTATCCGATTTCTTTTAGCCCTGATTTTAAAAATTTCATTTTAGTTTCAGATATGAACGAATATATCTGGCAAATCTGGAATTTCGAATTCCAATTTCTAATTAGGGAAATCAGAAATGATGATTTTCGAAGCATTCAATTTGTTGCCCATGACAAACTTCTTCTGATAGCCAAAGGAGATGAGAATCCAGAAATTGAGAAATTATTCCTTTATGAGTTGTAATTTGAAAGATAAACAAGATTTTTTAATATTTATTTGATTGATTTTCAAGGAATTGTGATATTTTTCTAAAAAATATCACAATTCTTGTTTATGCCTTGATGATGCCTCCGTCCTATGAATTTGAAACCACCCAATTTCATTCATAAGAAACATTAAGTCATAAGTGAAAATGAAAACCACTATTAACACAATCGCACTATTGATCCTTACGCTGGGTTTGCTATCAGCCCAGAACTTTAGGGTAATTCCCTCATCATTCATTTACCTTCGCCCTGCATCACAACCTATCGAAGCACGATTCAATACCTATTCCTTCTCATTTGCCAATCAGGAAATGGCCGATAAATATGGCATCCTGGATGATGAGGTCGTAGAAAAATACTTTGAGCTTCCCGCCTATCAATACCTTCCAAGAAATGGAGACATGGAGATCAGGGTATTTACCTCAGGTGGCCAGTATGTAGGCCAGAAACTGGAAGAACGCACAGTAACCGTAACGGTAAAAGGGCAAGCCCGCAAAGAGAAGCGTTACCAATACCGCGTGAGTTACCGCCTTTCCATGAGCTACCAAATATTGGATGGGAAAAGAAAGGTCGTCAAGGAAGGCACAATCTATAAGCCTGGGGATTTGGTATACTCTGTTTATGGCAGAAATAGCAGAAGCAAATCTACCCTTAGTAGCAACTTCAGGGTTGAAAAAAATGAGTTTCTGTATAACTCTATTCAAAGAAGTATCAGGTATGGCCTGCAACTGTCGGGAGACCAGATCAAGGACAAATACACAGGAGGATACATTTACCTAAAGGATGGAGACCTGCTATCGATCAAAAAAGGAGAAAAATACGGAGTAGGAGAATTTTCGGAGAGCTTCGAAACCATTAAGTCGATGGTTGAGAATGGTGATCTCAAGGTATCTCAGAAGGAAGCCCTGGCCAAATTGCAACCAATACTAGGAAAATGGAAAAGCCTTCAGACAAAATTTGACCCCAACATCAAAAAGCAAAGAACCCAATATTTTGCCATCACCTACAGCCTTGCTAGAGTCTACGCCTATCTAGGCGAGATGGAATCTGCACAAAAGTTTGCTGCTCAGGCCGAACAGTCCGCCTTCAACTTCAGATCGAAAGACCACCTTGGGCGCCTCCTGCCTTTCATAGAAGACATGAAGGCTCGTCTATTGGCCAATCTGGACGTTCCAGAGACCTATGCTAGTACCTTCAATGCCACGGAAGCGGCCAAGAAGGAAGCGGAGCTGACTCGCTCTGCCGAATTGAAAAGCAATGAAAGTCAATATGGCAAAGCTGGTATCGTATTTTTCTCAAAAACTGACTCCGTAGAGGGCTATATCAAGAAAATCTATACCAAAGGTGAGATATTAATGAGACTAAAGGTCTATGACCTCAAAAGTAAGGAACAGTTGATAGACACCGAGATTGAGAAAGTAAAAGTTGTCAAAATGGATGGCAAAGTATACATACCTACAGGTTTCTCTCTACCAGAAATTCCAATCCCAACCATTGAGTTGCTGGAGGTGATGAAGTTTTCAAAAAAACTAGTTCTACTCAAGCATGATGACAATGGTTACGAAGACTTCCTCCTGATGTTCCCAGGACGCGACAAGAAGTCCGTGGTAAATCTTGGCGCCCCACGATTCAGAATTAATTTCAGCAAGGCACTCTCCAAGCACTTCGAGGATTGCAATGCTGTTTACTCCGACATACAAAACAATAAGTATCAACTCAAAGAGGCGTCCTTGAAACAATTGATTGAGGATTACAAAAGCTGTAGCAGCAAATAACAAATTTGAAGATAGCATCAACCTATTTTACGGGGCAGGGAGTTCGCTTCCTGCCCAAACTATTTTAGATTATTTCAAGAAAGATTTGGCAAATTCTTAAATATATATCAATTTTGTCCTTGCCGCACAACCAGGTCCCTCTGAACTCCGCCAGGATCGAAAGATAGCAACGGTAGGAGGTTGACCGGTGTGATGCGGCATTTTTTTGACCATCCAAAGGCTGTGAACCTCAGCGATCACTCTTTTTTATATAGATGCATAGAATTGGCCCAAAAAGCCCGTAGGGATGTTTATCCAAATCCCTACGTTGGGGCTGTTTTGGTGCATAAAGGCAAAATCATTGGCGAAGGTTATCACCAATACGCTGGTGGGCCTCATGCAGAAGTCAATGCCATTAACTCCGTTCGGGATAGGAGCCTCCTGAAGGATTCTACTATTTATGTAAGCCTGGAGCCTTGTAGCCACTACGGCAAAACCCCTCCCTGTTCAGATCTTATCTTACATCATAATATTCCCCGGGTCGTAATTGGGGTCAGAGATCCCAACCCCAAAGTAGATGGTGGAGGAATAGGACGACTCAAATCAAATGGAGTAGAGGTCCTACTTGCAGATGATCCTTCCGATTTCATTTACCTGAATAAGGTGTTTTGGGTAAACCAATTACAAAAAAGAACTTTCATAAGCCTAAAATGGGCCGAAAGCAGGGATGGCTTCATGGCAGGTAGTGATGAAAATGGCATATCATTTCCTGTACAAATTACTGATTCCCACCAAAATCGAAAGGTTCATGCCCTAAGGGCTTATCATCACGGAATCCTTATTGGAACCGATACTGCAGCGATTGATGACCCCAGTTTGACCACCAGGTGTTTCCCCGGCCGAAACCCCATCAGGCTTGTCATGGATCGACACCTAAGGCTGAATGAAAATTTGAGGCTGTTTCAGGATGGATTACCTACATGGATCATCAATGAAAAAAAGGAGGAGGAGGGAAAATTCCTGAAGTATATAAGGTTTGATTTCCAGTCAGGTTTGAAGGCCTTGATGAAAAAATTATGGAAGGAACATCAACTTGCCTCAGTATTGGTTGAAGGAGGAGCCCAAATCCTGAATTCATTCTTGCTGAAGGGCTTATATGATGAGGTAAATGTATTCCAAGGGAAAATGGATCTCGAAAAGGGCTTGAGAGCTCCTGAAAAACCCGACGGCTTAGCCTGGGATGATAAGTTCAGGGCCTACCAAGGAAACTATCTATCCCTTTTATAGACAGAAGAATCACAAGGGCCAGTTTCCTGACCTATGTGATTCTTGGATTTTATCATTTTTTTAGCTTTTCCAACTCTTTCCAGGCCAGGGCACTGGCTCCAAGGATTGCAGCATCGCTGGCAGGTAAATGAGATGGAATAATTTGGACTTTGTTCCTGAAAATGGGTAGGACATTGTTTTCCATGGCATTTTTGGTTGGATCTATGATCCAATGCCCAGCTCTGGCAACCCCTCCAAAAAGGAAAATGGCTTCTGGACTGAAAATGTTTACCAAGTTGGAAAGCGCTCTTCCAAGCATGTTTCCTGTCCTTTCAAATGCCCGTTGAGCAATCGGGTCTCCGGCTTCGGCAGCTTCAAATATTTTCTTGGGGGTAATCTCCTGATAATGTAGGTTTCTCAGTCCACTATCTCTTTTACTGCCAGCCAACTCTGCCATTACAGTCAACACAACACCTCGGGCAGAAGCGTAGGTTTCAATACAGCCCCTTCTACCACAGGTGCAAGGCCTGCCGTCCCAAACCGTAATTACGTGTCCAAACTCACCTGCGAAGCCATCTGCACCATAAACCAGCTCACCATTTACGATGAATCCACTCCCAATTCCTGTACCCAAAGTAATTACGATAAAATCTTTCATCTCCTTGGCTCCCCCATATACCATCTCCCCAATGGCAGCAGCATTGGCATCATTGGTAATGACCGTATGAACGTCAAATTTTTCCTTCATGAGATCTACAAAGGGAATTACCCCATCCCAAATCAGGTTAGGTGCATCTTCAATGGTTCCTTCGTAATAGTTTCCATTTGGTGCTCCTATGCCCATCCCCATCAACTGAAGCTCTTCTTGAGAGAGATCTATCAAACCGTGGAGCGACCTGGAAAGCTCTTCAACATAGTCGTTGATGCTCTGGTCTCTGGGAGTACGAATAGAATGGCTGGCAAGGATTCTTCCGTCTTTGTCGACTAGGCCAAATTTTGTATTGGTGCCACCAATATCAATGCCTATAGTTACCTGTTTCATATTAGTCGCTAGCAAGTTGGAGGTTTTTGCGAGGATCGCCCGAAATATAAAAGAATATTGATGGATAAGGAAGTTGCTATAAAAGATCTTTCACCAACAGCCAAAAAATAAAATTATGTGGCCAATTCTAATTCATTGACGGGATTGAGAATGAAGTTTTTTAGACAGAATTTAGGCGAGAAACCTATGCTTATTAAGCCAAAAAACCCCTGGTAATCCAGAGGTAGTTGTTCGATAAGGGAAATAGAAAGAATAGAATAAATAAAAGGGAAAAATTTTAGCCAAGTGATCTAAACCCCTATTTCCCTATTTTTTATGTCAAATAGTGTATTTAGAATCAATTACATCTAAAATAAATAACTTTTTGGGAAAGTTTGAACAATCGGTTAAAGATTTATTTCCAAAATGGATAAAATTTCAATTTTTTCTAAAAAAGTATAGGCTGAAATGCTTTCTAAGGATATTTTCAGCATCTTTTGGGTACATAACCTTCAAATAAAGCTATGTTTTCATTTGAATTAAGGTCGATGAACAGGGTATTGATATATGGGATTGCAGGCTTTATTGTACTGGGATCTTTGTTATACTCTAATTATTTGGCCAGAGAATTATCTCGTAAAGAACAAGCCAGTGTACAATTGTATGCAGATGCATTGGGATTTTTGGCGGCAGAACCTGAAGAAGATCCCATTATTGCCCTCGATGAAGCAAGGGCATTTATGTATACCCGGATCATCCAGGAGAATAAAATCCCTAAAATCCTGCTTGGAGACCTCAATGCAATCCAATCTGATAACCTAAACCTCCCGGAAGAATGGGATGAAAGAAGGCGCGAAATATATCTAAAGCAAAAAGTCCGTGAGTTCATGTCTCAGTACGAACCTATAAAGGTAGAATATGACAAGGACAAATATCAGCAAGTGGTTTATGGTGAGTCTTCGCTCTTAAAGCAATTGAGATGGTTTCCCCTGGCGCAGTTACTGGTCGCTTTTACCTTTATCGGAATCGTCTTTGCTGGATTTGCCATTGCCAAGCGAAACGAACAAAACAGGGTTTGGGTAGGCTTGGCAAAGGAAACCGCCCACCAATTGGGAACCCCCGTATCAAGTCTTATGGCCTGGGTAGAATTATTCAAGATGCAAACTGAGGGCAATCCCCAGGATCAAGAGTTGGTAGGAGAGATGGAGAAAGATGTGTTGAGGCTAGAAACGATTACCGAAAGATTTTCTAAGATTGGATCTGTGCCTGAATTGGAAAATGTGGAGGTACAAACCATCCTAGACCGCTCTTCAACTTATCTGGGTAAGCGCATGACCCGAAAAGGAAATATTGAATTAAGTGTCTATAATCCCCTACCTGCTGGAGCAAGTTTAATGGTTAACCCTCAGTTGTTTGATTGGGTGATTGAGAATTTACTGAAAAACTCTCTGGACGCTATTCAACAGGAAAAAGGGGAAATATCAGTCGAAGCAGGTGTAAAAGGGGATGATTATTTCATCGATGTGACAGATACAGGGAAGGGCATCCCAAAATCCAATATTAAAAAGGTATTTGAGCCTGGCTTTACAACCAAAAAGAGAGGTTGGGGACTTGGCCTAAGCCTGACCAAACGAATCGTGGAAATTTATCATGGAGGAAAGATCTTTGTAAAACACTCAGAAGTAGGGAAGGGGACAACTTTCAGGGTATTGTTGCCAAAGGGGAAGTAAAAGAGGGTGTCGCGAAATACGACACCCCTAAGTAACCATCATATATTACGGGCTTGAGCCCTTTCTATGAAGAAAGAACGAATTCTTAGGGCTTGTTTACAGAACCAGAGGTAATGCAAACCTTGACCTAGTGATAACTCCTTGTGTTGAGTTTTGGGATGGTTAAAAGAGGTGATTGGTAAAGGATTACGTGTTTTCTGGCTGCTAATACTTTGAACGTAAAAAGTAAATTAATGTTTGAAAATTCCGAACATGGCTGAACCACTACCTGACATGGCAGCATATATGGCTCCTTCTTGGTAAAGGGAATTTTTGAAGGATTTTAGCTCTGGATACATCTCAAATACGGGTACTTCCAGGTCATTCACCAGCACATTTTTCCAATTGCTAATTTCTGTCTGGAGGGCAGGCAACAATTCACGCTTATGGTCAAACTGTGTATAATCCAGCGCTTTATAGGCTGCGACTGTTGATGAATGAATTCCCTGAGGATACACCTTGATGATGAAGGGAACTTCCAGATTTACGGTTCTAAGGTCTGTTCCGATCCCACTGGCTAACATGGGACTGTCATAAAGGAAAAACGGAACGTCTGCACCCAGTTTTGCTGCAATGGGAGCCATTTGGTCTGGAGTGAGGCCTAATTCAAACAGTTCATTTAGTCCCCTTAGGGTAAAAGCAGCGTCAGAAGAGCCACCCCCAAGTCCTGCTCCTGCCGGGATATTTTTCTCAAGAGAGATCTTTACTCCTGGTAAGCCGCCCAAATGTTCAACAAGAGCATAATAAGCCCTTACACAAAGATTGTCCTTGAGATCTCCATCCAGTTTGATTCCCTGGATTTCGAAAGCACAACCCTTTTGTTGGGATTTTTCCAAAACCAAGCTGTCCTGAATATCCTTAATGGGATAAAGAAGGGTTTCAAGAAGATGATAACCATTGGGCAGTTTGCCCTTGATCAACAAGCCGAGGTTTATTTTTGCGTGCGGCTTAAGGGAGAGGCTTTGAGGCATTAATTTATTTTTGGCGAGGGAGATGATTATTTCAATTCTTCAAACTCAATGTCCTCCGCAATATCATCTTCACTGATTTTTTTATTTTCCTGACTTTTGGGTGCAGATACTTTCACATCTCTGTCCACGAATACGTTTTCTCTATTGCTTTCATCTGCATAGAATTTCGCGTAGGCCTGACTTTGCTCCTCACTGTGCTTGGCCAGTCTTTTGACCATTTGCTTGAGTCCAAAGTTCAGGATCTGATTCCCAAACAATCTGAAAGTAATGTTAATAGCGACTACAATACCAATTATCCAAAGTAAGATCATTTCCAAAAAATTTGCTCCAACAGAAAGCCTTTGATTTATTATGCAAAAAGCCTTCCTATTTAACAAACGCAGGAGAGCAGTTTTGTTACAAAAATAGACGATTGACTTCTATTCTTATTGCTGGATCTTTCTATGAAACAGAAGAAAGTGTGCCAATGACTTCTTCATAAAACTTCTCATACTGGGGAACAATGGTTTTCAAGGAGAAATTTTGTGAATGGGCATAGGCATTATCTGAAAACTCTTTCCAGCGCTTGTCATCCTCAAGGATGTGGATGGCATCAGCAGCCATTTTTTCAACCTTACCCACATCACTTGTAAAACCAGTACTACCATCCAGTACCAGTTCTGGTAGACCTCCTGTATTTGAGGCAATTACTGGTACCTTACAGGCCATGGCCTCGAGAGCTGCCAAACCGAATGATTCGCTGGCAGAGGGAAGGAGAAACAAATCTCCGATTGAGTAAATCTCTTCTACTGAGTTTTGACTTCCCAGGAAGCTCACATCCGAGCAAAATCCCCGCTCACGGCAATATTCTTCTGCCTTGGATCGATCAGGACCGTCTCCTACCATCAGCAATTTAGATGGCACTTCCTTCCTTACGATTTCAAATATCTTCATCACGTCCAGTACCCTTTTCACTTTTCTGAAGTTGGAGGTGTGAATGAGGATTTTTTCATTTTGAGGGGTTACCATCTTGCGGAAGTGATCTTTATTCGTTCGCTGAAACCTGGACTCATCAATAAAATTGTAAATCACCTTGATGTCATTTCTGACAGAGAAGTTTTCATAAGTCGCTTCTTTCAGGAAATTAGATACAGCCGTAACACCTTCGCTTTGGTCAACAGAAAAACTTACCACAGGCTCGTAGGACTGGTTTTTCCCTACAAGTGTAATATCGGTACCATGAAGGGTGGTAATAACTGGAACATCCAGGTCATACTCCTTAAGGATTTGCTTGGCGAGGTAAGCCACAGAAGCATGTGGAATGGCATAGTGAACATGGAAGAGGTCGAGGTTGTGGTACCTGGCTACATCTACCATGGTCGATGCCAATGCAGATTCATAAGGTATAAATTCAAATAAGGGATAATCCTTTGTTTGAACCTGGTGGAAAAAAATATTCTCGGAAAAAAGGGAGAGGCGAATGGGGCGGTTGTAAGTGATGAAGTGAATCTGATGGCCACGTTGAGCAAGGGCTTTTCCCAACTCTGTAGCAACAACACCACTACCCCCATACGTGGGATAGCAAACTACGCCAATTTTCATTTTGTGGTATTAAGTCTGTAATCAAGAACGTCATCGAACAAAAATAGTTTTTTGTTTTTCAGTCTGCATAGCTTTCAGTTTATTTTGTCACGAAGAATACAGCTTTTACTCTTTTCTTCTCCTGTATTCTCCATCGAAAACAGTTTTCCACTTACCATCTTTCTGGTTCTTGATTTCCCAAGTCTGCCGTACTCGGTCTCCAGCCAGAGGTTTCCATGTGATTTTATTGTTTTCATTGCCCATGACCATGGCTCCTTCTGTGAGATTTCCCTGGATTCGAAGGGTTAAACCCGAATTGTCAACCCAAAATTGATCCCATACACCCAGCGCCTTGTCGTATTTGTTGATGCTTTTTCCTTTGAAGGTACTTTTGACAGAATGATAATTCTCCAGCAAGGCAACTGAATCAATGATGCTTTCAATATGGCTTTTGCCTACCAGTGTATCTGTATTAAATTTGAAAACATCCCATTTGCCCAACCAGAAATCAAAGTCGTGTCCGTGGACAGAATTATTTTGAGCAATGCCAATATTGGTAAGAGCCGCTAGGAGGAGTACTAAAAATCGAATCATAAAGGTGTAGTTGGAGGTGAATGGAAATACAAGATATCAATTGACAAGCAGTCAAGTTTGTGGAATTTAATTTCCCACACTTGTGGACAATCGGAGTTCTGAGTCCTCCTTATTCTGGCTAAATTGTATTTCCCCTTAATGTTAAAAGAAAATATTTTGGCCAGACCCAGAAAAGACGGTACGAAAAGCAAGCTAAAGAAGAAGAAGGAAACCCCTTTGATGAAGCAGTATTATGCCATCAAAGCGCAATATCCCGGAACAGTTCTGCTGTTTAGGGTGGGGGATTTCTACGAGACTTTTGGTAAGGATGCAGTAGAGGTGGCCAAAATCCTGGGGATTGTTCTGACTCATAGGAACAATGGTTCTGCTGATACAGAGTTGGCAGGATTCCCACATCATGCCCTTGATACCTACCTTCCCAAGTTGGTGCGAGCAGGGCGAAGGGTTGCCGTTTGTGATCAATTAGAAGACCCAAAGCAAGCCAAAGGGATCGTTAAGAGAGGGGTAACAGAATTGGTTTCTCCTGGAATTACCCTGAATGACAAAGTACTCGAGGCAAATAAAAACAATTACCTGGCTTCTGTGCATTTTCCCAATAGCAGAGAAGTTGCTACTTCCTTTATTGAAGTTTCAACCGGAGACTTTTTTTGCCTCTCTGGCTCATATGCTGATATCGAGAAGATCATCCATACCCTCCAACCTTCAGAGGTAATTGTGCCTCGCAAGGACATGAGGAAGTTTACTGAGACCTTTGGTGATAAATTTTACCTTTCCAGGCTTGAGGATTGGGTCTTCCAGGCAGATTATGCCAGAGAAAAGCTCCAGGGCTTGTTCCAGACCAGTTCACTCAAGGGTTTTGGGGTGGAAGAGGAGGAAAATGGAATCATTGCAGCTGGGGCCATCATTCATTACCTCAATGATTCTCACCAAAAGAATCTTGGACACATCAATCGCATTTACCGCTTTGATGATTCTGAGTTTGTTTGGCTGGACCCCTTCACCGTCCGTAACCTTGAATTGTTACAACCCTTGCACCATGATGGAAAAGCATTGGTGGATGTCATTGATCACACATTGACCAGTATGGGAGCCAGGATGCTGAGGCGGGCAATCTTGCTGCCCCTCAAAGATCTCCAGCAAATCAAACAGCGTTTAGATATTGTGGAGACATTCCTGGATAAACCTTTCCAGCTAGAGGAGCTTTCAGGGCATTTCAAATGTATGGGAGACCTGGAGAGGCTGGCTTCCAAGGTCGCCACTGCCAGGGTTTCCCCGAAAGAAGCTGTCGTGCTTAGGGACTCTCTGGCAAGGATTGCACCCATTTGCCAAATCCTGGATACCTTCGGTTCCCAGGCGCTGAGCAAGCATGGGGCACAGTTTGTAGATCCAGGCCCTGCACTTGAAGTGCTGCAGACCTATTTACTCGATGAGGTAAGTAGTTCTATCAGCGATGGGAAGGTCATTAGGGACGGAGTTTCCGAACAATTGGATGAGCTGAGAGAGATTAAGAGCAATTCCAGGGGCCTTCTTCTGGCTATGCAAAGAAGAGAAATCGAGCGTACTGGGATTTCCTCCTTGAAGGTGGGATTCAATAAAGTATTCGGTTATTACCTGGAAGTAACCCATGCCCACAAAGATAAGGTGCCGCAAGAGTGGATCAGAAAGCAGACCCTCACCAATGCCGAGAGGTATATCACGGAAGAGTTGAAAGGTTATGAAGAAAAGATTCTCAATGCAGAGGAACATATCCTTTCACTTGAATACGAAATTTACCAGCACTTCATCGGCTTACTCCAAAACCACCTGAATTGCTATCAGCAAAATGCAAAATTGCTAGCGGAACTAGACATGATGCTGGGCTTCGCCAGGGTAGCACAATACAGGAACTACTCCAAGCCACAAGTGGATGGCTCAGATGTCTTACACATCAATCAGGGGAGGCATCCAGTGATTGAAACAGCGCTTCCCCCAGAGGCTCCTTATATCCCCAATGACATCTACCTGGATAAGGAAGATCAACAAGTCATCATCATTACTGGGCCAAATATGGCTGGTAAATCAGCCTTGCTCAGGCAAACCGCCCTCATCGCCCTAATGGCTCAAATGGGATGTTATGTGCCTGCGAAAGAAGCTCGTGTAGGAATTGTCGATAAAATATTCACCCGGGTAGGTGCTTCAGACAATATATCCTCAGGAGAGTCTACCTTCATGGTAGAAATGAATGAGACGGCACAAATTGTGAACAATGCGACCGAAAAATCTTTGATCCTTCTGGATGAAATCGGTCGAGGGACCAGCACCTATGATGGAGTCTCCATTGCATGGGCATTGGTCGAGTACATTCATGAGACCCCCAATGTACGTGCAAAAACCCTGTTTGCTACCCACTACCACGAACTCAACGAACTGGAAAGCCGTCTGGAACGTGTCAAAAACTACAATGTCTCAGTGAAAGAGGTAGATGGCCAAATTCTGTTTTTGCGAACCCTGAAGCCCGGTGGTTCTGAGCATTCTTTTGGGATCAATGTGGCTGCCATGGCAGGTATGCCTAAAGACCTGGTCAAAAGAGCCAATCAATTGCTAAAGCATTTTGAAAAGGCGAGGGTTTCAGATAAAAAGGCTGCAAAAGGGGTGAAATTCTCAAATAAGCCTACGGTTCAATTGAATATGTTTGAACTCAAAGATGCTGATACCCTCAAAATTAGAAATATTCTTTCAGGATTGGATATAGATAGGATGACACCTGTTGAAGCCTTGCTGAAACTGCAAGAGATAAAATCTGCCTTGGTAGAAGAACCTGCTCCCAATGGCAATGGGGCCGCCTGATAATGATGATGCCTCAATGAAAAGCAGATAAAGCCTTATGCCTTATCTGCTTTTTTCTTTTTGCTGGCTTTCGCCTTGGGATTGAAGTCCAGGCACATTTGAATCCAGGCTTCCAAGTCACTATCCATGTCTACTCCTTCAGGTGAAACAAAGGCATAGCCCTTCATGGGCCTTTTGGTGAAATCCATGTCTCTGGCACCCTTCATCTTGATGGCCTCCGGGTAGGTTTCTTCTCCAATTCTTGCCATGAGGTCTTCCTTTACAACTCCCAGACACATTTTGCCATCTACCATGAAGCAAATTCCCCCAAACATCAACTTCTCTGAAAAAATAACAGCTCTCTCTTTTAGGTTTTGGCGAATTCGATCAGCCAACTGTAAGTCATATGCCATAATTTTTGGTATTTAAATCCATAAACAAGTTAATAGAACTATTATTTCCAATAAAAATGGCAATTGCTATTTTTTTTATTCTTTCTGGTCAATGCTGAATCTGAAGCCTGCGTATACCATTCTTCCTACTATGGGTCCCCATACAAGACTTGCATCAAAGAAGCTAAAGTCTCCATTGGGATCGAGGATCGGATAACTTTGCCTGAAATTCAGGAGGTTATCTCCCCCCAGGTAGACGAACCACTTTTTGCCAATTGTTTTGCTGATTTGAGCATGAAGCATAAAGTAGGCTGGACTTGAACTGGCCAGTTGAAATTCTACAGGATTGCTGTCCGTAAATGGAATGCGCTGACTTCCTATAAATTGGCCAGTAAAGTCAAATGTCCATTTGCTTCTGCTGCTGAAAGAACCATTGAGATAAGCCCGGTGCCTGGGGAGAAATGGGCGATCCAGACTTCCACTTTTATAGTCGATGATATTTCTTTGGAATTTATATGCGCCCTTGATTTCAAGGCGTCTGTGTAGTTCCAATTTAACCTCTGTGAGTAGGCTATGGGCTACGGCCTCTCCCTCAAGGGGATAGATATCCAGGAATCTGGGATTTTCCATGTCCACTACGTTCAATTGGCTAAAAATTGTAAGGAAGTATTCGGCCCTTACTTGCATTGGGCGATAATTGATCTTCAGGTCCCGGCTGAGATTGAACCCCATGTTCCAGCCCACTTCTGGAGAAAAGTTGTAAGCCAGGCCGGTATAACGGCTATCATTCTGAGTCCTCAACTCCCGCTGGCTGATCAATCTACTCAGGTTTTCAGCGAAAACATTGGCAGTCCGTTGTCCTCGCCCTCCCGAAATCCTGATGCTGGTTTTCTGGTCGGGTTTGTAGAGAAAATGTAGCCTTGGAGTCAGGAAAAAGCCCCAAATATTATGGAAATCTCCCCTCAGGCCGGCAATTATTCGGAGGGATTCTTTGTAGCGATAGGTATATTCTCCAAAAATCCCCGGTACCCATTCATTAAAAGAGAACTGGGTTGATATCTGTGGGACAAATTCCTCTATCTGATCAAATTGCAGATTTCCTCCCAGCCTGATCCTATGATTGGGATTGAAGATGTAATTTTGATAAATGAGGTTGGCATATGAGGACTGCTGTCTGGCATTGAAGCCACCTTCCCATGAGGGGAGTCCACTCATTTGATTTTCCTGCCTATGGTCAAGGTATAGTGCCTGAAAACCCAGACTCTCCCCAGCTCTTTGGGGATTTACCCATCCAACTTTCATCCAATACCTCCTTTGTGATGTATTGAATGCCCCTTGGATGGGACCAGTGATTTGTCCTATTTCTTTTTGGTCTTCCACGATTTGCAAACCCAACTGAGCCTGAAGATTTCTTTCATTGCTGAAATACCACCTGTTGGCAAGGTTTATTTGCCGTGATCGCGGGACATCAAGGAAATTATCTCCGTTACGATCTATTTGAGAAGGTCGGAGGTTGCCATGAAGCAAAAAAGTTGTTCCTATTTTGTTGTTAATCATTTGGGAACTATTAACATTAAGCTCAGACCTTCCTAATAGGTTTCCATAGCCATTAACAAATAGCTTTTTGCCCGTCTGAGGTTTTTCCCACTCCACATTGATCTGACCTACAAATCCTTCGTAGCCATTTACCACGGATCCTGCTCCCCTTGATATTTGAATACTTGAGATCCAGGGGCCAGGGATGAGGTCTAGTCCGATTCGACTGGCAATTCCCCTGATGCCGGGCATGGATTCAATACTGATCTGCGAATAAGGCCCTGCCAATCCCAGCAATTGGATTTGTTTGCTTCCTGTCAGGGCATCATCAAACTGTACGTCGACAGAGGCGTTGGTTTCAAAGCTCTCACCCAGGTTACAGCAGGCTGCTTTTAGAAGCTCCTTTTGATTCAAGACTTCGCTCAGTTGAGTTTTAAATGGATCAATAGAGGAGCCTGAATTATTGGCTTCGATGATGACGGAGTCAGCGGCAAAGTCCTTTTTTAGGAGGATTTCAAATTCTCGCATGCCATTAATGGCAAGGCTATCTGTTTGATAACCTGGATAGGACACAATCAGGTATTGGGCGAAGTCTGGGGCCTTGAAGGAAAATTTTCCTTTTTCATTGCTAATGGCACCACTTTTTCCTGGCATAGCAAGAATACTCGCCCCGTTGAGGCCTGAAATGGTCTGCTCACTTTCATTGGTGATACCCGAAATTCTGCCACTTAGAGAAATAAGGTTTTGCCCAAATGTATACTGGAGCCCTAGCCCTAACAATAGGGCTAGAATTATTTTTATCTGCATTTTTACACCGTTGAGTTCATGTCCAACAAAGCAAGCGTATCCCTGAAATTTTCAGAAAGGATTGCCCAAAGCCATACCCCTTGTCGAGGATAGGATGATTCTTTGTTAGATATTTGAATGTTAAATGGAATAGGAAATGCTAGTGCTTTTTGGCACCACTATCATACTGACAGCATTTGGGTAAATCTGCGTAAGCTTTTTCATTTTTCGGAATCTCCTTTGTCTGATGCCCAACTGAGCTGACTTTGTCCTGCAATTGCTTCAGAGACACTTTATCCTCACGGTAGATTACTGTAACTATTTGAGTTTCCTTGTCCCAGGTGGCAAATTTTACTCCGGGTATATCCAGTGCAGTCTCAATGCGATTTTGGCACATGCCACAAACTCCTGCCGCCCAAAATTTGTCTTCAACAGTTTTTTTCTGGGCGAATGCTTGACCCGATAGGAAAAAGGAGAAAAAGGCGATAAAAAGAAATGTATATGATTTCATTGTAATTTTTATGAATGATTGAAAAAAGAAAAAAGACGTAGGAATTTGCCTTTAATCATCCATAAAAAATAAAGGAGGAGTTCAACAGGAAGGCGGGGATTTTAGATGGGGGAGCCTTCCTTCGAATAAAGTATTGGGGCCTGTTTTTGTGAAGGGTGTAGGATGTCTCCTTTACGGCTTCTACAGGTACCATTGTCTCCAATGGCGCTTTGATAGATAAAGTCGTACTGGCTTGATGTTCAGTACTTAGTCTTCCCGATATGTGTGTGAAATCACAACATTTCCACTTGGAAGAACAGCCACCACAATCACTTTGCTCAGTCGGAAACAAATCAATTGATTTCAAGCTCCCCATACAATAATGGAGTTGTATACTGTATCCATTTGAAGGGATCAGATATACAAATAGCCAGAAAATGATAATCATCTGTTTCACAAAACAAATATACGAATAAATTAAAAAAGAGGTTCTTAATTAATGAGTCCAGGTTGTTTTGTTTGGTCGTAATAGGTAAGGTGTGTAATATTATCGAATTTGAAAAGTTGTTTTGCTGTTTTACTTTGCTGGTATAAAATTTTAGTTAGGTATGCTTGAAAACAGGCTTTCCGACGGTCAGCAACAGAAGCTCCAAAACCAGTTTTCACAATTTGGAGCAACATTAGCCATCCTTTCTCTGCTATTTATTGGTATTTTCATTCAGCAACAAGAATCAGATCCTGAGCTAGAAAAGTATTTTCCTGGGACGGAGGAGGTCTTTGAAACAAGCAAATCCAAAGCCAAAGAAAAAACAGAAGGACTGTTCATAGACAGCTCTTCTGTTTATCCTTTACTTCTCAATGATTCAGGCAAGTATTAAGCTAGCATCTCAGAAATCTCATCCTTGAGATATTGAATAAACGCATCGTTGCTCATGGCACCCAAATCGCCTTCCTTCCTTTTCCTTACAGAAACACTGCCATTGGCCATTTCCTGCTCACCAATAATCAGCATGTAAGGATATTTTCCTATTTCGGCTTCCCTGATTTTCTTACCGACTTTCTCATTTCTCAAGTCAACATCTACCCTGAAGCCTGCATCTCTGAATTGATCTTGCAGGTCTACAACATAATCATTGAATTTCTCTGCAATCGGAAGTATGATGGCTTGCGATGGTGCTAGCCAAAGTGGAAATTCTCCAGCGGAGTGCTCAATCAGAACTGCCGTAAATCTTTCCAAAGAACCGAATGGTGCCCTATGGATCATTACGGGACGGTGCTTCTGGTTATCAGATCCGACAAACTCCAGCTCAAATCTGTCAGGCAATTGATAATCTAGTTGAATGGTTCCCAACTGCCATTCGCGGCCAAGCGCATCACTTACCATGAAGTCCAGTTTGGGTCCGTAAAATGCAGCCTCGCCCAGTTCCTTGACTGTAATCAGTCCACGCTCATCAGCTGCCTCCTCAATGGCTTTCTCAGCTGCGTCCCACTGCTCTGGGCTACCGAAATATTTTCCTGGATTTTCAGGATCTCTCAAAGAAATTTGAGCCTTGTAATTTTCAAACTTCAGGACCTTGAAAATGTAGAGTACGATGTCAATTACCTTGATAAATTCTTCCTTCACCTGATCGGGGCGACAGAATATATGGGCATCGTCCTGGGTAAATCCCCTTACCCTTGTAAGGCCATGTAGCTCTCCGGATTGCTCATATCTGTATACCGTTCCAAATTCTGCCACACGGAAAGGTAATTCTTTGTAAGAGCGAGGCCTGGAAGCATAAATCTCACAGTGATGAGGACAATTCATGGGTTTTAGCAAGAACTCTTCTCCCTCAGAAGGAGTTTTGATGGGCTGGAAGGAGTCTTCTCCGTATTTTTCCCAGTGTCCAGAGGTCTGGTACAACTCTTTTTTACCAATGTGTGGGGTTACTACCTGCTGATAACCCTCTTTTTCCTGAACTTTTTTTAGAAAATCTACCAGGGTTTCGCGAAGTCTTGTACCCCTTGGAAGCCACAGTGGTAATCCCATACCCACCTTCTCTGAGAAGGTGAACAGTTCCAGTTCTTTACCTATTTTGCGGTGGTCTCGCTTTTTGGCTTCCTCAAGCAACAGCAAGTACTCATCCAATTCCTTTTTCTTGGGAAATGAAACCGCATAAATTCGGGTAAGCATTTTATTTTTCTCGTCCCCACGCCAGTAAGCTCCTGCGGTGTTCATGATCTTCATGGCCTTGATCACTTTGGAGTTGGGGATATGCCCACCTTTACAGAGGTCTACAAAGTTGCCAGAATGGTAGAAGGTAATATCACCATCTTCCAGGCCTTCAATCAATTCGACCTTATATTCGTTGCCAATGTTTTTATAATGAGCAATGGCTTCTTCTTTGCTTACATCTTTTCTTTCAAATGTCTCAGCTGTTTTGGCCAGTTCAAGAAATTTCTTTTCTACTTTCTTAAAGTCTGCTTCACCGAATTTGTGATCTCCAAAATCAATGTCGTAGTAAAAACCATTCTTGATAGGTGGCCCAAATCCCAATTTGATGCCGGGATACAAATCCTCCAATGCCTCTGCAAGGATATGAGCTGATGAGTGCCACATGGCTTCCTTTCCTTTCTGATCTCTCCACGTCAAAATAGCCACGGACGCATCTGTCGTTATAGGGCGGTTCAGTTCCCAGGTTTCACCATTGACTTCGATTGCAAGGGCGTTTCTCGCCAACCCCTGACTGATGCTCATCGCTACGTCCATTCCGGTGCTACCAGACGCAAATTCGCGTACACTGTTGTCCGGAAGGGTAATTTTAATGTTCTCGGGCATGAATAAATAATTTAGCAGCGCTAAAATAAGCAGCTTATTTTAATGTGCGAAAAAGTTTAAGGATAAATGGAAAAATTAACTTGAAGTAAATGCTGGGTGAGGGGTATAAAAACAAAAACGAGGCCCATCGAGGCCCCGCAACTGTGTTGTTCAAAATATTATCGGATCTCAATAGGCAATTTTACTTTTGGTGCTCGTCGTAGACTGGGATTTGGCCATTTTGGCTTTATGTCCTTCTACACGTCCACCAGTTTTCTTTGTTACAGATACAGAACTGGGAGTACCAGAATACACAATGTTGCCCCCAGAAATGGCAGTTGCCTGTATGGCATCCCTTACTTTTACATTTATGTTGCCTCCTGAATATGCATTGGCAGTTACAGCACTTACATTGAGGTCTGCTGCATGGATATTCCCACCACCAGTAGTGTACAAGGTCAATTTATCAGTTCTACCTTCAATATGGATATTTCCACCCCCATTGGCCTTGGCTTCAGCTCTTGAATTGGCCAATTTGATGTGAAGGTTTCCACCCCCATTTGCACTAAGGTTTACACCATTTCCATTTAACGGAGTAGCTGTATAAACATTGGCCCCACCATTAACCGAAATAGAATTTATACCTCTGTAATAAACAGTTACCTTCTTCTTCCCCTGATAAGAGTAGTTGTTTTTTTTCATGCCTATTTTGAGAGTTCCTGCCTCAGATTGCACATCCAAGGGTACATTGTCAGGGTTATCAATTATGTATGAATTGCCTTGCTTTAGTGTTACGCTTAATCCTCCATGAACTTCAATGGACGAAAAGTCATTGACTTGATAGGTATTTTGCCCTAATGAGAGATTGAGAGAAAAAAAGATAGTTAGGATGGTGATGGTGCTAAATTTCATGATGTAGTATTGATATTAATAGAAAGAAGATTGGCTTTGATCAAAAGATAGCAATTAATATACGGGGTTGCTTGCTCCAAATGTAAACTTTTGTAAAATCCAATATTCGCACATCAAAGTGAACAAAATTATTTCGATAACGTTAATTAGTGTGTGAACATTGATTTTTAAGTTAGTTTTGTTTGGGATAAAATTATTTATGTTATGAATTTTCCAATAAGAGGTATACACCACCTTACTGCGACTGTTAATGATGCCCAAGAAGACCTAGACTTCTATGTTAAGACTCTAGGCCTCAGGTTAGTAAAAAAGACCATTAACTTTGACAATACAGGAGTCTATCATTTTTACTATGGAAATGAAACTGGTTATCCTGGAACCATTATGACAACCTTTCCTTACAAGGGAAAAGGAGTAAGAACAGGTGTCAAAGGGCATGGTCAAGTGGTACAAACAACTTTTTCTGTACCCAAAGGCAGCATATCTGCATGGGCTTTACGTCTAAAGGATGAAGGCATTGATTTCAATGAATTTGAGCGTTTCGGTTTTGCCGGGTTAGCCTTTGAAGATCCTTCTACCTTGGGTATAGAATTGGTGGAGGCAGAAGATTCAAGAGATCCATGGTTAGGTGGAAGTATCGTAGATGGTTCCATGGCCATTCGAGGCATTCACTCGGTGAGTATGATTCAGGCAGTTCCTGAGCCAACGGTGAAGATGATGACAGAAAACCTGAATTTTCAAGTAACGGCTGAAAATGGAAACAGGATAAGACTGGAAGCCGACACCCAAGGTGCAGGAAAAATCATCGATCTGGTTGTTGATCCAAAAGGAGACAAAGGCCTAAACGGGATAGGAACCGTACATCATGTGGCATTGGCCATCAATAATGATGAAGAGCACAAGGCACTTCATGAGTTCATTGTTAGTAAGGGAATCCGGATTACGGATATTCTGGATAGGAACTACTTCCATTCAATCTATTTCAGGGAGCCTGGAGGTGTCTTATTTGAAGTAGCTACCATCCCCCCAGGATTCATGGTGGATGAGTCCAAGGATGACTTGGGACTTAGCCTCAAACTTCCTCAGTGGGAGGAAGATAAGCGAAAAGACATAGAAGCTGGCTTACCTATAATTTCTTATTGAAAGCTTGGTAATTGTCTGGAAAAATACCTTTTTGCGGGCTAATTATCTGCAGATTGGGATTCCAAGTGGCCCAAATCAATCAGTTGGTTGGGTGAAAATCAGATTTTTTTAGGGGAAAATTTTTCCCCCCTGTTAAAATTGCTTGACGAGGAACAAATTCGTTTTTATGTGAAACAAAAGGCCATTTTTTCAGTAAAATAAAAACTGATAGAAACATAAAAATTAGTATATCCGCCTTGAGTGGATTCAAGACTTGGGGCTTTTCATAGTTGTGTGTGTTTTTCATGACAGGGGTAGCCGTACTGTAATACAGTGCGGCCCCTTTTTTTTTATATCCCTGCCTTGTCTTTGGAAAAAATCATTAATTTCAACCCATATTTAAACCGCTACTATGTCGATTTCTTATTTTAGCAAACTTTCTCAAGAAGAGGTTGAACTCCTTGCCATGGCACCAGCCAATGTTACCGTCCTGATTGCCGGAGCAGACAATGATATAGATAAAAACGAAACCGAGTGGGCAAGTAAGCTTGTAAGGTTCAGAACGTTTACTTCGGATGAACGCCTGCATGATTACTACGAATTGGTAGATGCGAGGTTTGAGGGAGATCTGAATACACTGGTAGCTGATTGGTCAGCTGAAGAAAGTCAGGCAAAGCTGACTGCAAGCCTGGCCCAACTCAAGGATATCCTGGCTAAGGTAGATGACAGCTATTCAGCAATTTTGAAAGAAAGTCTGAGGTCTTTGGCTAAGCATGTTGCCAAAGCTTCTGGTGGTTTTCTTGGCATGGGAGGTATCACCAGAGAAGAAGGTGAACTCATTGACCTCGATATGTTAGACTAAGAGCTTTAAGGGTTTTGTCTAGGGATTAAAAATATTTGTATATTAGTAATATTACCTGTTAAGACTTTTTTTGTCAGGCTTCTATTAGGGTTAATGTTATATTTTTACATATATTTTTAGTCCTAATGCTTTGGGAAAAAACACCTTGCTCTATGTTCCTTTTTCGCAACGCTTTTGTGATTGGCCTGCTTCTGGTCATGACATATCCTCTTTTGGCACAAACCCGTAGCCGTGGAGATGAATTTCATTTGGAGAAACTCATTAACCTCTCCTTGGAGGAATTCCCTTTCTCCCAGGAGAATAAATTCAGACTAGCAGTGTATGCTGAGTTAAAAGGAGTTTATTCATCTCAACATCAAGCCCTTAATCTTGACTTTTCTGATCTTGGATCCCTTGCGATCTACCAGCGGTCCTGTGTATTGAAAACTCATGACAGGCGACTCTATTACCTCAACAAAGGCAGGAACTCAGAAGCACAGGTAGAGGCATTCAATGAAAAAGTCCATGAATTGCTAGAGCGAATTTTCCTGTTTAGCAATCATCACGCTTCTCAATTGAAGATCGACTTCGTTGATACCTACCTGGCAAAGAAAAACATTGAACCCTACGAAAAAATATTTCTGAGGCACCTCCTTATTCGTTATGGTCGCTACGACAAAGAATATGAGCGGGTCGAGTTCCATACTGATTGGTTACCCGAGCAATCCTACTTGCACCTAAGCAAAGAGAGTAAAAGCATTGTAAGAAAGCCCATTAACCCTTTATGGATTAAGTTGGATAAGAATATACTAAGGGGATATTTTATTAGAGATCGAGGAACTGTATATGTTGAAGATGTCAAAAGGGACATTTTTTTTGCTACAGGAGAGGAATACGCCCCTAATATTGGTGCATTTAAGAGTTTTCTCTACAAGATGCTTACCCAGACTACCCAATTTATCATCAACAAAGAGAAGAAACGCCTGGAAGAGGAAATCCAGGTAGAAGATCTATATGCAAATAATTCCAGCGGAAAAGTAACTTCGAAATGGGGCAGGAGTAGGGGAGCCAGTTCGTCCAAAGGTCAAAACAGTGGAACGAACAAGCCCCTTTATCAGGAAAACGATTGGATACCTATGATGCTGGGCATCCTGCGCAGTCAGAATATCAATATTGGAGATGCCGATATCATCCGATACTTCGTGGATGAGCCTTATTTCGACGAACTCTATAAGCAATTAACCATTCCAGAAAGGAAAAAGGTCAATGCCTATCTGGATAACAGGCCTTAAAATCAGGCGTAAGCAAATCGCTCAAACAAGGGTTCAAGGTTCAAATGACTTGAAACCAGAGTTGCAGCTTCTTTTACTTTCCACATGACGTCATGTCTCAGTTTGGTCTCAATTTTACCAAATGCCAGCACTGCCTCAAACTCATTCATAGTGGTGAAGAGGGTAGGGATTTTGTATTTCTCCAAAAATCTTTGTGCCAATGGAGATAGGTAATTTTCGCTCGTGAGGACAATTCCACTCAATGGCATTTCTTTAGGAGACTGAAAGTTGAATCCATGGATACACTGATCAAGATTCATAGAATCAACGATTAGCAGTTGATTGGCTTTTACTTGTCCAGATAGCCTATATGTATCCCGAAAGGACATCAACCCTTCTACCCGCTGGTTGAGTTGATCCTTGTGAGCGACTACAGTGCCTTGTGTAGCCTTAAGAACTGCCTTCATAACCGGGTAGGCTAGCGTTTTCTCATAAGGGATAATCCCAAGTAGAGGAATTCCCATCTCTTTCAACTTTTTCCCAACTACACGTTGAACCTTTTCAAATTTATTCTTGAGTACCTTATTGATGATCACACCAACTACCTTGGCTCCTTTCATCTCAAAATAAGCCTTGTTCAGGTTGATTTGGTCAATGGTTTTGCCAATTCCTCCTTCAACAATCAGTACCACACCTGCATCGAGAAGTTTGGCGGTATCTGCATTGGACATGTCTAGCACGCTCCCAACTCCAGGATGGCCTGTACCTTCATATACTACTGTATCGTGGGTTGCTTCCAGGCTCCTGGCAGCAAACATTACCTTTTCATCGAAATTAAAATCCTCCGGATTCGACAAGTAATTGCAAGTCAAACCTGCGGCCATGATAACCGGGGAGTGGAGAGAGGGGATCAGCGGCGTATTCAGGAAGGAGGTGAAAATAGGAGCATCTTTGTCAACCCGGGTATCATTGATCTCTATGTACTTCTGACCCAGAGGTTTACAATATCCGACTTTCATTCCGTAATTCTGCAAGGAAGCTATGAGGCCCAGCGTGGTAGTGGTTTTACCTACGTGCTGGTTTGTGGCGGCGACAAAGATACGTCTTGGCGCTGGCATAGGCGTATATGTTGTAAAAAGATCTGTTTAATTACCAGAATATCGGCAAAAAGCAGACCATTTCGAGTGAACTATCAACAAATCGGCAATTTTTAGGGATTAAAAGCGATTTATTTTGTTTGGGTAGTTGAAATATTGGAGTAAGATTTTTTTCAAAATCCACTCTTTTTTGGGCAGGCATTGATGGAAGTAAAAGTGCAATTAATAACTAAACCTGTTTGAAGAAGATTTTATTATAAAGTCTTTGGTTTTGAGAAAAAGTTTAACGCCTGCTTCCTTAACCTAAAAGCGGGTTGATTCGTCATGGATTCGAGAGTATTTTGGGCAAAAATTTTTACGAATGAAAGTCGGCTTATTTTTCGGTTCCTTTAATCCTGTCCATGTAGGTCATTTGATATTGGCTCAAACTGCTTTGAACCAAACTGAGTTGGATAAAGTCTGGTTCATCATCTCTCCCCAAAATCCATTCAAGGAGAAGAAAAACCTCTTGGCAGAGTATGACCGCCTGAGAATGGCCGAGTTGGCCATTGGGGATCATTTGGATATTCAGGCTTCCAACGTTGAATTTTCTTTGCCCCAACCTTCTTATACCATAGATACCCTGACACACCTCAGGGACCGCTATAGTAACTATGAGTTTTCCTTGATCATGGGCCAGGACAATCTACAGTACCTTGATCGTTGGAAGAATTACGAAGCTATAACCAAGTATTATCAGATTTATGTTTATCCAAGGATCGAAGCTGGACCAAGTCCATTTGACGAGCATCCCAATGTTCATTTTTTTGAGGCTCCTCTTCTGAATATTTCTGCATCCTATCTGCGAAAGCTGGTCAAGGAAGGGAAAGCCATTACTTATATGGTGGACAAGGAAGTTGAGAATTATATTGAAAAAAATGCCCTTTTCAGATAATACCAGAGCTTGATAAGGCATTTGAGTCAAAAAAATCAATTTCGCTGAGGAAGCAACCAACTTTATTGTAGATTTGAAGCCCTTTGAATTGAGATGAAAAAACAGGTTCCCAACATATTAACAATGGCCAATGTCCTTACGGGCATGGTGATGATGCCTTTCATCATCATGGGAAATGTTCAAATGGCTCTCTTGCTGCTGAGTTTTGCCCTTCTGTTTGACTTTTTGGATGGCTTCTTGGCAAGGCTGCTTGATGCAACTACAGAGTTGGGGAAAAACCTGGATTCTTTGGCAGATATGGTCAGTTTTGGTGCAAGTAGTGGTTTGATCCTGGCCTATCTTATTTCTGAAAGTATGGGGATTACTTTTCCTCCCAAAGACTTTTCCCAGCCATTTTGGATTATTGGCTTGCTGGTTCCCATGTTCGCTGCAATCCGTCTGGCAAAATTTAATGTAGAAGAACAGAGTCAACATTTTTCAGGGGTACCTACCCCTGCGAACGCAATATTGATTTTTTCACTATGGTTTTTGTATGAGAATGGTAAAAGGCTGGACGACTCTATTTGGCTAAAACTGCAGGAAATGGGTATTCTACCCGCTTTTTGGATTGGGTTAAGCCTGATCAGTTGTGTCTTGATGGTGGTTCCCATTCGACTAATGGCCCTCAAGTTCAAGGGCTTTTCATGGGGAGCCAATCGCTTTCGATATGTTTTGATTGTATTGAGTGGAATATTTCTTCTCCTTTTTCAAAGTCTTGCCCTACCGTTTATTTTTTTGTTGTACCTTGCGATGTCTTTTTTGAGCAATAGTTTTAAGGCTGAAAAAAGTGCATAGTTGATTTTTGCCACCTAATCTACAATTCTGTGAAGTTCGCAGCTACTATCCAAATCATGCCCAGGCCGGAAATTCTGGATCCACAAGGAAAAGCAACCCGCTTGGGGATGCACAACCTTGGTTTTGATCAAATTGATGAGGTTCGAATTGGGAAGTTGATCACTTTGAATCTTGAAGCTGAAAGCGAAGAGAAAGCAAAGGAGATCGTAGAGGAGTCTTGCAAAAAACTCCTTGCCAATACTGTAATCGAGGAATATTCCTTTAGCCTTCGTCAGCTTGAAGAGGCCTGATTACAGGCGAATGTATTCAATTTTGTGGGTTTCCCAAGGATGAATGATATCCAGAAAACTCCTTGACTTCGGCAACTGATAGTTTTCAAACCCAGGATCCTTTTCTTCAAAGTATAAGTAAGTCAGCTCAGCACCTAAGTCTCGGCAAAAGCTTGCTAGCTCCCTTCTGGTGGACTCATTCGTTAGTTCTCCTGTGATCAGTATGGGCTTCTTTATCCTTCCCCAAACAGAAATGAAATGTTTGACCTGACGTAGGTAGTTGGATCGCTGATGGACACTGGCGTGCTCAAGGTTTAGCCCTTCCAAAGGGAAGGAGTTGTAATCTCCATAATGTTCCTCCAGGTAGGCTTTCTTCTGGCTATCAGGAATAGAAACGGTCATGAAGATCTTAAAAGTTGCAGGCTTTGTCTGAGGGGGCTTCGCTTGAAGCAATTTCCATGTGAGCTTTCTATCCTCAAATTTCAAAGAGTTCCAAAGGGCATTTTTTTGTTGGACAGAGGCCTTTTGGTAGGCTGCCTGAATGTCGCCATGGCTTCCCCATTCATAGATCAACTTCGGAACCATCTTTTCATTAAGTTCCTTGCAGAGTTCTAATATTCTGTCTTTACCGACACAGTTTCGTCCAAGTATATCAAAGTAAAAAAAGATAGCCAGCAGTCTTATATCTGTTTTGATTGCCAGAGATTTATAAGCATCAAATGGCTTGCCCTTGAGCATCCAGTGCAGGGGGATGCTGTGATATTTCACAAGTTCAAGAACCTGCCTCTGCTGCTGTTGGGTGAGTCCTGAGTTAAAGAGAATATTCCTTGCGAATGGGATTCCTGCTTCTTCATGTCCATGCGAAACCCAACGATTGATTTTCCACTTGGTAGTTGCAGGCTTTCCTGCATCATGAAGCAAACTTGCCCAGTTTAAGACCTCTTTTTCTGATTCAGTCAGGTCAAACTCTTTATGATGAGCTTCAAATGCCTGTTGGACCAGCTTGGTGTGGTTCCAGACATTGCCTTCGGCATGGTAAGTGGGGTTTTGATCGGTTGCCTTCATGGCTTCGATGAGCCATGAAGGCAATAATTGATCATTGATTTGTATGCTCAAACTTTCAGTCTTAATTCAAAAAGTCAATCAAGGCTGCAAGGTAAGGGGACAAGGTGGAGATTGTCAATCATCATCGTCATCATTCTTAAGACTTTTCTCAATAGATTTGATGATTTCCTTTTCCAGTTCTGCTTTTAGCTCCTTGACCGTTTCGAGTTCAAGCTCCTTTTCCCATGCTTCTTTTTCTTCCTCTGAAAATTCAAATTCATCTACATCATCCGGGTCATACTCTACATCATCAAGGTTATCGAAGTTTAATTCACCTTCGGAAGGATTCATGTACTCGCCGACGTACTTTTCATCCCATATTAGTTTGAACTCTACCCGTCGGTTGATGGCTTTGAGGGAATCATTTCCATTGGGTACAATGGGCTTTGCCTCTCCATAGCCTTTGGCGACGATTCTTTCATCCGGGAAACTTCCCTTTTTCAGCAAATAGGATCTTATGGCATCTGACCGTTTTTGAGACAGCTTTTTATTCATTGTGGAATCTCCGTCCGAATCGGTATGCCCTTCAATTGTCAGTTTGAACTGCGGGTATCGTTTGAGGAAGCGAACCATATAATCCAGGGCCGGTTTATCGGATGACCGCAGTTTCGCAGAACTGGACTTAAAGTTCAAACTTTCAAATACAATGGGTTTTTGCTGATTGAAACTTTCTGTAATCATTGAAAAAGTCGTATCTCCCTTCATCTCAAAATCATGTGCAATGGTCAGGAAATTGTCTCCAATGATGTAAATGCGGTAACGTTTGTTGTTGATCAGGTCAAATTCAAAGTATCCATTTTTTCCAATGGTTTTGGGAGCTACTTCAAGGGTATCGTCCAAAGGTATGATCATGGCAACTCCGACTAGTTTGTTACCTGTAATGGAGTCAATAAGTATCCCACTCAGTTTTACGTCTGCATCAGGCCTTGCCTCCATGGGCATGGCAAATGAGAATAAGTCAAAGTTTTGTTTGGCATGGTCTACATCTGTACCATCAAGGCTCTTGGAATAAAAAATGGTCTTTCCGGTTCCATCTATGCTAAAGTAGTACTCATTGGGTTTTTCATTCACCAAAGGCCCTACATTTACAGGCTTTCTCCAAGACCTCCCTCTCTTTTTTGCTTTGAAAATGTCGTATCCACCAAAGCCGGGAAGGTGTCCTGTTGAAGAGAAGTAAAGGGTGCTGTTGATGCGGTGAAAGAAGGGTGTTACTTCATTCTGTGCTGTATTGATCAAAGGCCCCATGTTCCTGGCCTTCGACCAGGTGCTATCTTCCTTGAGGACACTGACATAGATATCTGTTCCTCCGAAGCCTCCGTTTCTGTTAGAAACAAAGTAAAGTGATTTCCCGTCAGCTGAGATATTGGGCTGAGAGTCCCAAGCCTCAGAATTAATTTTGGGACCAAGTGGACGTACATTCGACCATATCCCTGTGGTAGGGTCGTAGTCTGCAGCAAAAATGTCGCAATCTCCAAGGCCTTGCATGGGATGACATCGGGTAAAATACAGGGTTTTTCCATCAGGTGCCAAACAGGCAGAACCTTCGTTGTACTCACTGTTGATACTATCTGATAACCTGGATGCAGGTTCCCAGCCCCCATCGTAGATATTTTTATAAGAAAAGTAGAGGTCTTCGTTATGTTTGGCAAATGGATCGATGACATCTTTTGGAGTCATCCCTGAAGCATCTCTCCGGGAAGTAAATATCAGGATGCTGTCTGTAGGATGCATAGAAGGTGCGTAATCAGGTGAGGAAGAGTTGATCAAGTCCCCCATGGATTGCAATACCGGGCTTGGTGCAATCATGGTGTCAATTTCTTTCCTGATTTTTAGTAGCTTATAATATTCATCAATGGGAAGCCACTCCGTGGTAATTGGTCCTAACAATGTATCCAGCGCCAACCTGGGTGCATCTTCACCATGATCATGAATCTCTGCCAATTGATAAAAAAAGATGGCTTCATCCATTTTCTTTCGGAGGTGCTTGACCCTTCCAGCCTTCCATATAAGGTTCAAGTCTTTGTGGAAATTATCTATCCTAAAATTGATCACATAATCCTCCAATAGCTTATCCAATTCCTCCAATACCTTTTCATTGGTAGACTCCACCGCTTCCAATTCGCGAATGCGCTGCAGCTTGGACTTATTTTCATAATAGCCCATCTTGATATCATCCGTCAAGGCAGAGTATTGACCCTCAGGGATATAGAAGAGGTCTCGCATGGTTTCTGCATCAATCATCTCAAGTGCTTGCTGACGCTTGATGACTTTTCGCAGAAATTGACTTTGCTCAATTTGCTTATTGGTTGGCTGCCCCTGCACAATTGCCATTGAAAACAGGGCACATAGCAAAATTGGTAATTTAAGAGGTATAATTTTTTGCATGACTTGGATAATAGGACTCCTTGAATATGATACAAAAGTATTTACGAAAAAATCATTGAAAGATTGAAGTCAATCTGTATTTACTTAGAACAACAAACATGCCTTTTGTACCCTTAGAAATCATGGATAGTTTTTTAATATTCCCATTGTTGTATCTGGATTAGGTAAGTTTTCGAATCCAAATTTTCTGTATAATTCGTGGGCATCCTGAGTTGCCAATAGCCATCTCCTCAAATCCTGAAGCTGGGAATCCTCCATGATGGTCTTGACAAGGAGTTTTCCAAGGCCTTTGCCCTGATGTGTGGGAAGGATGAATACATCTGCCAAATAAGCGAAGGTCGCAAAATCTGAAATGACCCTTGCAAAACCCAGCTGTTTACCCTCCTCATACACTCCAAAGCAATAGGAGTAGTCAATGGATTTTTGAACTTTCTCGATGGGAATACCCCTTGCCCAATAGGAATCATTGCACAAATAATTATGGATGAGTCTGAGGTCAAGTAAGGATTTATCTGTTGAAACGTGGTATCCCATTTTTGATCAATGTACTTCCAGCTCAAACTTAGGTGAATAGTTTCCCAGAATGCGTCGGAGCTCATTTTTAAGGGCTTCTGCCTTTGTTGAGTCCTTTGCCTCTGCTTTTATGGTTGCCATTGTCCCGTGAATTTTATGTGAATCAACAGAAACGGTGAAGTGTGCAATTGAAGGAAGTTTTTTCAGTTCGCCTTCAAATACTTCCTTGATTTCTCTCCTTACCAAATCCGGTTTGAAAATTTTGCCAACTGCTGTGGTTGGCAGTTCGTCCACAATGTGAATGTGCTTGGGAATGGCAGCTCGTTCTCCAATTTTTTGGCTAGCGAACTCCAATAATTCTTCTTTGGCAATGCTTTGCCCATCAAGCAATTTGATATAAGCAACAGGAACTTCACCCACCCTAGGGTCAGGCCTTCCAACTGCTGCTGCCATGGCTACTGCTGGATGTTCAGCCAAGGGGTCTTCTATAAGTTTGGGGTCAATGTTGTGCCCCCCTCTAATGATCAACTCTTTCTTCCTTCCAGTCAACCAGAAATATCCATCTGCATCCTGCCTACCCATATCTCCTGTGTTAAGGAAAGGAGCCTTGCCGTCCCCCATATCAATCCAGATGCCTTTGTTATGGATTTCCTCCTTGTAGCCTGAAAAGACATTATTTCCCCTGATGGCCACTATTCCAATTTCATCCGCTTCGGCAATTCGGTCAAATTTGCCTTCTTCATCCAGAATCATGATTTCCATTTCCTGGTAAGGGATTGGGAATCCAATAGACCCTACACGACGCTCTCCTGAGGGAGGGTTTGCCGAACTCACACATGTTCCCTCAGTACACCCATATCCTTCCAGGATCTTTACGTTGGTGAGTTTCTCAAACTGGCGGAAGATCTCAACTGGCATGGGGGCAGCCCCACAAAGTGCATAATCCAGTGAGGATACATCGGCTCCTTTCAGGGGATAGTTCAGTAGGGTAGAGTAAACCGTGGGAACCCCACTGAAGAAATTAACCTTATAATGTTCGATGATTTCCCAAAAATTTGGGATAACTCCCTCTCCTCTATAGCCCGAAGGAGTGCCCAGGACTACATGTGCCCCCTGTCCCCATGGACCCAAGCCAGTAACCATTACTCCATTTACATGAAAAAGAGGAAGCCCACAGAAAAAATTGAGCTCCGGGTTTTCTCCTCCTAGCATCTGAAGGGCGGACCAGGAGTCAAATACTTCATTGGCATGGGTATGCCTGGCCAATTTTGGTACTCCCGTTGTACCTCCGGTATGGAAGTAGGACGCAGTATCCGAAGGCAATATTTCCCTGTTGAAGGTAAATTTATCCTTGGGGTATTTTTTTCTTAGTTTGTTGAAATCCAATACTTGTTGACCTGAAACATTCTTTGCAGATCTCTTCGAAAGGGTAATCCCCTTGATGACGAGTTTGGTTAACCCACTCAAATGATCCTCAAGATTGATCCTCAAAACAGTCTTGAGGGTAGGAATATCTGCGCGGATTTGCTCAATTTTTTCCCATAAATCAGTATTGGGAAAGGCATTGATGGTAACCAAGACCTTGCAACCGGCTGCATTTAGGATATCTTTAATGACTGCGGGTTCCAATAATGGATTGATTGGGTTGACGATTCCGGCACATTCAGCTCCCCAAATGGTGAAATGAGTTTCAGGTAGATTGGGCAACACAAAGGATACCACATCATCTTTTTCAATGCCCAAATCCCTAAACATATTGGCGCATTGTCTGATATTGGCCAATAATTCTCCATAGGTATAGGTCTCGGAATTTTTGAAGGCATCTCCTTTAGCTTGAAGGAAAAATGACAATGCTTTTCTATCCTCTCCATAAGCAGCTCCCCTTTCCAGAAATGCATAAGTATTTCCTGGAAGTTGTTGTTCCTCGATAGGAGTTTTTTCAAAGTTCCTGATGTCTTCTCGGGTCTGAATTTGGGGCATGATCGTCAGTATTTAGTTAACTATTCGAAAATATGGAGAATTTTTCAAAAAGCTGAGTATCCATAATGCCATGAAGAAGGAAAATTTGTCGATTTGATTCCTCTTTGCCGGATTTGTTGGTGTATATTGGTTATAAGCTGAAAATAGATCATGAATATTAACATAGTTTACATCTCTGTGAAGCCGGAGAATCTGGAGGAGTTCGTTGAGGCCAGTTTTAAAAATCACATCGGAACCCGAACTACTGAAGCCGGAAACCTGCGCTTTGATATCTTGCAAAAGGCTGATGATCCGACAAAATTTGTTTTGTATGAGGTCTTTGAATCAGAGGAGGCAATCAGGTTGCATAAGGAAACGGACCATTATAAAGTGTGGAGGGATACTGTAAATCCAATGATGGCAGAAAAACGCTATGGAATTGGTTACATTCCCCTGGCTCCCAAAGAAAGAAGCGAATGGTAAAGGAATTTCAATTGACTGCTTTTCCTCGACTTTTCTTTGGTGAAGGGAAGTTGATGCAGCTACCTGAGATATTAAGAGAGTATGGACCATGGGTGCTCATCCTCACAGGTAAGAAGTCTTTTCTGGAAGGTGAAAATTGGAAAAATTTACAGGCTGCCTTGAGGAAGGAGGGCATCATTTGGTCTCATGCAGCCATTGAGGGTGAACCCAATCCTCGGATGATTGATCAGATCGTAAACGATCATCGCGATAGCGTGGTTGATGCTATTGTCGCCATTGGAGGGGGAAGTGTCATGGACGCAGGCAAAGCCATCAGTGCCATGTTGTGTGAAAATGGATCTGTGAAGGATTTCCTTGAAGGGGTTGGTACCCGTAAGCCATCCGGAGAAAAAATTCCATTTATCGCTGTACCAACAACTGCAGGGACAGGAAGTGAAGCAACTAAAAATGCAGTAATCTCAGAGCCAGGCATCAATGGATTTAAAAAGTCCCTGAGACACGATAATTTTATCCCTGATGTGGCTTTGGCCGATCCGAAACTCGCTTTAGGGCTTTCAGAAGAAATTACCGCCTACACCGGGATGGATGCCTTCACACAATTGTTGGAGGCCTACGTTTCAACCAAAGCCAATCCCCTGACAGATGCACTAGCAGAACAAGGCCTCGCATATATCAAATTAGGACTTGAATCAGCAGTAAAAGATGCTGGAAATTCTGAATCCAGGGCTTATATGGCCTATGCAGCTTTTTTATCGGGTGTTTGTTTGGCAAATGCAGGATTGGGACTTGTGCATGGGTTTGCCTCTGTCATCGGAGGCATCTTGCCTATTCCTCATGGTTTGGTTTGTGCCAGGCTTATGGGCCCAGTCAACCGTCTAACGGTAGAGAAACTGATAGAGGAAACTCCGGAGGCTTTAAGTTTTCGCAAATACCAAAAAGCAGGAGAAATAATGGGCTTTACCCCAGGTAAATCAGATATGGCAGCTAAGTTCCTGGTAGAGGAGATCGAACGCTTTTCAAAGGAATTCGAGCTAGCCCGATTTGGCGATTTTGGGTTAAAGCATGATGAATTGGATTTGATTATTGAAAGGTCCTCGCCCAAAAATCATCCTTTGGACCTGACTAAGGAAGAATGGAAGCAGATTTTGAAAGAATGTATATGATGTTCATTATTTGAATTTCTAAAATATTTGATTATCAGAGCTTTGCTAGAAACCAAACACGGGGTTTAGCATGAAAAAAGTTCCAGCTTGAAGATACAGGCTGGAACCGATCACTTGGCTAACGTGTTCTAAAAATATAGAAAATCCTTAAGGGATTTTGGTCCCATTTGGCTTGTCTTGTAAGGGTTTTCTTTAATAACAATTAAGGAAAAAAATATGGTACTATCAACCCTTTTGATGAGCATTTCGCCCAAAATAAAATAGGAGAGGTGTAAGTTCAGAAAGTTGAATTGTTTTTTGAATAAGAACTTAACACAGCCTTGTTTTTATGGCTATTTGATCAGAGTTTTTACCTGATTTTGTAAATAGACAAGGGATTCTTTGCTGGGGTATCTACCAAGTTTTAACAACAACTCTCGCTCTCGGAGCCTGTCCTCATGGTTGAAGTCAAGTACCTTTATCGTCGCTTCTCCAATCTCACTAAGGGGTTTAATGAGAATGTCTTCGATAGAAAAATGATCAGACCACCTTTGTTTTCGTGGGTGGTAGAGGGGAAGAAATCTGTCTCCGGGTGGCAAAACTGTCCCTACATTGCTTCCTTTGTTGAGGTTGCAATACAGACATGCCAGGCAGAAATTTTCTCTGCTATTACTTCCGCCATGTTTCAGGCTAATGATATGATCGATATGGAAAGTAAAGAATGCATCCTCCTGATGGAGGAGGCAATACTCACAGGTAAAGTTTGCCTGTTCTTTTACAAATTCTCGGTCTTTTTTGGAGATCCTTGGACGACTCATTAAGCCAGGCTGAGTTTTTCTCTTGCTTTGGCTTTGAGCATTCTGACGACATGCTCCAATGAGCGAAATCCAATCAACTCCTCTTTTTCAGATTCACTCAGGCCTTCGTTTTTGCTTTTATCAATCAGATCGAACACCCTCTCTTCAATCTCCTCCGATGGACGAAAGCGAAGTATCTTCGCTGAAGAAGGATTGTCCGAAAGCAAGTCAACAAATTCCTGATATGCTTTCTTTTCAGCTCTACTCATAATCGGGTTACGTCTATTGTTTTTCCTAGCTTATAATTTACGGACAATAACTCGATTTGTTGATTTTTTTCTGAAAAAATAATCACGGCCTCCAAAAGGTGGTGAGTGGCAAAAGTTTTCGACTGTAAAATCAGAGAACCACAAAACTTAACTACCATGTTTAAGACAACAAATTTTCACAGCGCAAGCCAGGAAAGTAGGCTTTTAAGCAGCATAAGGATATGGATATCTAGTATCGCTGCAAAGGGTAAAAAGAAAAAAGCCAAGGATATAAATTTTACAATTTCGGATTCTGAAATCTTGCAAGACCTCAATCACGGGAGATAAAAGAGGGCTCGAAAGAGCCCCACTTTTAGTACTTCAAACTTATCTCTTCACCTTTGGGTACAAAATCCAGCGAAACTGAGTTAATGCAATACCTTAGCCCTGTCGGTCTGGGACCATCTCGGAATACATGTCCCAAGTGCCCTCCGCATCGGTTGCAATGTACTTCGATTCTGGTCATTCCATATGAACGATCTATGGTTGAGCCCACAGAAGCAGAGTCAATAGGCTGGTAATAGCTGGGCCATCCGGTCCCCGATTTGAATTTTGTATCTGAACTAAATAATGGCAAATTACATGCAGCACATATATAGGTTCCCTCATTTTTGTGATCCCAAAAAGCTCCCGAAAATGCCCTCTCCGTCCCATGGCCTCTTAAAACCCTGAATTGTTGCGGAGAAAGAAGGCTTTTCCATTCTTCTTGGCTCTTTACCAGCTCGTAGTTAATGTCCCCTTTTGGTACCTTGGTACGTGTTGGAGTACAGGCCATGATTAGGCCTGTCAGGATGGCTAGCAGAATTATGGGCAGGTTTTTCATAGTCACATGACTCTATATGGCGAAGATTGTTTTTCCGAAATACGGAAGAACTTTTGACTTCGGATGTCAAGGAAATGTTAACCTATCCAATTAAGGGTCTTTTTGTTTGTAAGCCGACATTTCTTGCTTAGTGAGCTTCCAACCAATTCATGCCAGTACCCATCTCAACCTCCAAGGGTACAGAGAGGTCTGCTGCTCCCATCATGTATTTCCTAACCATTTCTTTTACCTGATCAACTTCGCTTTTGTGAACATCAAAAACCAATTCGTCATGAACCTGAAGGATCATTTTTGACTTCATTTGTTCGGCAAGCATGGCATCCTGAATGCTGATCATAGCGATTTTGACAATGTCTGCCGCCGTACCCTGGATGGGTGAGTTGATGGCATTTCTTTCTGCGAAGCCTCGGACAGTTGCATTTTTGCTGTTGATGTCCGCAAGGTATCGCTTCCTGCCAAAGAGGGTCTCGACATACCCCTTGATTTTTGCATCCTCAACCGCCTTGTCCATATATGCCTTTACTCCAGCATACTGAGAAAAGTAATTTTCTATGATCTCTTTCGCCTCTGATCTGGAAATGCCAATCCTTTGGCTAAGGCCAAATGCTGAGATTCCATAGATAATCCCAAAGTTTACCTGCTTCGCATACGAACGCTGCTGGGTCGTAATCTCTTCAGGTGCCAAGCCAAAAACTTTGGCGGCAGTTGCCCTGTGAATATCTTCCTTATTTTGGAAGGCTGCAATCATAGCTTCATCACCTGACATGGCTGCCATGAGTCTGAGCTCAACCTGGGAGTAGTCAGCAGACAAGAGTACGAAGTCTTCATTCCTGGGAATAAATGCTTTCCTAACCTCTCTGCCATCACTGGTTTTGATAGGTATGTTTTGAAGGTTTGGATTGTCTGATGAAAGTCGACCTGTTACGGCCACGGATTGGCGGAAAGAAGTATGGATATGACCCGTATTTGGGTTAATCATTTTGGGAAGGGCATCCACATAGGTAGATTTTAGCTTGGTTACCCCACGATAGGCCAATACTTTCGCAGGCAATTCATTGGCATAGCTAAGGTTGGTAAGCTCCTGTTCGTTGGTGACATACTGGCCAGTCTTTGTCTTTTTCTGTTTTTTCCCCTTACCAAGTTCAAGTTTGTCAAACAGGATGGTTCCTAGTTGTTTAGGCGATTTTATATTGAATTTCTCTCCCGCCAATTCGTAGATCTCATTTTCCAGAATTTCCATCCTTTTTTCCAATTCGACGGAATATTCCCCAAGAAACTCAGTGTCCAACCTTACTCCCTCGGTCTCCATCGCAGTCAGAACCGGCATCAAAGGCTGTTCTATTTCTTCAAATACCTTAATGTCCTTTACACCTGAATGCAGTTTTTCGTACAGCCTCAGGGTAATGTCTGCATCTTCACAAGCATACTTTACAAGGGGTTCAATTTCGACATCCCTCATGCTCTTCTGTTTTTTTCCCTTTTTGCCAATCAGGCTTTCTATAGAAATGGGCTTGTAATTCAATAGCTGCTCAGACATGGCATCCATGCCATGCTTACCTCCAGGCTCAATGATGTAGTGGGCTAGCATGGTGTCAAAGAAGGGACCCTCGACTTCAATGCCGTAGGTTTTCAGTACCAATAGGTCATACTTCAGGTTCTGCCCAATCTTTACAATTGATTTATCATGGAAGACTTCCTCAAATTCTTTCAGGATCTCTATGACTTCCTCTCTCGCCATCTCCACAGGGAAATGCAGGAAATAGGCTTCGCCAGCTTTGATGCTGAAAGAAGCACCTACAAGTTCTGCCTGTAAGGCATCAAGGCTTGTGGTTTCTGTATCAAAACAAAGCAAACCTGCTTCCTTTGCCCTTTTTATAAAGGCTGTACGAGCAGCCTTATCGCTAAAAAGCTCGTATTTCTGCTCTGTCGACTCAAAATTGGAGGAGTCCGAGGGAATATCGAATGTCGCGCCTTCACCTACAGCATTTCCAAATAGGTCTCTTTGCTGGTCAGGTCTGGCAGGATTCAACTTGGAATTCAGAATTCTTTGGGCAGTAGTCTTGAATTCTAATTCTTTCACCAATATTAATAGCTCTTCCAGGTCGCAGTGTTCAAGTTTGAGCATCTCAGGAGACCAATCTATGGGCACATCCAGGTGGATGGTAGCCAATTTTTTTGAGAGCAACCCTTGTTCTTTATTAGCAATGATGGACTCTCGAATAGACTTTTTCTTGATATGCTCTGCTTGTTCAATGATTGTCTCAACCGAACCATATTCTTTCAAAAGTGAGATGGCAGTCTTGTCTCCAATTTTTGGGATACCAGGAATATTATCAACAGAATCACCCTTCAAACCCAGAAAATCAATGACCTGGGAAGGCGGGATTCCCATGCTTTCTTCTACTTCAGCAGCACCTAATACATCAAATCCACCTCCTCTGTATTTGGGTTTGTAAAGGAACACGTTCTCCTTAACCAATTGGGCATAGTCTTTATCAGGAGTTACCATATAGACTTCAAATTCTTCCGGGTCTATGTGATGAGAAATGGTTCCAATAATATCATCTGCCTCGTATTCTTCGATTCCCAAAGCAGGAATTTTCAAAACTTCAAGAAGTTTTTTTGCATATGGAATGGCTTTACGCAGGTCTTCAGGCATCTCTTCCCTATTGGCCTTGTATTCAGGAAAATCCTTGTGGCGAAAGGTATTTGATCCAACATCAAAGGCAACTGCCAGATGGGTTGGTTCCTCCTTATTAATGATTTCTAGCAGGGTATTGGTAAAACCAAAAATGGCAGAGGTATTCAGGCCGTTGGAAGTGATCCTTGGATTTTTGATAAAGGCAAAGTGAGCCCTGTAGAGAAGGGCCATGGCGTCGAGTAGAAATACTTTGTTTTTAGCCATAAAGGTCAAAGGGTAAATGGGGAAGAAATGTAGATTGATCCTGAGCCTACGAAAAATGGCTCATATAGCTAACGAAATTATGAAGCCACTTATATGAAAACAAATACCTTTTACCAAGATATCAACGCTTTTTTAAACAGCATTTTCAGTACAAATCAAGGAAATTAGAATCGCTACTTAGGTGCTTCTTTGCTGGATTCGGAAAATGCTCAAGAATTATTTTAACCCAATGTGAAATTCTGAATTATTTTTGGACGGAGGGATAAATTGAAACATTTTCGGGCTGAATAAAGGAAAAATTTACATGATAACTGTCCATTTCATCCGCCACGCTGAGAGCCTTGGTAATGTCAACAATCACCTTGTAGGAGGGCGATCTTCTCACCTGCCCTTGACCGAAAGGGGAGAGGAGCAAGCAAGATTACTAGGTCAAAGATTGAAAGAGGATGGAATCCGGTTTGATGGTATCTATACCTCAGATGCGGTCAGGGCAAAGGAAACTGCGAAAATAGCACTTGCTTACCTGGAGGTGGATCAGTTGGATTGGGTTGAAGATCCCGAATTGGCTGAATTGTCCCAAGGAGACTGGGAAGGCTCCCTCAGGCAGGAGGTTTTTTCTGAGCAAGTAAGGGAAGAAATCATGAAAAGCCCGCTGGATTTTAAGCCGCCTTCAGGCGAGTCTCAGCGTGATGTCAGGCAAAGAATGCTGGGGTGGTTGGAGAAAGAGGTCCAGAACTGGAAGGACAAGGAGGAGAGCAGTTCAATTGCTGCTTTTTCACATGGCTTTGCCATCAGGTCTCTCATTGGAGAACTTACCAGAGCTGATGCCTTCATCACCCGCCAAATTGTAACTTACAATACCTCAATTTCTACTGTTTACTGGTCTGAAGGGCAGTGGTTTGTAGAAAGGGTAAATGATCATGCCCACTTAAGAGGCACAGAGTTTATTGGTCACTATTGACTTGAGATGTATTTTGGGAGGATTTCAAACGAATAAAACAAATATAGATTTTCATATGTAAGTTTTACGGGGAATTGAACAGTCGTTGAAGCTTACGAGATCCAATAATATTGTTGTTACAATCCTTCTCTACCAGAACTTAACAGCTAATACCTGCTTTTTGCCATTTGGTGAAAGAATCTGGGCAATTTGTTATGATTGTTGAAATGTATGGCTGTTAAATATCTTTAGGGTTGTAATGTTATGATTTGCCTCTTGAATGGACGGGAAATATCAAAAAAACTTGAGATAATTGCTCATAGAAAAGCACGAGTGTCCGCCCTAATTGCTCGGAGTAATTAAATATCGAATCTCAAGTAATCCAATTTTGGAAAATATATCGCCGAACAAAGGTAATTTAATGTTAGCTGAGAAAGCCCAGGAACTCATGCTCATGCTTGACTTCAAGGACGATCATCAAACCATCTCGAAAAGTTTCCTTAAACCCATTTCTGAAATCTCCTGTTTTCGGTCTGCTTCATTGTGGTACAAAAACATGGATGGCAAGCTCTTGGGAAAGAGGCGTTGGAAGTTTCTATCCAGCGAGGCCATCAAACTGGATGAAGGTTTTTTCAATGATATCCTTTCGCAATATGAAGGTTTACCTGTCGGAAGATGGGCAGTAATCGAGTATGGCATGCCTATAGGGTCCTTTATGCTAATCGCTCTAAGCGAAGAATTGGTAATGATTTTGGGATTAGAAAATGATGAATTGCCTGGAAGTGAGGAGGATAGAGATAGCTTTGCTAAAGCCCTCTCATTTTTTGGGAAGTTTCTAAGTGCCAAAATCCAACAGGAAAATAAAGAAAACCAATTCGATGAATTGTTGTTGATAAAAAAACTCTACAAACAAGCCAAGGCAGAAGCGGCAGAGAAGGAAGTCCTGTTCCGGCTGGTCTCTGAAAATACCAATGATTTGATCCTGCTTCATCAACCCAATGGTGATATCATCTTTGCATCGGCCTCCGCAGGTCAGATGCTTGGCTATAAAGGCCAAGAGATGGTCGAACTTTCCTTGAGTGAGTTGATCCATGATGAGGATTGGCCAGGATTGAAAAGGAACTTTCTTTTAGCCACAGGGAATACCACCAATCTGGATAACCTTGAGTTTAGGGCAAAAAGAAAAGACGGATCAACCTTCTGGGTAGAAAGCAGTATTAAGCCCATATATAATGAAACTGGGGTACTTACCCAGTTCCAAACCATTTCAAGAGATATCAGCAAAAGAAAGAAGGCTGAAATACTCATGATTGAAGAAAAAAGGAAGGCTGAGGCAGCAAGTCAAGCTAAATCTGATTTTCTTTCTACCATGAGCCATGAAATCAGGACACCTATGAATGCAGTTATTGGCCTGTCTCACTTGCTGATGCAAGAGAATCCACGGCCAGATCAACTGAATTCGCTTAGAACCCTCCATTTTTCAGCGGAGAATTTACTCTCATTGATCAATGATATACTGGATTACTCCAAAATTGAGGCAGGGAAGATTACCCTTGAAAATAGGGAGTATAACCTCTATGAGTTGGTCGATGGCATTCACAGGACATTTCAGCCCAAAGCAGGGGATAAAAACGTAAAGTTTTATTTGCGATGGGGCAGACAAGTCCCCAAAAGAATCATTGGTGATCAAGTAAGGCTTTCTCAAGTATTGAATAACCTGATTTCTAACGCATTAAAGTTTACCGAGGCTGGTAAAGTAGTATTGGAAATAGATCTGATGGAGAAAACGGACTCAGAGGTTCTGCTTTATTTTGCTGTTCAGGATACGGGAATTGGTATTCCAAAAGAAAAACAGGATAAAATATTCTCAAGATTTGCCCAGGCAAATGAAAGTACAACCAGACGCTATGGGGGTACGGGTCTTGGATTGGCTATTACAAAGAACCTACTTGAATTGCAGGGAAGTAACATCGAATTAGAAAGTGAGGTTGGAAAAGGTTCACGCTTCTTTTTCAAAGTCAGATTCAAAACAGTCAATGAAAACGAAGCTACTCCTGATGAGGCCATCAGGCAGAAGTTAGAATCAAATGAATTGGTAGGGCTTAGGGCTCTTGTAGCAGAGGACAATGCCGTGAATAGGATGATCGTAGAGCGTTTCCTACGCAAATGGGGCATTCAGGCTACCTTTGCCGTCAATGGGCAGGAAGCCTTCGATAGGGTAAAAGAACAACAGTTTGATATCGTATTGATGGACATCCATATGCCTGTCATGGACGGCCTACAAGCCAGTAAAGCCATTCGAAAAGAATTGAAGCTAAGTCCTGAGGAACTTCCAATTGTTGCATTAACCGCATCAACGCTCGCAGAGGATAGGAAAGAAGCCGAAGAGGCGGGGATGGATGGGTATATCTCTAAACCATTTGATCCTTTTGATCTTTTCCAGAAAATTCACCGCCATGGAAAAGGCAAAGAAGGAAATGGACTGGTCTTTAGATAAAAATTTAAAATTGGTACTCCATTCTTCAGGATTCACCAAATGTGGATCTGGAAAATCCAAACCTACCCAAACTAACGGTCGTTAGTTTTTTTCCGATTTTTTGTGTTAAATTAGCTGCGATTAAGTATTTTCGTGGTGTATTCCCTTTTGGTGAAAAGCCCTTTCAACCGATCAATCAAATAGCTAAATAATAAAATGAATTTTCAACTAACTGAAGAGCACCGCATGATCCAGCAGATGGCTAGAGATTTTGCGGAAAAGGAGCTTAAACCCGGAGTTATTGAAAGAGATGCAAGCCAGACTTTTCCAGAGGATCTGGTGAAAAGAATGGGTGAAATGGGCTTCCTTGGAATGATGGTTGACCCTGAGTACGGTGGAGGTGGAATGGATACGGTATCCTATGTTTTGGTAATGGAAGAGCTTTCCAAATGGGATGCATCTGCTTCAGTGATGGTTTCTGTAAACAACTCCCTTGTTTGTTGGGGACTTGAAACCTTTGGAAACGAAGAGCAAAAACGCAAATACCTGCCTGCATTGACTTCAGGTGAATACCTTGGAGCCTTTTGCCTGTCAGAGCCTGAGGCTGGTAGCGATGCTACCCAACAAAAAACTACTGCTATTGACATGGGAGACCACTATGTCCTGAATGGTACCAAAAACTGGATTACAAACGGAGGACGTGCGGGACTTTATTTGGTAGTTGCCCAGACCGATGCAGACAAAAGACATAAAGGGATTAATTGTCTCATCGTAGAGCGAGGTACCCCTGGGTTTGAAATCGGTCCCAAGGAAGATAAATTGGGAATTCGTGGATCTGATACCCATTCTCTTAACTTCAATGAGGTAATTGTACCTAAAGAAAACAGGGTAGGAGAAGACGGATTTGGATTCAAATTTGCCATGAAGACCCTGGATGGAGGAAGAATTGGTATTGCATCTCAGGCACTTGGTATCGCTTCAGGTTCCCTGGAAGTGGCTACAGAATACGCTAAAATCCGGAAGTCTTTCGGAACGGAGATCATCAACCACCAGGCAATCCAGTTCAAACTGGCCGAGATGGCTACCGAAGTTGATGCGGCGAGGTTGCTATGTTTGAAGGCTGCCTTTGAGAAAGACAATGGCATGCCATACGGAAACTCTGCTGCTATGGCGAAGTTGTACGCTTCCAAGACTGCTATGTTCTGTGCAGATCAGGCCATTCAGATTCATGGTGGAAATGGCTATGTTAAAGAGTATCATGTAGAAAGATTCCTTCGCGACGCCAAGATTACGGAGATCTACGAAGGAACCTCTGAAATACAAAAGATGGTAATTGCCAGAAACCTCCAGAGGATGGGAGTTAAGGCATAAAGATTTTTAACCCGAGACCAGGGGCTTTCTCTTCGGAGATGGCCCTTTTTTATTTTCCTTTGAACTGTGGCTTCCTTTTTTCAACAAATGCAGCCACTCCTTCCGCATAATCCTCAGTTTCACTGGCTTCAATCTGAAGGCGTGTTTCCAATGTCATCTGAGCATCAAAGTCATTTCCAAGAGAGGCATTGAATGCTTTCTTGGTAAGGCCAAGACCTTTGGTGGGCATGGTGGCTAGCCTATTCGCCAAGTTGATTACCTCTTCCTCGAAATTTTCGACTGGAACACTTTTGTATATCATACCCAAAGATTCCGCTTCGCTAGCTTTGACCTTGTCACCCAGCATGGCAAGGGCAGTAGCCTTTTGTAGGCCGAGTATCCTGGGAAGAAAAAATGTACCTCCACTGTCAGGAATAAGTCCAATGGCTGAAAATGCCTGAATAAAGCTTGCTTTTTCGCTTGCCAGGGTCAAATCACATGCAAGGGCAATGTTTGCCCCAGCACCAGCAGCAACGCCATTTACAGCGGCGATAAAAGGCTTTTCGGTCTTCCTTATCTTATCAATTATAGGGTGATAGCGATCCTTGAGCAATTTTTCAAAACCTGGGTGTGTTTCAGGATTGGTAACCTCTTTGAGGTCTTGCCCGGCACAAAAGGCTTTGCCACTTCCGGTGATGACAATGACGCGTATGCTATCATCTGTGGTGCAGGTATTCAAGGCCTGAATAAATGCGCGCCCCATTTCCTCGTTCAAGCTATTAAAAGCATCGGGGCGGTTGAGGGTGATGGTGGCAATTGAGTCTTTGATTTCAAATAAAAGGGCTGGCATATGAGTGTAGTTAGTATAAAATGAAAAAGCCCATCTTGTAGAGAAGATGGGCTTGTTTATGAATGATTGTTTAAATGTCAATGTTGGCGTATTTCGCATTGGCTTCGATAAACTCCCTTCGTGGAGCTACTTCATCTCCCATCAAAGTGGAGAAGAGGTTGTCAGCGTCCGCGGCTGAGTCGATCGTAACCAGTTGCAAGGTTCGCTTTTCGATATCCATCGTTGTATCCCACAACTGGTCAGGGTTCATTTCTCCCAGACCCTTATATCGTTGAATCGTAACTCGGTTTTCATCACCACCTGCCAATTCTTCAATGGCTTCTTTACGCTCTGTTTCACTCCAGGCATATCTGAATTTCTTGCCCATCTTTACCTGATACAAGGGAGGCAAGGCGATGTACACATACCCCATCTCAATTAGGGGAAGAAAGTGCCTATAAAAGAGTGTCAGAAGCAGGGTTCGAATGTGAGAACCGTCAATATCTGCATCCGTCATGATGATTATCTTGTGATAGCGCAGCTTATCAAGGTTGAGTTCTTCGCCTTCTCCCAGACCTGATATCCCAAGGGCAAGAATGATGTTCTTGATCTCCTCATTCATATAAATCCTTGAGGGATGCGCCTTCTCCACGTTAAGGATTTTACCCCTTAGTGGCAGAATGGCCTGATATTTACGATCCCTTGCCTGCTTGGCAGAACCACCTGCAGAGTCTCCCTCCACCAGGTAGATTTCACATTCTTCCGGATTCCTGGACGAACAGGCTGCCAGCTTACCCGGCAAACCTCCTCCAATGGAGCTGGAACGACGCTGTACGGCCTCTCTAGCCTTCTTGGCTGCCAACCTGGCCTCAGCAGCTTGTACTACCTTTGAGATGATGTAATCGGCTACTTTGGGGTTCTCCTCGAGGTAATCGGAAAGCCTCTTGTTTACAATGCTCTGTACAATCCCTGCAACATCACTGTTGCCCAGTTTGGTTTTGGTCTGGCCTTCAAACTGAGGCTCGGCTACCTTCACCGAAATAATACAGGTGAGCCCTTCACGGAAGTCGTCTCCAGAAATGTTGTCAATTTTCAGCTTCTTGAGCCTGTTTTTCCACTTATCTTCCTGGTCCAGGTAACTTTTCAAAACCCTGGTCAAGGCACTTTTGAAACCTGAAACGTGGGTTCCTCCCTCGTGGGTATTGATGTTGTTTACGTAAGAATGAATATTCTCACTATATGACCTGTTGTACTGGATCGCTACTTCTACAGGAGTAGTTTGTGCAGCATCAATCCCTTCGAAGTAGATTGGTTCTGGCGTAAGCGCCTCCCTTCCCCTATCCAGGTACATCACAAATTCCTTCAGACCACCTTCTGAGTAAAACTCCTTAGTCAGGTACTGATAGCCTTCGTTTTCTGGCCTTTTCTTATCCTCTTCGGTAAGTTCTTCTCTTTCGTCAGAAAGGATAATCCTTACCCCTCGGTTCAGGTAAGCCAATTCTCGTAATCTCGCAGCCAAAGTCTCAAACTTGAAGACTGTCGCATTGAAAATTGTTGAATCCGGCTGAAAGAAGGTTTCTGTACCTCTTATCTCAGTTTTCCCTATAACTTCTACTGGGCCAAGCGCCTTTCCTTCTTTGTACTTTTGAAGGTGAACATTTCCTTCGCGGTATACCTTTACCTCACAATCGCTGGAAAGTGCATTCACACAAGAAACCCCGACACCATGAAGGCCACCGGAAACCTTGTACGTACTTTTATCGAACTTACCCCCTGCACCCAATCGGGTCATAACAAGCTCAAGTGCGGATAAACCTTCTTTTTTATGTATACCCACCGGAATGCCTCGGCCATCATCCTTAACAGATATGCCATTTCCGGGAAGAATCTTTACCGTAATATTTTTAGCATATCCCGCCATGGCCTCATCGATAGAGTTGTCCACCACCTCATACACAAGGTGGTGCAGCCCTCTTTCGCCAATGTCGCCGATGTACATGGCAGGGCGTTTTCTTACGTGCTCTATCCCTTCCAGGACCTGAATATTACTGGCGGAATATTCTTGTTTTTTATTCTCCAAATCGCTCATTACCAAATGTTTACTTTGAAGTAAAAATTGTATCGTCTAAACCCTTAAATTTAACAAAAAATAGGCATTTTTCATACTGTTTATCCACAAAAACAGTGGATAAAAGCCTGTAATTGAAGGCTTAGAAACTTTTTCGTTTGAGTTCAATTTTTGAGAAAAATCATTTGGGTTTTCAGCAAAGATTTTTCCCCCTTTTTCAACTTTTTTCCATATTGGTGTCCAAAGATTTTTTCAAAGAGCAGGTGGAGAAAGATCCTTGCACTCAAGCATCTCAAATCCCCCCTTGCATAGCATCCATTTTTCATGAAAGAGTTAATCAGCAAATCACAGTTTACAAGGGCTACCCAACTAGAGAAGTTTGGGCTGGCAGGTGTCGCAGGACCCTTGATGCACCTGACAGGTTTGGTCCGAATAAATAGGATTTACCAGGAATTGATTGAACTACACGGGCTTGATTTTGTCCAGGCATTTATGGAAAGGATGGAGATAGAGGTAGAATGGGAAGGGAATGGCTTAAAGAAGATTCCTAAAGAAGGCGCCTTTATCACAGTCTCGAACCACCCATTCGGTGCCTGGGATGCCATCCTGCTCCTCAATTGGCTGGCAAGAGAACGAGAAGATTTCAAAGTAATGGCCAACTTGATGTTGGAAAAGGTAGACCCCATCAAGGACTATCTCATTACGGTAAACCCATTCGAAGATAGTGGAAACGCAAACAATGTCGGTAGCCTTAAGCGGGCAGTCGAGCACCTGAAGGAAGGCCATCCCCTTGGGATCTTCCCTGCTGGAGAAGTGTCCACTTTCCAACCAAAATCGAGGACTGTCTCCGACCGAGAGTGGCAAATTCCTGCGATCAAGTTGATCCAACTAGCAGATGTACCTGTGATCCCCATATACTTTTCAGGAGCCAATAGCCCACTGTTTCACCTCATGGGTATGATCCACCCACTCTTCAAAACAGTCAGGGTGGCCAAAGAAACCCTGAAAATGAGGCAATCAAAGGTAAAAGTCAGGGTAGGGTCTCCTATCCTCCCCAGAGAAATCAGAGCCATTGATGGGGAAGACAGACTTGGAAGATACCTCAGGGCAAGGACATACACGCTGGGTTCAGATTTGGAAGTCAATAAATTTTTCAGGGACAATGACCGCAAACCCAACGTAAAGGGACAGCCTGTGATTGATCCTGTAGATCGTGCCCTTATTCTAAAAGATCTAGAAGGGCTTGGAGAAGAGCATAAGTTGTGCTCCCAGGCAGAATTTGACATTTATTGCGCTAATGCCAGCTATATCCCGAATGTCCTGGAGGAAATAGGTAGGCTGAGAGAAATCACTTTCCGCGAGGCAGGTGAAGGTACTGGTCAAGCCAAAGACCTTGATGAATACGACTTGCATTACCTGCACCTGTTTATGTGGGACAGGGAAGCCCAGCAAATCGCTGGTGCTTACCGCATGGGACAAGGAGATCTGATCGTCAAGCGATATGGCATTATTGGATTTTATACTGCCTCTTTGTTCAATATTCAAGAAGGTATCCTGCCGATCCTAGAGGCTTCTGTAGAGTTGGGTAGGTCATTTATCATACAGGAATATCAGAAAAAGAGGCTTTCCCTATTCCTTCTCTGGAAAGGGATCTACACCTTTCTAAAGGGACAAGCTCAATACAAATATCTCATTGGGCCGGTAAGTATTTCCAATGACTACACTGAAGTGTCAAAAAGCCTGATGGTATCCATGGTCGAGCGTTTCTTTTTCGATCATGATCTTGCAAAGTATGTGCAACCCAGAAAGGAATACAAGCCTGATATCAGAAGGATCGATTTTAATGACCTGCTAGATGGGGTAGGGGATAACCTGAAAAATCTGGATAAGATCATCGAAGACATTGAACCTTCTCACATAAAGTTGCCCGTTCTGCTTAAAAAGTATATTCGCCAAAATGCCAGAATCATTGCATTTAATGTTGATCCAAACTTTAACGATGCCCTGGATGGTTTTATGGTAATGGATCTAAGTGAATTGCCCGAAGCTACAGATGAAAATATGAAGAAATAATCGTCTGTTCTATGGAGGAGAAAATAATGGATTACTTTCCAACCCATTCGTACTTTCATTAATCTTTGATAAAAATATTACGAAATCGGGCACTGAGTAAACCAAGTATAAACTTGTAAACTCCCAATTAATTATACGCGCACATGTTTAAATTTCTTAAAGAAAAAATCACCATCGGAGGGATTGTTATATTGGTTATTCTAACTGTCCTTCCATTAATATCTTTCCGTGTTTTGGAAAGGAATGACAGTGGTAAAACCCTTGTCATGCAGTATCCTACTGGTGAGGTTTCCGTTTATCTGGCTCCCGGTATCAAAGGGCAGTGGTTTGGTAAATCCACCAACTATGACAAGGAAGGAGACTATGAGTTTGAAAAGCGAATTCGCTTCAATGATGGAGGTAGGGCTACTATTGTAGGCTCGTTCCGTTATAAATTGCCTGAGGACGAGGTCATGATGAAGAAAATCCATGCCTCATATCCTACCGAGGAGGTTTTGAAAAGATCCTTGATCGGAAACGTGGTGGACAAGGCTGTGTATACCACCGGTCCTTTGATGTCCTCCAAAGAGTCATCTTCTGAAAAAAGGAACGACCTGCTGGTTTACATCGAAGATCAGGCTGAAAATGGAACCTTTTTGACATATACCCAGCCTGAGAAAAAAATTGATCCTCTTTCTGGCAAGGAGGTAACCATACAGGTAACAAGAATTCGCCAGGACTCTAGCGGGGTTTTTTCAAGGGCAGGAGATTCTCCAGTGGAAGAATTTGGAATTCGCCTCTACAAGCTGACCATTGACAACATCAACTATGACAACGCAATTGAAGATCAACTTCAGCTTCAAATGAAAGCGGAACTGGACGTTCAGACAGCGATTGCAGATGCAAAGAAGGCTGAGCAGCGTGCCCTCCAGGCAGAAGCAGAAGGGCGCCGTCAGGTAGCAGAGGTAAATGCAACCAAGGCAGTTGAACTTGCCCGTGCGGTGGCGGATGCCAGAAAAGATAGCATCGCAGCTGCGGTTGAGGTGGCAACAGCGGAGCTGAAGGCCAGACAAAAGAAAATCGAAGCCGATGCGAAATTTTATGAAAACCAGCGCCTGGTGTCTGCGGGTCTTACTCCTCAGGAAAAGGCACAGTGGGAGTACAAAACTGCAGTTGGCGTGGCCAAAGAATTGAAAGATGCAAAAGTTCCTGAGATTATGATCAGTGGAGGACAAGGCAAAGACGGGGCCAGTCCCAATACCGTCCTTCTGATGCAGATGCTAAAGGAAATGCAGAAGAAAAAGAAATAGATTCAGCCTACACACGTACCATGACTAAGGGGGGAGCATTAGCTTCCCCTTTTTTAGTAAGAATCACGCAGATTCCTACATGCAGTATGTCACAATTGAAACATTATTTGGCTCTTAGTATTCTTTATTTGTAGCAATAATTACCTTTACCGAGGAAATCATCATCATTTAAAGGCCTTGAGGCCTGAGTTTTTGAATCTAGGCAAGTTCATGAATACGACAATCGACAATCAAGCCAGTGTTTCAGAGGAAATTAGGAGCCTGTTAAAAACAAGGATACTTCTGTTGGACGGTGCTATGGGGACCATGATTCAGAGGTACAAATTAAGTGAGGAAGACTTCAGAGGGGAAAGATTCAAAGATCATCCCATTGCCTTAAAGGGCAACAATGACCTGCTCTCCATTACGCGACCTGATATCATAAAGAAAATTCATGGACAATACTTGGATGCCGGAGCGGACATTATAGAGACGAATACTTTTAGTTCAACCTTCATCGCTCAGGCTGATTATAAACTGAGTGATCTGGCCTATGAGCTGAATTTTCAGTCTGCCAGGATCGCCAAAGAGGTAACAACAAAGTATTCCCTGGCAAATCCTGATAAACCAAGGTATGTAGCAGGTGCTTTAGGACCTACGAATGTGTCCATTTCGATGTCCCCTGATGTCAACGATCCAGGATATAGGGCAAAAACCTTCGATGATCTAAAAGATGCCTACTATGAGCAAGCCAAGGGATTGATGGATGGAGGAGCGGATTTGCTATTGGTAGAAACGGTTTTTGATACCCTTAATGCCAAAGCTGCCCTGTTTGCCATTAAGTTATTAGAAGAAGAAAGGGATCAAGAGATACCAGTAATTGTTTCAGGAACCATTACGGATGCTTCGGGTAGAACACTTTCCGGGCAGGTTACAGAAGCCTTCTGGACCTCCATCAAGCACGCCAATCCCCTTGGAGTAGGGCTTAATTGTGCCTTGGGAGCCAAGCAGCTTCGTCAGTACGTCAAAGACCTGGGCAGGGTGGCACATATACCTGTCTCAGCTTATCCAAACGCCGGCCTCCCAAATGAATTTGGTCAGTATGACCAGGGGCCAGCTCAAATGGCAGAACTTATTCGTCCATTCCTGGAAGAAGGTTTGGTCAATATCGTGGGAGGTTGCTGTGGTTCGACACCTGATCACATCGAAGCAATTGCTGAAGTCGCAGCTCAATTTCCCCCAAGGGTAATTCCCGATGAAAGCCACCTTCCCAATTTTTCGGGTCTTGAAGCCTTGAATATCACGAAGAATACCAATTTTGTGAATGTTGGTGAGCGTACCAATGTTACTGGTTCAAGGAAATTTGCAAGGTTGATCAAGGAGGGCAATTATGAAGAAGCCCTTTCAGTGGCTCGTCAGCAGGTGGAAGGTGGAGCCCAGATCATCGACATCAATATGGATGAAGGGATGCTGGATGCCAAGGCCGCTATGATCAAGTTCTTAAACCTATTGGCTGCTGAACCAGACATTGCCAGGGTACCTATCATGCTGGATTCATCCAAGTTTGAGGTGATCGAAGCTGGTCTAAAATGTATCCAGGGAAAGGGAATTGTCAATTCCATTTCTCTAAAGGAAGGTGAGGATGCATTTATCCGACAAGCCAAGCTCATCGCAAAATATGGTGCGGCAGCAGTCGTGATGGCATTTGATGAAAAAGGACAAGCAGACACATTTGAAAGAAAAACTGAAATTTGCGCAAGGGCCTATAAAATTCTGACAGAGAAAGTCGGGATGAAACCTTGGGACATCATATTTGATCCCAATATATTCGCTGTTGCTACCGGAATTGAAGAGCATAACAATTATGCCATGGATTTTATCCAGGCGACCAAATGGATCAAAGAAAATCTACCTGGTGCCTTGGTAAGTGGTGGCGTTTCCAATGTTTCCTTTTCATTCAGAGGGAATAACCATGTCAGGGAAGCCATCCATGCTGTTTTCTTATACCATGCGATCCGCGCGGGCATGGACATGGGCATTGTAAATGCGGGTATGCTACAAGTATATGAGGAGATTCCTGAAGACCTGAGAGAGAAGGTGGAGGATGTCATCTTGAATCGCAATGATGATGCTACTGAGGCTTTGGTAGATTTTGCCGCAACTGTGAAACAGTCCGGTTCGAAAAGGGTGGTGAACCTTGAGTGGAGGGAAAAATCGGTGAAGGAACGCTTGGCTCATGCCCTGGTCAATGGAATCGTAGAATACATAGAAGAAGATACTGAGGAGGCTCGACTGGCTTCGGATCGTCCCTTGGAGGTGATCGAAGGTCCACTTATGGATGGTATGAACGTAGTTGGAGACCTTTTTGGTGAAGGAAAAATGTTTTTGCCACAGGTGGTGAAGTCCGCCAGGGTGATGAAAAAAGCTGTGGCCTATTTGACTCCTTTCATTGAAGCTGAAAAAGAAGGAGCAGCAAGTAAATCTGCTGGAAAGATCCTCATGGCGACTGTGAAGGGAGATGTCCATGACATTGGGAAAAACATTGTGGGGGTCGTATTGGCGTGCAACAACTTCGAAGTGGTAGACCTTGGGGTCATGGTGCCTATGGATAGGATTCTGGATGAAGCCGAAAAGCATCAGGTGGATATGATTGGGCTTTCAGGCTTGATTACCCCTTCCTTGGATGAGATGGTATATGTAGCTGAGGAAATGGAGAAAAGGAAGATAGATATGCCTTTGTTGATTGGAGGGGCAACTACCTCCAGAATCCACACTTCCGTAAAAATTGCTCCTCAGTATAATGGGCCTATTGTCCATGTGATTGATGCCTCAAAGGCAGTCCCTGTTGCTCAAAACCTTATCTCTCAGGATGATGACTCTAGAAATACTTTTGTAAATGCTGTCCGAGCAGAATATGACAAGCTGAGAGAAGGGCATGCCCGACGTCAGGCCGAGAAGAAGTATTTGAGCCTGGAACAGGCCCGCAAGAATAAATTACAGTTGGATTGGGGCAAAGGAGTACCACAAAAACCCTTGAAGCCCGGTATCACTGCTTTTGAAGATTTTCCATTGGAAGAATTAAGGGACTACATTGACTGGACTCCATTTTTCTATACCTGGGAAATCAAAGGCAAATATCCCGAGATTTTGGATCATCCTGAAAAGGGTGTTGAGGCCAGGAAACTCTTCAACGATGCACAGGAGATGTTGCAACAAATTATTGATGAGAAATGGCTTACTGCAAAGGCAGTGATTGGACTATTCAGGGCAAACACCATCAATGATGATGACATCGCGGTATATGATGAGGGAGGAAAGCAGGTCTGTACCTTCTTTAACCCAAGGCAACAATCAGAAAAAAGAGGCGCTGAGAATATTGCCCTTGCTGACTATATCGCTCCAGTTTCTACGGCATTGGAAGATCACATTGGAGCTTTCGCAGTAACTACAGGTTTGGGGATAGAGTCAAAAATCAAGGAATTTGAGGCAAAGCATGATGATTATTCGAGTATTATGCTAAAGGCATTGGCTGACCGATTGGCAGAAGCATTTGCTGAGAAGATGCATCAATTGGTCAGGACAGATTATTGGGGGTATGCGGTTAAGGAATCATTTAGCAATAAGGAGCTGATCCGTGAAAAGTATCAGGGAATCAGACCAGCACCTGGATATCCCGCAAATCCTGATCATAGCGAAAAAAGAACCCTTTGGGAGCTCTTGGATGTAGAAAAGCATACCGGCATTAGCTTGACAGATTCACTTGCCATGTATCCGGCTGCTTCCGTAAGTGGGCTTTATTTCGGTCATCCGGAATCCAGATATTTTGGAATTGGCAAGTTGACCCGGGAACAAATTGAAGATTTGGCTGCAAGAAAAGGTCTTAGTATCCAGGAAATGGAGAGGTTCCTGACTGCAAATCTAGCTTACTAAAGCTTGATTTTTTTGCGGATTTTTGAGTTGATAGACGAAACTTCAAGCACATAAAATCCTCCTGAAATTTGACTCAGGGGGATTTTTATGTCACTTGCTCCCTGATGTATATCAATGGCAAATGATTGAATAATTCTGCCGTGAATATCCAAAACTGCCACCCTTCCAAGTTGAGAATTTGAGGAAAATAAGGGGATGGTCAGGCTGGCTCCTGAGGTATAGATATTTTCCAGGAAATATAGATCCGATACCGCTATGAATTCAGCCTTGCTAATCTCCGAAAAACCAATTCCTCCCTTTTTATCATACATTTTTAAGCGATAATAGACGGTCTTGCTATCAACTTTCGGATCTTCAAATTGATAATTGAATCCTCCATTGGCCTTAAGGTATGAGTAAGTTGACAAGCTTTCAGGACTTGATCCCTTTAGTATTTCGAATACCAGGCCTTCAGTTTCGTGGGGACTGGTCCAGGAAAGCTGGTTTTTTCCATTAATTGAGCTTGTCTTCAGGTTCATTTGGATAATGGCTTGAGGGCTTAGGAGACAATCCCCTCCCATACTTGCACCTACAAAACTGAGGTGTTCAGTTCCTCCGAAACCTCCAAATCCTGCGCTGTTGTCATCACCTACTATGATCAGTAAGTCGGTAACTGGCGCTCCTGAAAATTCAACCCAGGAGGTTCCCTGATTGCCACATCCAGGGTAGCTTCCGCAATCAAATGGGGCATTGGATTGCTCTAGGGCAGAACTTCTAGTGGGAAGGGTATCCCTGCGCAGTTCGACATCTCCATTGAATAGGACAAACTCTCCAGGAGTAGTGGAGGGATTGGATTCTACATCACCGATAAACATACCAAATTGCTCTACAGCAGGGGAAAAGCTAAAAAGCAGGCCGTTTCTGGAGCCAAAGTCTCCCGTTACTTCCGTGAATCGGGTATTGTCGCCAAATGGGATGAGTGAAGCAGGCATCGGAGCACTGTCCTGCAATACTTGTGCATTGGAGAGGAAGGTGAGCCCGGAAGTATGATGTTCCCCCTTGATCGAGGCAAATTCTGAGCCTTTCATGTTGACGACTTTGTAGGTTACAGTTCCAGTATATGGATTGCTGGAAAGGCTATCGGAAGAAAGGATGCTCAGGTTAGTGATTTCACCTATGTAGGTCGTTCCATTGAAAGAGATATCTCCGAATATTGGAGTGAAGGCAGAAGGAACACTGTCATTGCATGTCCTGCCTATCCTTCTTTCCCAGGCATCATTGAGGGTGTCTGCCAGGCTTTGGTATATGCCAATATTCGAAGGTTCATTGCCGGGATAGAAGATCTCCCCCACCATGTCAGTGGAAGGTATCGCAAAGGAATCCACCCTTATGTTTCCCGTAACTATGTTGGTAAAGACACCGGAGGAAAAGCTCAGATTTAAACTTCCTGTATCTGAAGGAGTTATATGAAATCGAACACATCCATCCGTAGGAGCAATGGTATTCGCAGGATTGCTACTAAATGCAACCCCCCCATTGTTGCTAACTGAAATGTTTACTGCGTATGCCTGGTCTACTGTACTGGCAGCATTGGTGGCGCAGACATCTATATAGATTGGAAGTCCCTTGCCCGCGAGGGTAGGTATTCCCTGAATAAATTCAATTTGGGTGGCTTGAGCAAACAGACTGCCTTGACAGATGAGCAAGGCAGTGAGCAAGTAGGTCAATAACTTCTTCATTCTACGGAGGTGTTAATCCTTCACCTTTAGATCAAAACGACCATATGGAAGTCATTGGTTTGGGGCAGATGTTAAGTAATCATTAAATGAATTACGGATAATTCAAATACTTTCCGTGAGTAAATTACTTACATTCTTCTGGGACATATGTCCCCCTGAGTTTATCCAAAAGCTCGTTAAGCTGAATGGCTTCTTCTGCTGAAAGAGAAGCAAGGCTGGTATCAAAAGAAGCAGTGGTCTCATCCATTTTTTTTAGCAAATCCAGGCCATCCTCAGTGATGAGTACATCTACCAATCTTTTGTCTGTTTTGCAGGTTCTTCTGGAGACAAGGCCTTTTTTTACCATTCTGTCCACGATTCTAGAGACGTCGGACATTTTATCAAGCATCCTGTCTCTGATATCGCTGGTCGAAATAGGTTCAGGATAAGCTCCACGCAGTATCCTTAGGACATTGTATTGTTGGGTGGTAATATTGTATGGCTTGAACAAATCTTTCTGTAAACCCATGAGCCAGTTATTGGTGAATAACAGATTTACAGTAAGTTTATGCCAAGGGCTTCTAAAAGGTGCTTTTTGCTTAATGGCTTCTTCGAGACGCATATCCAAATATATGAAAAATTTAATTTATTGAGTTCTATATTAACTTAATATATCTATACGTTGTTTAAACATTGATTGTTATTTTTTGCTTTTTACAAAGAAAATCCTGGGAAATTCGATCAAATGCAAAATTAGAGTCGTTTGACCTTGGCCTTTTTGAGCTTCTTGATCTCAATGTACAGATTGGATTCTCTGTATATATGGAGTTGAATTACTTTCAGGAATTCCTCCTGGTGCACCAGGTGTTTGAATGAGCTCAAACCGATAGATGGACTGAGAAGTTGGACTTGTGGTGCCATTACACCCTCTAAGCTATGGCCCAGGCCTAATTGATGTCCCATCTCATGGGCTGCAACCAGGGGATCATCAGCATAATTTGATGCCAAGTAAATAGAATTGGGAGGGGCATAACCCACCACACGCACATCAGTATCTGAGTAGCCCTTAAGGGCAGGCATATGTTTGAGATCCATGATCTCTACCCGATTGAGGTAATTACCCGGAATGGGGTGTTTGGCGATGAAAAATCCATTCTCGTTAAAACTGCCTTCAGGAATGCTCACATCAAAATCCAGGGTATAGGATTTATTTAAATGTAGTCTTCTATCCTTAATTTGATAAAGGTATTTGCCACTTTGCTGGTTCCAATAATCGCTTATATTTTGAAGGGTTTTGAAATGTTGCTTATCCTGATGTGCTGGATATACATAGGCTTTGATGGTAATTTTTTGGGATAACTCATCAATGAGAATAATTATTTTTGAAAGTGAATCATTGCCTGGCCCTGGATTATTTGCAACTGATGTCTTGATGCCCCACACGTAAATGGCTATTAAAAAATAAGCCCACATTGCTTTCTTTCCACTCATAATCTTCAGTTTAGATTACAAATATACGGAAAATCCTAGTCAATATTAACTTAATGTTAATTAATTGTTTCCTTATTGTTTGTGTTTATTCAACCACAGTAAATTTCTTTAAGATACTTTCAACGCCTTCTTGCCGCGTTGAGACTTTATAGAGATAGACTCCAGGCTTAAGTTTTACTCCTGTTTCATCTTGGAGATTCCACTCAAGTCCACCATCTCCATCATTTTCTTCCAATCTTTTTATGAACCTACCTGAGAGGGAATATACCTCAATGGTTGCTTGTTTGGTCAGGTGGGCAAAGCGAACGCCATCTACATATTCGTTTTTGGTGTAGGGATTAGGGTAGACGAAGACTTCAGAAAGATCATTTTTGAAGGAGGAAAAGGTTGCGGTATTTCCTTCGCCACAGGTACAGACACCAAGTGGGGTGCATACATCGGCAGTGATAGAGACGGCATAGCCAAGGGCGCCCATGCGGGCTTGAGAGATTGTTACCCTGACAGCCTTTTGCTTATCATCTGCCCATTCTATGGATGTGATAGAACCAAAAGGAGCGATGGAGTAATTGGATGTATCCAGGCCTATGGCCTCATCAAGGCTTTGTGTGAAATATAGAAGTGCTTCCTTATCTCCTGCAATTTCCCAATTTTCCAGGATCAAGCAGTTGTTGGTGTCTGCTTCGAATGAAAAGTTGGCTGTGGTAAACGAGGGAAGTATGGCAGCATTTTCACTATCCAGAAAACTGCTATCTAGTCTAATTTCTCTAATTCCAGTTTCAAAATCATCTTCAAATGAAAGGATCAAACTATTGGACTGGGGGCCTTTTTGAAGGATAGAAGAAGGGGAATGTTGCCCATCAAGAAGGATTTTGGCTTTGTCTTCCTCTCTGGCAACTACATTTTCCGAGAAAAATAATTCTAGCTGGGTTTCAGAAAGGGCATTTGCACTGTCTAATTTGGGACGAGGGTGGGGCAGAAGGAAGATCAGGTTACCAAATCCACTACTTTCAATGCCATTGCTCGATTTAAGGACATATAGATATAGCATATCCTCGTCCAATTGAGTATCCAAGAATTCGGTCCCAGTGTATCCTTGTATCACTTCTGCCTGATCATTGTTGAAGGGATCTCTTACACGCCAGATCTCATAAGAATTTGCCCCCGGGCTTGGAGACCAATTCAAGCGAATGGAATTGGGCCCCAACACAAATCCCTGAAGTTGTTCGACTGGGGCAGGGCCATTGTTGTTGATTTCTTTCTCAAAGAAATAAGTAGTATCTCCGATGCCTATTCCCACTTCTTGAATGCCATTGCCATCAAAGTCGTGGATGATATGATGTGTATTCTGGGAACCAAAAAAGAACCAGTCCATGACGAAATTCCCATTTTGAAAATCCAGAACGAAAGTTCGTGGGGCAGAACCGATGATCAATTCATCGGCGGGATCATTGTCAATGTTTCCGGCACTTGCCGAATTGAATTTATCAGTGTCAACATCGTAGAGTGCATCCTGCCAAATGATTTCATACTGATTATCCCCTGTTGAAGAAAATATCCTGAGAACCATATAGGGGATGTTGTTTTCCTTGTCTTCATTTTCGTTAAAATCAGGATAGGTCGCTACAAAGAAGTCTAGCCTGCCATCTCCATTAAAGTCCCCGGCTGTCAGCATATTGCCTGATCGTGTCAGATCAGTGGTATCCAGAAATGTCCGTTGGTAATTGGCTCCATCAAATTCATAAATCAGAATATCTCCATCAAAATCCCCAAAAAGGACTTCATTTTTCCCATCCCCATCAAAATCTTCAACCAGGATTCGGGGAGCTATTCCAAGGAAATAACCACCGGAATTATCTTCTAACAAATTTTCTTGAGAATAATTATTCCCATCCAGTACAAAATAGTCTTTTTCGTTTTTGGTGATGATTTCCAGTTGAGGGTCCATATCAGTATTGGCCAAGCGAGCTGCAAATCTTCCCTGGCCTTCATCGCTGAATACCAATCTTGACGGCAGTCTGTCGCTGCTTTCTTGTGTGAGCAAGAATGAGGAATCATTTGCAGTAGCCAACAATTCAAAATTTCCATCCTGGTCTACGTCTTCCAGGTCTCTGGGAATGAGGATTTGTCTGAAACTTACTGAATCTGCTTTCACAAACATGCCTCCCCTGAACTCATAGCTATTCAATTGACCAAAGGAAAGGCGCTCATCGTACTGATTCATGACTACTTCGGCTTGCTGATCCTGGTCAAGGTCATAGATTTTTTGCAAAAAGAATCCGGCAGGGAGCTTATAGGCCTTTTCTACAAATCCATTTTGGGGGATAAATTCCTGTTCAAAACTGAAATCATAGGTTTCCGAAATTCCCTTTAGGCCTGCGAAATTTTCATTCTCAATAAAAAACTCAAAATCGCCTTGCCCCAATTCTGATCTACCAAGGAGAAACTCTCCTGTTCTTCGCCTCCCATCAAAATTTTTCCTGAGCCAGGTGGCAGCACCTTTTGATCGGTAGTAGAGGGTGTTATTCCCCTGATCAGAGCTTCTGAAAATGACAAGGTATTTCCTTTCTTCATTGTCCCAGCATAACCCATTGAATTGAACATTAATCTCTGCGGGGCTTAGATCTCTTACAAATCTTATACGATCTTCAGCAGTGAAGCCGTTGGTCTTTTCGAGCCTGATTCTCAGGGTATATTCTCCCTCTGCCAGGGTATCCAATTGCCATATTGCGAGCGTATCGTCGATGATTTGTCTGTTTTGATCTGATTTAATGCTAATCCAATCTCCTTGACCCTCTGTTCCCGCTTGATATTCAATATGGTAGCTCAAAAATTCAGGGTCCAAAACTGTACCAATGACGGCTACTTCATTTTTGGCACTTCCTCCATCGTTGACAGGAGAAGAAATTTGAACCCTGGAAGTTCCGGCAGCTCTGAGTGCTTTGAATATATTTAGCCTTCCAGCACCTGTAAAATGATCCCATCCGACCTCAGAGATGTCGTCGGTACTTGAGGTGAGAATCCCTCTAAGCTGCTGGGGGCTTAACTTTCCTCTTTGAGAAATGAGCAAGCCTGCCGTAGCGGCTACCATAGGTGCGGCAAAACTGGTGCCTTGAATTCGAAGGTATTGCCTGACTTCGCCTGTCGAGCTGGTATCCAGGATACTGGTGGTAAGGATATCAGCGCCTGGCGCACACAGATCAACGGTTAAGCCATAACTACTCAGGGGCCAAAGGCTTTCAAAATTATTGGTAGGGTTGTAAGTGGATGCGGAAACAGAAATTACTTCACTGTAATTCGAGGGATAGTGAAGGTCGTCTCCCGATCCATTACCTGCTGAGGAGACCATGGTAACACCCTTATTGTAGGCATATTTTATGGCCTCATGCATCATAATTGAAGGATAATTGTCTCCAAAACTTAGATTTAGAACATCAACTCCATTATCGGCGGCATAAATTATTGCTCGGGAAATGTCGTCATCTTCACCACCTCCTGTTTGGGCAAATGCCCTAAGAACTACCAATTTGCAATCTGGAGCCACACCTGCAATGCCAATTTGATTATTGGCTTTGGCATGGATGACTCCGCTTACTGCTGTCCCATGAATGTTGTCATCGAATGGGTAAGGATCTTCAAAAAGAAAATCACCTCCGAATGGGCTTCTGGGCTGATCGGTAAAATCATAGCCAACAACATCATCTACGAATCCATTGCCATCGGCGTCTACGCCATTAAAATCTCCTGTGATTCCATTTCTTGTTTCGTCTGCTGGCCATGGGTCAAATTTCCCATTGCCATTGGCATCCTCTGCTGGATTGACCCATACCTGTCCTTCAAATTCGGGATGCTCAAAGTCAAGACCGGTATCTATGACGCCAATTTTTACATTGGGATTGCCACGTGTGATGTCCCAGGCTTTGAATGACTGGATAAAGTTGTGGTGCCATTGTTGGCTAAGGGAATCGTCGTTGGGGATATAATCGACCTTTTCCATGTCAACTTTATCCAATTGATAACTGCGATTGGGTTCAATGTTGGAGAAAACACCTGAGGCTTGCATAGCTGGGATTTCATCCTCAGACAACCTAAGTGTAAACCAGTTTCGGAGAGGGCTACGAGAAGCAATTCCCCCCTTGGTCAAGGGTTCAATATAGGTCAGCTTGTCCAACCAAGGCAGAGATGCCCTGGCGGTGGTCTGTATATCTCCCGCTGAAAGTTCCTGAAGTTGGTATTGGATAAAGGTAGCCCTTAGGTTCGACTGATTGGGTGAAAGCTGAACATTCACCTCAGTTTGGCCAAAGGCCAAGGTCGTACAGGCAAGGGCGGCAAATATGAGCAAATGCTTCATTTACTAAGGAATATAAATGACAATCTAGTAATTCTGCCAACGGGGAAAAAGGCAAAATTTACTCCAAAATCGCATCTTCAAACTTCCTCATCCCAATTGGGCTTCCTGACTTTGAATCCTGTTGGAATTTAGCCTGCCTGGTTAGGATTCATCTTCAATAAGTGGGGCAAAATTTTTTAAAAATATAACTAACCCTGACAGGGTTTAAACCCTGTCAGGGTTAATATCATAATTGCCCCTATTTCCAAATAGCTGAATTGCCATCAGCCTCGCTTGAGTTGAGCTTAAGATTTATTACAACCCTCAGCTGTTAGCCTGGAATGGGGTTAATTTTAAACCCGTCAACAGGCTCTTAGAATGCATATCCCAGGGAGAGAGAGCCCCTAAGTACTGGCCATGGACCAGAAGCAACAGGGGTACGAATATTGAAATTGTCCTGATCGGGAAGGGCGACATTCAGGATTGGGATTTGGTCAAGGAATTGGTTTACCTCATCAATCGCAGTACCAATTTGATCTGGTAGAACATTGTTCAACTGGCCTCTTAGGTTAAGACCCGCACCTGTAAGCCCCAAACCCAGGTGATAGTCAAAGGTAAATCCACTTTTCCATATTTTTTGATACCCTACTTCCAGCCCCAAACCCAGGCCTCGAAACCTGAAATCAGCTTGTAGGTCACCTGGAGTACTCCCTCCTAGCTCAATGTTGACGGAAGTTTCTGCATTATACTGAAAATACCTCCCAAAGACTCCTGCGTAGAGGTTTTCAGGTGCATCTTCCAATAGGTAAAACCTATACTCTGGGCTCAAGGTGAATCCCGAAAACCTAAATTCATCTACTGCCCAGTTTTCTCCGGAAGATTCAATTCCGATGAGTCCTGCTGTATTAAGTGCATTCCAAGGAAAGACTCCAGAGAAGCCCATCCCAACAGAATGTTGATCTTTTAAGACCCGTTCGTAGGAAAAAGCCAAAGCTCTTTGTAGTCCGAGTTTTATTGGTGTCACCTTTACGATATTGTAATGTGAGTTGTATTGGGCTTGTGAATGTCCAGTTAAAAGGTTGAATAACGCGAACATTAGGATTACAGCAAGGTTTCCAAATTTTCTAATCGAGGTCATTTTCATAAGAATGAAGGCTGTATTTGTTGTTTTTTTTGCTAAGCCAAATTTAATTCAATGTACATAGTATTTGAAAATTTAAATCCCTTTATATATTTGTAATTATTACACAAAAAAATGAGTCATTTCCAACATTCTGCCAAAGAGAGATTTTTGCGATATGTTCAGGTTGATACCCAAGCAGATCCTTTTTCCAATACTTTTCCTTCCACAGAGAAACAATTTGATCTTAGCAGGATATTGGTTGAAGAATTGCAGGCAATGGGTATAGAGGAGGTTGAGCTTGATGAGTATGGCTATGTTTATGCGACAATCCCTTCGAATGTAGACAAGGAAGTCCCAACTTTGTGCTTTTGTTCGCATGTAGATACTTCCCCAGATGCATCTGGAACAGGTGTTAAACCCATTATTCATGAGAATTATCAGGGACAAGACATTGCCTTGCCAGATGATTCCGGAATTGTAATTTCTCCTAAGAACTTTCCTTACCTAAGAAAACAGATTGGAAATGACATTATCACTGCAAGTGGAACTACCTTGCTTGGTGCGGATGATAAGGCAGGTGTTACTGCAATTATGAATGCTGTTTACTTATGGATGAACAGTCCAGTAATTCCTCATGGTAAGATTCGCATTTTATTTACACCCGACGAAGAGATAGGTCGGGGAGTGAATCATGTAGATATGGAAAAGCTAGGTGCGGATTTTGGATTTACCCTGGATGGCGGAGAGCGAGGCACCTTCGAAGACCAAACCTTCAGTGCAGATGGTGTGCACCTGACGATTCACGGGCTAAGTGCCCATCCAGGTTATGCTAAGGGAAAGATGGAAAATGCCCTTAAGATTGCAGGTGAGGTTTTGGCAGCGCTTCCCAAAGAGAGGCTTTCGCCTGAAGTTACTGAGGGGATGCAGGGTTTTGTTCATCCAGTGCATGTCGAGGGGATTGGAGAGAAGACTGTTATTCAATTTATCATCAGAGATTTTGACACTGCTAAGCTCAAAGTACATGAGGATGAGTTAGAGGCCATTGTTAAAAAAGTATTAAATAACTATCCTGGTTCTACTTATGAATTTGTTGTGAAGGAACAATATCGTAACATGAAGGAAGTGGTAGATCAGCATCCCGAGATTGTTCAAAATATTGAGGCAGCGATTCGCAGAGCTGGCCTTGATCCAGTCAAAGGAGCTATTCGGGGTGGAACTGACGGTTCGAGGCTTTCATTCATGGGTTTGCCCTGTCCGAATATCTTTACTGGAATGCAGGGAATCCATTCAAAGTATGAGTGGGTGGCCTTACAAGACATTGAAAAAGCCTCGGAAACCATTGTATATCTGGCAGCTGAATGGGCACAATCGTAAAAGATGCTCATGACGGCAAATTGACATTTTTCTCTAATTTCGCCGATTAGCTTGCTCCCAAATTTTATTGACAACAATTATTCATACTTATATCTAAAAATTAAGTCCCTTATGAGTACTAGTTCGACCATACACCATAGAATTGCTGACAACATCAGAGTTTTGTCTGCTGCTATGGTTGAAAAAGCCAAATCAGGGCATCCAGGTGGTGCCATGGGTGGTGCAGATTTCGTTTCTATCTTGTTCACGGAGTACATGACCTTCGACAATGAAAATACATCCTGGCCTTTTAGGGATCGTTTTTTCCTGGATCCTGGCCATATGTCTCCCATGCTTTATTCGATGTTGCACCTTCTAGGGCATATGACCAAGGAGGATATCATGCAATTTCGCCAGTGGGGGAGTCCTGCGCCTGGACACCCTGAGATAGATATAGCCAGGGGTATTGAGAATACTTCTGGTCCATTGGGACAGGGGCATACCTTCGGTATCGGTGCCGCCATTGCAGAGCGATTCCTTGCAGAACGATTCGGAGAGTGGTCTGCCCACAAGACCTTTATTTACATTTCAGATGGAGGTATCCAGGAAGAAATTGCGCAGGGAGCTGGCCGTACCGCTGGCTTTTTAGGACTGGGGAACGTAGTGATGTTCTACGATTCCAACGATATCCAGCTTTCTTCTGAGGTGTCTGACGTAATGGATGAAGATACAGCCAAGAAGTATGAAGCATGGGGCTGGCATGTGATCACCATTGATGGAAATGACCATGATGCCATCCGCCAGGCCCTGGATGCTTCTATTGCTGAGACTGGGCGTCCGAGTTTGATCATCGGTAAAACTGTGATGGGCAAAGGTGCCCGTACAGAGAGTGGAGACAGCTATGAAAGAAAGGTAAATACCCACGGACAGCCTTTGACCAAGGCAGGGGCTTCTTTGACCAAAACCATTGAGCATCTTGGAGGCAACACTGAAGATCACTTTGCGACTTTTGATGATGTAAAAGCCTATTTTGATTCTTTCCAGGAAGGTTTAAAGCAAAAAGCTGATGCTAGGAAGCAGGCACATCAGGATTGGGCATCTGCCAACCCAGAGCTATCTGCAAAATTGGATCGCTTCTTATCGGGTGAAGTACCAAAGATTGACTGGGCTTCGATCCAGCAGAAAGATAATGGTGCCACAAGAAACGGCTCAGGAACAGTGCTTAAAGCCTTTGCTCATGAAGTTGAGAACATGATTGTTTCCTCGGCAGACCTGTCTGAATCAGATAAAACAAATGCATTCCTTGATGAAACCACCAGCTTCAAAAGAGGTGATTTCTCAGGGCAGTTTTTACAAGCCGGAGTATCCGAGCTAACCATGGCAGCACTTTCTGTAGGGATGTCCCTTCACGGGGGGGTAATTCCGGTTTGTGCGACCTTCTTCGTATTCTCGGACTTCATGAAACCTACTTTGAGGTTGGCAGCCCTAATGAAGCAACCAGTTAAATTTATCTGGACGCACGATGCTTTCAGGGTAGGTGAAGATGGACCTACACATCAACCAATTGAGCAAGAAGCTCAGTTGAGGTTGTTGGAACAATTGGAGAATCATGACCACAAGAGTTCATTCCTTGTACTTCGTCCTGCTGATGTTCATGAAACTACCGTAGCCTGGAAGATGGCTCTTGAGAATACAGAAACTCCATCAGGATTGATCCTTTCAAGACAGAACATCAATAATCTCCCAGTTGCTGAAGGAGTCTCAAACTATGAATCTGCACTTCAGGCTGAAAAAGGTGCTTATGTGGTTCAGGAAGTTGAAGGAACACCTGATGTGATTTTTGTAGCAAATGGCTCTGAGGTAGCTACCTTGATTGATGGAGCCAATAAGCTAAGGGCTGAGAATGGATTGAAAATCAGGGTTGTTTCTGCCATCTCTGAAGGGAGGTTTCGTACCCAACCTACAGATTACCAGGAAGCAGTTCTTCCTCCTGAAGTTCCAACCATTGGCATGACCGCAGGATTGCCTTCTACCCTGAGAGGACTGGTAGGAGCCAGAGGAAAGGTAATCGGAATGACTCATTTCGGATACTCTGCACCTTATAAGGTATTGGATGAAAAGTTTGGTTATACTGCCGAAAATGTAGCCAAGCAGACTTTGGAGTTTCTTGGGATGTAAGGCCTTTTGGACTTAGGTCTAAACTAATGAAAAGGTATGGATGATTTTTTTCATCCATACCTTTCTTGTTTTTCATCTGTGAGTCCTTAATTTTTTGATCGCCTACAAACAATAAAACCGAGGCAATACTGCCTCGGTTTTTTGTATCCCGAATAAAGAAGTACGTAGTCAGGAGTCAGTTATTACTCTCTGACACATTCAAACTCAACACGTCTGTTTACATAATGTAGTGGCTCCAATTTGGGATTGTGGTTATCTGCCAGATTTTTGATAAGCGTTTTCTTCTCGCCCTCATATCCTGTCAGGAACCTGCCACGGTCGATGCCATAGGTATTCACAAGGAAGTTAACTGCGTTGTCAACACGTCTCTTGGAAAGGTCCTCATTGTAGGCATCAGTGTTACGGTTGTCGGTGTGTCCGATGGCACGTACTTTCACCTCTTTATCATTTTTCATTACCTGAGCGATGTAGTAAAGCTCTGGGTAGAATTCTGGTTTAATTTCGTCTCTATTCAAATCAAAGTGAATGATTGGAAGTAGACATGGCACGTTTGCATTGCTGGTAGAGTTGTTGTTTCCTGGGTCGTTCATGATGATGGCTACACCATTGGCATCATAGTAGTGTCCCGGAGGAGAGTTTGGCTCTTTGTCAATACAGTCAGGCGTACCGTCATTGTCAGCATCGATCATCACACCGTTGTTGTCAACGTTACAACCTTTTAGAGAGAATGGCTCATCATCTTCGATGTCTGGATATCCATCACCGTCGCTGTCAAGCGTACGTCCCTGGTTGTCTACAGGAGTATTCTCCGGAGTATCCGGCTCCTTGTCATACAGGTCAGGAACACCGTCGTTGTCTGAGTCATCCGTCAATTTCTTTACTAGCTGACGAGATTCCTGTGCATTAGAATAAATCTCTGTAAGTGGGTTGCTCCACCATGCAGCATCTTCGCCAGGTCCAAGTCTAAAATGTAGACCTAAAGTGGTGTGGTTGTAAGAGTCAAAGTCTCTGGTCAGGGGAGTGATTGCACTGGCCCACTGACCATTTTGAGTACCACCACCATTTTCCTGCCAACGCTGGCCATCCAAAAGGTCGTCTGTAGCAGTCGCTAGTCTGTGCTCAAGTTCAATCTCCACGCGACGTCCAAGACGGTAACGAATACCGAATCCAACATTTACCTGAGGGTTGATTACGAACCCTCTTTCGCCGATTACGAAACCTTCCTCGTCTGAGTGTCCTTCAGCAGGTGTTTCATATACCCCGTCCTGTCTGGATGATAGAATGTCGAGTCTTGCTCTTCTTCCGTCAACTCCAGGGTTATTAGAGTCATTCAATGGCTGTGCAGTAACCTCAGTAAAGTGTGTGTACAGCTCATCATTGGCATCTTTGAGGTCTACGCGGGTGTGATACATCATTCCACCTGCACCAAATGCCAGGTAGATGTTCCATTTGGTTTGCTCTTTATAGAAGTTGATGTTGTTCAGGTTTAGCACACCTTGTAAAGAAACATCAGCATAAGTCATCTGGAAATTGTAGTAAACTTGTGGAACCAATTCTGAAGAACCAGGAACTACGTTGTTACCACCAGGATAATATTCCTCAGCCCAAGGATTACCTGCATGGTTGCGGTATCCATAAGTAGGCTGGTAATTTTGACCGTAAGCCTGACCACCTGTAGCTTGTAAACGCAGTGAGAATGCATGGCCCAAAGCCTTTCTTACATCCAGCCCTGCAGCGTATCCAGGTCTCATTTTTACATCGCCGGAGACAAATGCCAGGCCTCCTTTTAATCCAATCGACCAGTTGTTACGGGGCTGAGGGGGAAAGAGATAATCTCCATCCTCGTACATCTCCAGTTGTTCCTGGTCTTTTTTCTTATACTTGTTTTTGTCTTTTTCCTGTCCATTACTGACAAATGGCACCGAGCAAAGGATTGTCAGTAGCAACAGCAGGCGTAAGTTTTTCATATACTTCCTTCCGGTTAAACAAATAATCGTGTTGAGTTGAGAAATTGAGAGAGAACGTGGGAATATGAAAAGGGATACTGATTAGCGTGCAAAAGCTTTTCCTATCTTCAATTCTAACCTTTGATATTCCGTACTGTGGGCACTAAACTAGTGAATAATTGAACCTCTGTAATACAGTATGTTAGACATTGATCCAAATTGTATGACCATAAGAGCAAATACCGTGCAGTAATTTTCATTTTGACGAAACATTTTGCTCACGTCATCCAAGATGGGCGATCAGAGTAGCTCTGGCAGCTTAAAAGAACATTAATTTTGGGGGTATAGCTGGTAGATCCCAGTTTTCTTAACTTGAAAAACCGATTTTATATTGTAACCCTTCTCATCAAAGAACAATACGAATAAGTTCATTTTAAAAAAGTTCTCCAATCAGAGCCCATAGAATGGGAATAACTTGGACTTGAATGGTAAGTATGTCGGCTGGAATGGTCCATCGAATCAAAAGGTTTCGATGGGTAAATAACCTGAAATTCAGACCAGAAGCGAAGATGTGTTAAGAGGCGACGAGCGGATTCGAACCGCTGTACAAGGTTTTGCAGACCTCTGCCTAACCACTCGGCCACGTCGCCTTTAATGAAGGATAGCAAAAGTAAAACTAATTCCAGGCGAATACAACGATTTTTACAAAAATATTGCTTTTGCCTACATATTAAAGAGCGCTTAGCCTTCTCAATTTCCATTAGACGCCTCACCATCAAGCAAAACGAACCTAAGCGATAAAATTGTATCGCAAAATCCAAATTTTAATCTCTTTCAGTCCTGAGAATTAGTAGTATTTGTTAATGGGTTGATTTTGAAGCAGTTGTTATTTCCAAAGTCCTGAGGTTAGCCATATTTGTTCCCACAAATAATTAAAAAAATAGAATTTGATTTGTAGGATTGATATGCTAAGTGTGAGATTTTTTGGTGTAAGGATTATCCAGCTATCTTTTAATTTTCATTTCAACATATGTCTGAACACAGGATTCCATCGCATGTGGCTGGACTTTACTGACCCTAAGCCTGATACTTTCGAGGCTTTGGAAGCTTTCCATCAGGTTAATCCCAATTTTTTTTGTGAGATGTTCGAGGAGATGTACGGGTTCGGACATGATTTCTAGTACCCGATTGTATACCTGAAAGTAGTCCAGGGTATCTTCCAACTGGTCTGAGGCTGCCGCCCTTTCCATATTGGTTTCCATGTAGACATCTACAATATATAAATTACCTTCTTTCCTCTCGTTTTGATAAACCCCATGGTAAGCGTGTACCTGTATTCCTTCGACTGCAATCAGGCTTTCAGCTTGTTCAATTTTCATAACAACAATTTTGAGAAATAGCAATGATGAACCAATGCGAATCTGGGAACTGTTGAATATTTCAAAATGTAGTTATATTTCCGCAATGGATTTAACATTTTTTTTACATTCCGTCACGGGACTTGATTAAAGTGCTTGTTCAAGGCTTCCTCTACTTCCTGGTAATCAACATTTCTTCTTAATTCGCCGCGCAAAGCTAAGGAAACTTCTCTTCTTTCTTCTGATGCAACCAAAATTAATGCATCGCTTTCTTCAGACATTCCCAAAGCGGAGCGATGCCTTAGGCCCAGTTCGGGATCTAGCCTATCTGATTTACTGATTGGAAGTATGGCTCTTACCGAGGAGATCCTGTGTTCATGGAGAATCATGGCTCCGTCATGCAAGGGACTTTCTTTCTGAAATATCGTGAAGATCATTCGAGACAGAATATTGGAATCAATCCTGTCGCCGGTTTGTTGGATTTCCTCAAGGGGATTGTTGCCCGTGATGACAATCAATGCTCCATTACCAGTAGCCCTAAGAGACTTTAAGGCTTCTACCACTTCCCGGATTGTCCTTTCAACCCTTGAGCCTGATGCTGATTGTCGCAAAAGACGGTCAAGGATGGGGTTGCTGGTAAAGGTTGCCAGAAATCCTCGAATCTCCGGTGCGAAAATAACTACTACCGCAATGGCCCCCAGGCCAATGACCTCTCCCATGATGGAGGAAAGCAGGCGAAATTCCAGCAGAGCGACTGCCTTTGAAAGAATAAACAGGGCCAGAATCATGCTGATTACCCGGATCGCAGTCCTTCCCCGCAGGTTTTCATACAACTTGTAGAATAAAAAGGTGACAATGGCTATGTCCATCAAATCAATCAGCCGCACCGTGACAAAACCAATCTTAAATAATTCCATTCTTTATGAAGTATTGAAATAATTCTACCGTCCTTACCGCTTCTTTCACATCGTGAGCCCTGAGTATGTGGGCTCCCATTTCCAATGCCTTGAAATGAAGTATGGACGCCAATTCAAGAACATCCTTGGGCTGGGTATCAAATAAGCGATACAACATTGACTTACGAGAGACCCCAACCAAAAGAGGTAAACCCAATTCTGAAAATTGTTCCAAACCACCAAAGAGTTGGTAATTGTGGAGTATCTCCTTCCCAAAACCAAAGCCAGGATCAATGATGATGTCTTTGATTCCAGCGTCTTTGGCTGCATTTATCCTTTCCACAAAGAATTGCCATACTTCCTCTACGACGTCCTCATAGACGGGATTATTTTGCATATTTTGGGGGTGGCCCTGCATGTGCATCATGATATAGGGAACATCCTGGAAGGCTGCCAGCACCTCAAACATGGATTTTTCATCGGGGAGGGAGTTGATCCCTTGGCCGGCGCTGATGTCATTGATGATATGAGCGCCAAGCTCAAGCATTTCAAGGGCAATCTTGCCCCTGAATGTATCTATGGAAACAAATGCTTCAGGAAATTCTCTTAGAATTTGCCTTACCACCTCCTTGATTCGTATGATTTCCTCATTGGCACTGATGTGGATAGCACCTGGCCTGGATGAGTAGCCCCCGATGTCGATGATCCTTGCCCCATCTTTCAGCATCTTTTCTGTCTGTTTGAGGGCATCGGTCAAATTCAAAAATTCTCCTCCATCAGAGAAACTGTCAGGGGTGAGATTCAGGATACCCATGACCACCGGTTTTTCAAGCTCCAGGAGCTTTCCGCGTAGGTTCAAGCTATAATGTGGTAAAAGGGTATCCATTTGTTTTAAAACTAAAGATTTAGTTGATTTGTGTATATGTGTGATTTTGTCTATCGTTACAAGGTACACAACTTTAAGATGAAACAAACCAACCAGCAGTATCAGGCTGTTATTAATGAGTGCAGGGCTTTATTCATCAATAAGGCCAGGGATTATGGGACATCCTGGAGAATTCTAAGGATGCCTTCCATTACCGACCAAATTTTTATCAAGGCGGAGCGAATTCGTTCGCTTCAGGAGACCAAGGTCAATATGGTGGGAGATTCAGTAGAAGGGGAGTTTATCGGGATAATTAACTATTGTGTAATTGCCCTTATGCTCCTTGACTTCCAGCATGAAAGCGAGGAGAAAATTGTCACTACCCTGAACACGCTTGAGCTATTATCCAAGTTATATGACAGCAAGGTGGAATATTCCTATTCAACCATGCTCAAGAAGAACCACGATTATGGTGAGGCTTGGAGGAAAATGCGTATCTCCAGCATGACTGACTTGATCTTGATGAAAATATACAGGTTGAAACAGATTGAAGACAATGAAGGCAAGTTACTAGCATCAGAGGGGCCAGATGCCAACTATGTGGACATTCTTAATTATGCTGTTTTTTGCCTCATCAAGATAGGGGAAGAAAAACCTCCTCACTCCAAACATGAACAACCAAAATAGGTTGGGGTAGGGGAGATGACCAATAATTGAATAAAATCTGACTAAATAGAGGCCATTAATAAAAAAATACAGCTTTGGCTTCTCAAAAAAATCTAGATAACCCATGAGTACGTATCAAATCATCGGCTTGATGTTTGCCATTTTAGGAGGAATCAGCCTATTAAGTCTGGTATTTGAGGCCATGAAAAGCAAGAGCCTTGACCTGGATTTTATGCCCATCACAACGCTATTGATGTGGGTTACCAGGCTAGGTGTTGGCATCCTGTTTATCTATTCAGGATTTGTGAAAGCCAACGATTACATAGGATTTGCCTATAAACTGGAAGAATATTTTGTGGTATTTGGAGAACACTTTCCTTTCTCCAAGCCCTTTTGGGACTTATTTGTCCCCTTGGCTGAGCCTATGGCCTGGTTTATCAGTGTCTTTGAGATTGCCCTGGCTTTTGCCATCATAGTGGGATGGAGGATGAACCTCACTATGTGGTTGACCATGTTAATGATGGTCTTCTTTACGGTATTGACGGGTTACTCTCATGTAACGGGGGCTGTGACTGACTGTGGTTGTTTTGGAGATGCTTTAAAACTGGAGCCCTGGGAATCGTTTATGAAGGACATCATCCTTACATTGGCTTTGATTCCTTTGTTTTTGGTGAGGAAATCGGTTCACCCCACGCCCAACAACCGGATAGCAGGTTTTATCGTGGCACTTTCATTCTTAATCTCGGGTTTCTTTTCCTACTACTGCCATGAGAACCTTCCCTGGATTGATTACAGAGCATATAAAGTTGGGGTTGATTTGAACAAATGTACCACAGAACTGACGGTAGAAGGCATTATAAAGTGTAAAGACTGGTATCCTTCATTTGAAGAAGAAGAAATAAATCTCTTCGAGGGCAGTACCCTGATGGTCATTTTCTATGATTTGAAAAAGGCACCTGAAAAAGCCCTCCGTGTGAGTGGGGAGTTAGGCCGGTCCCTGGCGGGAGAAGGCGTAAAGGTTGTGGGTTCAACGTCAAGCTCAGGCAAAGACTGGGTAAAATACAGCAAAGAGCTGCAGCTCGACTATCCAATTTCTTATCTTGACCAGACAGTTTTGAAGACTGTAATACGCGCTCATCCGGGCTATGTCCTGATGAAGGATGGAGTGATCATGGGCAAGTGGCACTATAACAATGCACCGACGAAGGAGGAGGTTCTGGGTTTGTTGTAGGGGGAGGATTTTATAGATGAAAAATGGATCATTCTTATTCAGGATGATCCATTTTTTTAATCGTTATGGGAAAAAAAGCAAGAGTAGGCTAAATTTTATTTTTTCTAGCCATCTTCCAGTAGAACTTACCAAGTGAAGTTAATTCACAGGTACCTGATTCGATTGCTGCAAAGTACATATGCTCCCTGGGGGGAGTAGGTATAACTAGGCTACCTTTTACGAGACGTTGAAGAACTTGGAAGACTTCTACATTCTCATCAATTGGAGTAGGTAAGGGAGGAACACTTGAAAACTCAAACGTAGGATCAAGTTCAAATTGGTGGTCTAAAGATTTGAATATTTTAGGTAATCTTTTCAGATCATCCATAGAGGCTCTGGGTTGAACCTTTCGCAAAATAATCCTTTCCTCAGTATTTGTTTTAAATTCTGGTTGCTGATCGAATGATCCAAGCAATTGATCTACATATGAATATAAACTAGATACAGATACCTCACCTAAAACATTGGCTGCCTCTCCATTTAACCCATCAAGTAAAAGGCCTGTAAAAAGACTATTTTCTTTGAGCGCCAAAGAAGTTTCCCATTCATCAGAAGCTAATAATATGGAAACACCTTCTCTAATTTGTGAATAGCGCATGCCTGTTTCCATATTAATACCTATGTCGGAAAAATCTCCGGAATAACAACAATCAAGAATTACGACAATTCGTTTGATGCTTGAGTTATTGACAATCTCTGTAATTGCTTCAAATGAAATGAATGCCTCTTTTCTCTCAGCTACATGATCTTTGTCTATTTCAGATGCTCCCCAGGGAACAAAGTATCCTTTTCCTTCAATTCTAGATCCATGCCCGGCGAAATAGACTAAAGCGAAGTCTAAATCCTTGGAAAAAAATTGATTAGTTTTTTCTAATATGAAGTCCTTAGTCAATTGTTGGTTCCATTTAGATGGAAAATAAAGACATTCGAAATTTAGTGTATTATCAACATCACCATTTCTTCCTAGGACCTTTTGAAGGTCAAAGACATTATTAGAGCAAACACTTAGAGGTTTCCTCTTATAATTATCAATGCCAAATAGTAGGGCTGCTTTTTTCATTTTGAGTCATTGAGTTTTTGTTGTTGAGTCTAAAAGTCGAAGGTGGTCTTATCATCCGACAAGAACCACCCTCTCTCTCCCTGGTTATATTGTAAAAATCTTGATCTATTGAATTATACTTAATCTTTTGAATTATATCTGATTATTTGTTTAGGTTATACTTCAGTATTATGTTTTATTTATATTTCTTTGATGTAATTCAAAGGTAGTGTGAATTTACTGGGGTGTTTGTCATCAAAAATGAGGACTTTTTATTTTTTCTAACGTTAATCCTAGTCTTTTAGGAGATCACCAGTAAAATATTCAACAATAACCTTGGGACTTCCCGAAATCAATAATATCAGCATTAGTATTAGAATTTGTTTTGGCTTTAAGCCTTTTATGGTATGTGTTTACGGTAGATTCCTGTATGGATAGCTCCTCAGCTATTTCCCTTTTTTTCTTGCCTGCACAAATGGCTCTCAGCACATCAATTTCTCTTTTTGATAATTTAATAGGCTTACCAAACGATTCCATTTCTTTTAGTTTCTTTTTAAAACCTTTACCGAAGTAATCTTTGCCCTCTTCGACTATACTGTAAACTGCATTTATCAGTACTTCATCATCTTCCTCCTTCATTACATAACCATTTATACCAATCTGTAAGAGGTCTTGGATATGGGCCCATTTACTATGACTTGTGAAAATCAAGATTTTCATGTCAGGGTATTTTTGTTTGATACTCCTTGCTATATCCTGGCCTCTATCATCTCCCATATTCAAATCGAGAATTATCAAATCAATCAAGCCTGGCCTAGAAGACCTAAGGCATGAAAATACCTCAGCACGATTTACTGCCTTATCAACTATGTTAATACTTGAATCAGATTTTAGTGCCGAGCTTAAACCTTGTAATACAATCGGATGGTCGTCTACCAATAGTATATTAATCATAGGTGAATGTTTATTTTAAAATGTATTTATTCTTTCCGAAACATGAATTATTTCTAGGAGATACTTGCTGATATTAGAAATCGTTATTTATAGAAAAAAAGAAGGACAAAATTTGAAATGTTTGGCTTATTGAATTGGAATTTCTATAATTATGGAAGTCCCTTTACCCATGGCACTATCAATTTCAATTTTTCCATTTAAGGGTGCTAATCTTGTATTGATATTTTGGAATCCTATACCATTTCCTAAATTGCCCTCTGGGTTTTCCATTCCTTTTCCGTCATCTTCTACTATAACTTTTAAAAAAGTTTCTTCTTTGGAACTTTCCGAGAAAACCTGAATAAATACTTCTTGTGCATTAGAATGCTTTACTGCATTTACTACAAGTTCTTGAATTATTCTGAAAGTATGAAACTTAAGAATGTCTGTTATTTCTAAATGATCTATATCTAGAGATGTTGAGAATTGCATAGCACCCTCTTGATTTACATTAAAACTTTTCACGAGAGTATCTATACTTTTTGATAAGGTTTGTGTATGCAATTCATAATTGCTCAACTCATGTGATACCAGACGAATTTCTTTCATTGCTTTTTTTAATACATCACTGGCTTCTTTGGCATCCTGTAATTTTGTACTTCCTATTACTTCCAAATCCCTTCTTATGGCGTCAAATTGTAGTTTAAAACCAGTCAACAAAGAACTTATTCCGTCGTGTAGTTCTCTTGAAATACGATTCTTAGCTCGGTCTTCAGCCATTATCATAGCATGATTAACCTTTCTATCTTGTTCTTTAGCGGCAAGGATCAAATTGGTTCGATTTCTTATTCCTTGATAGATAGCATATCCCACTAGTAAAATTAGTAACCCTACTACAATTATTATGATATTCTGGAAAAATTTACTTTCTGCTTTATAAATCGCAAACTTGGAATCTAGATTTTCATTTAGCAAACTAAGCTCATTTAAGTAAGCAAAGTCGATATCTTCCCCCAAGTCTTGACGTAAACTATCTCTTAGATTTTTATGAAGTTTAATTCTTTCGTGGGCTTTGCGATATTGTTCTTTGTATATTAATATATCATAGATAAAGTCATTTGTTTTTTCTAATAATTGAGGCATTCTGTGGTCACGAGCAATCTGATATGAGCTATTTGCCAGTTGTAATGCTTTATTAAAGTTTTTCTTTGTGAACTCAATAATACTTAGGCTATAAAGAATTTCTGCTTTTCCCTCATACTTTGGAAGGCCTTCGCTTAGTTTCTGACTTGTCTTCAAGGCTATTTCAGCTTCTTCATACTTGTCTTGATCAATAAAAGCACTTCCAATATTTTGGTGTAGTTTGATTAGGTTAATCTTATTGTTGCCTTCGTTACCTAATGCCAAACTTTGATTGTAATAGAGCAATGCAGAATCTGGCTTGTTTAATTGAAAATAACAATTCCCAATATTTGTTAGCGTAGTTGAAAGCAGGCTTTGACTTTTTGAAAAAGCATCAAGGCTTTTCTTGTAATAATTTATGGCTACCCTGTTTAAGTTCAACATACCATAAATTGATCCAAATCGGGAGTATATCTCTGCTTGAAGGGTTGGTCCTACCTTTGCACCATTGCTATCTATGATTTTCTGTGCTTGAACTAAGTTAGCAAAGCCTTTTTCTATATTACCTAAATTTGCGTAAGCAGTACCACGTTCTCCTAAAGTCTTTATAAGAGGAACTACTTTCTCTGGAACTTTGCTGAACTCTTCAAAAGCAATATCTGAATGTTTTACCGCTTCAGGAAAGTTCTGTTGGTCCATGAACACAGTAGCAATGGCAAGGTTAGCACGACCAATTCCATAAGGATTTCCCTCATAACTTTCGATAGTTAATGATTCTCTATAATTCTTTAATGCCTCTTTATATTTTGCTTTTATTCTGTATGCATTTCCTAATCGCATATTAAAATTAGATATCATGGTCGAGTCTCCTAGCTCCTCTGCCCATTCTAATCCAAATAATGCCAAGCTCAGTGCACTATCTGGAAATGTCTTGTAACATTTGAAAGCCGTGACATTTAATTTTTTTAATGTCCAATCAGATCTGCTCAACTCAGTTTCTTGTGCCAAGATGCTCTTTGAACCAGGCAAAATAGAAAAGAGAATGATAAATAGGCTAGTTAAACTTAATCTCATGGTCTATTCGATTTACTATTTATTAAAGATATTATTGAAAATTTTTCAGTTATGTTTGATTGGAGAATAAATAAAATGAATGGTTGAATTTAAATTTCGTCGATCGATAATAAATGGGGAGAATAGTGAAATATCAAATAAAACCTTGTTATCAATAACTTATATTCTATATCGAGGGTCATTAAACCAGGGAATTATAAATGTACTTTTTGAATACGAAAAAGCTTTCAAGAGCTCTTATAAATGCGACAATCTAGGGTATAAAAAACTCCAATTAAACAGAGTGCCCTAAAACATGGTCTCAGGTTATTCTGAATAATTGGAGGAGTATAAAACATATTAATGCCAGAATATTCGAATTGTCTATAGTGGCATTACATCCATTGTATCTCTTACAAATACTACTTTGGATTTCTTCTTAGGGACAGCTTGGGAGCTTTCAACTTCCCTGACGAAATACTGGACAGGCCAGTGCAGTTCGACATTATCTTCAGTTATCCCAATATCATTGTTTTCATCTTGACTGATATTGATTTCTTGGCCCTGATAGGAGATCTTCTCAATACGATATAGGTATTGATTACCATTAATGATTTCCATGGTTAGATGAATACCTAGTTCTGGTGCTTGATGATTACTCATAAGTATAGATATTATTTATTTGAAAAATTATATATAAAGCGTTTATCTTATCTTAAACTTTGCCCCATCAGGAATCAAAGGAATTGAGTTACTTTCTACTGCTGTAGAATCATCCTTGCCTTGTTCCTTAGTTAGAACAGTAATAGGCCATTCAAATACTCCCGATCCAATAAAGTTCTCTCCGCTGATTTCATACGATTCTCCATTAAATAAGACCTTGTCAACCCAAAATTCCTTATGGGTATCGTTGATTGTTTTGTAGCTCACAATAATTTTAAATTCTGGTGCTGCCATAACTATAGTAATATTAAATATTTATAAAAAAATAACCCTTTATTCTATTTCTTATGATGTTCTGTTAGTCTATTATGATGCACCCCAAACCGCCGAGAATCTCGTTACAAACCCTACCCATTTGCCCCTTTCTATCCTTGTATTTCGCTTTATCAAGGATCATCATTGATTCGTAAGAACTCGCTAACACCGACCAATATTCCGCCTCCCTCTTTTTTCAACATTATGTGATCTAATTTATAAAACCACAGAATTATTCTATAAAAGTTAAACCACTCAACAAGAGATTCTATTGACAATGCCTAATTAACAATTGTAATTTTTGGAAATTAGCATCTCTACTTTAACTACTCAAATAATTCACTTAAAGGTAATATTTGTTTGAGACTTTTAAGCTAAAAAAAGCATAATAATTATTAATTATTTTATTTATTTCTGTTGTAGGAACTATTTGTTATTCAACTATTTTCATGTCACAAAGAAACTCCTTATAAAAAATATTCCTGTCCCCATTTTTGATGACAATGTAAGAATGGAAGTCTAATTACATTTAAGCAGAAAGAAAGTTAGTCCCAAACCTTCCACACATCAAAAAAAAGGCCCAGACAAATGTCCAGGCCGAGGCAAAATACGATACTTTATTTATTTTAAAAGAGCGAGTGTGAATCTTTATGTCGTGAAAAAAAAGGTGTGGGAGATAGCTCACGCCCTCTCCCACTAATTCCCCCAATTAATTAAGCACGACTACCAAAAATTTTGAAACTTTCCAGAAGTCATCTGGATGTATAATTTCTATGCTCTCCACCTTGCCATCTACCGTTTTAAGGGTGTAAGAATCGCTAGGGTGGTTGCTTACGAGTTCAACTTTCTTGCCTTCCAAAGGAATGGTTGTAGTATTTGAGATGTCAATTTTCACAAAGTCTGTCTCCGAAATATCTTCCTCGACTACCATTCTTCCCCCAAGGCCCAGGAATGACCCTTCCTTGTTGATGATATTTTTCTGCTTCAACTCCTTGCTTGTACCAATGGCCATGTAACCAGTGTTGATTTTATTCAATTGATCGGCCATTTGCTCTTCCTGGGTCTCCAGGATGGTCTTCTGTGCAGTCAGACGAGCAGTCTGATTGCTGTTCGTTTCATTCAATGAAGCTATGGAGCTTTCAAGATCAGTGATAGAGTTGCTCAATTTCTCGATTTCGAAGTTGGCACCCTCCAATTTGGTCTTGAAGTCAGCAATTTCTGCGTCTTTTGTAGCCAGTTTCTTCTTCAATCCATTCACCATGCTTCTGAATTGTCCGGCCTTGGCCTTGGATTCATCCACTTGCTGGTTCAGGTTGTTGATGATCTCTTTGTTGGAATCCAGTAGGTCTTCAATTACTTCAAGATCTGCCTTGATTCTGTCTTTTGACTCAGCCCTTCTTTCATTCTCCTGAGGAGTGATGATCAATTGCTCGCGCTCCCTGATTTGAGAAAGGTTTTCTTCAAATGCTTCAAAAGAACTGGCGAAATCATTTAGCAAAGAATCCCTTACCTGCTGCTCCTGAAGGAGCGTTTGGTTCTGAGCCTCCAGTTGCTCAATTTTTTTCTTGTTGCAACTGAGCAAAGACATACTCAACAACAAAATGGCTATATGTGATCTCTTTATTCTCATTTTAATTTTCTTTGTCGGTCGTACATTCCCTTAGTTCCAAAGCCTGTTCCAAAACAAGGAAATAAAAATTAGGCATTGATTATCAGTGATTTATGAATTGGCTTTTTCCCTAAAACCTTTCATATTGGGAACATAATTCTCAAAATGAGAATTCGGGAGGCGAGATTCACAAATGATCAGATAGCAGGATGGGCCAGGACAGAGGCGAAAGAATCGTATTGGAGAATCCCAAAGTTAGCAAACATTAAAAATGCTGGAATAAAGTTGTGGTAGCAATGATGCGAATCACCTTATTTGATAAGAGTTGAATAATTATTTTTGATTTTATTTGCAAAAGCATAATTCACCAACATTATATAATACCCATTATGAAACTTAATTTCCTCCTTAAGGCCTTCATCCTTTCGATGATTTTGATTTGGGCATTTCCAGTCCTGGGGCAGAAGAAATCAAAAAAAAAACTTAAGTACACCCCTGTGGAAAATATTACACGGGAAGACGCATGGCCCATTGTAGCCTTGCTCATCAAAAATCAAAGACTGGGTGTAGAAAGATTTGATTATGGAAAAGGAGAACTTCTAACCACTTATTTGGAGTATAAGAAAGGTTTCATTCCAAATCGCGGGAAGTTGTTGTTCAACCTGAATCAGGGCAAACTGGAGATTCGTGTGGTGCAACTTCAATTAAAAGACGCTCAAACCAAAAAATGGAAGCCTACTGCTCCCGATCCGCTGTTTCCAAAGGAGAAGCAAATTAAAGCCGAAATGGCAGAAAAAGTCAGGTTGATTCAGGCAAATGATGAGACCAAAAAGCAAGCCTTAGAAACTTTTTCTTACGATCTGTATTTCCACCAGAGCTTTTACAAAACTGCTACTGAACTGGCAGGGGAACTTTGGTTCGACCAATTCCTCAAGGAGAAAAAACTTGCCTGGACTGCCACACTGGATAATATTAAGAAGTCAGAACAAGAAGGCTATAAATTTGAGGAGTTGCTTTCGTATTCCAAAAACAACAAGCTCCAAATTAAAAGGTATACAAACTCCGACGCCAATGCCTTCACAAATACAGGTGATAAAATCAAAATTCAAGGTATATGCACCAAGGCCATGAAGACAGAAGATGGATGGGTCCTGATCATTGAGGATAAATAAGCCCACCCTTCAAATAAATGATTTCGTGATATTTTAATACAGTGCCATGCTAAAGTGTGGCCTGTATTTTTTGCTTAATGGATGCCCTTCTCCCATAAGGTGGAATAGTGAAATCATGGCACGCCTTGGCAAATCATTTTTAAAGCCTTTATTGAGCATGACTAACTTGATGAGGTGTTTCATCCCTTCCTCAATTTCAATTTTCTTCAAGGATTCAAGTCCCGCTTGATAAGCTTCTTTGAAAGGTTCTTTTCCAGTTGGCTCGGTTATGCTTAGCTCCACCAATGCTTTGATATCCTCCATTTGACTGAAGTAAGTGCTTTGGTGGGAATGGATCTGTAGCCAACTTTGAACCCGTTCAGGTGATAGGACAGCTTCAAACCAGTTTAGGTAGACTTCTGCCTCAAAGATGTCCTTATTTTTTTGAGAAAAGTCAGACAATTCTGTGAGGCTAGCCAATGATGGCTCACTCCTGACCTTTTCTAATATCCCCATAAACACTTCCTTGGAAGGGTTAGGAAGGTTTTCTCTTAGCCATTGTTCTATCTGATGTCTGGGAAGGGCGCCTGTGAATTCTGCAATTTCTTTGCCTTGATGGAAAAGTTTCACGTTAGGAATGCTGTAAATTTTATACTCCTGAGCGATTTCCTGATTGGCTTCGGTATCAACTTTTACGAGTTCCCATGCATCTCCAGCTTCCTTTGCCAATTCTGTAATGACTGGTCCCAAAACCCTACAGGGACCACACCAAGCCGCCCAAAAATCTACAACTACCGGTATTTCAAAACTTCTTTGAATTACTCTTTCCTGGAAATCAATGGTTGCCATAGCTACTTCTTAATTAATTTAATCAAAGGTCAGGTAGATATTTTAGATTATTTGTTACCCAAATTACCAAAATAGATTCATGTAATCTTAAGCCTGATAATAGTTTTATTATTTTTTTTAATGAACTTTATTTGGGTATAAAATTATCACAATTGGTAAAGTTCGTTATCCTGCTGCCAGCTCTACTTTTGGTCATGCCTCTTTATTCTCAAGGCATCCAGTCATTCGATGCTGATTATTTAGGCAGTGAAATTCATTTGAAATGGGAAGTCGCAAACAATACGAAAGGAGAATATTTGATATTGAGGTCTGAAGACAATCAAACTTTCTTTAGTATTGGTTCTATACATGCCAATGAGGCTCACCAAAGTTATCTTTTCGTGGATAAGTTAACTGTAAATGAAGCTATTGATAGCCTGTTTTATCGACTGATGTGGATCGATACTCAAGGAAGCAGGCAGGCCGTGGCAGAGGCCAAACTCGAACTGACGGCTAGGCCATTTGAAGTATATCCCAACCCTTCAGTCGACCATATTTATATAAGAAAGTCTAAAACCCATATGCACGAAATGGCTTTTAGGCTAATTGATTTACAGGGTAGAAGCCTTATGGACTCTTCAATTGATTTGAGTATCAATGAGGAGATTAGAATAGATGTAAGCCACTTTGTAAGAGGGACGTACTTCTGTGAAGTCATCTACAAAGAGGGGAAATATTCCGAAATGATCAGAATTGGAAACTAAGACCATTTAGTTATCGATGTCATGCACACGGACATCCACACCATCCCAATCTTCCTCCTGACGCTTTTGGCCTGGGGCATTTGAAAGGTCGTATTCACTGGAGAAGTTTATAGCTTCTTCCTCCTGCTTATGGTATTCTTCTTCTGCTTGATCCTTCAGCCGTGCTTCTTCTTTCCATTTGAAACCAAGAACACCGACTGCATAATGGAGAAATAGTCCAAGCCCCCATAGCAGGCCAATTACCACTGGACTCTCCAAATCTCTCCCGCCACTATCAAAAATTATCAAGGCAGAAAAAATAGTCATGATCCCAAGGTAAATCATGCCGTGAATCTTAAAACCGGCAATTCTTTCTCTAAGCGTCTTTTTCTTTCTGTTTTTTCTACGTCCCATATTTGTGTGCTGAATTCTGATGCTTAAAATGTAGTAAAAAAAGATGATATATGCGAAAAACATCATGAGTCGTTTCGCAATTCAGTTGGGGCTGTCTTGTAGACGGATAAGTCCTTATCCATATTTTGTCATTTATTGGAAAATATCCCAAAATATCCCCCTTTGATATTCCCTCCTAAAAGGCCTATTTTATAGTGAATGAAGTATAGCTACCTAATCCTCCTATTGGGAGTTGCCCTTCCTGTCCAGATGATCGCGCAGGGAAGTGCGCTCGACCTGAATTTGCTGGGACAAAGACAGGCTGCCATGGCCAATGCCAGTACTGCCTTGCCCATGGATGGAGCTGCCTCATGGAATAATCCCGCAGGGATGGCTTTTATGGAACGGCAACTTTATTTGCAATTGGGAGGAGATATTTCACGGCCTTTTACCTCCTTTTTGGAATCTCCCCCCTTCCTGGATTTTGAGAGCATGGATACCATAACCCTTTCCCCTTTTTATGCATATGCCATATTAAGGCCAAGGGCATATCCCAAAATTGCACTAGGCTTTAGCATCAACTCTCCTTATGGAGCTACCTCCTTATGGCCTGAAGATTGGAACGGACGCTTTTTATCTCAGGAGTTTAGGCTAACTAGTCTCTTCTTTCAACCATCATTTAGTTACAAAATTAGTCGGAAAACCAGCGTTGGTATTGGAATCAACTATGCTGCTGTCAGCTTACTAAGCCGAAGGGCAGTGGACCTGACCGGTCCGATGGAGACGAGGTCATCGGTTAATTTTTCCGGGCAAGGCTTGGGACTTGGGGTAAACCTAAGTGTTCATCATATATATAATGAAAGGATTTCCTTGGCACTTACAGCCAGGTCTCCCATTCAGATAAATATCCCTAATGGCTTAGCCACCTTTGATGTGCCGAGCGGTTTGCTTGCTTCCTTTCCGGATCAGAACTTTGCAACTGAATTGACCTTGCCTTTTCGACTCAATGTCGGGATAGCATACAAACCCGAAAGTCGGCTACAAGTAGCCATGGATATCCGTTTTGCCGCTTGGCAAAGCCTTGATTCGCTCCTGTTTGTCCTTAATGAGGATGTGCCTGGCTTGACACAGTTTCCCCAACGTGCCTGGACAAATGTCCTGAGCTTCCATGGTGGAATGGAATACATCATCAATGAACGTCTACAAGTAAGGGCAGGATTGGCCTACAACAATTCTCCTGTGCCTGACAATTTCATGTTTCCAGATCTTCCGGACGGAGACAGGATCGGAATCAGCCTGGGTGCCGGGGTCAATTTAAGGCGAGACCTAATTGTGAATGCATCTGCAGGTTACAATTACTCTGGTGAACGAACCAATAGCTTAAGGACTGCTTCCTTTGGCGGGATTTATGAATCAATTGCCTACCACTTTGGAATCGAGCTGCAATACCAACTTTAAGACCTCAATTGCTAGCTTTTATACTTTTTTCAATAAAAAAGGGTATATGATGAAACTTTCATTTTATGCGGCAGTTAATGGAAACAAAAATAAAAATGCACTTTGAATCAACGCTTTGTGTCGAGCCTACGATATATAATTACGGTGATTGGGATAACCAGAGGTCAGTTTAATCCCAATGTATTGATAAACAATATTTTATGTTTTTGCCGAACTCATAATAGATGAAGAAAATTTACACCCTCCTTTTTTTATCAATTGTTTTCACCTTAACTGGATGTATCCCGCAGATTTCCATTGATGAGGAGCCTACGCTGGGTGCCTTGGAGTTGGATGAGTTCATCACACTGGGGGACAGGTACGCGGCAGGCCTTTCTAATGCCAACAGAGATCCAGGGGGGCTGCAGGGCCTATACGAAGCAGGACAATTGGCCTCTTTTCCAGCGCTTATAGCTGAGCAGTTGAACCTGTTGTCGATCGAAGAACGTCGGGATTCCTTCTCTTTTGGTCAACATCTTCTTGAAGACCAGGGTTCAGGCTTTTACATGTTACAAGAGATTACGCTGAGAGAATGTGATGGAAGAATATTGGAAGAGAAATTATCTCTGGAAGAGGCTCTACCCAATTGGCTCAATCAAAGGCCCTCCGAAAGGAACTTTCATAACCTGGGTATTCCCTTCCTGAAAGTTTCTCAATTATTTGATTCGGATGCCTTGAGCCTGAATCCTTTTTTTAATGTGATGCAAACCCAGGGAGATAACTTCACTTCCTACACAGATCTTTTTGCAGATAAAAATCCTTCTTTGGCTATTCTATGGTTTGGTTTGGAGGACTTGATCATTCATGCAGTAAGAGGAGGCTCAAACTCAGCTTTCCCAATTACAAGTGTTGATGATTTTTCCCAAAATTTTTCCCGTTTATTGGATAGCATAGAGAGCAGGGGAACAGAGAAGTTCTTGGGCGTTATAGGCAACATACCGGAGCCTACCTTATTCCCATACTTCAGGGCAGTGCCTCCTGTTTTTTCCTCCAGCGAAAACTGCAATGCCAATGGGAGTTCAGTGTATTATGAAGACAACAAGGGGGACATAAGAATAGCCGATTCAGAGGTTTCTATCCTGTTGCCAGTTTGGGAAAGGCTTGGCATGAATACTTCTGTAGGTCCTGCATATGGACTTACAATGGATAACCCCATTCCCAATACCCTGGTTTTGGATCAAATGGAGATGCAAAGAATCAAAGAGGCTACTCAAAAATATAACCAAGCCATTGACAGCCTTGTTGAGAGGGCGAACGCAGGAATGAATCGCCCTCGATGGATCATCGCAGATCTCAACAACGCATTTTCCAATTTGGGGAGGGGCTTCACCGAAGGTGGCCTGGAGGTAAGCACTACCCATCTTTCAGGGGGAATCTTTTCTCTAGATGGCTTGAGCCTTACCCCTAGAGGCAATGCCTTTGTCGCAAATGAATTCATGGAGGCCATAGATGTGAAATCTCGACAGGGCGTAAACCTCAATGCCTTAAAACTGGCAGATTACCCCGGAGTGGTATATCCTTGATGCTTGCTAAGTTGGAAAGCCTTAAATTGAAGCATTAATCAAATCAACAACATGGCTTTCCAGGAAATAGAAGTAAAAATATTAGAGATCGATCGTGATCAAGTCGAAAAACGCCTGCTTGAGTTAGGTGGGGTGGTGAGCTTCGACGGGGAGATGACGGCATGGTTTTTTGATACTCCTGATCGGCAAATCAAAGACAGGGGAGATGTCCTCAGGCTCCGCAAAGAAGGTGAAAATTCCGTATTGACCTACAAAAAGCACATCTCAATGGGGGAAGCCAAAGTGATGGAAGAGACCGAAACCCTGGTAGATGATCCCGAAAAGATGAGCGAAATTCTTATGGCCGCTGGCTTTGAAGTTATCAAGCACACCCGAAAATTCCGTAAGGAATACGCACTGCATGAGGCTCATGTAGTGATTGACAACTACCAGGACGAGCTAGGTCCCATACCTGAGTTTATCGAAGTTGAGGCCGAAAACATGGAGGTCTTGAAAAGGGTCGTGGAAGGGCTTGGTTTTGGTATGGATCAATGCCTGAACTGGTCGACGAGGGAATTGGTCAAGCATTATTTGAAATAAAAAAAGCCCTTTCTCAATCAGAAAGGGCTTTTTTTATTTTTCTGTCTTTACAGAAGAGAATCTACCGCGGCAAGTACTTTGTCGTACTCAGGTTCTTCTCCAATCTCTGGTACCAATTCTGAATAGGCAATCTTGTTGTTTTGGTCCACAACAAATACCGCTCTTGCAGAAAGTCCTTTGAAAGGTCCTGAAAGAATTTCTGTATTGAAAGAGGTCATGAAATCTTTGTATCTATAATCAGATCCAGCGATTACACTATTGATTCCTTCAGCTTCACAAAAACGCTTGTGGGCAAAAGGGAGGTCTTTGGAAAGCACGATGCCAACTACACCCTCTCTCTTTTCAATTTCCTGATTGAATTTCCTTGTCTCGGCTTGACAAACTCCAGTGTCAATGCTTGGAATTCCGATCAAAACCTTAACCTGACCCTCATAATCATCATACAGACTGCTTTCTGATAGGTCGCTTTTAACAAAGGTAAAATCAGGCGCTTCAATACCTGCCAATGGTATGTCATCAATGATGGAATATGGTCTACCACCTAGTTTTACAGAAGACATAGACTACTTTTTATTATTGGGTGAAAGTTTGATAGTCAAAACTACACAATTATAGGATTGTTGCATACATAGTGTAAGAAAACTTTCTTTTCAACTACTAATTAGTTTGCAGTGTCTATAAGATATATTTATCCCAAGTATATAGGTTAATTTCTATATGAAGAAGGAAAAGGAACAACTGGAAAATGAATTCTTGAGGCTTGTGAATGAACACTTGGGTATCATTCACAAGGTCTGTCGGATGTACCAGAAAGGAACAGACGAACAAGAAGATTTATTTCAGGAGATCCTGCTCCAACTTTGGAGATCCTTCCCTTCCTTTAAATCAGAGTCAAAGTTTAGCACCTGGATGTATCGCATTGCATTGAATACAGCAATCACCGGGATTCGAAAGGATAGGCGCAATCCTGAAATCAGTCAATTGACTAAGGATACAGATTTTGCCGTTTCCGAAAACCATGATTTGGAAAAGATTGAGAGGAAAGAACTTTTGATGACCGCCATTGAATCATTAAGTAAGGTAGAGAAGGCATTGGTAGTTTTGTATATGGAGGGTTATAGCTATGAAGAAATGGCGGAATTGGTAGGGATTAGCCTTTCAAATACCGGGGTAAAGATCAATCGCATCAAAAAGAAGTTAAAGCAAATATTAACACCACATTTGACATAGGAGTATGGAAGAGTTGAAAAATTTGTGGGATGAACATGAAGCTGGTTTGCTTGAGACCAGAGAACTGGATAAGAAGATGCTCAAGGGCATCATTAAGTCTCGTTCCAGGTCTGCAGTGGCGCGTATCAAAAGGAATATCTGGATGGAGATAGTCGCTGTGGTCTTGCCACTTTGGATATTTGTGGCTTACAACCTCTATCAGGAATACGTTGGCTTCGTCTTCTGGTGGCCTATCCTGGCTTCAGCTTTGACCAGCCTGATTTTCTATGGCATCAAACTCTTTGCTATAAATAAAAGTTCCCTGGAGGAAGGTAATTTGCTTCAAGGGCTCCGAAAGCAGGTGTGGACAATGGGAAGGTACCTGAAGATTTACGCCATCATTGGAAGTGTGCTGGTTCCCCTTTTAGCTGCAGTTGGTATCGTTGGAGGTTATATTTTTGCTGCTTCTAACGATGGAAAGGCACTTGGAGAGATTGCCATTTCGAGTTGGGCATTGCTTGGAGGAAGTATCCTATTATATGCCGTTTTTTCCCATCTTTTTTTCAGGTGGTACATCAGTAAATTGTACAAGAAGCATTATGGGGAATTAAAGGCTTGTCTGCAGGAATTGGAAGAGAATGAAGCTGTATGACAACATTGATCTGAATACTAAAACTATTTCATTTATATGAACTCAATTAAATATTTTGTAGGAGGAGTATTATTGGTGCTTTTGGCTACGACTGCCTGTAAGTCAGCCAAGAAGGTGAATGAACTTGCCACAAAACCAGATAATACATCCACGACAGTTGTTAATCCTGACAACAGCCTGATTTGGACCATCTCCGGGGGAGACCTTAAGGAAGAGTCTTACCTTTACGGGACGATTCACGTGATCGGCGACAATGATTTTTTCTACCCTAAGGGCACTGAGGAAGGTTTCCAAAAGGCTAAGCACCTTATGCTTGAATTGGATTTTGATGAGCCGGGTCTGATGATGAAGATTGCTATGTCTGCCATGATGAAGGACAAGACTTTGAAGGATCTGTTGGATGAAGATCAATACAGCCGTTTCAAAAGTTTTTTGAAAGACACTTTGAAGGTAAGTGGTATGGAATCCATGGCTGCTGAACGAATGAAGCCCGTTTTGGGAATGGGATTGGCTTATCCCAAGATGATCAACGGGAAAATGGTTTCTTACGAAGAAACTTTTGCCAAAATGGCCAAAAAGCAAGATATGGGTGTATCCGGTCTAGAGGAGGTAGATGATCAGATTGCTGCTCTGAACCAGATCTCGATGGATGATCAGCTTAGCATGCTCATGGAGATGGTTGACTCATTTCAGGTGCAGAAAAAGCTCTTTGGAGATATGGTTGAGCTTTATAAAAAGCAAGACCTGTCCAGCCTTTTCAACATGATGGCAGAATATGAGGAAGTTTCCAATGTTCAGGCGGACTTGTTGGATGCCAGGAATGAGCGATGGATTCCGAAGATCATTGAGCAAGCCAAGGTGGAGCCTACCTTTATTGCTGTCGGTGCTGCTCATTTATATGGAGAAAAAGGGGTGATTTCCCTGTTACGCAAGGAAGGATTAACTGTAAAGCCCATTCCTCAGCAATAAATTACTGGTCATTCGAAAATTTAATAATTAGTTTTGCGGAAGTCTTCCAGAGGGGGACTTCCGCACTTTTAATTTGGCAACATGACTGAGGCTCAGGAAAAATTTCAAAGACTGGTAGAGATTGTAGACGAACTCCGAGAGAAGTGTCCTTGGGACAAAAAACAAACCAAAGAAAGTATCAGGCATCTTACCATCGAAGAAACCTATGAGTTGTCGGATACAATTTTGAACAATGATTATGGAGAAATGAAAAATGAGCTAGGCGACCTGCTCATGCACACGATTTTCTATGCTTCTATGGCCAGGGATGAAGGTCGTTTTGACATTGTGGGGGTTTTACAGGAGCAAATTGATAAGTTGATTCGCAGGCATCCGCACGTTTATGGAGACCTAATTGGAGCCACAGAGGAAGAAATCAATGCCAATTGGGAGCGCATCAAGGCTTTGGAGCGCAAGATGAAGGGCGAGGAGCGCAAGTCTGCCCTTGCCGGGGTGCCAGAAAGCCTTCCTTCTCTGATCAAAGCGCAGCGCATGCAGGAGAAGGCTGCGAATTTGGGATTCGACTGGGAAAATGAAGATCAGGTATGGTCAAAGGTTCAAGAGGAAGTAGGGGAGTTACTCGCTGCTGAAACTCCTGAACATCAGGAAGAAGAAATGGGTGATTTGCTTTTTGCACTGGTCAACTATTGCCGATTCAAAAAGATCAATGCAGAAGATGCCCTGGCAAAGGCTTCAGCCAAGTTTCGCAGAAGGTTCAACTACATTGAAGATAAATCCTTTGAATTGGGAAAGAAGCTGGAAGAGATGAAGCTCGATGAGATGGAAGGATATTGGCAAGAGGCCAAAATGAAGGAAAAGAATGCTTGATGTACTGATTCATAGTCCCCAATATCGACCGAACTTGTCTTCAATGATTCGGACAGCGGAGTTTTACGGCTTGAAGAAGGTATATGTTTATGACAGCTTTAAGCTTCTGAAGACTCCTGAAAGCAAAAAAGAAAGAGCCAACATGGCTCATATGGCAAGGGTTTGGACGGCGGGGGCGATTGAGCACATCGAAATAGAAATTGTAGAGGACGATCTCCAATGGCTTGCGGACTGGCAAGGCAGGAAAATTGCGACCCTGGTAGATCCATCAGCTCAGGTTCTCAGGGAATTTTCCTTTCATGATGGAGATTTGCTGATTTTTGGGAATGAAAGAGATGGCTTGCCCAAAGAACTTGCTGATGGTTTAGACCACGCTTTGTATATTCCTCAAAAAGGGATTACTGATTGCATCAATGTGGCAGTCAGTTTTGGGATATTCCTCGAAAGAGCTCTTGGTTAAATGAAATAAGTGGTAGGATATTTTTGTCTTTTCTACATTCAAGGGTGTAGATCATGATAGATAATGAGTTCCGAGAAAATCTTTCGGTTAAAATAGATTGAGAAGATAAAATTAGCATAATGAATTATTCTGACCCCAGCCGGGAAAAACTGTTTTCCGTAGCAAAATTTGATGACAACTTCCTTTGTGTAGCCCCGCTATTTTTGTGGGCTTAGGCCGTTTTTGCCTTTCTTTTTCCTTTGATAACCTGGAAGTGAACATTCATTAATGACTAATTCTGATTTTCAACGACCATTAAGTTAAGGCTTTAGATGTCTGATTTGCAGATATAGATTAACATAGATAAAATTCCCAAACCCTAAAGATCAAGCATGAAACTACATTTTTACTCCCCTATAATTTTTGTCAAATGCCTGATTGTTGTCCTCCTTTTGGAGGTTCAATGCCATTCCACGCTTCTGGCTCAGGATCAGACTTATGCACAATATTTCAACCAAAAAGTCTACCTAAATCCTGCCATGGCTGGTTATGAAGGTGGATTGAATGCAGGACTTACCTACAGAAAGCAGTGGTTTGGTTTGGAAGGTACCAATACAGATGTGGTGAATCGAGCCAGATTTGATTCCTATATGGCTTCCTTCGATGTAGACCTGCCTTGTTTCAACCTGGCCTTGGGTGGATATGCCTCTCACAACGAACTGGGTCAAGGCTACTATTCACAAACATCTTTGGGTGGGTCTCTGGTGGTTGCCCTGCCTATTTCAAATAGAAAGATCAGGTTCAAACGAAGTTCTACAGTTTACCAAATCAACGAAGAGATCCGATTTGGAATTGGAGGGTCTTACAACCGCCGTCAGCAGGACTTTGGTGGCTTGACCTTTACGGATCAATTTGATGCCATCCAAGGTCTTTTGACTACTCCCTCGGGCATAAGCCTACTTGACAATGGCCTTTTCAGGCCTTATGGGGATGTTTCTGCAGGTTTGGTTTATTCCAAATATGGTCAGAACAGCAATTTGCGCCTTAGTGTGGCTGCACATCACCTGATCAGCCCCGAAATCAGTTTCCTGAACGACGACCTTCGTCTTCCCATGCGATTTACATTTGAAGCGGTTTATAGCGACCGGGGTGGTAGCCTTCCATTTGGATTTACACCCATGATCAGGGCTGATTTTCAGCGAGGAGTTCAGAATCAGAATGTGATTTTTAGCGATGTTCAAATGGGAATTGCTACGACCTATGAAGCCTCGGGTTACGAATTTTGGGCTGGCTTGATGATGAGGGGGCGCTTTGGCTTGCCAGACATTCGAAGAGATGGGGGTTCTACGAACACCTTGATTTTCATGACAGGAATCAACCTGGGTCCTACGCGTTTCACCATTTCTTATGGCATACCTAATAATGGCCTGGGGACTCCTGCTGCTGGAAATGTAGAAGCCTCAATAAACTTCCATATCGCCGAACCCCGCTGGCTCAGCGACTGCTGTGTGAGAAAGCACGAATTCGGTAGACAATTTTAACACAATCATCAACTAGCTAACCCCTTCCTTCAAAAACACTACTCATGAAGAAAATCTTAGCCTTTGCTATAGGTATATTCCTGACAGGCCTTGCCTGGGGCCAATGTGTGCCTGACTTTACGGTGAGCACAGATACGATTTGCCCTGGTGAAGAGATCTGTTTCCGCAGTCTTGCCACAGCAAATACAGTAACTTCTTACTCATGGAATTTTGGTAGTGGTAATTCTACCCTTCGAAATCCATGTTTTTCTTTTCCTACCAATCCCGCAGGTGGAAATGTGATTGTGACATTGACTGTTACGGATACGGCCGGAGTGAGCTGTTCCAGTAGCCAAACCATTACGATCTTGCCATCGACGAATCTGATGGGGATAATATCTCCTCAATTGCAATTCTGTAGAATAGCACCCCCGGCCAATGATACGGCTGTTGTAACTATTTCAATCTTACCTAATAACCCAAGCCTACTTCCATTGGTGTTTGATTATGGTGATGGGCAGGTAGATACCCTGAATCAATTTAGTGTAACTCATACTTATCGGTGTTATGGAAAATTTGGAGTCAACGTCTTTGTGGAAGGGCAAAACTGTCCTGGTTATGTAGACTCGATAGAGTTTTTTAGGGACATTGTTACCGATTTGGTTCTTGGGGATACCAGTTCATTTTTCTGTGAGGGGGATACCATAATTGCCAGAAATAGAACCAATGTAATTTGCAACAATGTAGAGCGATTTTGTTGGAATTTTGATTTGGGAACCATTCCAGGTCCTACTTATTGTGTTTCTGACACAAGTTCTCAATCCTTTGCTTATGATCTTTCGGGACTGGACTTGTGTACTGTAGGGAGTGGTGATCTCTCAGGTTTTATAACATTAAGGGGGGAGAATTCTTGTGGAAACCAAACATCTGCGACCGAAATATTTATCATTCCAACCCCTAGGCCTGAAATAAACTTCCCAGATACCCTTTGTGAAGGTGTGCTTCCATTTTTTACAACACCTTATAACACAAGTTGCCCCAAAAGATCCTTCCTCAATGGAAACCTGACTTATAGCTGGGATTTTGGGAATGGTCAGACCAGTAGTGCCATTGATACCATTGTAGACTTTTCCAATGAACCTCCAGGGCGCTACATCGTTTCCTACACCATTACCAATAATTGTGCTAGTAGAACCGTCAGGGATACGATCATCATTGTCCAGCCTCCCATTGCAGATCTGGATCCTGATACCACTGTTACCTGTGCTCCCAATGGCTGCATCAATTTCCGTAACCTAACACAGCCAGATACCATTCCTGCCATATACACATGGACTGTAGACCCTCCTGGATCTTCAAGAATCGTTGTTGATTCAGCCACTCAAAATGCTACGATTTGCTTCGATGCAGCTGGAAAATATTTGGTTACCTTGAACGCCACCAATGTTTGTGGGACTTCTTTTGACACCGTAAGTATTACCGTGAACCTGTCTCCAACCATCGATTTTGGAGTTACCATCCCGGATACCTGTGGAACCTTTACCCTCAATACCCTTCCATTTACGATTACAGCAAATGGATCGAATGTACGAGACACCACCTGGGCATCCAGTGGATTGAGTCCTGGTCCTCCACCCATTACTTTCCCTCCTGCGCAAAGCCATTTTGTCAGGCTTTCTGTAGTGAATGACTGTGGTACGACCTCCCGAGCCATAGGCTTTTTTGTTGACAGCCTACCTCCTGTAAGCGCTATGGCCAATGATACTATCTGTGAGGATGATGGTCCCTTGTTATTAACAGCTGTGCCAGACTCTGGCTATTGGATTGGGCCTGGGGTTGATTCCACGAATGGCCAATGGTTTTTTACCAACCCAGGCACTACCGGCACCTATCAGTTGATTTATGTGCTGGATGGACAATTTTGTTTTGCATATGATACGGTGGACATTGAAGTGATTCCTGCACCTACGGTAACTACTCGGGCAGATACCGCTTATTGTTTTGATCCTGGGGTGAGTGTCTTACTTACAGCTACACCAGCTGGTGGTACATGGTCTGCGCTTGATACGACAGTTAGTTTGATAAATGATCGTTTCCAGGCAGATACTTCAGGCGTATTTGAATTCGTCTACGAATTTCAGGATCTAAATACCAATTGTATAGGCCGGGATACCATGCGTATTTTTGTGAATCCTTTACCTACAGCAATCATTGATGATCCAAGGGATACCCTCCTCCTTTGTATTACGGCGATCCCACAGGATTTGCCTCCGACCCTTCCCCCCGTCAATCCGCCTGGTGCAGTGTGGAGTGGTTCGCCCAACATTGTAAACAATACCCAGTTCCTGCCAACTGCTTTGGATACCCTGGATCTTTACTTTACCGTTACTTCAGATTCAGGATGTATCAGCATTGACACCGTTACCCTTACTGTTATCAGTCCTGATAGCGTAGATGCAGGACCCAATGATACCCTTTGTTTTAACCTGGGGTTGGATACCCTCAATCAAAACTCCCCAAGAGGGGGATTTTGGAGGTCTAATATTCCTGGGTTTGCCTTTGTCGATTCGGTGGCAGGGATTTTTGATACAAGAGATCTACAAGTAGCTACCAATAGGTTCTACTATGTATTTGCTCAGGGAACCAGTTGTGAAACCATTGACTCCCTGGAAATCTTCATAGAAGATACCGCAGCTGTGAGCATCAACAACCTCCCCGGAGTCTTCTGCGAAGGAGCCGATACCATCAGTTTGACTGCAACTCCTGCAGGTGGCAACTGGACAGGTACGGGGATCGTAAATCCTGGAACTAACAACGGACTTTATGACCCTGCATTGGTGGGAATTGGAGCCAGAGATACGGTACTTTATTTATTCATCAATACAGGAACCCTCAATCAATGTGTGAGCAGAGGAAGGGATACTACTGCTGTTGATTCCTTGCCCACTGCAATATTTGAGGTCTTGCCTGATACGGCAGTTTGTAGGGACGACATCCTGACATTTAATAACCTATCCATCTACGGCCAAACTTATTTATGGGATTTTGGGGATGGAAATTCCTCCACCCAGTTTTCGCCCAACCATTCCTATTCCGCTTTAGGAATCTACACGGCTCAATTGCGTGTAGCGTCAGCCAATGGATGTCTGGATTCTACCACGCAGATCATTGATGTATCAGAACCACCGGTACCGCAGTTTGAAACCCTGATCAACGGAGTTCCGGGAGATAGTGGTTGTGCGCGGCTAGAGGTTTGTTTCAATGATTTGAGTGTACCCAATGGAGGTACCTATGTTTGGGACTTTGGGAATGGACAATTCGACTCGACAGCCAATCCTCCTTGTGTGATTTATGAGGGAGGAGTGAGTAATACCACCTATTACATTAGCTTAACTATCACCAACCGTTGTTCGACCATTACCTATACAGATTCGGTTCTGGTATTTCCTTTACCAGGGGCTGTTTTTGCACCGGACTCCACCAATACAGGCTGTTCGGTATTTGGAGCTGACTTTATCAATGTCAGTACTGGAAACCCAACTGCCTATACCTGGTACCTGGATTCGGTATTTGTGGATTCTATTTTCCACATAGGAGCTACACCTCCAAGGCAGTTTTACAGATATGATGACTCGGTAGGCTTCAGGGTTTTTGACGTTTTCCTTGTTGCCGAAAATGCCTGTGGAACTGATACAGGCCTCCAGCAAATTACGGTATTCCCCAATACCATAGATGCCAGGTTTAATACCAATCCAACGGATGATTGCGCTCCAATGACTGTTTCTTTGCGGGATCTTTCATTGGCTCCGTTCAATTCCTGGGCGATTTTTGATGCGAATGATTCTTTATTAGCAAGGCCGACAGGAAACAATCCCAGCTTTACCTTCAATGATCCTGGAACTTATACCATTTACCATTATGCCAATGACCTTTGTAGCTATGACACAAACTTTACGACTGTCTTTGTTCGTAGGCCTCCTACGGTAGCTTTTGATGTCAGTGATACAATCGTATGTCGTGGAGGTAGCCTACAGTTTACAGATCAGTCAGATTCATTGGTTAATGGGTTTTTCTGGGAATTCGGAGACGGAGATACTTCCAGCCTCCCCAATCCGATTCATACCTATGATTCTGTGGGGACATTCACGGTAAGCCTGACGGCCTTCTCTGATACGAATAGCTGTTCAAGGACATTTACAAGAAATGTTACGGTACTTCCCTTGCCTGACCCTGGTTTCAGCCTTTCTGATACAGTACTTTGTCCTTTCCAGACCTTCTCGGCTACTGCGGATAGCGCTGGGTTTTATTTGTGGGAAGTTGGGAATGGAAATCAAATTACCACTTATACCACCAGAAACATCATTCACTTCTTCGATTCCGCCGGGACCTATAATGTAAAATTGACCTTCAGCAATGGAACTTGCGAGGATAGCCTGGTGAGAAGGGTGGAGGTTTTTCCTCAACCAACCTCTGCATTTGAGTTGTTGGCTGATACACTTTGCGGCAGGTTTAGCACCATCAGTCTCAATGATTCTTCTACAACCAATACAACTGGACCACTTGCCTATGCTTGGTACGTGAGAAATGGACCGGATACCCTCCGCAATTCGATGTTGAACAATCCTTCCTTTAACCTGGATACTACCGGGACTTATCAGGTAGGTTTGGTAAGTTCAAATCTCTTTGGATGTACAGATACCCTGGAGTTACCCGTAACGATCCTCCCACAGCCTATGGCTGACCTGGGAGTAAGCGATACAGCGGGTTGTGTACCATTTGCTGTTAGCTTTACAGACTTGTCAACAGGAAACAGCAATCAAAACTGGCTCATCAACGGAAATGCATTTACCGGGCCTTTGGTAAACTTTACCTACAACATGGAAGGGATAGATACAGTAATCCTGATGGTGGATACCGCTGGTTTCTGTTTTGATACCACATCAGCCATCATCCAGACCTCTGAGAATCCCAAAGTATTTTTTACTGTCTCGGATTCGCAATTCTGTGGGACGGCAAACTCTACTGTAAGTTTCACCAACCTGTCCGGTTCCTTGTTACCGATGACATTTGCCTGGAACTTTGGAGATGGTTCGCCCATTTCAACTGAAGTCAACCCTGTACATACCTATACTGCCATAGGCAGGTATGAGGTAAAGCTGGTGGTTACCAATAGCTTTGGATGTCAGGATTCCTTCGCTTCCTTTGTCAATGTCTACCCGATTCCACAAGCTGGAATAGACGCTGTCCCACTGAATGGATGTGTTCCCCTTGAGGTGAGCTTTACACAACAAGCCACCAATGGAAGCAATTATACCTGGTTTGTGCTTGGAGATTCCGCAAGAGGAGCTTCTATTACGTCCATCTTCACTATTCCGGATCAAAGTTTTGATGTGGTATTGCGTGTGGATACGGCTGGATTCTGTTTCGACTTTGATACAGTTACAATCCAAACAGCCAGTCCGCCTACGGCCGCATTCGATGCAGAATGGGAGGAATTTTGTGGGACGCCTGCCCTGAACCAATTGACCAATAATAGCCTGTCTACTCGTAGCATCACAAGCACCTGGAGCATCAGCGATAGACAGAGCAGCGTGTTGCCCAATCCGGTATTTCGATTCGACAGTACTGGCTTTTACGACATAACTTTGTTGATCGAGAATGACTTTGGATGTAGGGACTCTCTTACAAGAGAAGTCGCGGTTTATCCTCAGCCTGTAGCTGAAATTGGGACGGATAATGACCGGGGCTGTGTGCCTGATTTTGCAGTTCAGTTTACCAACCTTTCCACAGGCTATAGCAATTCCCTTTGGGATTTTGGAGATGGAAACAGCCCTGTAGGCCAGACGAATCCATTGCATTTATACCAGTTGCCTGATCGCAGATTTACGGTTAGTTTGATCGTGGATACTGCTGGTTTCTGTCTGGATACTGCCCAGGTTGAAATACTAACTGCTTCCTATCCCGTGGCGGAGTTTAACTTCAACCCGAATGACCAGTGTGGTTCTGCTACCGTTAATTTCGATGCGGAAGCCTTTTCTGCGGCCTTGCCCTTGAGCTACAGTTGGGACTTTGATGGTGGTAATCCTGGCACTTCAGCCTTGTTGAATCCAATTGTAGAATTCGCCCGGGCCGATACCTATCAGGTCGAGCTCCTGGTTGCCAACTCTTATGGATGTGAAGATTCCATCTCAAAGGATGTGAGGGTTTACCCCCAGCCAACTGCTATCTTCGAATTGGGCAAGGATGCCTATTGTATCGGTGAACGGGTACCTCTACAGGATTTCTCAAGCGATGCCACCCGTCAGACATGGGAAATCTACAGAGATGGTAACCTGGTTGCTACATTCTCAGGACTTGATACGGCCTATTATCCTGATGCTGAAGGTTCGTATGGGATCAGGTTGATTTCGGAATATGAAGACAGATGTGTGGACGAACTCTTTCAGAATCCTGCCTTTGATGTATTTCCAAATGCAGTTGCAGGGTTTTCTTTTCGCGATACCTTCCCCTTGGTAGAATGTAATGGCTCAATTGTATTCGATAACCTGTCTATCAATGCGACTAGTTACAAATGGCTATTTGGAGATGGAGATAGTTCGGTAAACATCAATCCTTTCCATACTTATTTAATGAATGGTCCTTTTGATGTAAGCCTCATCGCCAACAATCCTCAAAATTGTCCTGACACGGCAGTAAGCCCAGTCATAGTCTGTGGATTTGGAAAAATTCATTTCCCGAATGCCTTGAGTCCGAATTCGGGAAGGTTGCCGGACAAGGAGATCATTTGTGGAGATTGGGTCATTGATGAAGATAATATCGTACAAAGCCTTGAAAGACATACCAATAGCGACGCCTATACCATCTGGTATCCGGTAGGTAGAGGAATAGAATCCATTCACCTGACTATTTACAACCAGTGGGGCAATGTGGTTTGGGAAATTGACTCAGAAGAAGACAGCGAGGTAATCTGTGAAGGTGTCCTGGCAAAATGGTGGGATGGAACGTCTGACAATGGAGGACTCATCCAAAGTGGAGTGTATGTATGGAGGCTCCACGAAGTGAAATTTGAAAATGGCAGGAGCGAAACCCGTGAGGGTACCGTTACCTTGATCCGATAAGAGACACTGCAATTCTGACGTAGACCCGTGGCTTTGAAAGGAGTCGCGGGTTCTTTTTATCCACCGATGGTAGCCATGCTCTCAGAGATAGGCTTGCCTTCTTTGCGTCGTTGCTCGGCTTCAAAACCATCTTTGGCGCGATTGGAAAGGGCCTTATTTAATGCAGTTATTACCTCTTCGTCAGATACACCTGAGCGCATAAGATTCTTCAAATCCAACACCCCATCATCGTAGAGGCAAGTCTTAAGCATACCAGATGGAGTCAATCGAATGCGATTACAGGAACCGCAGAAGAGGCGGGTATAGGCAGCTATGAAACCCACACTTCCTTTATGTCCGGGTATTTGGTAGTTGAATGAAGTCGAATGAGGCTTGTCTTTTATCTTCTTAATGGATGGATAGGCTGCTTGTATATGCTTAAGGGTGTGAATGTAGTCCCAGGTCAATTTGGGATTTTCCTTGCCTGTACCGTTGAAGGGCATTTCTTCAATGAAGCGAACATCCACGGGCATATCTTTGGTGAGTTCCACCATAGGGAGGATATCTTCGATATTTTTCCCTTCCATGACCACTGCGTTGATTTTGGTAGGGATGCCGTGAGATACCAAGGATTCGAGGCTGGACATGACCGTTTCGAACTCATCTCTTCGGGTAATTTTGAAGAATCTTTCCTTATCCAGGCTGTCCAGACTCAGGTTAACGGAAGATATTCCAACTTTTTTGAATTCCGAAACAAGTCCTTCAGTCCTGGTACCATTGGTGGTGATGTGTATTTTTTTAATTCCTTCAATCTGAGAAAGTTGATGGATAAAGCCCATGATGTCTTTCCGGAGGAAGGGTTCTCCACCGGTAATGCGTAACTTCTCAATGCCAAGGGGAGCTGTCATGCCTACAAATCGAAGGATTTCTTCGTAAGTTAGGAGTTCTTTACGGGGTTTGTATTTGATACCGGCTGCGGGCATACAATAAAAACATCGGAGGTTACAGCGATCTGTAACTGCCAATCTCAAATAATTTATTTTTCTTCCGTGCTGGTCCCTTAACATGTGCAGTCTGGTATATTTTAGATAATATGTGGAGGTCTAGATGGGTATCATCCCCGAACAATCGCAAGCTGGACGATGTTCTAATTTGGAAATTAATGATAATTCGAGTCTAATTGAAATATCAGTTCCATTAATTTAAAACTAAAAGCATGGACGAAAGGCTCAAACAACTATACAAGGATGTCATATTGGTCCACAATAAAAATCCATACCATTTTGAAAAAAAAGAGGAGTTTCCTGTTGTTCTAAAGGCCTATAATCCCATTTGTGGTGATAAGTTTGAGATATACCTTTCTGAAGAAGCAGGTAAGATTAAAGAGATTTACTTCCATGGTTTTGGTTGTGCGATTTCAAAAGCAGCGACTTCTGTTTTGGTCGAAACCCTTGAGGGAAAGCCTGTAGAAGAGGCCACCATTCTTGTAGAAAGCTATTTGAAGTCATTATCTGAAGATACTTCTACCCACGAATCCCTTCCCCAAAACTTTCAGGCTTTCGGGGCTGCAAGGGAGTTTCCTGGTCGTTTACAGTGTGCAAGTTTAAGTTGGGAAGAGTTTAGGAAATGGTTGGATAGCTAAGGATATTTTGGCTAAAACATTCTTTTAGGCCATATCCTCATGACCCCTAAGTATCTACTGAACAATTATTTCCAGGGAGATTCCTTCATTTACCCACTAAAAATTCAGGACATCATTGAGCCTGAAAATTATGACCCAGTCAAGTCTTTTTCAAAAATTGAGTTCCAACGGCAGGAACTGATCCATGAAATGAGGCAGAGCCTTGAGTCTATCTTGCTTCATCCTGAGCAATTCGAAAAAGATTTAAAATGGATTGCCTTCCTAACCCAAAATGAAATAACAAAGCTGGAAAACTTGCTGAATTTCGCCAGGCACAGACTTGAGATCTTGGGTAATATTGAGGCGAACATTTCTGATGTGACCGAGCAGGCTCATCTGGTATCTAATTATTTGTTTTTCAAATTCAATGATATATCCACTGAGTACTGGTTTTTGCCTCTGAAAGTGCGAATGAGTGATGAACTGTATTCAATGTTGCAGGATGGAGAATTTTTTGAAGAGGACCTTAGCAGGCTTTTGATTGAAGAAGTAGACTTTTTTAATGCCATAGGGGAAGTGGAAGCACTCAAAATCAAATTGGGCTACAAAGCCAATTTTATGCTCATTTCTATGCTGAGGTTGTTGGAGATTGAGGACGAAATGATAGCGAAAGAAAGAGATTTTTTTCTGGACCTATTTTTTAAAAGTTTCAATAAAGAGATCCTGATTTACTCCCTTCGGCCGGTATTTGGTTGATTTGTCTTCTCAAAACAGATTGATAATTGAAACAGTTAGCTAACTTGTTGGTCCAGAAAATTGCTGGATAGCTACACACTAACTTTTTCAAACTATGAACAAGTATCTTCTTGCACTGATCATTTGTGCACTTTGGGCACCAAGCTTTGCCCAAACTCCTCCTCAGTTTGACATGAGAATGTATGACATTGTTAAGGACGTTTCTGCCAAAAGATTGGAGCAAGACGTTCAGAAGCTCGTATCATTCGGGACCCGCAACACCATGTCTGATACCCTTTCAGAAACCAGAGGCATAGGGGCAGCGCGCAGGTGGATCAAGGCGGAGTTTGACAAAATATCCGAAGAATGTGGAGGGTGCTTGGAGGTTAGGTATCAAAGAACCCTCGTAAAAGGGGACAACAATACCCGAATCAAGGAAGACACCTGGGTGGTCAATGTCATCGCCATTCAGCGGGGTACGTCTACTCCCAACAATTACGTGATCATGTCAGGAGACATAGATTCCAGAGCTTCCAGTGCTACAGATCCAAATACAGATGCCCCCGGAGCCAATGACAATGCAACCGGAATGGCAGGCGCGATCGAGGCTGCAAGGGTTTTGTCCAAGTACAAATTCCCCTCTAGCGTGGTCTACGCAGGTTTGTCTGGAGAGGAGCAAGGCCTATATGGAGGGAAACACATGGCAAACATGGCTGAGAAAGAAGGCTGGAACATCATTGGGGTCCTCAACAATGATATGATCGGAAACATTGAAGGAATTGATGGAGTCATTGACAACCGCTCATTCAGGATCTTTTCCGAACCTACACCTGCCAATGAAACCGAAAATGCAAGAAAGTTGAGGAGGTTCTACGGAGGTGAAGTTGATGGGATATCCAGGCAATTGGCCCGTTACATCGAAAAGATGACCCGCACCTATATGCCCGAAATGAATCCCATGATGATTTATCGCCTTGACCGTTTCGGGAGAGGAGGGCATCATAGACCTTTCAATGACCTGGGTTTTGCAGGTATCCGAATCATGGAAACCCATGAAAATTACAATAGGCAGCATCAGGACATCAGAGAAGAAAATGGAATTATGTACGGAGATGTCATCGAAGGGGTGAATTTCCCTTATTGTGCCAAACTGACAGCCGTCAATGCCATCAATCTGGCGGGGCTTGCCTGGGCGCCTTCCGCTCCACAGAATGTGAAAATTGGTGGAGCTGTTCAGCCTTCAACCAAATTGAGTTGGGATGCCATTGAGGACGAAAATCTCGCAGGGTACAAGATTTATTGGCGTGAAACTACTGCCCCTCAGTGGCAGTACTCCAGGTATGTAGGCAAGGCAACCAAATTTATCCTGGAAAATATTGTAGTAGACAACTATTTGTTTGGCGTAGCAGCCGTAGGCCAGGATGGCAATGAAAGTGTGGTTTCTTTCCCTACGGGTAGAATTTGGAGGTAAATTATCCTCCAATCTCATTGCTAAAAAATAAATCAAATTTTACTATCTAAATTGGCTTTTTGTTCGTATATCTTTTATAAATAGTAAATCCATGGGCGAACCAAAAATGACCAATTTCATTTTGGAAAAACTTGATGCTGATCACAGCCTATATCTGGGGCATTTGAGTGCAGATTTTCCTGTTAACCTTGGAGAAAGCTTTGAAGAATATTGGGAAATGCACCCTGAAGACTTTCACCCTATGAAGATCCATGGAAGGATAGTCTTGTCTCCAAGGTGGCAGCAGGCATATGGAGCCAATTATAGATATACCGGATCTGTAAACAATGCCTTGCCTATTTCTGAGAAGTTGAGACCTTTTCTTGAATGGAGTCAGGAAAACATTGATGATCGCCTAAATGGAATCCTGCTCAACTGGTACGATGGGGCTTCGAAGCATTACATCGGAGCACACCGAGATGATAATAGGGACTTGATGAATGGAAGTCCCATCGTTACGATTTCGATGGGGGAGGAGCGGATATTGAGGATGAGGCCTTACAAGGAAAAGGGTTATCGAGACTTTTTGTTAGATCCAGGAAGTGTGGTGATTATTCCTGAAAAAACCAACCTTCATTGGACCCACGAAGTTCCCCATTTTGCTCGTTATAAGGGAAGGCGAATATCGATCACCCTAAGGGCTTTTGAAGGGGGAGTTTTGCAAGAAGGCTTACATTAGTCGGGGAAAATTGAAATTCCTTTAAGACTTCTCCTGTAGCTTTGTTATTTTTGTGAATTGACAATAGGCAGAATGAAAAAATTTTATAAAGATTTAAAGTTAGGAATCGTCGGTGGAGGGCAATTGGGGAGGATGTTGATTCAGGCCGGCATTGACATGAATGTTCATATAGAGGTTTTGGATCCCAATCCGGAAGCTCCGGCTAAAGCATATGCTCATGGATTTACCCAGGGAAGCCTTACAGACTTTGACGCGGTCTATGAGTTCGGAAAGAACATGGACGTCATTACCATCGAAATAGAAAACGTCAATACCGAAGCCCTAAGCAAACTGGCTTCAGAAGGTAAGGTGATAAATCCCGATCCAGGGATCATTCGCCTCATTCAGGATAAAAGGGAGCAAAAGCAGTTTTTTGAAGAAATGGGCCTACCTACCTCTCCTTTCAGACTGGTAGACAACAAGGCTGATGTCCTCAACATGAAAGACTTTTTACCAGCAGTAAACAAGCTGGGTAAAGCGGGTTATGACGGACGTGGGGTACAAGTAATCAAGGAGGAAGCTGATCTTGAAAAGGCTTTTGATGCGCCGGGTATATTGGAGAAGTTTATTCCATTTGAAAAAGAATTGGCAGTATTGGTGGCGAGAAATGCCCAAGGCGATACGGCAGTATATCCTGTCGTAGAAATGTCTTTCCATCCTGAGCATAACCTGGTGGAGTACCTTTTTGCACCAGCTTCTATTTCAATGAATATCAGTAGGGATGCACAGGAGATGGCTCGCTCGATAGTTGAGAAGCTGTCTTATGTAGGCATCATGGCTGTGGAGATGTTCCTGACGAAGGATGGAGACCTATTGATCAACGAAATGGCTCCGCGCCCCCACAATTCAGGGCACCATACCATCAAGGCCTGCTTTACTTCGCAGTATGAGCAGCATTTGCGTGCGATTCTTGCTTTGCCACTTGGTTCTACCTTGCAGAGCAGTCCAGCAGCCCTGGTGAACCTTCTCGGCGAGGACAAGCACAAAGGACCTGCTTACTTTAATGGCATCGAAGAAATTATGCAAATTCCAGGCGCGCATCCCCACATTTATGGAAAGGCTGAAACCAAACCATTCCGCAAAATGGGACATGTGATTTTACTCGATCAGGAGCTTGAAAGCCTGCAAAAGAAAGCCAGGCAGGTCAAAAACCTGCTAAAAGTAGTGGCTGAAGAGAAAATGGCCACTTGATTTATCCCTGACATTCATCTATACAAAATATACTTCAATGGTAGGTATCATCATGGGTTCCAAATCTGATCTCCCAGTAATGGTTGGAGCCAAGGAAATGCTGGAGGAGTTTGGCGTGCCTTATGAGCTAACAGTTGTTTCAGCCCACAGAACCCCTGAAAGAATGGTCGAATATGCCAAAACGGCCAGGGAGCGTGGCCTCAAAGTCATTATTGCTGGTGCTGGGGGAGCAGCTCACCTTCCAGGTATGGTCGCTTCCCTCACGACATTGCCCGTGATTGGAGTGCCTGTCAAGTCCTCAAACTCCATTGATGGATGGGATTCTGTTTTGTCTATTTTACAAATGCCCTCGGGAGTACCAGTAGCTACTGTGGCTTTGAACGGAGCAAAGAATGCAGGAATCCTTGCAGTACAAATCATGGGGACTTCTGATGCTGCCATTGCCCAAAAACTGCAGGAATATAAGGAAGGCTTGAAGGTGAAAGTCATGAAAATGGTAGAGGAAGTAAAAGGACAGGATTCCTGAATATCGAAAGAGTTCCCAACTCCAACCCTTTTACCCACACATTTAAAATAAATCTTCTTCCTTTACCAATACCGAGAGACATTCCCTGGCGATTTCCAAGGGAGCTTTCTCGATTGTATAGTGTAGTGCTTCTTCCTGATCAGGTACTTCCAGGGTGTCGAACTGACTTTTTAGCAAGTCTTCAGGCATGAAGTGTCCTTCACGATCCTGCATTCTATTGAAAATGGTCTCATAATCACCGTCCAGGTAGACAAACTTCACCCGCTTGTCGTTCCTTCCTAGGACTTCTCTGTAGCTTTTTTTCAAAGCAGAACAAGCCATAACAAGCTTTTTCCCGTCTGTAAGGTATTTGGAAATAACATCTCTCAAGTTCATCAACCAGCCCACCCTGTCGCTATCATCGAGTGGGACGCCCTCCTTCATCTTCTGGATGTTCTCCTGAGGATGATAGTCATCTGCATCAATATAATCCGAAGCCCAAAGGTCTGCAGTAAGTTTCCCCACAGTAGATTTGCCACTGCCCGAGACACCCATAACAATAATTACCATAATAAGACAGTATCCTTGTTTGTGTTTGTTGGAAAAATAGGGTTGGATTCAATATCCAACAAATCTACAAACTCTTCTGGATAGTACCGTGTCTGTATCAGATAATTCTCTTATAAATGTTCCTTTTTGTAGGAATGGGGTGTGTGAGTGAAAATAATCTTATATCTTTGAACCTGTTGCCTTTGAAGGTGTAAAGGAGAATAAGTAATTTTACATCTCAATTCAATATACCGAAGAGAATAACTGATACTCATGGATTATAAAAGGATTAATAACATTACTGGTTGGGTAGTTTTTGGCATAGCCCTTCTGGTATATGTACTGACCATGGCACCCACGGCCAGTTTCTGGGACTGTGGAGAATTTATCGCCTGTGCAAACGAACTTGAAGTTCCTCACCCACCCGGAGCGCCCTTCTTTTTATTGATAGGAAGGATTTTTGCTATGTTATCCTTTGGCGGACCTAACCAGGTTGGAAACATCGCCTGGATGCTCAACTTCATGAGTGCCCTTTCAAGTGCGTTCACTGTGTTGTTTACCTTCTGGATTACGACTCACCTTGCCAGAAAAATGGTTGGGAGAGCTATAAGTGAATTGACCCGCCCTCAAATCATTGCCATCATGGCATCAGGTGTTGTAGCAGGATTGGCAAACACTTTTGCCGACTCATTCTGGTTCAACGCAGTTGAGGCTGAGGTATATGCCCTTTCCTCTTTCTTCACCGCCGTAGTAGTATGGCTAATGTTTAAGTGGGAAAATTATGCAGATCAACCTGGAAATGAGCGATGGATCATCCTCATTACTTACCTGATGGGCTTGTCTATCGGGGTCCACTTGCTGAACCTATTGACCATCCCAGCATTGGCCTACATTTATTACTTCAGAAAATACGACTTCTCATGGGGTGGTTTCATCCTGACAGGTGCCATTTCAGTAGGTGTACTTGGACTGGTACAGACAGGGATTATCCTTTATACTTTTGACATTGCCTGGTGGCTGGAAAGATCTTTCACTACAGTTGTAGACGGAAAAGACACTTCCGGCCTTGGAATGCCTTTGAATTCAGGTACGGTTATCTTTGCCATCTTCCTGATTGCAGGCATTGTAGGTGGCCTTTTCTACAGCCACAGAGCAAAGAACCTGATTCTGAACCTCGCACTGCTTGGAGTAGTGATGATTTATATAGGTCTTGGCTCCTATGCCATGGTTAGGATTCGTTCCAATGCAGATTCACCAATTGATGAGAACAATCCTGAGAACTCTCAAACCTTCCTGTCCTACATGAAAAGGGAGCAGTATGGAGACAGACCCTTGATCAAAGGGCCTCTTTACAATGCCCGTCCATACGATTATGAAACCCTTGGAAATGAGTATGTCCTAAAAGAAGGACCTGGCGGAGAAAAATGGTATGAGGTAATCGGGGAGAAAAAGACCTACAAATACCGTGATAATGACCAAAAATGGTTCCCAAGGATGTATGCGCGTGATCGCTATGACATGGGACCTTATGGATATAAGAAATTTGTAAAAAACCTGGGTAAGGATAAGAACAATCCCGACGATGACCGACCCACGGCGGGAGAAGATTTAAGGTTCTTCTTTGTCTACCAGGTGGGCCATATGTACTGGAGATACTTCATGTGGAACTTTGTAGGGAAAGAGAGTGATATCCAGGATGAGAAATGGGAAGGTGGCTGGGAATTCAGCAAGATTTCCAAGATGCCGGATTTCATCAAGAATCAACCCTCCAAGAACCATTATTTTGCCCTTCCTTTCCTCCTTGGACTGTTAGGAATCATTGTCCAAATAAGAAAACGAGGCTCAGATGCTGCGGTCGTAGGCATGTTGTTCTTCTTCACAGGACTTGCGATTATTATTTGGCTGAACCAGTATCCGATGCAGCCACGTGAAAGGGATTACTCCTTTGCCGGTTCGTTCCAAACATTCGCCATATGGATAGGATTAGGTGTGTTTGCCCTGTATGACTTGCTTGAAAAGGCACTTAAGGGTACAGCCGTATATATTGCGGCAGGTGTTGGTTTGATTCCGGTTATCCTGATGGGAGTCCAGAACTGGGATGACCACTCACGTGCTGGAAGATATATTGCACCAGAATCTGCTTACAACCTGCTCAATTCTCTGGCGCCCAATGCGGTACTCTTTACCAATGGGGATAACGATACCTTCCCATTGTGGTACATCCAGGAGGTTGAAAATGTAAGGACAGATGTAAGGGTTCTTTGTCTGAGCTATGTAAATACCGACTGGTACATCGACCAGATGAAGCAGAAGATGAATCAATCAGAGCCGCTACCGCTTTCATTGAAGAGAGACGATTATGTAGGCCAGAAGAATCAATCAAGATCTGTACGAGGTGCCTTGAACCTATCTCTGCCCTCCAATGGCCAGGAACTGGTACAAAAAGGAATCATCTCTGATCAGGAGTTGAACTATGTTCAGAGCCCAATGAGCTGGAGAGTTCCTGCTCGCGGACCTAAGGGACGTCAGTACCTGGAACTGAAGGATGTTTTGATCCTTGATCTTCTACAGAATGTTGCTAAAAATGGATGGGAGCGTCCGGTTTACTTCGCGAATACCGTTTCTCCATCTGCTTTCCTTGGCCTAGACAAATTCTTCCGTCTAGAAGGCCTTGCCTATAGAATTCTTCCTGTAGACAACACACCCATGAAGGAAAAAGGTGATCCTTATTTTCCGAAATTCCCGGGTGCAGCTGACCTCGACAGAATGTATGAAAACATGATCAAGAAGTTCCGCTATACCAACCTGGATAATCCTGATGTGTACTATGATGAAAACATCCTGAGGATGTTGAGCAATTACCACGCTACTTACCACCGTCTGGTAAATGGCCATATCAACTACGCTACTTATCTCGAAAATCAGAATGTAGCACTGAAGGACTCCATGGCCAATAATGAAGGAAATGAAGAAATGCTAAGTGCCCTTCAAAGTCTGGTTGATCAGAACCAGGCTAAAGCGGACACGCTTAAGTCAAGAGCTGTTGAGGTCATGATGTTCAGGGACGAAAGGATGCCATATCAGGCAGTTACGCCTCCACTATACCTGATCTCCCAGATAGGTGTCTTGTATGAGAGACTTGGGATGAGAGAGAATGCCGAAGAGGCCTTTGAATTTGCCAAGGATCGCGCCATAGCCACTATCAAATATTACAAAGACATCGGAGTTTCAGATGGTGGGCCACAGTCCTTCCAGAACATGTACCCACTGCAACTATTGCAGAGACATTATGTAACAACTGGTCAGCAGGAAAAACTGCAGGAACTAACTGATGAGATGCAAAGTCTTGGGCTGAACTGATAAGGCCAGAAGGCAGGAAATAAAAAAGAGACATGGCACCTTGCCATGTCTCTTTTCTTTTTTTTGAGAATAAATTGATTTATCCCCACCTGAACTTGATCACACCATAGACCTCCCCAACTTCAAACTCATCTTTTCCCTGGGGTAATTCAATAAATGCAGAAGCATTCACAAGGTTGGCAAGGTCGCCTGAGCCATGGCCTTCCACTGGATGGGCGATTACTTTTCCTTCACGGTTATAACTCAGGAGAACCTGGGCAAAGTAGGTCAGGTCAGGCTCGAAGTAAATAGGCGCAGCTAGCTCTGCGTAGAATGGTGCAAAGGGTGCCTGTCCAAGCGATGCCCTGAGCCAAGGCTGAAAATATCTCATGAAACATACGAATGAGGAAACGGGATTCCCTGGAAGGGCAAACACTGTTGGACCTCCTGGAATAGCCCCAAACCAGAATGGTTTGCCAGGACGCTGTTTTACCCGGTGAAAATACTTTTCAACTCCAAGCGCATCGAGGCTTTTGGGGAGAAAATCAAATTTTCCCTTCGAGACCCCCCCACTTACAATGATTAATTCATAGCGAGAAGCAAACTCCCTGAGTTTGGACTCGATCAGTTGTTGGTCATCGGGCAGGTGAGTCAGGTCTGCTTCTATTCCCCAAGCCTTTAAAACAGCTCTTAGTTTGTGGGTATTTGATTGGCGGATCTGATGGGGAAGTGGGCTGTCTCCAACAGCAACCAGCTCATCTCCTGTAGATATGATGATGGTTTTGGGAAGGGAACTTACCAGCAGGCTTTCTTTCCCTATACTGGCGGCTACGCCTATCTCTGCAGGGGAGATCGCAGAACCCTTGTATACAATGACATCTCCACTTTTACGGTCAAAGCCTTGGAGGTGAACGTTTTGACCTTTTTCGATTTCAATATCCATGACGGTAGCGACTCCGTCCTTGATTTCTAAATCTTCATAGCGGATAATGGTATCGGTATTTAAGGGCATAATTGCACCTGTCATGATTTCGATGCAGGCTTCCGCCTTATCAAGCTTGAGCTGGGGACTACCAGCGGCACCCGTTGCTGAGATAGGGAATGATCTGATTCCTTTTTCCCAACTAGCATAATCAATAGCAATTCCATCCATCATAACCCTGTTGAAAGGAGGAAAATCACGATCTGCTTTGATGTCTTCTTGTAAAATCTTGCCTGGACATTGGTCTAAAGGAAGAGAAATGGCCTGGGGTTGGTATAGGTGTGACAGTACAATATCAGTAGCCTCAGCAACGGTAATCATAGTTTTTTTATTAGTCCTATTCAATTTTACGTTTTGTATCCTTATTTTTCTAATCTATCACAATGTTTATTTGTGGATTAATATAGATGATAATTAGACCCGGGTTCTTCCTGTGGCTATAATTTGCAATCCTGATATGGCCTTTTCTCCTGATTTTTACAAAAAGCATTTTCCGGTATTTGATGCCAATCCTGGGTGGATTTACCTGGATCACGCCGCCACAACTCAAAAACCTCAGCTGGTCATTGATCGAATCAGGGACTTTTATGCCAAGGAATATGCCACGGTTCACCGAGGCATATATAAGCAGGCCGCCGCTGCGACATCTGCTTATGAGTCTGTCAGAGACAAGGTCGCCGAGTTTCTCCACGCTGCTTCCAGGGAGGAAATCATTTTCACCAAAGGTGCAACCGAAAGCATCAACCTGATTTCAAGGGGCTTTTTGGCCCAAAGGCTTAAGGAAGGAGACGAAATCCTCATTTCTGCCATGGAGCACCATGCCAACCTCATCCCTTGGCAGCAGCTTTGTTTGGAGAAAAAAGCGATTCTAAGGGTTATTCCATTAAACTCAAAAGGCGAACTAGACCTGGAAAGATACTGGGATCTACTGACTCCCAGGACGAAAATGATTGCCTTCGTTCATGTATCCAATACCCTTGGTACAATAAATCCTGTTAAGCGATTGGTTACATTGGCAAGGAGCAAACAGATCCCGGTTTTGATAGATGGATCACAAGCTGTAGCCCATGAAATGGTGAATCTGGAAGAGCTAAATCCTGATTTTTATGTATTCTCTGCCCATAAAATTTTTGGACCCAGTGGGGTAGGGGTTGCCTACATCAAAAGAGAGCAGCAGGAAGAAATGAAACCCCTTATGTGGGGAGGAGACATGATAAAGTCTGTTACTTTTGAGGAGACCATACCAGCTGATGGGCCTTCTCGTTTTGAAGCAGGAACACCCAACATGGCAGGAGTGATCGGCCTGGGAGCTGCCATTGATTATATAAATAGCCTCGACAGGATTGAGATCAAAGTCTATCTCAAGGAACTGGCAAGGTATGTCTACGATATGTTGAAGGATATCAAGGGCATAAGGATCATGGGGAATGCAACTGAAAGGTCTCCCATTTTTTCATTTTCATTCGAAGACATTCACCCCCACGATATGGCTACCTTTTTGGATTCCAGAAACATCGCCATACGTGCCGGACATCACTGCACCCAACCCCTGATGGATCACTATCAGGTAGGAGCAACTGCCAGGGCATCTTTTTCATTTATCAACAATAAAAGCGAAGTTGGCAAACTGGTGTCCTCACTCGAAGAAATGATTCAATTTTTTGCCTAATGAAAAAACTAATAAGCCTCAATATTCTCTTCTTGATCTTAATTTCCACAGGCCTAGCCCAGGAAGATGGTTACATAGAAGAAGATTCTGTCGTCAAGAAAAGGATAGACCTGAATGGAAACGAATTCCTACAATATTATGATGAGGTCTATACTGAGGGCTTTGCATGGTTGATAGAGGACGAGCTTTTTTTCGGAAAAGAGGAATGGGTCGATGGCTTTTATAAATATGCCCTGTACATAGATCCAACCGAAGAAGGGATTCTGGTGGATTCTGTTCTTGATAACAATGAAAATCAGATCAGAACCATGAAGATTACCAGAGAAGGGAAGCCGGATTATTATATCCTGAGGGCTTGGAGAAAGGTCGAGGAGAACCCCAAAATTGAATTGGAGCTGCTTTGTACCTCAGGTAAGTTTGAAAAAAGTGATTTAAAGGCGATAAAGAAGTTGCGCAAGAAGTGGGTAAAGTATTCCAATGCCCATAAACCCTTGCTGCTGGTAAATAAAATTTATGCCAAGGATGCCCTTTATGTCAATGGAAACAAGGTCATTCAAGGACAAGCTCCCATCGCTGCCCGATATGCCTACATGAATGGACCCGATTGGAAAATCAGCTTGGAAGCTCTGAGCACTGTTCAGGTAGATGCCAACACCATCATTGAGTTTGGTGAGTATATTTCAAATGGAACAGGGAATTATGTTTTATTTTGGAAAAAAGATCCTGAACTGGGCTGGCGGGTAAGCTTAGACTTCAACTTTTGATGATTTCCTGGCCGAATCGGATCAAATTCCCAAAGTTGTCCAGGATAGCGAATTCCCGCATGCCATGTGGATGGTCTTTGAGCGGGCCATTGGGATGGATAACGCCAACCTGGCTCATTTCCTCATAGAGGCTGTCCACATCTTCAACATAGATGTAGCAGGATGTATTTTCAGGGAATATTTTATCCTCGCATTTCCAAAAATGGATCATGATCTCATCCCTCACTACAATACCATATCCCTCATCTCCGTAAGATTGCTTGAAGCCCAATTTTTGGGTGTAGAATTCAAGGGTTTTGAACATATCAAGGGAGGCAAGTACGGGAGCAGCTTTGCGTAGTTTCATTGTGAATTATTCGTATCGTTTGAGTCGAAAGGCAAAGATGAAAATGAGGATCATGATAAATCCAGCAAGGAAGAAAACCTGCGAACCCAGGTAATTGAAGAGAAGTCCTCCCATGACTAGTCCGCAAATACTGGCTGCTGATCCCATGCTATTTCCATAGCCCATGATGGTGCCCCTGGAATTGGGATCACCCATCTTACCCAGAATGGCCATAAAGCTCGGCCACATGATGCCATTACCCAAAGCGAGAAGTACCACACATCCATACACCCAAAATGCACCTGAAAAGGGAATCAATATAAAGCTAATCCCAATAAGCAAACTTCCCACAGTGATAAGGAGGCTTTCACCCACCTTGTCAGAAAGATAGGTGAGTAGAGGACCTTGAGCAATTACCATTACACTGGACGAAATGGTAAAGAAAATCCCTAATTCAGAAGTTTCCCATTCTAGGGTATTTACTGCGAAGACAGGAAAACCACTATAGAAAAAGCTGAAGCCCAGAAAAGTAAAAAAGTAGATGGTAAACATCAGTGGGATTCCATTTACCTTAAGGATTTGCCTCAAACTTTTGGAATCATCCTTATGTGAGTGCTCGTAACATTCCTTATGTTCTATCTGAAACAGTTTAGCCAGCTTCAGAGGTTTGGCCTCAGGGTGTACTTCTTTGGGTTCGTGGGATTCTGGTAAATAAAAATAAATGACCAGTATGGCCACCATGGAGATTCCCGCTGCTACCATAACTGGTAGCATTTCCCCCAATGAGGTTCCTCCCAACAAGCTGGCGAGCATTGGTCCGATAATGAATCCAAGGCTTGTGGAAGAAGCCATTTTTCCAAAATTGGCCTTTCTTGTCTTGTCGGTTGAAATGTCCGAAAGGTATGCATTAGCTACAGAGACATTTCCTCCTGTAAGGCCATCCAGTGCCCTGGCTCCCACCAAAAGCAAAAGTGGAATGGAAACAAAGAAAGTTCCCAGGATCGAAGAGTTTATTTCTCGGATTTGCTCTACGGGCATCACAAGCGCCCAAATGAAAAGCAGCCACGCCAAAAATGTCCCTGCCTGGCTGAGCATAAGGACCCGTTTACGACCTATATCATCGGACCACCTTCCCAAAATAGGGGCTCCCACCAATTGAAAGGCCGGGTATATAGCGCCTAAGAGGCCATAGACTACTTCATTACCACCAAATCGCTGTACCAGGAATACCAGCAGAGGAATGACGATGCTATAGCCCAGCATCCCGATAAAATTAACGAGGAGTACCGGGAATATAGGTAAAGCTTTGCTTGTATTGGCGAAGGCCATATGGGTTTATTTAGCGGAATTTATTTTTAACAGCAATGACCTCAGCCATGATAGAAAGGGCAATTTCGCTGGCTCCCTTGGCTCCAATTCCAATTCCAATAGGACCGTGAATCCTTTTGAAATCTTCTTCTCCAAAGCCTTTTTCGGTCAGCCTTTTTTCCCTTTTTGCCTGGTTTCTTTTGCTTCCCAATACACCAATATAGGCTACTTGTGAATTGAGTAAGATTTCAAGTGCATTGTCATCTATCTTGGGATCATGGGATAGAACAACCGCATAATCGTAGGCGTTCAGTTCTTCAGCTTTCAGGACTTCCGATGGATAGGCTTCAGCCATGTGATCTGGTTTGACATCAAAGGTGGTTTTCTGCGCGAAAAGGCCCCTTGGGTCAATGACGTGGGTTTCAAAACCGTACATTTGGGCGAGTTTCACCAAATCAACCGAAATATGGGCAGCTCCAATGATATACAAGCTTGATTTAGGGGGAATAACCCTCAGAAACCAGCGCTGGTCATCTGCCTCATGAAGCACATGTATGCGTTTTTGGAAGGCATCAAGGGCTGCCTCTTTTATATTCTCCGGCACTTCGCTTCCTATGCTGCTACCATCAGGCTTGAGCAAGGCATGCCTTGAGCTGTTGTCCCTCAACTGGCTTATCCAAATGGCAGGCTTTTCATTTTCGAGATGATCTTCCAATGCTTCCCATGCTTCATTTTCTCCCCATTTCTCTAGCCAGACATCCAGTTTGCCTCCACAACTCAATCCTACTTCCCATGCCTCATCATCAGTGATGCCATAATGTAGTTCTTCTCCCCCTCCTTCGTTGATCAACTTTTGAGCCTGCCTGACCACAGCACCTTCTACACAACCACCACTCACAGAACCGGCCATTTCGCTGTTTTGAGAAATTGCCATGTGGCTTCCGATAGGTCTGGGCGCTGAGCCCCAGGTGCTGAGAACCGTAGCCAAGGCCACCTTTTGGCCTTGTTGTTTCCAGTTTTGTATGTTGGAATAGATGTCTTTCATTTTTTGCTTAGTTTAATTCAGGGATTTCCTCTCCCTCACCCAACAAAAACTCCCTTGCATCCCCGGATGTTTTGACAGGAATTTCTTCCATGGGAACATGGCCCGCCTCAGGATAGGTGATCAGTTGGGAGTTAACCAGCACCTGATTGAATTTGTAGGCATTCTCCAATGGAATCCAGGTATCGGATTCTCCCCACATGATCAAAGTAGGAGTAGTAATGGCCGTGAGTTTGGCGGTTTCGTCGAGCATACTTCCTGATGCCCGGTCAATAAAGGCCTGCCTGTTCCCCTCTCTCAAGGCCATGTCAAAATACCTGTCTTTTAATTCATCACTAATGACTGATGGGTCGTGATAAGCGCTTTTCAGGTTGTTGCTTACAAAGAATTTAGGTGTAATGTATTTCAAAATGGGCTGTACCAATGGATTTCTTGCCAATTTGATGATTCGAGGAGGTTCATCCTGTGCAAAACCTGAAGGGTCTACCAGGATCATCTTTTTCACTTGTTTGGGGTATTTGTAGGCGTACTGCCATGCAAGGGCACCACCGAAGGAGTTGCCAGCCACATAGACCGTATCTATTTCAAGTTCCTTAAGAAACTGGTGTATGACCTCTACATATCTACTGGGTTCATATTCTGCTTTGGGGTGCGGACCGGTAAGCCCATAGGCCGGAAGATCCATCCTGATAACCCTGAAATCCAGTTGGAGTTTCTCTGCCCAAACATTCCAGGTATGCAAGGAAGCTCCCGTACCATGAAGCAGCAGCAGTGGCGCACCCTGGCCTTCATCCCTGTAATGAATATCCATTCCCTCAATGGCGATGAACTGAGATTCATTGTTAGCATATTTCGATTTGAGGCTGGAAAGCGGGATATCCGCATGGTATTGAGTTCCGAGGCCAATGGCTGCAATCAGGATGAGAAGAAAAATTAACCTGAATAAATACTTGAAAAACTTTTTCATAAATAATCTCAATAATCACTGTTTGGGTCTCCTGAAAATTATGGGTTTTCCTGAATAAAATTAAGGATTTGTCCTGCGATTTCTTCACCCTTATCTTCCTGTAAAAAATGACCAGCATCTTTGATGGTGATTTCAGGTTTTCCCTGGACTGAAGGTATCCAGGCTCTGAAGATTGGAGCGGCTCCTTTCATGATTGGATCTTTATCCGAAAACATGACCAAGGCAGGTTTTTCCCAGGATTTGATGACTTCTCTGGCCCTTTTCATTTCAACAACTCCATCCATATCCGGACTTGAGGGAACCAATGAAGGAAATTTTCGAGCTCCTGCCTTGTATTTTTTTGACGGGAAGGGGGCACGATAGGCGTCCAAGACCTCTTTGGTCTTACTAGATGAAAGGTAGGTGCCCGACTTCATGACAAATCCAATTGGGAGGTTTGGATGGGAGGTGGAGAAATTCTTCCAAAGATTGAATGCTGCCGGAAGTGGCTTGCCTACGGGGAGGAAGGTATTCATGATGACGAGGCGCTTGAACCATTCAGGATGCTCTCCGACCATGCTTAGCCCAAGCAAGCCCCCCCAATCCTGGCATACCAGTGTAATGTCCTTCAATTCCTTCTCTCTAACGAAGTTTTTAAGGCTTTCATAGTGAAATCCGAAGGTGTAGTCATCCATTTGAGTGGGCTTATCTGACCTGCCAAATCCAAAGAGGTCTGGTGCAAGTACCCTTGTATGTGGGGAAAGAATGGGAATAAACTTTCTATACAAATATGACCAACTAGGCTCTCCATGAAGGCAAAGGACTACTTCGCCTTCTCCCTCTTCTATGTAAGCCATCCTCAAATTGTTATAAATAAGGTACTGAGGTTCGTAAGGAAAATCCTTGATCCCTGCAAATGCTTCTTCAGGTGTTCTGACAAATTCCATAGCTTTTGGATTATGATAAAAATTACGCCATTCCGAATTAGCTTCCAATTCCTTTTGCTGTTTTTAGGTAAATACTTCCTTTTTGTCATCTTTTATGCTCCCTTTCCATTTGTTATATTGAAAGAAAGCATCAGTTAAATGAATATAAAAACATTTATTACGCGCTATGTAGACCCTGATTTTAAGGGAGATGAACTTCCCTTTCCCATCCAGACTTTTGAGTTTGCCAAAGAAGATATCATCACCGATTTTGGAGAGGTGGAGACACATGCTTATTTCCTGACTGAAGGCATCACCCAAATTTCTCTGGAAAAAAATGGGACAGAGCGGGTGCTCGACTTTTTCTTCCCAGGAAGTTTTTTTAGTTCTTATACTTCGCTTCTAAAGCAGGAAGCCTCTGATGTTCAAGTCATGGCACTGACCAATTGTAAAGTAGAAGCCATAAAGGGAGTTGACCTGGCCAATGCCTATCAGCATTCCCTACTGGCGAATAAGGTTGGGCGCATTGCAACAGAATATAACTACATGAGAAGGGTGGGACGGGAAAAAGACCTGTTGAGCAAGACAGCAGACGAGAGATACCAGGACATTTTCAAAAAGCATCCAGAAATCATCAATCAGTTGCCAGTGTATAAAATTGCATCCTACCTGGGCATTCATCCTGAAAGCCTGAGTCGAATCCGGAAAAAGGTGATTTCCTGAGAGCAATCGACATGCAGAAACTAAAGGAATTTCTTCAGGCTAAAACTCCCATTGGCGAAGATAGTTGGGCTGAACTTGAAGGACTCTTCCAACGAGGAAAACTTCGGAAGGGAGAACATTTTGCTTCATACCAAGAAGCTGCTCGCCGCATCGCTTTCCTGGAATCCGGTATTGTACGGGCATATTTCGTAAATAAAGAAGGCAAGGAATACAACAAACAGTTTTTTACTAGCCCTGGAATCATTGGGGCATACACCTCTCTCTTGACCCAAAGACCGAATCAAATTCCCCAGCAAGCACTTGTTGATTGTGAAATCTGGGTGGCTAATTATAAGTCCGTTGCCCAGCTTTACGATAGATTCCAGGATCTGGAAAGGCTTGGACGGGTGATTGCCGAAAGCTATTTCCTTGAAAAGGAGCAAAAAGAATTGGAGATGGCCTTGCTGAATGCAACCGAAAGATACTTGCTGCTTAGAAAGCGATATCCTGAATTAGAGAATCAGATTCCCCAATATCATATTGCTTCCTATCTCAGTATTTCAACTACCCAATTGAGCCGGATCAGAAGAAGGCTATCAGAAGAAAAAATCGAAGGGTTTTGATCCTGGATAAGAAGGAGTTGAATTTTATTTACCTATGTAAATGAATGACAGGATGCTGTACGCCTACATTTGATCTTATAATAATATAGATCAAAATGAAGACTTCTTACATCATTTCCCTGATGCTGTTCTCCTCGATTGGGGTATCCTTATGCTCCTGTTCCCTACAACCATTGGCCTGGAATCCCCCACAAAAGCCTGAAATGAAGGGTGTTTTGGAAGAAAATCAGATGCTTACTCAAGTTTCAAAAATTGACCTTCAAGGATGGTATGGACCTGAAGATATTGTTCAGGATTCCCTTGGAAACATTTATTGTGGTGTCCACATTGGGAAGGAGGATTTTTCCGATGGAAAGATCCTGAAGATATCCCCTCAAGGAAAAGTAAGCGTCTTTTATGATGCAGGATCATGGGTGGCTGGGCTTCACTTTGATAATAGGGGAAACCTCTTGGCACTGTCGCACAAGGAAGGCTTAATTCGCATCGACCCACAAGGAAAGGCCAGCATTTTGTTGGACAGGGACGACAAAGGTCGACCTTTTTACATTCCTAACGGACTTGATTTGGCAAAAAATGGAACGATTTATTTTTCAAATACCTCCCACTTTAAACCTTATACAGTAAGGTATGGAAGAAAAGTCATCCTGGAAGCCAAGCCACTGGGAGGCTTGTATGCTTTCAATCCCCTAGATGGAAAACTAAAGACCCTGATCGAAGGAAGTTATTTTGGAAATGGGGTTGTGTTGTCCGAAAATGAAGATTTCCTATTAATGACCGAGACTTCCAAATACCAAATTATCAGGTATTGGCTCAAAGGACCACAAAAGGGCCAAACTGAGGTTTTTATGCAGAATCTCCCAGGTTTCCCCAATGGCATTTCCAGAAGGAAAAATGGCAGTTTTTGGCTGGGTTTTTCCACCAAAAGGAATGATGCGTTGGATAAAATCCATTCTAAGGTTTGGCTCAAAAAGTTGACATACGCCTTGCCGGAGGTTTTGCAACCCAAGCAGGAAAAATATGGCATGATACTCAATATCTCTGAAGAGGGTGAAATCCTTTCTGCATACTTCGATCCCACAGGAGAATCAGTTCCTGAAGCAGGTTCAGTTAAAGAATTTGAAGGAATCCTATATATTGGAGGAGATATTGTCCCATACATATCAACCTATAAATTGAACTCCGAAGACTGAATTGCATGCAGGTGCAGCTTAACATAAACAAGGAAACTACCCAATTGGAACAGATGGCCAGGATGTTTGGGCAAGAGATTGTCAATAACAGATTGGTGATTCCCGAGGCTTTGGGAAAAGGATTCATTCAATACCTGGCTTTGCCTTATGGAATTCAATTGCACCATTACCAATATAACCTCAAACATAAAATTGAAGTACAGGGCTTGAATGAGGAGGAAGATGGGCTTTATATGATCAATGTGAACCTATCCACCCGAACCCTTGAAAAGAAAATTGGAGACAATCAGGTGAGCCTCAGCCGGGCAGGTGGCTCAGGGGTAATGTTTTATTCTCCGGGCTATCATTCCAGAGGCCATAACGAAGTCAATAAGGCCTATGAAATTGTATTTTTTGCCTTTCCTAAGGAGACCTTTGAACTCCTTACTCAGGATGAGCAGCTGTCAAAAATGCCAACTCATGGAAGTTTTTGTATGTACCATGAACTTACTGAACCATTGGAAAATGACCTGCGGAATGCCCTGAATTTCCAGGCTGAAAAAAATAATGCCTTTGTTTATCAGGGTAGAATGTTGGAACTGCTTGGTAGAATCATTCAGGAAATTTCTGAGAAAGAAAGGAATACCACCACCAAATTGAACCACAAAGATATTGAACGACAGTTTATGGTGAAGGAAATTCTCTTGGAACATATTTTTGGACAGGCGCCTACCATAGATCAATTGGCACAAAAACTTGGGGTAAGCCCTTCCAAGCTAAAGTCTGATTTTAAGTCCTTGTTTGGGAGCAGCATTTATCAATACTACCTCAAACAGAAAATGGAAATTGCCCGTAAACTTTTGGCAGAAAAGAAAGGTACTGTTTCAGAAATTGGTTATCAGTTGGGGTATAGTAACATTTCCCAATTCTCCTCTCAATTCAAAAAACATTTTGGGCAAAGCCCTGCTCAGTTCGGCTGATTTGTCTTTTTGGGGTGATTTTGTGCCCAAATGAGGTTTATTTGCCTCAAAAGGATATGGCTTCTTTGTATAAAGAATAAGTTTATGTCCAAAAGAGTCTTTTTTACAGGCGGTTCTGGCTTTGTCGGCCAAAACATGATCCCCGAATTGATCAAAGAGGGGTATGAGGTTTTCGCCCTTGCCCGTTCATCCCATTCTGCTGAAAAGGTCAAGGCCATAGGAGCCAAAGCAGTCATGGATGACCTCACCAGCTTATCAGGAAACACCGAAGAAGCCTTGCAACTGTGCGATTATGTAGTGCATACTGCGGCTTACATGGATTTCAATTATGAAAAAGAAAAGTTCTATTCCATAAATGTAGATGCAACAAAAGACCTGCTTAATAAGGCAAAGAGGGGAGGGGTAAAGAAGTTTGTTTACATCAGTGCTGCTCCTGTGGTCCCAGGCAGTCCTATTGTGAATCTATCTGAGGATCAAGTTAATGAAGGACTTCCTAAAGCCCTTTATCCCAAAACGAAAGCGCTTGCCGAGCAAGCAGTCATCGCTGCCCATGCTGATGGTTTTCAGACCTTGTCTTTGAGGCCACCAGCAATTTGGGGACCCAATAATCATCATATGGATGAGATGTTGGAACTCGTCAAGCAAGGAAACTGGGTATGGCTAGGGGGGAGCAAGCAGGTTCTGAGCACCATCCATGTCAAAAATCTGTCTTCAGCGGTTGTTGTTGCCCTTCAATCAAGCACAGGGGGGAAAGCCTACTTCGTAACAGATGGCGAACGTAGAACGATGCGTGAATCTTTTTCTGCCATTTTCAAGGCACATGGCGTAGAGCCCAAGGGTCGAGAGATTCCCATTGCTTTGGTTTCTGGCCTGGCAGCTGTGTTTGAATTCTTCTGGAAACTCTTCGGAATAACATCCAGGCCACCGATTCCTCCCTTATTCATCCGTCTAATGGGACGAGAATTCTCTGTTTCTGATGCCAAAGCCAGGAAAGAATTGGGTTACTCGAACGTCATTGATTTTGAAGAAGGGATCAGGGAAATATCCCAACTCCAAGATCATACTCTCCGTCAAGGATAAGGGTTATCAACGGCTATTTTAAGATTTTAGCACTGGATTTTCTTTATTTTGGTAATGGGTTTCGTGAAATCTTTTGTAGAAAAATCTTCCCAGCAAATAATACAAGAGCATTGTTAGAAGACCTCCTGCGTATATTCCATTTTCTGCCAATCCTTCTATGCCATAGCTGTATAGGAAAAGGCCTAGCGAAATGCCAATGTTGATCAAAGAATAGCCGAGGTTGTTTTTGTTACCAAAGCCTAAGCCGCTAAACATCCGTCCCTTCCATATGCCCAGGACAAAGTGTGGCATGGCGTTTACAAGTGTGAGTCCGATGAAAAAGTCTATAAGATTCATAGCCATTTGATTTGTTGTCGTACAAGTGTACGAAATTTGATTTGTTTGTACAAGTGTACGAATGGTTTTATTTTGCAACATGGATATGAAGGAGAAGATTCTGGAATGTGCCCGAGGGCTTTACAACGAGCATGGAATGAGCCATGTGACTGCCAGAATAATTTGTAAGGAATTAAAGATCAGTCCGGGCAGTTTTTCCTATCATTTCAAGGACAAAAGCCTCATCATCAGGATGCTGTATAAGGAAATGTTGTTGGAGATGAAGGGGGCGCTCGGCGAATTTACAGAAAGGAAACCTGGCATTACAGTATATCTTGACATGCATTTCAAGCTATTTCAGGTACAGGAGAAGTATCGCTTTTTTTACCTGAACCTAAATGAAATCCTGGCTCGCTATGAAGACATTAGAACAGAATTCCTTGGCAATGTCCAACAAGAGCTGGAAATGGGCAGAGCAATGATCCATTCTTATGTAGAAAAGGGGATTTTGAGGAAAGATATTGAAGGGAGAACCCTGGATAGGCTCATCCGGGTTGGGAGGATACTTTACAATTTCTGGACATTGGATGCAGCCATCATGCCTCCTTTGAATGAACATGCCATGAGGCTTCACTACCTGAACATCTGTTGTGGTTTATTGGAACCCTACCTGGAACCGGAATCTCTAAGAGAATATCGCGCTTATTTTGACCAACTGGAAAAAGAAGCTGTTAGGGGCAATTAAAAATCTTATTATCTTGCTCCTATGGTTTTTAAGCGGCTAAATACCCCATTTGTAGAGACTCCTTTAGGGAAGGCAAAGGCTGATTATGACAAGGCAAAGGGTTTCCGCTTTTTTAATCAATTCCATTCGGTAGTAATCCTGTTGGTATATGAAATTCTGATTGCCATTTCCTGGGACCCCGATGTGATGAATTACAATGCGGTTGATGTATGGTTCATCTTCGCCAACTCATTCATCATGTATGGGACATTGCCATTCTCCCTCTACTTCATATTTCGATTTGGGAGGTCCATGTATCAGGACTGGTTTGGCATCAAAAACAAGCAGGAGCGTAAGAAGGATAAAGAAACCAAAGCCAAAAAGGAGAAAGAGGGTAAAAAAGACTGGAAGCCGGAAGCCAAAAAGCCCTATCGCCCCAATACCTGGTATCTTTTGGCCTTCACCTTGGGTGAAGCTCTTTTTTGGGCTTTTGCCATCTTTGCCTTGCTGAAATGGGTAGTTTTTGGCTTGCTATTGGTTCCATTCGAAGAAATCCACGTAGGAGTTGCCCTAGATACGGTGAGGTCTCTGAAGCATTTTTCATCCAGTCCTGTCCAGGATCTGGCCTTGGCATTTGGGGCTGGCTATTACGAAGAGTTTGTGTTTCGTGGCCTTTTGTTTATGTTTTTGGTGTGGCTTTCAGGAAAGAACAAGCGATTCGCAAACTTTAAGATTTCCTTGAAAGCCGTAGATGGCGTCCCGCTTAAATATCCCGAATTTAAGCGAAAGGAAAGCAACTTCGTGACGGCTATGATTTTTGCTATTCTGATTTATGCCCTCTCGCATTATTTGCTTCCATTTGCTGATGAAGCCAATGCCTATACCTTCCTTTATCGATGTTGTTTTGGCTTTGCGATGTACCTGATCTTTGTCTATCGAGGTTGGGCCGTTTTGATATGGGCACATACCCTTTATGACCTGCTATATTTTTTGTTTGTATAAATAAATTCCTCCAGTTGGGGAAAACTTACAGAAGTTTTGAAAGGCATTTCAAAAATTTTACCCTGGCCTCATACCATTCTTCAAGACAATCCTTAATTTAGGCCTGAAATTCTAAACTAAATACAACTACATCAATGATTTATAACAACATCATAGAAACCATAGGCAATACTCCTCTTGTCAGACTGAACCATGTGGCTTCTCAGATCAAGGGGCAGGTGGTCGTGAAAGTAGAGTATTTCAATCCGGGCCATAGCATCAAGGACAGGATTGCCATCCAAATGGTGGAAGATGCTGAACGTGAAGGTAAAATCAGCCCTGGAGGGACCATTATCGAGTCTACCTCTGGAAATACTGGTATGGGACTTGCCCTGGCAGCCGCAGTAAAAGGCTATCGCTGTATTTTTACCATGGCTGATAAGCAGTCTCAGGAAAAAATTGACATTCTTCGTGCAGTAGGTGCAGAAGTTGTGGTTTGTCCTACCAATGTTGAACCTGAAGACCCAAGGTCATATTATTCTGTTGCGGGTCGTCTGGCAAAGGAAATCCCTAATTCCATCTGGATGAACCAATACGACAACCCTTCCAACAGGGCTGCGCATATCCGTTCTACTGGTCCTGAGATTTGGGAACAAACAGAAGGAAAAATCACCCATTTTGCAGCGGGAATGGGTACCTGTGGTACCATCACCGGAATCTCCTCCTACCTCAAAGAGAAAAATTCCGACATCGTTACCATTGGATTGGATACCTACGGTTCAATCTTCAAAAAATTGAAGGAAACCGGAGAAATTGACCCCAATGAGATTTATCCATACCTCACAGAAGGGATTGGTGAGGACATCCTACCTGAAAACTGCGATATGTCCGTCATTGACCACATCATCAAAGTATCTGATAAGGATTCAGCCCTGATGACCCGCAAACTTGCCCGTCTTGAAGGTTTATTTATTGGTTGGTCTTGTGGGTCAGCTGTTTATGGTGCATTGGAATGGGCAAAGGATAACCTGAAGCCTGATGACCTCATGGTAATCATCCTGCCTGACCACGGTACACGTTATCTTGGCAAGGTTTACAACGACAACTGGATGAAAAACCACGACTTCCTTGATGAGGGAACCATCCTGACTGCCAGTGAAATCCTGAAACATAAAACAGCCAATGGAGGCCTTCATACTTTGCGCCCTGACCAGACGCTTTCCGAAGCCATTCAAATGATGCGCGACAAGGATGTCTCTCAGATTCCTGTCATGGATGGGGAGAATGTAGTGGGAAGCCTTGACGAGACCCGCGTTTTGAACGCCATTCTTGACAACCCTTCCTTGAAAGAAAGTCCAGTAACCCAGGCCATGAGCGATCCCTTCCCATTTGTGCTTTCTTCCACCCGCATGGATATTCTGTCCAAATTGATTACCAAGGACAACCCTGCAGTATTGGTGAAGAAAGAAGATCAAGGGGTGGATATCATCACGAAATATGACCTGATCAACGTATTGGCGTCCTGATGCTGGAATTATAGATATAAAAAAAGGCTGTTTCACATAGAAACAGCCTTTTTTCTATTCAGAATTTTTAGGCTCCTACGACCTCAGCATTGGGTTCGATCCATTTACCATCCTCGCGAATAAGTTCGATGAGTTCGTCCACGGCATTGACTGTAGGTACGCCTTTTTTGATGACCTCCTTGCCTCGGTAAAGGGAAATTTTCCCTACGCCAACACCTACATAACCATAATCAGCATCTGCCATTTCCCCAGGACCATTTACGATACATCCCATGATGCCAATTTTTACCCCCTTCAGGTGTTCGGTTCGCTTACGGATGCGCGCAGTCGTTTCCTGAAGGTCAAACAAGGTCCTCCCACAGGAGGGGCAGGAGATGTATTCAGTTTTGGTAATCCTCAATCTCGCCAGTTGTAGCATCCCAAAGGCAGTCCTTACCCTTACTTTGTCGGCCTTAGTCAACCAGATTCCTTCTACCAATCCGTCTACCAATAGGGTAGAGCCATTTGAAGAAAGCGCGAGCTGAGTCATGGCCTCTTCGCTGATCTTTACATAATCCGGATATGGATCATTGGAATAATAATCAAATGATTCTGGCAGACTCATTCGAATCAACGAAGGTTGCTTGATTCCGGCTCCCATTAATTCGTAGACAATTGTTCTCCAGTCGTAAGTAGGGATGAGACTTTCTGAATCGAGCAGAAGCACAGAGTTCGAAAAAGCATCTTTGTGGGCGATGAGTTCGTGAACACTGTGAATATTTACCGGAACAAAGTTCAGGTAAGTACTCTTATGTGTGGCATTCAGAAAGTCTGAAACGGATTCAAATAGGGGGAAATTAAGTTCATCATCCTTCATTTCTGCCCATTTCTCAGCGTCATAAACCCGTTTTAGGCCTCCTGGAAGTTCGTATTCAGGGGTATTTTTACCGAGGTAAACAAAGTCTGCGGCAATATCTGAGAAATTGTATTTATCAAGCAGTGGGATATAGGTATATCCAATTTCACTCATAGACTTGGCCTCTTCCCAATTGTGTCTCATATCAGCCACTACCCTTGGAACTTGTTCCCCGCCTACATTTTGAATTTCCTTGCTTTCTCTTCTTTGGAATGAAAATGGGTCAAATGGTAAGGTGATTTTTTCTTGGGGATGGGCAGCCTCCTGGCTCCTCATTTTATTGGCTTGGGTTACGAAGTGGTCAACCAGGAACTGTCCGACGGGCATTTCATGTTCGGGTTCCTCGGTGAGGGAGACCCTGACAGTATCTCCGATACCATCCATAAGGAGCGTCCCTATACCCAGGGCAGATTTGATTCGGCCATCTTCGCCTTCTCCAGCCTCTGTTACACCAAGGTGCAAAGGATAAATCCTTCCCCTTTTGATCATGTCTTCCATGAGCATGCGGTAGGCCTGTACCATCACCTGTGGGTTGGAAGCCTTCATGGAGACAACCATGTCGTAATAATTGAAGTCTTCACAGATCCTGATGAACTCCATGGCAGACTCCACCATACCCAGTGGGGTGTCTCCATATCTTGACATGATTCGATCTGAAAGCGAACCGTGATTGGTTCCGACGCGCATAGAAGTCCCTTCTTCCTTACAGATCTTGACCAAGGGAGAAAAGCGTTCATAGATCCGTTCCAATTCTGCCTGATAAGAGGCATCGGTATATTCTATCTCTGCGAATTTCTTTTTATCGGCATAGTTTCCTGGATTGACACGAACCTTCTCTACTATCCTTGCAGCAATCTCGGCTGCATTGGGGGTAAAATGGATGTCTGCAACCAAGGGTACATTACAGCCCCTTGCCTTTAACTCCTTTTTGATTTCGGCCAGGTTGTGGGCTTCTTTTTTGGAGGGGGCTGTGATGCGTACAATTTCACAACCTGCTTCGACCATTTTGAGGCTTTGCACTACGGTAGCCATGGTATCCATGGTGTCCGTAGTGGTCATAGACTGAATCCGGATGGGGTTGGAACCACCAATTCCGACATGGCCAACCATAACTTCGTGCGATGGTATGCGCTTGTAATTCAGGTGCGAAAGTGCGTAGGGTACTTGCCTTTCCATAAATGGGTTTATCGTTGATTTGTCGACGAAATTCTTAAGAAAATTTATGTTATCCTAAACCCAAGCTATGTCAAAAAGGTTGAAATATGTGGATAGTTATATGTTAAGTTCAGGCAATTCAAGTCAAATTTAATACGAAATATCGTTATAGTTTGTGAAAGGCTGAAAGCCCAATGAACGGATTAGTCAGCAAGAAATGAGGTAATAAAATTTTCCAACCATAAACTTAACATTGTAAATTTTTTTCGAATCGGGAATATTCTTGTTCTTGATTTGGCTGCTAGCTCATTGTGTTTGAATTGTAAAATATTGATTAGTAAGGAATTATGTATTTTTATTTTAAGCATTTATTCAATTTATAGAGAATTTAGAAATAAGTATCAGTTTGGTGAATGTTATAAAAATCGAACTTTTTAAATGGAAAAATTCTGGAGATATGCTAGATTTATAAAAACTTACATCGGAGAATACCGAACTTGCCTTGGTAATTTTGTGATTGCTTAACTAAAAATTGGAATTGAAAGGTTAAAAAACTAAAATAGGCATTATGAAAAATGAAATCGGCAACATGAAAATTGAGTTTTGTCGGTAATGTTTGAAAAACATGTCTTTTTTTGATTTCAGTTAGTCCTCATTTATGCCATTACATTCAGAGAAAATCTAGACACGCATGGACCTTTATAAGATTATTAGTCAACTAAGGGAGGAAGAGTTTAACGAGATTCACTCTACATTTACAGCTAACAAAGCTGACAAGAGTGCGGCTTTCCTACGAATTATCAGAGAAAATCCCGAATCTCCTGATAGACAGTTCCTCAATGAGTTTGACATTACTGCCTCTGCTTTCTACGTCCTCAAATCACGTCTGAATCAAAAAATTGAGACCTTTCTTCTCAACCGCCTGGGTGATCCCAACCTGCACATCATGAGAAGGGTTCTTAATGTAAATGATCTTGTATTCAACAATCCAAGGGAAATTTCTGTTGCAGCCCTTAGAAGGCTGGAAAAGGAATTGGTGAAATTTGACTTCCCTTATGGGTTAATGATCATTTATAAAGAACTACAAAATCTACATTCCTTTGATGACAATTACCAGCTTTACAGAAGCAAGTACAATGAGCAAGTTGCCTATGCACTGGCCATGGACAAGGCTGTAGACCTGGTTGTTGCATTCTTTCGTTCTTTTGATGACTATTATCTGGGAAGGAAGGACAAGGACCTTAACGACATGGTGAGAACCATGGAGAAGATTGATAACCTGAACAACATGTACGATTCTCATAGGTTGTACATCTTCAAGTGTATCATCCATCTTTTCGCCAAGCTATTCATCGAAATCCCTGATACCATTCGTTGTGAGTTAGAGGAAACCGAGGAGATGTTTGACAAATCCTTCGAGATTTTGGGAGAATACAAGGATGATACCTTCTACCTGAACATCAATATCCTCTTCAACTTCCTACGATTTGTTTACTACGAAAACAATCAAATCAGGGACAAGGCGAAGATTTACTTTGAAATCCTCGACTATAAGATAGACGAGTTGCTGACCAGGTACCATTTCAACGCCAACACCTCTCTCTTCCTGTTTTATAAGCTAAGGTACCACCTCCGCACGAATACTGTGGAACAGATGAGCCGTGATGTAGATTCCTACGTTTCTCAGATTGAGGTTGAGCCTTACCGCACGAGTTTCTATGTGAACTACAACCGCTTTTTGGCGCACTCATACTTTGCTTCAAAGCAATACCGCAAGACTGCCAGGGTACTATATGCCCTGAGGAATGAGGTAAACCTCAGAAAGTATGTTCATGTAGAGCTGGAAGTGAAATTCTTCCTGGCCCTGACTTATGTAGTCATGCAAGACTTTGACCTGGCGAACCAGTTGATTTTGAGTCTCCAGCGTCAGTTGAGGAAGGATTCCATGAGTAGGTATGAAGGCAATGGTAAGCCACTTTTGAAGGTGCTGAGCACCGCCTTGGGAGGCAAGCCAAATACCAGAGAGAGAAACCTGAGAAAATATATTGATCAGTTTAACGAAGGAAACAAAGGCCGCTATGCCTTCCTCAAAGAACTGGATTTGGAAGCTATTTTTTTGAAGGAAGAGAACATCCTTAGCATTGCATAGTACCAAACAACTTTGAATGTATATAGCCATCCCGATTGGGATGGCTTTTTTTATCTGTCCAGGCAATTGTTATTAACGGCTTATGTCTTAAATTTATCAGGAAATAAGTGGGATTTTGCCCTGAACCAAACTTAAGTCCTTATTAGACCAGCCATTTCACATATAATCAGTTCCATTCTTAGCTGGACAATAGCTGCGCTGCTGTTCTCGTTTATTCGGCACTATGGGATTGATGAAGAAGCTGTATATCTCGTTCAAAACCCAGAGCATCCCATGTGGTTACTGATCCTTGTGCAGGGAACTGTGGTAGGATTTGGAATGGGTTTGATATTCGGCCTCACTGATGTGATTTTCGACATGCCAATTTTCGAAGATCTTTCATTTAAGATCATGATTTTTCTCAGGGTTGTGGCCCACATCGCTACGACTTTGTTGCTCATGGCATTGAGTCATTACCTCATTGAGCAAATGCCGGAAGATCAGGCAGAAACTTATATTGCTGAATTTCTCGCTACTGGTACATTTTCCAAAACTTCCTTTGTGATAGTAATCTATACCGGAGTTGTAAGTGTACTCTTGGGGCTTTTCAGGCAAATAAATAGCATGTTTGGCCCAGGGATGTTGGTTAAATTGTTGGCAGGGAGGTACTATAAGCCCAAAGAAGAAGAAAGGATCTTCATGTTCCTGGATTTGAAATCCTCAACCACCTATGCCGAGAGACTAGGACATAAATTGTATAGTGAATTGATTCAGGATTGTTTTCATGACTTGACTGATGCGATCAAAAAACATAAGGCTTCCGTATACCAGTATGTAGGGGATGAAGCTGTACTGACCTGGCAGTTGGCTGATGGATTGAAGGATGGGCATTGCATCCGAGCCTTCTTCACCTTTGAGCAAAGCATTCAAGAAAGGGCGAAGTATTATTTTAACAAATATGACCTCGTACCTGTTTTTAAGGCAGGGGTAAACTGTGGCCTTGTGATGACTGCTGAAGTGGGGGTGGTGAAAAAGGAGATCGCCTACCATTCAGATGTATTGAATACTGCCGCCAGAATCCAGGGGCGTTGTAACGAGCTTGGTCAAAAATTGTTGGTATCAGAGTACATAATTAAACATCTGCCCAGCCTGGATGATTTTGTCATTGAAGAACAAGGCATCGTACCTTTAAAAGGAAAGAAAAAGGACGTAATCCTCTATAGCATACAGCCTCGGGAAGAAATTGCCCACCCTTTTGCATTTAGTGAGTGAAGGCGACATGAAGGGATTTCTTGATTATTATAAAATACTGGGTATTGAAAGGCAGGCCTCTGTTGATGAAATCAAGCAGGCCTACAGGGGACTTGCGCTCAAGTACCATCCTGATAAATCCCAAAGTGAACTTGGAAGAGATCGATTCCTTGAAATAACCAAGGCTTATGAAATCCTCAAGGATGAGGAATCAAGGAGAAAATACAACGCCTCCTATGACCGCCAATTCTCAGCCTCCGACAATCAAAAAGATTATTACGCCACCCTCCAACGGGTGAGATCCAAACGATCCAGCAGGTATAGCCGTTCTTCCTACACCCAAAGAATGCGCTACCGAGGAACTTCCTCCTCAGCTACGGAAGGCCAGCCTTTTAATTTTACCCAAAAGCGAGAACGTAAGAGCTATAACAGCTACAGCGCAAGATATGCAGAGCAAGCCGTTGCGGATTATGAAAATACCCTCAATGCTTATAGGAGGGTAACTTTTGTCCTAAGGATATTCATTGCCTGCTTTATGGGCTACTGCCTTTTTTTGCTGGCTGATCGAGTTTTGTCAACAAAAGGAGAACCCATGGAGATTTCCCAATTATTGGAAATGAAAGACCGCAAAGGTTACATAAACGGAATTAAAGTGGTTACTGAAAAGGGAACGGTCTATTGTTACAATAGATACGAATATCAATTACTAAAAGAAAGGTATATCCGAATTGCCAGAACGCCATTTAGAGGCATTATTTCAGGGGTATATACAGGTGAAGGAGCAGATGAGGTCGAGATTGAGCAAAAAAGAAATCCTTTTGGAATTGGATTTTACTCTATCTGGCTTGTTTTGATTTTTGGTGCCTGCTGTTTCATCTTTAAGGAAGATCCTGAAATGAATTTTAAACTTTGTACCGCGACAATTGTACTGGCATTGATCATTTACTTCTCTGTATTTTATATCTAGCAAATAAGGCTTGCTAATCGTCTCTTCTACAAAGATACCTTACCTTACGCTTATGAAAAGCATAAAATTTACTTTGATTTTTGCCATTTTGATGGGTTTTATACTCGTACCCTCCTGTATTTCTCCTTGTGGAAATGATGTAGAGTCTTTCCCCTATTTTGACATCAAGGAGATGAGGGCATGGGCATATAGGAGCCAGCCTGAACGTGGAAGGCTAGAGAATGGAGAATCTGTGAAGTATCCAAACTTAGGAGGAATCCAACTCGCTTTTGATGTTGATTATCTTGCTAAGCAAAAATCTTGGAAGTTTTCCATTCCCTCACTGGTTTCATCTGCAAATGCCTGTAGCCTAATTCCACCTGGATATGAAGGTTCAAAGGAGGAAAAACTCGTAGAAGTGGATGTCATTACCTTGGTAGATTATAATGGTAATTTCCCTAAGGGAAGTTCTATCAATGAAATGGTGGTCTTCATGGAGAACGGAGAAGAGGCTTCACTAGAAGCCTACCTTGCTAGGCAGGTAGAGAATGTAAAATCCGAAAATCTGTTTTTTACCCATGATCAATCTCCTGATAGCATCATTGATTTTGCGATAAATGTATCCCTGAAATTCAGTAATGGCGAAAGTTACACCCAAGGGATAAGTGGCTTCCAGTTAGAGCCATAAAAAAAGCAGGAAGGGCTTACTTCCTGCTACTATCAAATTTCTAAATCACCAAAATCAATACTTGACCGTGATTCCTAAGCTAGGTACAAACGGCAACTGAAAAACCGGTTCATAGCGGATTCTATCAAAATAGAAAATATTTTGGCGGTTGTAGGTGTTGATAAGGCTAAGGTTAGATTCTAATAGAACCTTTTCTCCCAGCAACCACCTTCTTTTTGCAGATAAGTCAAGCCTATGGAAATACGGAAGCCTTCCCCCGTTTAGGTCATCGCTTAGTAGGATACCCAGGTCTCCATTCTGCCTCTCTACTTCAGTCTGTGCTCCCTCTCCTGTGAAGTCAACTTGTTCGAAGAATCCCTGCGTCTGAGTGAAAGGAAAGCCTGAGCCAAGGTTCCACCTCAGGCTAACTTCCCATTTGGGATCATTGAACTTTGGTCTTCGCCTGACCACTTCTTCAGAAGAAGGCCCTAAGCGACCGCTTTTGTAGGCAGCAACCAGGTTGACATTGTGTCTACGATCGAAGACCGGGGCATATGTCCTTGGAGACTCTTGATCCAGCCTGTCTGTCCTTGTAACCCTGGCCAAGCCATAGTTGGCATACAGATATGTTTTCCTTGTTCTGTATTTGACAATTACATCAATCCCGTAGGCAAGCCCGGTCTCAGCAATGAAATCAGGATCATTGGGAAAGAGCTTGTCTCTGTTGATGTTTGATAGCTGAGTGAAATCCTTGACCCAGCCCTCTACATTGGTGGTTACATTTCTGATTACTAAGGCTTCAATACCAAATAATGCCTGTCTGCTGTACTGGAGGTTGTTGTTCCTGATTCTATTGGCCAAATCTAGGGGAGCCGAAAGGTAGCCCTGGAAGATATTTACCACATCCCTGTCTGATTGTGCCGAGAGTAGGTTCTGAGAATAGTTACCCAATCCGAGAGAAAAACTGATACGCTCGAAATTCAACTTTCCTCTAAATCGCAACTCAGGGCTTAGGGCGTTTTGGTTGTTGTAATAATGAAAACGAATGCTAGGTTCGATTACAGCTCTTTCAAAGGGTTCGCCATCACCTTTTTTGGATAGGATTACTTTTTTATAATTGGCATATACGGCAGCTTCGGTATTGGCATCCTGCTGCTCTGTCTGGAGACCAAATGAATTGGTGAATACGTAATCGGTAGAAAATCCCTGGAAGTTCAAGCCGAAATTGAACTCATCAATGGAATTGAAAATATAACCTACCTTCAAACCTCCGTTAAAGCCTGATATGCTGCTGCTTCTGGGGAAGTTTTGATCATCAGCCAATTCTGATTGATAATTTGAGTAGGCCAAAGTACCCGTAAGGATCGCACCGGCACCCGAGGGTAGCAACTGAAAGCTGCCACCGCCTCCTACTGCTTCCCAACCAATATTTGCAGGAAACTCGAAGTTTACATTGTCAGTCTGGCGGAAACCAAAAAGGTGAGCAAAGTTTATCCCATCAGAGGCAGTTAATTTTCCATACAAATCAAGGAAATTGTAAGGAAGCCCCGTGGTATCATTGATGTAGGGGTAAAATATTTTTGATGTCCTGTCAAGGAAATTATTTCTGGCAGAGAGCAATACACTCAATCCAGAACCCGGTTTTTTGCCCTTGGCCAAGGGGCCTTCTACCAGAACCCCTGATGTGAAGGGAGTGATATTGGCTTTGCCCTTAAACTCTTTGAAGTTGCCATTTCGGGTTTGAATATCAATTACAGAAGAAATCCTGCCTCCATACTGGCCTGGGAAGGCGGCAGAGTAGACATCGACATTCCTTATGTAATCTGTATCAAAAACCGAGAATAGACCAATAGAGTGGAAGGGACTATAAATGATCATATTGTCCAGCAAGACCATGTTTTGGATGGGAGTTCCCCCTCGGATGTAGAGCTGGCCACCCTGATCACCTGTAAATACTACCCCTGGCAGGACTTGTAAAAATTGCGCCAGGTCAGGAGTTCCAAGAGAAGGGATGAGGTTGATCTCGGTCGTAGTAATCTTAGTTACACCGATTTCTACATCTCTTCGGTTGATCTCTCCGGTTTGCTTTTCCCCCGTAATATTTACTGAGTTGGTAAAAAACTCCTTGGTTGACAGGTTGAAACCAAGGGTAACGATTCCTTCTGCAGGTATTTCTACCTCCTTTTTTAAAGTATCATAACCGAAGTAAAAGGCTATAACCTCAAACTTCCCTTTTGATAGGCCTTTGCCAAAGCTGTAAATTCCTTTGTCATTGGTGTAAGCTCCGGCTTTTAGTTTGGGTATGAAGACTGTCGCACCTACCAAGGGCTCACCGGCGTCAGAAATAACAGTTCCTCTCAATTGTTGAGCGAAGGAATTTTGAAAACCCAGGCACCAAAAAAGGATAATAAGGAAGGGTAAGGGTCTAAATTTCATAAAGTCTTTAAAAGAATTGGGAAAAAACAGTGCAAAAGTAAGGGATCTCTTTCAATAATTCCTATGGAAGAATTGCAATCAAATTTTATTATCGTTCCATGGCAAATAAAAAGCCCTAAATTTAAAGCATAATTCCTCCAGGATTTACCGACCTCCCTTTCAAAATGCATGACATGAGGAGAAAAATTATTGTTTCCACTATCCTGGGACTACTGCTACATACTGGAACGATTGCCCAGGGCCTTGTTGAAAAATCGCAAGAGCAAACCTCAATCGAGGGGAAGATAGCTGATATTTTAACGAAGAATGGTGTAAAAGGAGCTGCCTATTGTGCTGTTTCCAAAACTGATGTCCTCTTGGCAAATGGGCTGGGTTGGGCAGATCAGCTTTGCGAGATTCCTGTTAATGAACAGGTTGTTTTTCGTTTGGGTTCAATTTCAAAAGTATTTACTGCCCTCGCAATCCTTCAATTACACGAAAAAAACCTCCTCAGTTTGCGAGATACTGTTTCAGTTTTTTTTGAAAATGCTGATTTTCCTTTCACTGTAGCTGACCTCTTGAGCCACCATTCTGGCTTGCCCTCCGATTATCTTAGTGGATTTTATACCCAGACCCCTTTGGGCTATCAGGAGATCTGGAAGGTCCTGAACCAAATGCCACTTTCACACTTGCCAAGAACAAGCCTCTCATACAGCAATCTGGGCTATGATTTATTGGGATTAATAATAGAAAGGAAGTCAGGAATTAGCTATGAAGAATATATTAGGATCAATATCTTCCAGCCGTTGGGGATGAAGAGCAGCTTTTTCTCTACTCCTCCGCACGAAGCGATCATGATTTCGGAGGGATTTAAGGCGAATGGAGAAGTATTTTCCGAGCCTCCTATGCGGGATCTGCCTGCCATCATGCTTCATTCCAATCTGAAGGATATGACAAGCTTTATTCAACATTTGCTTCGATTAGATGATGCAGATACAAAAGGGGGAATTATCCAATTAGAGACATATCAGGAAATGCTAAGGGTTCAGAATGAAGATATTGTCCTTGATTTTGACAGAAAAATGGGGCTTGGATTCTTTTTATATGAAAAATTCAGTCAATGGGAATTCATGGGAAGGGCAATTGGCCATGGAGGGGATACCTATCTATTCCATTCTCAGATGACCCTTTTTCCAGGGCATGATTTCGGAGTGTTGGTCATGACCAATTCCGAAATGGGGCAAAGGGCTTGTGAGGAAATCGAATGGGAACTGGTGAATGATTATGCTTCTAAGGAACTGGGATTGGGATATCATCGCAGGTTCAAATGGTCTCACGGGAGAATGCGTGGGGAACTTCAGCCTGTGAGCAATTTTGAAGGAACGTATGCCCTCGGAACGGAAATTTTTCACTTCAAAGCCAAGAACGGACGCCTGACCTACAAAAATGATGAGGGCAAAGGAAGGCTGGTACCCGATGGTAAAGATGGCTTATTTGTCAATTATGGTGGAGGGACAAAAGGCCGGGGAGGCCGACAAGGAGCTATCTTTTTCCAGGAGATTAATGGGAACAAGGTAATCACAGGGATTGGAAAGCAGGGTGAGGTGCTCCTTGGAGTCGAAGAAAACATAAACCCTATTCCCAAAAATTGGAAGGGATTCCTTGGAAACTACCAAGCATCGGAAGACCTGGATGAGTTTTTTCTTTCAAATATTAGCCTTGAAATGGAAGAAGGCTTCCTTATTTTGAAGGCATCTGTTTTTGGAAGAAAACACAAGCAGAGCCTGGGCATCAACCCGCTCAATGATGTGCAAGGCGTAATTTTAGGGCTTGGCAGAAATTCCGGTGACCTCATTGAGATATTCGAAAAGGACGGTGAAAAGTTCCTCCATTATTCTGGCCTTAGCTGGAAAAAAAGGTAATCAATGGCTTACCATTTCAATTTCACGTTCGACAAACTCAATCCCATATTGTTCAAGATCTCTTAGAATGGGATTATAAATGTCAGGTACCACTGGAATTTGAACACCTTTGGACTTGATTTCACCTGTCAGAATGAGCTTGGCCGCAATTCCAAGTGGTAAACCTACGGTTTGTGCCATGGCAGTATTTCCATCAGTCTTTCCTTTGAGTACCATGTAGGATTGTATTTGTCTGGGCTGAGAACCATCCATGAAATCAAACTTGTGCCACATCACAATCATGTCCTTATCTCCCTCTGCCAGTTTCCATTTCTTTTGAAGAATGTGCTGTAATATTTGCGCAGGAGTTCCTGAATCCAAGCCAATGGGTTCATGGTCGAAAATGCCTAGCCACTTGAGTTTGAACATCTCTTCTCCGTCAATATCGAGGTTCATGTAATGGGCAAGTTTCAATTCCACTGAATTGACAGGATCAAATACCAGAAATGAGTTGATGAAATCTCTATGGGTCATGTCATCGACTCCGGTCATTTGATAAGTATCATCTGTGGCACCTAATTGTACAAATACATTCCATGCCCTTGAGAAACCAGGCCTCCTTAAAGTACCTCGGTATAGGGTTGAAATGCCGTGGAGTTTATATACGTTGAGGTATTTGAGAGAATCTCGGTTGGCATATCCCTCAAAATATCCATAACCGGGAATGTTGATCAACTCTGTTCGTCTGAACAGCCTGTGGTAGGGGATGTATTTATACCTGCCTTCCTGGATAAACTTCACGATGCCCTGACCTGCGAGGACTACATTTCGAGGGTTCCAGGTGAATTTATATTCCCAAGGGTTGTCCAGTGTTGATTCTGGGGCGACAAGGCCTCCTGTGAAGGTTTCGAAGCCTGTAAGGCTATGATTCGCTTCCTTAATCTGGTCCAGAACCCTCATGCCAGACATGTGATCTATACCAGGATCGAGTCCGGATTCCATTAGAAGAATGACCCCATTCTTTTGGGCTTCCCAGTCCAGTTTTTTGATGTCGTCGCTGACATAGGAGGCAGTTAGAAAAGGTTTTTTGTAGGCGACGCAAATTTGTGCTGCCAGGTAATGAAACCTTGCTGGTAGCATGGAAATAACAAGGTCCGAACGAGTTATTTCCTGTACACGTTGGGCTTCATTGTGAATGTTGAATTGGATGGCCCTGCCATGGGGATTGCCTGCAATTTTGTCTTTGGCGCTCTGTTCGGAGATGTCTCCGACGGTGAGATTCCATTGGTATTCTTCGCATTTTTCTAACAGGTACTGGATCAAGGTAGTTGCAGAGCGTCCAGCTCCAAGCAGCAGGATTTTTTTCATTCGGTCCTAATTTGAACTGCAAATTAATAGATTGAGGAATTTATCTAGGTGAATATGTGAAATTCTCATACAAAAAATGGGGCCCGAAGGCCCCATCCGCAAAAATATCAATACCGAATAAAGACTAAGTTGGTTTAGAACTCAATGACTGTGTCTCCATCGTAGAGGTTAACCCCCATCATACGGATCAACTTTCTGTACTTATTGTAGTCATTGGTTCTTAGGGGAGTTCTATTGATCATGATCACCCCATTTGTAATTGAGAGCTTGACGTGAGATTCTGGATTCAAGTATCCATCATCTACGAGTTCCCCTTTCATTACTTTAGCGATTTCTGAAATCTTGTTTACCTTCTCATCAATGTTGTCATCAGAATTAACTGATTCCAGGATTTTTGTATTTCTGGCCCGCTCCGCTTCCAGCTTTGCTTTTGCAGCTTCCATTCTGGCTCTTTGAGCTTCTGCGCGTCTTCTTTCAGCCTCCCTTTCTCTAAGGGCGCGCTCCATGTTTATTTTTTCCCTTTCAGCACGAGCCAGTTCACGCTTGATGGCCTCCATTTCAGCCTCGTACTGTACCCTGATGGCTTCCTGCTTTCTACGTTCAGCAAGGATTCTTTCACGTAGCTCTCTTTCTTCTTCAGCCTTTTTCTTGGCTTCTAGAGCACGCATCATTTCCTCCTTTGCAATTTGATCTTCGATATTCTTCGCAAGTCGCTTTACATTTTCTACTCTTTCCATGAAATTGTCATCAAAGATTACGTCAGAGTTGGAGTTTACAGAACCTTTAAGGGCACGCATTTCACGCTCCAGCATGGCTTTGTCTCTTTCAAGACCGCTTCTTTCTCTTTCCAATCTACCTAGTTCATACCCACGAACCCGGTCTTTGTACTCGCGAACGCGCTCTTCATATGCCCTAGCTCTTTCTTCAGCCAATCTTTCTCTTTCAATGACGGATTCTCTTCTTGCAAGCTCACGGGCACGCGCTAGTTCCTTCTCAGCTCTTTTTCTTTCCTGCAGAAGTTTGGCCCTTGCTTCTTCTTTACGAGCCATCTCTTCTATCCTTCTTGCTTGCTCCTGCTCACGACGAGCCTGTTCTTCCATTCTTCTTGCTTGCTCTTCTACCCTTCTTGCTTCTTCTTCTACCCTACGAACTTCTTCTTCATGGGCGCGAAGGCGTTCCAGCTTTTCTTCAAGCTCTCTTGCTTTGTAATTCTTGTCCTTACGAACTTTGTATTCATACTTGTAGCCATCAGCTTTAGAAGGTTTTTTGTCATTTTCGAATCTGAATTCAAAGTGATCACCCAGCTTACTCAGTTCACGTTCCAGGTCCTTCATCCACTGATCCTTGTCCTCAGCTTCTGCACTTTTTTCAATTACATCTGCAAGTTTTTCACCCCATTCTTCCCACATCTCTCCATATTCCTTGCCGTATTTCTCACCCCATTTTTCAAGGTCTTTGCCATACTCCTTCTCCATCTTTTCACCGAATTCTTCACCCCACTCTTCCCACATCTCAGCATAATCTTCCATTTTCTCCTCGTACTCCTCCTCCCAATCTTTGATTTGGTCTTCATATGCTTCTACCAATTCTTCGATCTCTTCATCTGTCATATCTTCATCGATGTGGATGACCAAACTTTTAGGGAAATCCGGCATTGGAGGCATAGCCATGTTAGGAGGCAAGGGGGCTCCTCTGAAATCCGGCATTGGAGGCAAAGGAGGTAGGGGGGGAGGGCTGTCCAGGCGAGTAATGTTAAACGCTCGATTGATCAGTTCTCTTCTAAAATCTTCCCTGGAAGTATTTTCAGAGCTTTTTACTTCTACTTCGATGCTTTCAATTTCATCTGCAGGAGAAATCCAGTCTGAAAACAGAACCGGGCTGTCAAAGGTTTCTGCCCATTCTGCAGGCTTGATTTTCTCTGCCGTTTCGGGGGATACCCAGGCAAGGGTGCTGAAACCCATCAATACGATGAGTCCAAATGTCGCTCGACCGCTAAGTCTGTTGTTGTAGGATTCCGGTTGGAACAAGCGCTTGATTCTAGTCATAAGGTGCTGTTTGTTGCCTTGCATTGTCATTGCCATTTTAGGTGAATGAATACTATGTGTCGCGACGAGAGCCAAAGTCTCTGCGTACTCTTTTTTGTTGTCTGTAATTGCTACTGCCATGTCATCACAGCAGTGCTCGCGTTCCTGGCGGATCCTTTCGGAGATCCACCACACGGCGGGATGGTAAAAGAAAATTCCTTCGATGAAGCTCAGAATAAGGTTTACCAAAAAGTCATTTCTAAGTATGTGTGCCAGTTCATGAGCAAGGATAGCCTCTACCTGTTGTGGACTAAGCCCCGTAAGTAATCCCACTGGGACCAATACCACTGGTTTCAGGTGACCAACTGTCATAGGCGAGGTGATCTTGGCTGACTCCAGCATCAAAAGGGTCTGGTTCAGACCCATTCTCCGAGCAAGGAGATTGAGCTTGGACTGCCAGTCAAAGTCTAGTGGGCTGCTATGCCTGAACCTCAGGTTTTGTACATACAAGTAGCCTACTAACCATTTGAAACTGAAAACAATAAAGCCCAACAACCAAATCCAGGTGAGCCAGGGGGTAAGCGGCTTTACTTTGTTCATAACAATGTTCCAGGGTGCTACTTGACTCTGCTTCTCTTCTAAATCTGAAATGAAAAGCTGGATGTCTTCAAAATCAATAGACCAGGCTTCCGCAGATTCTTCGTCGATGGCAATCTGGAGTTTTTTACTTTGCTCAAAACAAATGTAAAAGGTGATTCCTGCGGATAAGAAAACAGCCAATAATGAACCCACTGCCAGTGCATAGCGGGCATCTGATTGCTTAGGCTTGGCCAGGTTGTAGATCAGGACAAGAACCATAGCTATCAGTGCGCCTTGCCACAAACTGTGTAGCAATGTCCATCCAAATGCCTCTGCAAGGTTGTATGTTTCTAGCTTGAACATTTCCTATTGGTCGTTTTCCAGTTGGTCTAAAAATTTTCTTATCTCCTTAAGTTCTTCACTGGATGTTTTACCGTTACCCAGGGCTTGCATCACCAATTTCATGGCCGAGCCCTGAAAGGCTGTATCTACCAATTTGTCCAGCATTTGTTTTTGGGTTTCTTTTTCAGATACCTGTGCCGTATAGATGTGGGTCTTTCCCATTTTTTTTCGGCTGAGCATCTTGCGATCATGCATGATCTGCATTTGCTTCAGGGTCGTGGTGTAGCCCACCTCCCGATGCTTTGCAAGTTCCTCATGTACAAAGCGAACCGTAGAAGGACCTGATTGCCAAAGTACCTTCAAAATTTCCAGTTCTGCCTCTGTTGGTTTTTGTGTCTGACTCATATCTACGATATTTTTCGTAGGTTATGTACGATGTCTTTCGTACTTATATCATAAACCTACGATTTCTTTCGTAGAATTAAAGGGGCAATCTTGCGGAAAAGAATTTCCATGACTTTTTTTGACAAAATGGGATTTGATGAAAAATAGCTAATTTGCTTTGAGCAGCTCATATTTGCCTGCATTAGTGCCATCAGAAAATCAGCATACATGCCAAAAAGAAGATTTAGATTTGGAGCAAGCGGAAAAGCGGATGATCAACTGGATCAAGTCGCCGCGAAGGAGGAGCAGGAACATGAAGAGGATCTTGGCTTCGGTACGAGTATCAGGTATAACAATCGCCTGATCAATAGGGATGGCACTTTCAACATCCAAAGGGTGGGTTTACGGCTGAGGGACATTAATCCATATGTTTTTCTGGTAACCCTTTCGTGGTGGAAGCTATTTTTTGTGGTCTTGACCTCTTATGTGATCTTTAATTCAATTTTTGCGCTGATCTATGTAATGATTGGTGTGGAGAACCTTTCAGGTGGGGAAATGTATGTAGCTTCCAGCTTCCTTGACTCCTTTGCATACGCCTTCTTCTTCAGTGCGCAGACATTCACTACCGTCGGTTATGGGGCTATAAGTCCTACAGGTATGCTGGCCAATGTAGTTGCAGCCTTCGAGGCAATGATAGGCTTGCTCGGTTTTGCCGTTGCTACAGGTGTTCTTTGGGGACGCTTTTCACAACCTTCCGCTAAAATTGGATTCAGTAAGAATATATTGGTCTCGCCCTATCAGGACATCAATGGATTGATGTTCAGAATTGTAAACCGAAGGAAAAATCAACTCATCGAACTGGAGGTTCTCCTGACCATGATGTGGCATGTAAATGAGAATGGGAGAATGAAACAGGAGTTTGCACGACTTTCCCTTGAAAGAGATAAAGTAGCCCTCTTCCCCCTTACCTGGACCATCGTTCATCCTATTGATAAGGAAAGCCCCATGTATGGCAAGACCTTGGAAGAGCTTAGCAAGATGCAGGTGGAATTTCTAATCCTTATAAAGGCTTATGACGATACCTTCGCCCAAAATGTACACATAAGAATGTCCTATTCCTGCGATGAAATCTTGTACGGGGGGAAATTTGTTAAGATTTTTGATGAAAAAGAAGAGGGAGGAATCCGGCTCGAAATGGATAAGATCAGCTTGTGCGAAAAGGTAGAGTTGAATGAGTATTGAATAAAAAAGTATATTTATGTGTCTGATTTTGAAGGGTTTGTTCTCTTTTTTTGAGAAAAAGTGAAAAACTGTGTTACAAAAATATCTGATTAGGTAACTGATTATTGAAGGTTTGAGAGAAAGCACTTGAACCCACCAATGATTAACCTAATTCAATATTAAGATTTATGAAAAACACAGTAATCACATTTGTAAGCCTCTTCTTCCTATTTTTCATGGCTCAGGGAACTGCCTCTGCCCAGTGTACCAAAAATATCAAGTCAAGAACCGGAACTGTTTATGCTGCAGGCCCTGCCAAGACAACTTTTAAAGCTACAGGAAATACCGTAACTGTTAAGGTAAACAAGACAGGTGGACGTGCCGAAACAAGGGTGAACGTATATGCAAACAACCAGCTAAAAAAGACTTATCAGTTTCCTAACGGAAATTATTCCAGAGAAAAAGTACTGGCCGTAAATGGAGTAAAAAACAAGACCATCAGGGTAGACATCATCAATCAGTCCGTTGGAAATAAATTCGAGTACCGCCTCAACTGCTTCAGTGCAGCTCCTGCGAGCCTGGGTTCTGTATCAGGCCTATTGGCAGGTCAGGGGAAGAAGACCCAAACTTTTGACAGGGTATGTTCTTCCAAGAAAAGAATCAAAATCACCGTAACCAGACAAGGTGGTCAGGCAAAAGGGATCATCACTGTAAAGAAAAACGGAAGGCAGATCGCAACTCGCGTATTCGGTAAAAACGAAAAATCAGTTCCTTTGACCTACTCAAACGCAGGCAATGCGCGCTATACAGTAGAGTTGAAAAACGTATCTGTAGGTAACACCATCAAATACAGAATGTCTGCGGTTCAATTGGACTAAGCAAAAAAAGCACAAACATAATCAGCTGTAGGCCTCCCATGTTGGAGGCCTTTTTTTTTTCGCCTTTACTGAGAATTAATAAGTAATTCCCATAATGGTAAATGGTACGCCATGCAATTGTGGATTGTACCAGCAGTCGATTCCCAGTTTTTTGTACTTGGCAACATAATCTCTGGCAAGCCCAGCACTCGGAAAGGGTTTCACGATGTAATAGGCCCCTTGCTCTGGTTTTCCCTTGATCTGGGTAGAATAATGGATGATTAACCAAACCTGTCCAATCTTGGAAGGAGCAAGAATATCTCTCCAATTGGCACCCATGGGATAGACACCAAATTGAACGAAGTGAAAATTATCCGCAGTAAAAAATGCACGAGAAAAGGTCTGGCCTTTACCTGGATCTACGACCCTGGATTTATCGCTTCTGGGGGTAAAATCCAGTTGCGCCTGGACACCACTTGAGAAAAACATGAATGCGACAAATAGTAGGGGAAGGATTAGATTGTTGATGGAAAGCCTGGATTTCATATGGTTTTGATTGATTCTCTGTTAAACATGTATCAAAAAACATTCCATGACCATAGCTAAATTACGTTCAATTAGCTGAAAATCAAATGAAAAGAAAGTATGTATCGCAGAACTTTTCGGAAAAATCAGTGGGGAGGGAGAACTATCAGCAATATATAAAACCTCTCACCTCTCTGCAATGTAGGTTTTTTGTTCAATAGAATTGGCATAAATCCCATAATTCCTGTCCAAATTCCTCAAAAATTAACGCGTTCTCCTTAAATTTATTTATTCGGAACATCAAGATTTTAGGACTATGAAATACTTACGCAGCTTGTTAATATTGGTGGGATTATTTTTAATAGCATTCATTGGCTTTATGTTGGTCAAGACAATGCTAGTCAAATCCTCCCAAAGCACTGTAGCAAGCATTCCCCCTATCGAAGTAAGTCCTGATGCAAAAAAACACCTCGCGGAGGCGATTCAATTCAAGACCATCTCCAATCTAGACCCCAGCCTAATTGATTCTACAGAGTTTGCAAAACTCAAGTCATGGATCAGTGATACCTATCCAATGGTTGATAGCCTGCTTGAAAAACTAATCTTTGAGGATTATGCCCATTTGTACAGATGGGAGGGAAAGAACAAGGACTTAGCTCCAGTGGTACTGATGGGGCATATGGATGTGGTTCCTGTACCTGAGGAAAATCTGCCATTCTGGAAACAAGATCCTTTTGGAGGAGTAATAGCCGATGGAGATATCTGGGGTAGGGGAGCGATTGATGACAAAATCAATGTGATTGGATTGTTAGAGGCAACTGAAATGCTCCTCAAAAAGGATTTCCAACCTGAGAGAACCATCTACCTTGCCTTTGGGCATGACGAAGAGGTATCTGGGAAAAGAGGAGCCAAAATGATCGTTGATCACTTGAAATCAGAGGGCGTGAGGCCTGACTTTGTTCTGGATGAGGGCTATACCCTTACCAAAGGTCTGGTACCAGGGATGGATAAGCAAGTAGCTTTAATCGGTATTGCCGAAAAAGGATACTTGACTGTACGTTTATCAGCGGAAGTTGAAGGTGGGCATTCCTCTATGCCCGGAAAAGAAACTGCGATAGAGGTGATTTCACAAGCTATTTATCGCCTGGAAGAGCATCCCTTTCCTGAACGGATTTCCTATCCAGTAAAGGCGTTTTTTCGGAACCTTGGACCAGAAATGCCTTTTGTCAACAAGATGGCATTCGGAAACTTTGAGGTTTTCAAACCCCTGATCCTATCTACCTATCGCTCTAGCAATGCAGGAGCTGCCCTGATTCAAACCACCATGGTCCCAACCATTTTTCACTCCGGTGTCAAGGACAATGTCGTCCCCCTTAAGGCCAATGTTACCTTTAACTTTCGCTTACTTCCAGGCGACAGCATGGAAACGGTTATGGCACATTTGAAAAAATGGGTAAAGGATGACAGGGTGAGCTTTCAGGTATTGCAATACCAGGCTCCATCGGTGGTTTCGGATGACAACAGTTGGGGCTATGAGCAACTTGATAAGAGCATCAAGGAAGTTTTTCCAAATACCCTCACTTCTCCCAATTTGGTCATAGGTGGGACAGACTCCAGACATTTTCAGGAAATAACGAACAAAATATATCGATTTGCCCCCTACCAATTGACACCAGAGACCCTCTCGATGTTCCATGGACTGAACGAAAGGATCTCTGTAAGTGATTTTGACAATGCTGTCAGGTTCTATGTTCGTTTGATGGAAAACCTTGGAGATTAAATCACCAGTTGGTTTTTGTTGTCTGCTTTTCTCCCTTGCTAATGTTTGGCTTTACAGGATGGCTTCAACTGGGGGCTTTCCTTTAGGAATTCTTATCTGCTGCTTATTCGGAAGCCTTTTCCTCAGAACTCCTGATAATAGTAATGGCATAGCTTCTCAAGCTATCTTCTGGGCCATTGTTTATTCTTTTGAGGACTTTTTGGAAAGGCCAAATTCTCAATCCTGCGGGCAGGTCTACGCAGGAAAATGCAAGACCTTCCCCAAACGTATCGTCTTCTGCCCACGCTCCTGATCCCGTTGAGCGTATGATCATCTCACCCAGGTAGGAACCAAATCCCAGCAAAATCATATTCTCATGCTCTGAAGCAACCATTGGGCTATCCAGTTTTCCATCTACAAATATTTCGTCGATCAATGAATCCATATCTGCTATACTTTGGAGGCTAAAGTCTGCATTGAGACCTATCTGGCTGCAAATAGAGATGTGGCTGTTTACGCCTGTTTGAATAATGTCCTGTAAATCTTCCATAAATTATTTTGACTATTGCTATGAATTGGGTGATCGAACTTATTACTTCGAATAAAGTAGACGGAAAAGCAGTCAAAATGTTAGAGATTGTGAAAATTATTTTTTTTCGTACTTGTTTCTGCTTTGATAACTTCCTTGCTTGTCGGAGATAGGCATTCCATGACTACCCAAACGATGCCTTTGCGGATGTAGGTATATATTTTGGCAAAGCCTGCCTTTTGGAATGCTTTTTCTGCCCTTGGATTTTTTGAAATGACTTCAATCCTGCACCTGCGAATGGCCATTTTATTGAAGAGGTAGTTGAGGAGGGTTTTTATGGCATCAGTTCCCAGGCCTTTGTTTTGGTATTTTTGGCTTGCGATCAGGATATCTAATTCTACAGAGTGATCTCGTTCTTCAATTTCATTATAATTTATCTGGCCAATTTTCTCATCACCTTTATAAATAACAAAAGCTCTTCCTTTCTGAATGGAAGAACCGTCAAAATAGTAGTCGGGAAATTCATGCTTAAAAACTACATAAGAGGGCACATCATCCCCGTACAGCTCCCCATACCAGTATGGGGCTGCGTCCGACTTAGTCGCCCAGCGGTAAAATTGATACCTGCCTTTGAGCGTCATTGGTCTCAATACTATTTTTTCTCCTCTTAATTCCATGTCCCTTCATGCACTTTCTTACCAATTAAAGCTCAGGATTGATAAAAAGTTATCCCCTTAGAAAAATTGTATATGTAAATAAAATAATATACTGATTTTCAGAGAGGTAGCACTTAAATGTAAGGATAATTTTCTTTCTATTTGGTAGAAAAAATCGTTTTCTAGGATTAAATTTTTTGATTGTCACAAATCAGGGGTTCTCAGAGTCAATGTGTTTAGAAGAATAAATTTTGTATGTGAATGGGAGTGAGGCCATTAGCCAACATATATAGTTTGTGAAATTTTTCTTTTTCGGAACTTTTAGGCTTGAGTTTTCTGACCTTAAATTTATTCGCTAACTTTTCCATAAATCTAAGAGAATCTCGATTAATGAAGCTACCCATTATCCTAATCATTGACGATGACCCTCAGGTATTGAGAGCTATTCGGAGGGATGTCAGGAAGAATTATAAAACTTCCTACAGAGTCATGGCGACAGAGTCAGCCAATGAAGCCCTCGAATCTTTGGAGCAGTTAAAAAAGGAGGGACAGAATGTCGCCCTTTTCCTATCAGACCAAAGAATGCCAGAGATGCTAGGGGTAGAATTCTTGGAAAAGGCAAAGGTGTTTTATCCTGAAGCCAAAAGGGTCATTCTGACTGCATATTCGGATATAGATGCTGCGATCAAAGCCATCAATGATGTACAATTGGACTATTACCTTACAAAGCCTTGGGATCCGCCAGAAGAAAAGCTATATCCAATTTTGGATGATTTGCTGGACGATTGGTCAGCCACTGTAATTCCGGACTTTGACGGCCTCAAGATCCTCGGTTATCAGTTTTCCCCCAAGTCTCACAAGATCAAAGACTACTTAAGTGGAAATTTGATTCCCTATAAATGGATTGACTTCGAGGCAGATCACTCAAAGGCTCAAGAGCTGATGTCTTTATATGAATTGGAGGAAAAAGACCTGCCCGCAGTGATTTTTGAAGATGGGAGTACACTCTCCAATCCTGACATTGCCGACATTGCTCCGAAGATCGGTCGGAATACCTCTGCAAGCGAAGAACTATATGATGTAGCAATCATTGGAGCAGGGCCGTCTGGTTTGGCAGCAGCAGTATACGGTGGTTCTGAAGGTTTGAAAACTGTGCTTATTGAAAGAAGGGCACCAGGTGGCCAGGCAGGGACAAGTTCAAGGATAGAAAACTACCTGGGCTTTCCTAATGGCTTGAGCGGTTCTGATTTGGCCAGGCGGGCCATCACCCAAGCCGAGAAGTTCGGAATTGAATTCATTTCTCCTGCTGAGGTGGTCGGAATTAAAAATGAAGGTTCTCACAAGGTCATTAGCCTTTCTGACGGTCAAACCATCTACGCAAAGGCTATTGTTATTGCTACGGGGGTGGATTACAGGAGACTACCTGCAACGGGGGTTGATGATTTTACCGGTGCCGGAATCTATTATGGCGCTGCCACCACCGAGGCAAATGCCTGTAAGCATAAGGATGTCTTCATCGTGGGAGGGGGAAACTCGGCAGGGCAGGGAGCCATGTACCTTTCTCGCTTCGCCAAGAATGTTCATATTCTCATTAGAAAGCCTGACTTGTCTGCTACGATGTCCCAATATTTGATTGATCAAATCGAATCAACTCCGAATATCCATGTATGGGGGCGTCACCAGGTAAAAGAGGTTTTTGGGAAGGAAGGACACCTGAGTTCATTGTCGGTAGAGAACATGGAAGAAGGCGGTTGCCAAGAGTATGAGGCTGGAGCCTTATTCATATTTATTGGAGCCAAGCCTTATACCGATTGGGTTCAACTGGATTTGCTGCGAAACCCCAAGGGCTATGTGATCACAGGAAAGGACTTGCTAAGTGAACAAAATTTCGATAAGGTCTGGAAACTGAAGAGAAATCCTTACTTCTTGGAAACTTGTGTCCCAGGAATTTTTGCTTCTGGAGATGTGCGTTCCGGGGCTATGAATAGGGTCGCTTCCGCAGTGGGGGAGGGATCTATGGCAATCAGCTTTGTACACAAGTATCTCGCAGAAATCTAAATACCTGGATTTTTTAGCTTAATAGCTTCTAACAATAAATCTGAGAAATAAAAAAGGCCATCCCAATTGGATGGCCTTAAATTTATATTTTACGAAAACTATCTGATAATCAATCTTTTGGTGACCTTTACATCACCTCTTTCAATCTGTACGAAATAAACACCCGAAGGTACGTTTTGAAGATCAATCTTTAGTTTTTGTCCACTTTGGACTTCTGCTCTAAGCATTTCCTTACCAATCAGGTTCACAACCTTCACGTTATAGACCTCCGCAAATTCAGATTCGATTTCAAGAAAGGCAACTCCAGTAGAAGGATTTGGGTAAAGTGAAACTCCTACACCTGTGTAAAAGTCATCCACATCATTGGTTGGAGTGGCATCATTTCCTGCGAAAGAAATGCCGATGGTGAGTAAGGAAAAGATTATAAGTAAAAGTTTTCGTTTCATTTCGGACAGATTAATATTGGCTAATATACCCAAATTTATGCCACTTTGTTTCAAAAATATAGAAAAATTAAGCAAACGTGTCATATTTTAGGTATTTGTTGTTACACAAAAAGTATTTCTACTCAATGGAGGATGGTATTTTTACCTGGGAGGAAAAATAGGGCTTAAGAGCCAATGATTGAGAATTGGATAATTATGTCTTGATTGCTACTGATAAATTGGTAATTTTTGATTCGTTGGAAAATTACTATGGATTAAGTTTGCACAGTTTGCGGAATTGGTAATTGTGGTAATTTTCATAACTCTTTGTCGCTAATTCCCTGAAAGCAGGCAAATTAAAACACTTTGAAAAAACAAATCCTCTCCATTCCCCCCTTGACATTAGTATGGGGTTTGGTCTTCATTCTGGCTGGAATATGGGGTAGTTCCTATCTTCTGCTGAAGAAGGCACTCGTGGTGTTCGATCCCCTTGAGGTGATCGCTGGCAGGATGTGTTTCTCTGCTCTCCTGATATTGCCCATTTCTATCAAACAAGTCCGCAAAATCCCCAGGAATAAATGGCCCGCGATGATTTTATTCGCCATCATGGCTAATTTTCTGATCACTTTTCTGAATGCTGTCGCCCAAAGTAAAATCTCAAGCTCCCTAAATGGCATACTTAGTGCCCTGACTCCGCTGATGACCCTTTTGGTTGGCGGAATTTTTTATGCCACCCGCATTCGTCGAAATCAGGTGATCGGCCTGATACTGGGTTTGGTCGGAACGACCATATTGGTACTTTTCTCTTCAGAGGGGAAATTTGGACAGGTAAATCTTTATGCAAGCCTGGCTGTTTTGGCTGCTTTTTTTACTGGGCTGACAGGTAATATGGTTAGATATAATCTCGAGGGGCTGAAGGCCATCCAAATTGCTTCAATAGGTTTTCTGCTAATACTTCCGTTTGCTGCTGGTTATACCTTCTATTCTGGAATAATTCCTACTGGCCTGAGTAGTCCTGAAGGTACCAGAGGTTTGATTTATATCCTTGTCCTGGCAGTATTTGCCAACCTGGTGGGCATACTTATTTTTACCAAACTGATCAACCTTAGCAGTCCGGTTTTTGCCAGTCTTGTAACTTATTTGGTGCCAATTATTGCCCTTTGTTGGGGCTTATGGGATGGTGAAACGGTAAATTATTACCAATTGCTTGGTATGGCAGTGGTGATCCTAAGTGTATGGTTGGTTGGAAGGGTATCTACCAAAGAAAAAAGCGGACCTAAATAGACCCGCTTTCTATGTCGTGTTTGAAGAATGATTTATTCTTCAACGCTCTTTTCTTCTTGTCTTTGGCGCTGTGCCTCTTTTTTGATTTTCTCTTCCTCTTTCTTCTTCGAACGCTCTTCAAGGCCTTCAGCGATAGAATCAGTGATGGTTCTAAGCACCAACTGGATCGCCTTGGCAGCATCGTCGTTAGAAGGGATAGGGAAATCTACCAATGCAGGGTTAGAGTTTGTATCTACCATTGCAATAGTAGGGATATTCAATTTGCGAGCCTCGGAAACTGCGATGTGCTCTTTTTTGATATCGATGATGAAAAGGGCAGAAGGAAGGCGGTTTAGGTCTGCAATACCACCGATTACCCTGTTGAGTTTTTCCTGCTCACGAGAGAACATCAAACGCTCCTTCTTATTGATTCTTTCGAAGGTTCCGTCTGTTTTCATTTTCTCGATGTTCTTCATGCGCTTGATAGACTTGCGCACAGTAGCAAAGTTGGTCAACATACCTCCCAACCAACGTTCGGTTACGAATGGCATGTTTACACGAGCAGCTTCGTTCTCAACGATTTCTTTTGCCTGCTTTTTTGTAGCTACAAACAAGATCTTTCTACCACCAGAGGCCAGGGTTTTGGCTACTTTAGAGGCTTCTTCCAGCATACGCTGGGTCTTGTTCAAGTCAATGATATGGATTCCATTTCTCTCCATGAAGATATATGGAGACATTTTTGGATTCCATTTTTTCTTAAGGTGTCCAAAGTGAACACCAGCTTCCAATAATTCTTGATATGTAGGTTGATCCATGATTCCTTTGATTAACGCTTAGAGAACTGCTCGCTTTTCCTTGCTTTCTTAAGACCAAACTTCTTACGTTCAACCTTACGGGAGTCTCTGGTCATCAGACCTGCTCTCTTAAGCGGTGAACGATTTTCTTCGTCCATTTCGACGAGGGCACGAGAGATACCCAGGCGAATGGCATCAGCTTGACCTTTGATACCTCCGCCGTTTACATTGGCGGTGATGTCAAATTCTGAAGAGCTGATTCCAAGTACTTCAAAAGGCTCATTAACCTTCAATTGAAGGAGGTCAACAGGGAAGTATGTTGCAAGATCCCTCTTATTTATAATAAACTCACCTGTCCCTGGTTTCAGGATAACACGGGCAACGGCGCGTTTTCTTCTTCCAACTTTTATTTCTTTGCTCATATAAATCGTTCAGTCTGTAAGCGTATAACTTAGCTGTTTAGGATTTCAATTCGTAAGTTTCAGGACTTTGAGCATCATGCGGATGAGTATCCCCAACATAAACCCTCATATTGGAGAATAACTTGCGACCCAGGCGATTTTTGGGAAGCATACCTCTAACAGCCTTTTCTACCATGCGGGTAGGGTGCTTGGCCATCATTTCTTTAGCAGTCATGACACGCTGACCACCGGGATAGGAGGTGTGTCTGATGTACTCCTTATTGTCCCACTTCGTTCCTGTCAACCTGATTTTATCGGCATTAAGAACGATTACGTTGTCTCCACAATCTGCGTGTGGAGAGTAAAGAGGCTTATGCTTGCCCCTCAAAAGCATGGCAATCTGGCTTGCAGCTCGCCCTAGTACCATTCCTTGAACATCAACTACCAACCACTTCTTGTCAGAGGTAGCAATGTTAGAGGAAATCGTCTTGTAAGAATTAGCGTACATTATTTGTCTTTTATCTCGCCTAATCTGTCCTGAAAAATGGTTGTGCAATTACGGTTAATTTTTCAAGAAAAGCAATAATAAATCTCTTTTTGGTTTTTGCTCTGATTTTCCTCCTAATCAAGGGCATATGAAGGCTTGGCCTGGAGCTGAAAAGCCACGAGCATGATGCATTCATAATAGATAATTATAAATATGTTTAACAGCCTTCTGCTTCATGGGTTTGCTCTAATAAGGATAGGTAAAGATATGCTTATACAATCTCTATTACTTGATTTTTTATGCAAGAGGTTAATTTTACCCCAAACTTATCATTGCGTTCCATCGTTTTTTAGGTTAAATTTTTGTTTTGGTGGATGAAAAAATCAGGTACCCTGGAAACGAAAAATGCAACTTCTCTTTTTAGCAATAAAAATTGAGCTGAAAATTGTGGAATTTGTAGACTTCCTGACTCTATTGCTTTAATAAATAGGGTTATTTTATTTATCCGCCCTTTACAGATGACCCTTTTACTCAAATAAATACAGACCCGATATGTTGCAGCCTGATAGATCAAGGCCTGATCTTTGGAAAGTCCTTACCTGCATTTTATTCCTAGGGATTCCCTCATTCTCTCTGGCTACCCACAACCTGGCCGGCCAAATCACCCTGGAGAGAAATGATCCAAACAATCCCAATTCATACACCATCACGCTCACAACTTATTCTGATCCTTCTGAAGCCAATGTAGACCGTTGCTCCGCAGATATCAGGATTTACTCAGCCAACAATCTCTCAACCATAGCCGAGTTGTTGGATGTGCCACGTTCAAATGGCCCCACAGCTCCTGTGAATTTTCCAGACTGTGATGTGCCAAATACCAGATTGGGAGAGGAAGTGCGAGGTGCCATCAAAAGAAACATCTACCGGGTTGATTATATCTTTCCAGGGCCTGGCGAGTACTACCTTCATTATTCAGACATAGCACGCCTTAGTAATGTAGATAATATCTGTAGCTCGAATGAAAAGGCCTTTACGGTAGTTACCCGATTCCTGTACAATCCTATTCTGGGACCCAACAGCTCTCCTGAGTTTTTGAATGAACCCATCTACGATGCTTGTGCCGGAAAGTCATGGAGCCATAATCCAGGTGGAAGAGACATCGATGGGGATTCACTGGTTTACTATTTGGTTCCTTCAGAAGATTTTGACGATACCCAGGCATTTAACCCGCAGACCAATCCACGTCCAAGGTGCTATACCTTCCCGGATGATGTGAGTGTGTTTCCAAGTAATGGCCCTCTTGTTCAGGATTCCCTTACAGGATTAATCACATGGGAAGTGCCCAATCAGGTGGGTGTATATAACATTAGTTATGTAGTAGAAGAATATAGAAATGGACTTTTCCTTGGATTCGTACAGCGAGACATGGCCGTATTTGTCAACCCCTGTGATAACAATCCTCCGGTAATTGAGACCATCACAGATACCTGTATCTTTGCAGGCGAAATCCTTGAGTTTCCATTCCTTGCCTATGACCCGGATTCAACAGACTCTTTATATTTAAGGTTGAACAATGGAGCTTTGGGTAATAACGGACCTTTTTCCCTGACTCCACCTGCTACCATTGATGGCTTTATCATTGATCCAAGTATAGGGCAGGTAAGGCGGATAAATGGACTCCCGGATTCTACTGCCAATAACAATAGAACTCCTGTAGATACCATTAAAGGAACCGTTACCTGGCAGACCAGCTGTGATATGATCCGTTCGCAGATCTATCAGGTTGATTTCTTCGCCAACGATAACTTTGAGTATTCTGACGATGACAACAACTTAACCACACTTACCGACAACAAAACGGTTCAAATAAGGGTCGTACCGCCCCCGCCAGAAGAATTGACAGTAGAAAAAGGCCCCAGATCAATCAGTTTGAGTTGGCTGCCAACGGGTTGTACTGATCTCGTACTTGGATACTTTATATACCGCAAAATTGATGGCAATGAATTTGACCAGGACACGGTCTGTTGTGAGGTGAGTCCTGCTGATGCCGGCTTTGAATTGATACAAATCAACGAGGGTTGGGATAACATCACTTTTATAGATTCGCTGAATGATGTGGAAGGTGGATATGGAGATCAAATTTGCTACGCCATTACGGCTATCTATGGGGATCCCATTCAGCCCCAGGTCCCCAAATTGGAGTCCTGTGCAGAAAGTGGTTGTGTCGAGATAGAGAATTCGGAGATTTTCATGACCAATGACAGTGTAACATTCACTGACGGGGTAAATGGGCGGATCTTTGTGGCATGGTCTGAGCCTGATATTGATACATTGTTCCCAAGACCTTATATATACAGGTTGTACAGGGCCAACAACAATTCTTTCCCTGCGATTGAAATAGCACAATTGCCATTTGGTACAAATAGCTTAGAGGATGACGGTTTGGATACCGAGGTCAGGAACTACAATTACAGGGTCGAGGTTTTTGACGCTACTGGCCAGCCAATCAATCTCAATGTGGATAAACATATTGCCTCGAGTATTTTCTTGACAACGCAGGGAGGTACCATGCAGGACATCTTCCTTGAATGGACTGAAACGGTCTCATGGCAAAATGATTTATACTATATATACAGGTCTGAAAATGGAGGCGCTTTTGCTTTGGTTGATTCTGTCGCGGGGACAGGAGCCAATATACATTCCTACAGAGATACCGATCTTTTGACAGACATTGAGTATTGTTATTTTATCAGGTCGAGAGGATCTCATGGGGTATTTGGAATTAAAGATCCATTGTTCAATGATTCGCAACAGACTTGTGATTTTGCTGTGGATGATGATCCTCCATGTAATCCTGACCTTAGTTTGTCAAATCAATGCTCAAATGAATTGGCTGAGTTGTTTCTGAGTAAGTCAGATCTTGATTGTGATGCAGATGCGGCATTTGTAAACATATACTATAAACTAAGCCCGGAAGCCCAATTCCAGCAGATTTTACAAATTCCCTATTCCAGTTTTGGGCGGGATACTACTTTTGAAAATCTATTCCCTGGACAAGGAGATGATCTGGTGGGTTGTTTTGCTGTTACGGTAACCGATTCCTCAGGGAATGAGTCTGAGCCCAGTGTGGAGAGTTGTGTAGATTTCTGTCCCAAATTGATCCTTACCAATGTATTCACTCCTAATCAGGATGGGACGAACGACAATTGGAGACCTATTGAAGCTCGAGATGTCCGATTGGTCGAGGTTCAGATCTTTGATCGTTGGGGAAGGTTGATGAGCAGGGGAAATGGTTCCTTTGATAACATGTGGGATGGGATTAGCCTGAGTGGAAATGAAGCAAGGGAGGGGGTTTATTATTATGTGCTGAAATATGAGGAGTTGGGTATTTCTTCTAATGTATTTAAAGAAACAAGAGGGGTACTTAGCTTGTTGAGGTAAGAAGTAAAAAAGTTAAAAGCATGTTTACAGGAATTGTAAAATATCAAGGACATATAACTTCAATTTCTGAAGAAGGAAGCAACAAGACCTTTGAGTTGGAAGCTCCTTTTGATGAAGCGATCCACGAGGATCAAAGCATTGCACATAATGGCGTTTGCCTGACGGTAACGCAGGTGTCGCAGGATGGAGCGCAGGCAACTTATAAGGTTACCGCAGTTGATGAAACCCTCAAGAAGACGAATTTGGGGTCATGGGGCATAGGAGATCGAGTAAATCTTGAGTTGTGTATGGCAGCCGGAGCACGGCTTGATGGCCACTTTGTGCAAGGGCATGTAGATGGTGTGGGAATTGTGGAGGAGGTCAAGGATGTAGATGGTTCCTGGATGTATCGTTTTGGTTTTGATCCTCAATATACGCATCTGCTGGTAGACAAAGGATCAGTTACTATAAATGGTGTCAGCCTTACTGTGGTAGAAGCAGGGGAAAATTACTTTACAGTTACCATCATTCCCTATACCTATGAGCACACCAATTTTCATAGGCTGAAAGTTGGGGATAAGGTTAACCTGGAGTTTGATATTCTTGGTAAATACATCAGTAAATTGATGGCTGGCAGAAAATGAATCGGAAAGAATTTTTGAAAAATACAGCAGTCATTTCCTCCGCTTTGGCAGTGGGAGTGACTGCTTCTGCTTGTAGCCTGTTTGAAGAGGCTGAAATGAACCTTTGTGCTGAGCATGAATTGCCAGTGGAGGGATTCAAAACATTCATTTTCAATAGGAAAAAAATCCTTGTTCGCAGGGCAGGGGATAAGCTGGAAATAATCAGCCTCGTGTGTACGCATAAAAGGTGTACCGTTGCGTTTCAGGCCGATGAACGAATATTTGTTTGTCCCTGCCATGAAGGGACCTATGACTATGAAGGAAGGGTTGTAGATGGGCCTCCGCCTTCACCCTTAAGAAGGTATGCTTATGAGCTAAGAGATGGCCGTGTATGGGTATTAAACCAGTTTGTATAATCAACTTGTTGCCTTTTTAAACTCACTTGGCCTGAGTTGTTCTAGCTTTCTGAAGCTGCTACAAAAATATTCGTAGGAATTAAAGCCACATTTGAAGGCAATTTCTTTTAGGGATAGCTTATTTTTCTGAATCATGATTTTGGATTGTTTGATCCTTTCATTGAGGATGTAGTCCACGGGAGTCATGCCTGTGATCTCTCTGAATTTTTTGTAAAAGGTGGTCAGGCCATAGCCGGAAACGTCCGCCAATTGCTGAACCGTCAGCTGGTCATCCAGTTTGCCTTTGATATAGGTGAGGCTTTTTTGGATCTTTTTGTTGGGAACGCTTTTTACAAAGTTATTTCGGAGAAGGGCCAAGCCTTCTGTATTGAAGATCCTTGCCAGCATTTCTTTGATCACAAGTGAGTCAATAAGATCTTTGGTAGAACCTGACTCACCCAATTGTTGTTCATAAAGTCTAATAAAGGCTGCTACCAAATGTTTATCATTGGAACAGAAATGCTGGACAGCTTGTGAAGAAGCCTCTTGAGAATGTAGCAATTCCTTGTGATTTTCCAGGTAGAGGATCTCTTCATAATAAGTTTGCAAGAATGCGGGATCAATTTCTAGTACGAGACATTTAGTAGGATTGTAGAAACTGGCTTCAGGGATATGGACTGTCTGGACTACATTGGCTTGGGGAATAAATAGGGTTCCTGGAAAGAATTCAATCTTAAGGTTATCAGAGACAACGGTCTTATGTCCCTTGAGCATCAGGGTCAGAACATTCTGCTCAAAGAAGAACTTGACATTCTTGCAGGAGGTATTGGTTTCATATACCATCAGGGTTCCCATCTGTAGGGGATAAGCAGTACCTCTTTCGATGAATCTTTCAATCATGGGCTTTAATATTTTTCGCAATACTTAAGGATATTTCGAAAATATACGACAAATAAGACTCTTTAGTAAAAATTAGAACTAAAGATAAGTTTTTTTGAAGAATAATTAAGTTAATGGTAGTCAAATGTAGCTATTATTGATTTATCACTTAAGAATAATTCAAAAATACGTATGGCTACTACCTTCGCATGTATGGTGGACGGGCAACCCGTTCCTCATGAACAAAGTTTTGAAGTGAAAAATCCTGCAACTGGTGAATCATTGGGCTTTGCTCCAATCTCTACGCCTGAGCAGGTAGAGCGCGCCGTGTCATCAGCCAGAGCTGCTCAGCCTGCCTGGGCTGCAAAATCAGATGAAGAACGCAAGGCAATCCTCATGAAAGTTGCCAAGGTATTGACGGAGAATACCGATTATCTGGCAAAATGGATTACCAAAGAACAAGGAAAACCTCTTGCTGGACCTGGCTCTATGTTTGAAATGCAAGCCTGTGTTGGATGGACACAGGTACCGGCTTCTCTTGACTTGCCGACAGAAGTGGTATTTGAGGATGAGTCTCGCAGAGATGAGTTGCACCGCAGACCGATCGGTGTAATCGGGGCGATTGCTCCCTGGAATTGGCCACTTATGATTGCCATATGGCAAATTATCCCATCTCTTCGGACGGGGAATACTGTGGTACTGAAACCTTCAGAATATACCAGTATTGGAACCCTTGAAATGGTAAGGTTAATTAATACAGTGTTGCCTCCAGGAGTTTTGAATACCATTTCTGGAGATGGAAAAGTGGGAGATATACTGGTACGTCATCAAGATGTTGACAAAATCATGTTTACCGGAAGTGCATCGACTGCCAAAAAAATCATCGAAGCTTCAGGTGGAAACATGGCCAGGTTGACGCTTGAGTGTGGAGGAAATGATCCTGCCATTGTATTACCTGGGACAGAAATGGCTTCAAAAGCTGGGGACCTATTCTGGGGATCATTCATCAATATGGGCCAAACCTGCGCCTGCGCTAAGCGTCTATATGTTCATGAGGATGACTATGATCAGGTAGTCAGTAGCCTTAGTGCCGTCGCTGATCAAATGCCCATGGGTAATGGCATGGAAGAGAACATTCTGCTAGGGCCTGTTCAGAATGAAATGCAGTACAATAAGGTCATTTCATTGGTAGATGATGCCAAAGCACGAGGTGCCAAAATTATCCGAGGAGGCAGCAAAGCTGAAGGTCAGGGATATTTCTACCCCATTACCCTTGTGGGTGAAATCGACAATGGGATTCCATTGGTGGATGAAGAACAATTTGGACCTGTATTGCCCATTATTAAATACAAAGACCTGGATGAGGCAGTTCGCAAAGCCAATGATACCAAAACAGGCCTCGGTGCCTCAGTATGGTCAGATGACCTTGAACAGGCTTCACAAGTCGCTTCGCGTATCGAATCGGGAACGGTGTGGATCAACCAGCACGGAGCCATCCATCCCATGGTTCCATTTGGTGGCATGAAAGAATCGGGATATGGGGTTGAGTTTGGGCTTGAGGGACTAAAAGCAGTTACGCTACCTCAGGTAATCAGCATCAAGAAATTTGCTCCTGCTGAGGCCTAAGCTTACTTCTCCGGGAAATAAGTCTCCTGGAAATACATCTGTTTGACCAACTAATCCAGAAAAAATGAATTTTGATTATATCATCGTGGGCGCTGGCTCTGCCGGATGCGTCCTGGCCAATAGGCTTTCTAAAAACTCAAATACCCGGGTATTGCTCCTTGAAGCGGGTAGCCCAGACAATGATCCCAACATCCATGCACCTGCTGGATGGCCTGCTACCTGGCAAACTGAGAGGGATTGGGCTTATATGACCGAACCTCAACGGCATGCAGGCAATACCCCACGCTATTGGCCCAGGGGAAAAACACTGGGTGGCAGTAGCAGCATTAATGGCATGATCTATATCCGTGGCCACCATACTGATTATGACAACTGGGCATATCAGGGATGTCAAGGCTGGGATTATGAGAGTGTCCTGCCTTATTTTAAGAAATCCGAGAATTATGAAAAGGGTGCGAGTGAAAACCATGGTGTTGGAGGCCCTTTGCATGTTACCACCATAAAAAATCCCAATCCCATTTCCACAGTAGCGATAGAGGCTTGTAAAGAAATGGGCTTGCCTGTAACGGAAGACTTCAATTCTGATATTTGGGGAGCTGGTATGAATGAACTGACGGTTACTCCTGAAGGGGAACGTTGTTCTACAGCCAAGGCCTTTTTGCTTCCAGTTATGGATCGTCCCAATTTGACTGTCTACACCAATGCCCAGGCTCAGAAACTTAACTTTGATGGCAAGAGGTGCACAGGATTGATTTTCAAAAAGGACGGAAAAGAGCATGTAGCCAGTGCTTCAGAAGAGGTCATTTTGGCAGCTGGTGCCATCGGTTCCCCTCAATTGTTGATGCTTTCGGGCATAGGAAATGCAAATGATCTGGCAGAACACGGCATTCATAGTGTCGTCGACCTGCCTGGTGTTGGTCAAAATCTTCATGACCATCTTTTGGTGAGTGTAATTTTCGAAGCCAAGCAGCAGATTCCTCCCCCACAGGCGAATTTGTTGGAGGCACAGTTGTTTTGGAAAAGCCGTCCCAATATGCTGTGTCCTGACCTGCAGCCCCTATTTATGGGATTGCCCTATTATTCACCTGGATTTTCGGGACCTGAGAATGCATTTACACTTTGTGCAGGCCTAATTAGGCCAGTCAGCCGAGGTGAAATGAAATTAAAATCGGCCAATCCTGAGGACGCTCCTTATCTGGACCCCAATTATTTGGGAGAACAGGCAGACTTTGAGGCATTGCGAGAAGCAGTGATGCTATGCAGAAAGATGGGCTATACACAGGCCTTTCAGGATTGGATGAAGGTAGAGGTGCTACCAGGAAAAGATGCAAGCGAGGCTGATATTGAAGATTATATCAGGAAATCCTGCGGGACCTATCACCACATGGTAGGGACTTGCAAGATGGGAATTGATAGCATGGCTGTGGTAGATCCCGAGTTGAGGGTACATGGACTTTCTGGGCTTCGTGTGGCTGACGCATCTATCATGCCTTCCATTACATCAGGAAATACCAATGCGCCTTCCATCATGATTGGTGAAAAGGCAGCCGATATGATCCTCCATAAGGATTCTGTTGAAAGGCAAGCCGCCCAAAATTATTCAAAATAAGAGCTTAGAATTATGATTTTCTTTATAGAACTATGGAATACCAAGCCTGCCTGGCATGAACTTACAGCCGAGGAAAGAGGCAATTATATGGCAAATATCGGCCCCCATATCCAGGATCTGATGGCCAAAGGAGTGAAGATACTAACGTGGTCGGACAACCTTTCCCAAACCACTCGAAGGGCAGATTATGACTTTTTTGCTATTTGGGCCTTTCCCGATGAGGAAACTGCCAAAGGATTTGAGCAATTGGTGGAGGCTGCGGGTTGGTATAATTATTTCGAACAGGTCAACCTGATGGGTAAGGAAGCAACGGCCGAAGCCATCATTGGACAATTGATTCAACAATAACTTCAGGAGATATGTACAATTCCAGGCTTGAAACCATGCCACTGGAAGAGTTGCGGGCATTACAAAATGCTCGCCTCTCTTCACTGGTAAAAAGGGTATATGAAAATGTTCCTTTTTACAAACAGCAATTTGATGTAATTGGCCTTCACCCTGAGGACATCAAAACTTTAGAGGATATTCACAAACTTCCATTTACAAAAAAGACCGACCTGCGCGATAACTATCCATTTGGGATGTTTGCCAAACCCATGGACGAAATCCGTCGAATTCATGCGTCGAGTGGGACCACGGGCAAGCCTACAGTTGTAGGGTATACCGAAGCTGATCTTGGAGTATTTGATGAAGTAGTTGCCAGGTCGCTTGCCTGTGCAGGTGCCAGACCAGGGATGAAACTCCACAATGCCTACGGCTATGGCCTCTTTACTGGAGGGTTGGGGATGCATGGTGGGGCAACGAAATTGGGAATGGCGGTGATTCCTGTTTCAGGTGGCATGACCGAGCGGCAACTGACCATCCTTCAAGATTTCGAACCTGAGGTCATTTGTTGTACTCCTTCCTACGCTCAAACCTTGGCAGACGAATTAGAGAAAAGAGGTATTGATACTGATTCCTTAGCTGTGAAATATGCAGTTTTGGGGGCTGAGCCATGGACGGAGGCTATCAGGTCTCAGGTCGAAAGGGGACTTGGAGTTCGGGCATCCAATATTTATGGGTTGAGTGAAGTCATCGGGCCTGGGGTTTCGCAGGAAGATTTTGAGGAGCAGGGAAGTGGGAGTTACATCTGGGAGGATCATTTTTTTCCCGAAGTGGTAGATAGAGACAGTGGTGAACCTTTGCCTTATGGTGAAGAGGGGGTACTTGTTTTTACGACCCTGACTAAGGAAGCCTTTCCTGTTTTGAGGTATTGGACAAATGACATTTGTTCCATCAATTATGATCCCAATGGGAAGAGAACCCACATAAAAATGTCAACCATTAAAGGAAGGGCAGATGATATGCTGATCATTCGAGGGGTGAACCTGTTTCATACCCAAGTGGAGGAAGTGATTCACATGTTTGATTACCTGAGTCCTAATTATCGACTTCTAGTGGACAAAAAAGGGGCTATGGATAAGGTTACCGTTGAGGTGGAAACTGTGGCAAATGTAGAGCCTGAAAATGAAGATCTAAGGGGCAGGCTCAAAAAGAAAGTCAAAGACTTTATTGGTCTTTCGATGGAGATCGTTTTGAAATCTCCAGGAAGTATCCCTCGCAGCCAGGGAGGGAAGCTCAGTCGGATCGTTGATAGGAGAGTTAAGTCTGTTTGACCTTCAAAAGTCGTTAATAGCTAAAATAGGTCTTTTATAGGCTTATTTTTCGGAAAATGAAGATTGTAAACTGAGTTGTTGCTCTGTGATGATCAAGTTTCAAGGGAGGTGAGCTATTTGGAAATAGGCTTAGAAGCTGATTAAAAATTATTTCCTCAGAACTTTAAAATCCTGCCCTTAAACTCTAAGATCTAAAATTAGACAGCTTTCTAAAATTTATTATAACCCTGACAGGGTTTAAACCCTGTCAGGGTTATAACTGTATAAGGCGAAGGCAAACCTCAATTCTCGGCAATCAAGGCTGATTTGCCTGGGGTTTATTACTTTTAAATAGTCTATTTAGTCTCCAACCTAGCCTTTAAGGCTCACCCTATCCGAGCCTTATTGTTCCCGCAGTGATGAGAAGTCCCTCACTCGGGTACTATAAGGGCAAGCATGCTCTCAAAAGCTAAATTTCAAAAATCCTTAAACAAAAAGATCAGGATGAATGACTCATTCTGATCTTTTTGTTTGATAGGAGCCTGCTAGGCTTCCTGAAGCCTCAACAGGTTGAAATATGCCCCCCCATTTTGATCGGCGAGCTCATTATGCGTTCCTGATTCAACTATTTTTCCAGCTTCCATGACATTGATCTGGTCTACATGTCTGATGGTGCTTAGCCTGTGAGCGATGATCAAGGTTGTTCGACCATGCATGAGCTTGTTAAGGGCTTCCTGTACCAAGTGCTCCGATTCGGCATCCAGTGAGGAAGTGGCCTCATCCAGGATAAGGATGACAGGGTCTTTCAGGATGGCTCTTGCAATGGCGATTCTTTGGCGTTGCCCACCGGAGAGTTTGATCCCTCGGTCGCCTACCTTCGTCTCCAGGCCTTCCGGGAAGTTCTGAATGAACTCAAGGGCATTTGCCTTGCGGGCAGCATCTATGATTTCCTCTTCGGTAGCTCCGGGACGGCCATAGGCAATGTTCTCCTTGATAGTACCACCAAACAAAATTACCTCTTGAGGAACAATCCCGATATTGGACCTCAAGTGATGGAGGTCATAATCGAAGATAGATTTTCCGTCGATGAGGATTTCGCCCCCTTGAATTTGATAGAACCTCAGGAGCAATTGTGCAATGGTGGATTTGCCTGCACCACTTTGTCCAGCAAGAGCAATTTTATTTCCCTGAGGTATTTTTAGGCTAATCCCCTTTAATACTGGTACATCCAGCCTCGTTGGATAAGCAAATTCTACATTTGAAAAGACAATCTCACCAGCAAATCGCTCCCCTGTATCTGCTGCATTCATGAAGTCATACTCACCTTCTTCCTTAAGTATGCCCCTAATTCTTTCTGAGGCTCCAATTGCTCGCTGGATCTCTGCGTAAAGGCTACCCAATCCTGCAATTGACCCTCCAATAAATGCCGTGATCATTAAAAAGTAAATGAACTGATCTACCGGAAGCTCCTCATTACCAATCATTCCTGCACCAAAAACCATCACAAGGGCCATCCCTCCAAATACTGCAAGGATCAAAACCACAACAAAGCCTCCCCTTGCATAAGCTGCATTCAAGCCATTCTTAATGACCTCCCTCATCTTCTCTCCGAATTTTTGGAATTCGAACTTCTCATTGACAAAAGACTTGACATTCCTGATCGAGTGGAGGGTCTCCTCTACGATCACATTCGACTCAGCCAGTTCGTCCTGTGCTTTTTTACTGACCTTTCTGATATAACGCCCTACCCCCATGGCTATGATGATAGCTACTGGGAAGGTGGAAAGCATGATCAGGGAGAGTTTCACCGAAACATAAAACAGGATGATGATGCCTCCAACCAAAGTGAGTATTTGTCTCAAAAACTCAGCAATAGAAACCTGGATGGTGCTTTCCAATTGGCTTACATCTGCAGTCAGTCTGCTGGTCAATTCGCCTACTCTTCTTTCCTCAAAAAATGGAATTCCAATAGAAAGTAAGCTGTGGTAAATGGCATTTCTGATATCTGCCAGCGTCCTCTGGGTAACCTGTGCAAAAAGAATTATCCTTAAGAAAGAGAAAGCGGCTTGCAAGATCAATACAACAACAATCTGGATGGTCACAGATCGGAGTTTGTCTTGCCACTCGGGTACCTTGTCCGTAACCGTAGCCAGCAATTCCCTGATATAATCGATAAATAAGAAGTTTGTGCCAGTTGATAAGGCAAGAAATACCAGCCCAATGATAAAATACCATCGGTATGGCCTTACAAATGAGAATATCTTAAGGGCTTCTCCAAAAGATTCCCGTGTGACTTTTACCTTTTCCTCTTCGTTGTTTTGAACTCTTCGTTTACCCATCAGCTCCTGCTTAGAACGACAAATTTAATAGCTAATCCCTGAATCCATACCTGATTGGGAAGATTTTTGTTAATATTTTTTTCATTTATATAAGTCATGTAGGCTGAAGTCAAAAAATGAGGCTCTAAAAGAATATGATAGATAATCTCTTTGTCATTCAATTTTATGTGATGTAATTTTTATTCATGAAATGGAAGGACATCATCACCACCCTTTTCCTAATCTCAGGATTGCCTGTACTTATTTGGGCTCAGGATAAAGGCTTACAAGCTGTAGCTGAAATTCCCCAAGGATTGGAGGAGATCTACAAGGAAAGGAATTATAAAGAGACTTTTAGCAAACTGAAGCAGGAAATTGAACTGGCTGAATCCAGGGGAGAATCCAGCAAATCTCTAGAGTTGCTCCGAATGGATTATGCCCTTCAGTGTGGATTTCTGGATTTGGCCAAACTTGCCATGAACTCACTCCGCAAGATGGAATTAGGTTTCACAGAGAAACTAAGGTTTTTATGGCTACAACTTGAATGGGAAAGGATTAACGGAGACGTCAATGGCCTTTCAGATGTACCCTTGATAGAAGTTTTACCCGATAGTGGGCAGGTCGTTCTAAGTGAGGAGGACAGGTTTTTCCTGGGAATGATTAAATCCAGTTGGAAGCGGGGCAGGGGGAAAATTCAGGATGAACTCACGGGACTTCAGGAAATAGAAGCTATTGCCAGGAAAGGGGAGGTCTCTCCATTTCTTCTAAATAGATTTTGGATTTCTTTGGCTTCCAGCGGTTCGGGGGCTTATCCGGATGATTCTATTTACGCATTCCATACCCGTGCTTCAAATGTATTGAATGGAGCATGTCATCCCCGCCACCTGGCCAGATTTTATGGGGCCGAAAAACAAGCTTTTTTTCATTGGAATACAGGAGACTACACTGCTGTGTTGGATACCATGAAGCTGTGCGAAGGTGAACTTAACAGGCTCGGACTGGCAGATCATCCCTTTTGGCCCATGATTTGGAAGCACCAATCGGCCTCCTACAATCGCCTTGGGGATACAGAACGCAACATCACCCTCGCTAAAAGGGCAGTAGTCAAAATGGAGCAACTCTTTCCACAAGGTCACAAAAACCTGGACGTATACTATAATGGACTGGCAAATGCTTATGGAGCGTCAGACCTGATGAATATGGATTATCAGCGACTCGCTCTGGTTTATTATCAAAAAGCCCTTGAAAATCGGACGAGATTTTTGGGAGAGGAAAATGAAGGAGTAGTCTTATTCTTATTCAACATTGGATCAACTTATTTCTTGTTGGAGGAGATCGAAAAGGGCTTCGAAGAGTTCAATAAGGCAATCAAACTTGGCGAAAAGGTCTTTGGAGAAGATCACCTTACCATGGCAAGGATGTATCTGGGAATGAGCGAGTACTATATGTTCATGGGCGATTTTAAGTCAATGGAAAAATTGACCAGGAAGGGGCTGGCTGCATACAAGAAAAAGACGGCCTCAAACCATCCTGTCCGAATAACTGCTCATGTAGCCATGGCCATGTGCTTCAATTTTCAGGGAGAGCACGATTCGACCAGAATATACATAGAGGAGGCTTTCAGGGGCTATTTTCCTCAGTTTAGGCTAGATGAAATAGAAAAACTTGCCAGTGAAAAATATTTTAAAATGTATGACCATCAGTCCATCTCCAACCTGTTTGGAGTATTGGGCGATTATTGCCTTGCCACCAATCAATTAGAACTGGCACGGAGAACATTCAAAACTTCACTGGAATGGAATAACCAATATGCAATTCGCTCGAGCTACCTTGAAGCAGGTTGGGGAAGAAACTCAATCTTTGAAGATCATTATGCGGCTTTGTTAGAGATCAATTACCGACTTTTCCAACAAACAGGGGATCAAAAATACAATGAGGAAGCTTTTGCCTATGCAGATGCCGGTAAGACCAATAACCTGCGTTTCCAACTTCAAACAGAGCGTGCCCTGGATTTTGCGAGGGTGCCCAAGGAAGCCATTGAAAAAGAAAAAGAGTTGTTTGAAGATTACATTCAAATGGAACGCCAGCTACTTAGTTATGACCCGAATGACATTGATCCAGAAATATTGGTTGATTATGAAGGGAAAAAACAGGCCTATTTGAATTGGCAAGAAAGCATCGAGAAAAAGTATCCAGCCTATTTTGAGTTGAAGTATGACAAAAGCCTACAATACCCCGAAATTATCAGGCAAAAACTGAACTCTCCCCATACACTTCTGTTAGAGTTTAGCTTCACCAATTATGGATATCTTTCCAAAATAGCCTTTGATAATGAAAAGACCATCCATATCCTGGATTCACTGGATGCAGGATTGAAAAAGGATATCAACAGATTCATTGAAATGCTAAGTGAGGTGGATTATGCTGAGAATAATTCCTATTCGAAACAGTTCTTCCAATCATTCACTGAACTTAGCCATCGACTCTACCAAAACCTGATAGCAGGTGTTTTGGACAGTTTTGAAAACAAGAGCTATGACAAACTGCTAATTATCCCTGACCAGCAACTAAATAAATTACCTTTTGATGTGCTGCTATATGAACGAGCTGATACCTCCATACTGGATTATCAGCACCTGCGTTATCTCATCAATAAGTATCAAATCAGATCAGAGTACTCTGCCTCTTTGATACCTGCTCGCAATACTCCTCAATTAAGGACAAGGTATCCTTATCTGGGAATGGCTCCTGTTTTTGCAAGCAGTTATCGAAAAAAACTGCCTGCAGAGGTCGATACAACAGCCATTGTCAATCGTTTAAAGTACAACCAGGAAGAGGTTGAACGGGCTTATAGCCTTTTGGGAGGAAGGGCTTTTAAGGGAAATGATGCAGTTGAAAACAAGGTAAAGCAGTACATCGATGATGCTTCTATCCTCCATTTTGCTACCCACACCCTTCTCAATGATAGCCTGCCGTTGTATACATCTTTGGTCTTGCAAGAGGAAGAATCAGGGAAGGAAGACGGATTTTTGCATGCTTATGAAATTTATTCCAGGAAACTGAATGCACAATTGGCGGTACTGAGTGCCTGTGAAACGGGCTTAGGCAGGTGGCAGGATGGGGAAGGCATGATGAGCATGGCCAGGGCTTTCAAATATGCCGGTTGTCCAAACATAGTGATGTCTCTATGGCAAGCCGATGACCAATCCACCTCTGAGATTGTGTCCAACTTTTTTTCCTACATCAAGGAAGGCAAGGACAAGGACGATGCATTGAGGCAGGCCAAACTGGATTTTCTGGCCAAGGGAGGGGGAAAGAATTTTCCCCACTATTGGGCGACTTTTGTGTTGGTAGGTGATGACAAGGCGGTAGATTTAATAAATGCTGGCAGTGGGGGAAATTTTGCGATGCTTCTTGGAAGATTCTCTGCCATATTGCTGTTGGGACTTATTTTGGTGGTGATTTACGTAAGGCGTCTGAGAAAGAAGAGAGGGGATGTTGGTTAGACTAAGGTAAAAGATTGGTGGAAATGATGTCTAAAAATTTTCCTCAAAGACTTTTCAGATTAATTTTCTGAAAGGTTTTGTATAGACTTGGGAATAGATTCATCCTTGGCCATTGCAAACTTGACCTTTAAATGATATTGGAAAACGTTAAACGGTCTAATAGAGTTTGGCGAAGGGAATAACTCCGTAGATGAAGTCAGGTTCTTGAAAGTCAACTGTAAACGATAAAAATAAATCTTAAAAAGTCTGTACTTAATTTGTGGAATCTCTCGATTTGAAGCCCTGAATACATGTAGTTGAATGCTTGCGTTCAATGAGGCATGTTGTTCATTTTCCCATTTGCCATACCCAAAAAGAAAGCCCTATCTTGTTATAAGTTATGGAGGACCTCAACTGTAAAATATTATTTATAGCAGTTTTGCTTTGGTTTCCGCTTGGTGGAGCAGCAAATCCAATGGAAGATCAGGTGCGGCAGAAGCTGGATAAGGGCTGGAGGCATCTGGAAGAATTTCGACCTGATTCTGCTCTCCTGATTGCTGAAAATCAGCAGGCAATATACGACAACTACAAACTGAAGGATGATAGCCTGCAATCAGAAATATTTCACCTCAGAGGGAGGGCTGCCTTTGATGCTGCAGAATGGGAAGAAAGTCAATCTTATCTAAAAGCTGCCTTGGGGCTTAATCCCTTGAATGCCAAGGCCTGGAGAGATTGGGCATTAATGGCTTATCGGGAAGCTGATTATGAACAGGCCTTCAAACGCCTGGAAAAAGCCCTTACCCATGCCGAGGATGCTTCCTCTATCCAAAAGGAAATAAAACTTGAGATAGCTCGACTTGGAATCGAGACCGGAAAGTTAGGAAAAGCATCTTTGCTGGAAAGCCTTGGTTCAGATCCGAAAGACAAGCTCAATCACCTTAAATATGTCTTCCTCAAATCAGAACTGGACAAACTTACTGGAAAGATTGATATACTGAATCAGCCCTTCGAAGAAATTATACCTTACACCAAAGCAGAAATCGAAGCCTTTCAGCCCATAGAGAGGTATTATTACCGACTTGTGGAAGCCATTTGGTTGAAAAATAGCAGCCTGCCTTTTCACTCATTTAAGGCCTTTGACATAGTAAGGCCTGTGGTTGAACAGACCTATTTTCCTGCACATCTAAAAGGATTTTTTTGGGAAAGGCAGTTTTATAATGGGCTGGTGTTTCTCGCCTCCGATTCGTTGTTGGTATTTCTTAATAAATCTGAAACGGCTTACCAAAAAGCCTATGGTTCAGGGCATCTTGCTACGCTTGAACTTGCCATGAAAAGGGCTTTCTTCTACTGGGAAGTAGGCAAACTGCCTCAACTTATACAGCTCATGGACGAGTATGAGGCCATTATTCTAGCTGCGAATATCCCCGATCACAACGCTTTGCCTTATATCTGGCGCCTAAAATCTTTGGCTTACAGAGATTTAGGTGATGTGGACAGAGCCATTCTTCTCATGGAAAAGGCCATATACGTCATGGAGAAGAAATACCCTGGTGGACACAAGGAATTGGCAGGATTTTACAATTCCTTGGCCTCAGCTTATGACACCAATTATACGGAGGAGTATCTCAATAAGGCCATCGGTATTTATACCAAAGCCATTAAGCTGGAGGAATCATTCTTTGGCAAGGATAGCCCCGGCCTGGCAAGGCTCTACAACAACATGGCTTATGATTATTTGCAGACGGGAAGACAGGAGGAAGGAATAGCAGCATTTGAAAAGGCCTACGAACTGGCAATAAAAGGCTTCGGTAAGGAAAATTTGAAGGTTGCAAAAATTACCCATGGGCTTTCAAAGGCTTACAGGGAATCAGGACGAATTAAAGAAGCTATTGATATTGGTAAGGTGGGCTATGATATTTATAAAAAGATCTCAATGCCTGGAGAAACCTATATGGTATCCAGTTCCTTGGTCATGGGCAATGCATTTTTTGAAGCAGGTATGTTTGATTCTTGCTACCATTACCTTCACGAAGCCTACAATGGGTATTTCCCCAATGTGGATATCGAAAACCTGGAAGACCTTACCCTACCTGAAAACTTTGTGATGTACGACCTGGAGAGTGTATCTGCCATTTTGGGGACACTGGGCACCTATTATCGCGAAATTAATGAACTGGAAAAATCCAGAATAAGCTTCAAAACAGTCATCGACTGGAGGACGCGCTATGAAATAAGGGCAAGCAATAGCTTGATGGCAGGTCTAAGAAGCACGGATTACCTATTCAACTATGCCAAGTTGCAAGAGGTAGATCATCAGTTATACCTCAAAACAGGGAATCCTATTTATTTGGAAGAGGCTTTTGCCTTTTCCGACAGGAGCAAAACCAATTCCCTTCGCTTCCAATTGCAGGGCAACCGAGCTTTTAAGTTCGCTGGGATAAGCCCAGCCAAGCTGTCTCAAGGAAAGCGTTTGTTCAGTACCTATGAAAAGTCCGAACAAGAATTTTTGCAATTGAAGGATGCAGGAGCTGAAAAAGAAGATTTACTTAGCCATGAGATTGAGCTAAAAGGCAAGAGGCAACAGTACCTAGAATGGGAAAAGGATGTCGAAAAGGCCAATCCAAGGTACTATCAATTGAAGTACGATCAGCACCTGGTATTTCCGGATGAGGTGAGGGATAAACTGCAGCAAGAGAATACCCTTGTTGTGGAATACTTCTGGTTTGAAAATCAAATGATGTACATCCATGCTTTTGATGATAAGGACATTGTAATGGTCATTGATACCCTTAGAGGGCGACTGGAGGGACAGATTGATAGCCTTGCTCAAATGCTAGGCTCAACGCAAAACGCTGAAAATAAATCTTTTGACCCTACATTCTTCAAGACCTATGTCAAACTTTCCAGTGAGCTATACCAAAGGCTGCTAGGCCAGATAATTGATAGTTTCGAAGACAAAAAATATGAGCGTCTTTTGATCATTCCTGATCAAAAGCTCGCCAAATTGAATTTTGATATCCTGCTGACAGAGCAGAAGACCTATGACCATCCCACTTATCAAGATCTCCCTTACTTACTCAAAAAATACAACATCAGGTATGATTATGCCGCTTCGCTGATGGGAGAGGAAAGTTTTCAGCAGGAAACCCCAAGGTATTCCTATTTAGGCTTGGCACCTGTCTTCAGCAAAAACTATCGGGCTAGGTTAAGTGCATCGCAGGACCTCGAATATTATGAATCGAGGCTCAAGTACAACCAGCTAGAAGTTCAGAATGTACATGATTTGCTTGGGGGACAGGCTTTTAAGGGTGAAATGGCCATTGAAAAGCGGGCAAAAGAATACATTGAAGAGGCGTCGATTCTCCATTTCGCTACCCATACTTTACTAAATGACAGCTTACCCATGTATACTTCCTTGGTATTGCATGAGGAATCAGACAGTACAGAAGATGGCTTTTTGCATGCCTATGAGATTTATCCAAAAGAACTTAAGGCTGATTTGGCAGTGCTAAGTGCTTGTGAGACAGGTTTGGGCAAATGGCATGCAGGTGAAGGCATGATGAGCCTTGCAAGGGCATTTAAGTATGCAGGTTGTTCCAACATAGTGATGTCTCTTTGGCGAGCAGATGATCAGGCTACCTCAGAAATCATCACTGATTTTTTTGCCCTTGTAAAGAAAGGCTATCCAAAGGATGAAGCCCTTCGAAAAGCCAAGCTCCAGTTCCTCGAAAAGGGCCATGGGAAGCAGTTTCCACATTACTGGGGGACTTTTGTTTTGATTGGAGATGATCAGGAAGTGCAGTTGAAAAAGAGTCTTTTTGATTCAGTTAATCTGAAATTATTGCTGGGCGCGACATTTTTTTTGATTTTAGGGATATGGATCCTGTCAAGAAAACGACAGTAGGTATATATAGCCCGAATCTTAATCGACATGACCCACAACTACCTTCTGACTCTCCTGCTAATTGTCTCGCAGTTAGTGATTACCCCTAAATGGACACAGGCTGCAACACCTGAATTTTCTAAACTTCTTGAAGAGGGTAAGGATGCCTTTGACAAAGGGAAGTATAAACAGGCTTTCAGGTATTTTGCGAAAGCAAAAGAAGGGGCTAGCGATAGCCTTGATTACGCCAAGTACTTCCTGGCAGAAGGAGAAGCAAGGCTCCTTTTCGGTGAACTGGAAAAAATTAAGGATTTTTGGAAAAATAGCCCATCCATCAAATGGTTTGTGGGGGCCGATAGCTATGAATATACATATTTATACCTGAAGAAAGCAGGTTTGATGGGAGAGTTAGAGCCATTTTTCATTCCCCTGGAGGAAATCATACCTGATGACAAGTCCCCAGAGCAAACTATTGAACCTCAGACTCTTTATTTCAAAAAAATGGGGGAATACATGTGGATGTACCACAGATTGGGACCAAGTAAGGCTTACTATTTCCTGGAGGATTTGATTGAATGGATGGATTCTGAGGAAATCGAAGGCTATCTGAGGGGGGATTATTGGACTGAGCTTGCTTATATGGGTGATGGGGTGATTCGGGATGACTCTGTTCAGATGTTTCTGGCTAAGGCGGAGGAGGCCTATATGCAATCATGGGGAGAGTCCCATGTGGGGAAGACCGAATACCTGGTGGTGAAGTCCAAAATTCTCAACCTCGCAGGAAAATATTCCAAGAGTGTAGAGCTTTCTCTTGGGCATGAAGAACTGCTTGAAAGATACAACATCGGAAAGCATGTGATGTACCCGGATCTTTGGAAGGTAAGGGCAGCAGCTTATCGTGAGATGGGAGACCCTGAAAGGGGATTAACCTTATGTAAAAAGGCGGTTTTAAAAATGGAACAATGGTTTCCACAGGGGCACAGGAATATGGGAACTTTTTACAATACGCTTGCCAGTTGCTACGACGATTTTACGCGTGGTGATAGGCAATACAAACGATTTGTGATTGGCCTCAGTAAAAAAGCCATTGACATTGATCGCCAGAATAAGGTCAATCCCTATCGACCAGCCATGTTTACCCACAATCTGGCTTTGCATTACAAGGAAATGGGAATGCTGGATTCTGCCCATCAATTTTTCCTGGAATGCAGGGATACCCTCATCAAATATTTGGGGCCGGATCACTTGGACGTTGCCAAGTCCAGGATGGGTTTAGGAGAGGTTTTGATCCGAATGAAACGCTTGCCAGAAGCCATCGAACAGGCAAGAATAGCTAATAAGGTATTCGAGAAGAAGGTGCCTCTGGGGCATAATGCAATGGTAAGGTCTAATTTGATTTTGGGGTATTATCTTTATTGGGCAAGGGAATTGCCGGAAGCAGAAGAATATTTGACGCGGGCCTACAGGGGATATTTTCCGGATCTGTCTCCTGAAAATGTCCTTCGACTCAAAGATCCCAAATATTTCAAAGCCCATGATTTTCAGAACCTCACCAATATATTTGCCATGCTTGGGGCCTTGTATGGAACCTACCGAAGATCAGAAAAAGGAGTTGAGTACCTTGAAAAGGCTGCTGCTATGTTTGAAGTCTTGATCGCATGGATTGATCAGTATGAAATGAGGTCAAGTTTTAGAGAGGGAGGATGGATACTGAGATATAATTATGAACAGGATTACTCAAGTTGGCTTTTTTACATCTACGATCTATACCTTAAAACGGGAGATAAAAAGTACATAGACCTGGCTTTTGCAGTTATTGACAAATGTAAAACCCGATCCATCAGGTATCAGATTCAGGGAAATAAAGCCTTGAAGTTCTCAGATCAACTTGAGAATGAACTTGAGCGTGGAGAAAAATTTCAAGAAGCATATACCTTACTGGAAGAAAAAATCCTGAAAAGCAGGAGCTATAAGAACAGCCTGATCATGATAGATTCTTTGGTTTATGAGTATGAACAAAAGAGACAGCTATATTTTGATTGGAAAAAGTCAGTTGAAAAGAAATATCCTGAATACTTTAAGCTGAAATATGACCAGCATCTGGTATATCCTGATGAGGTGAGGAGGAAACTGGATATGGACAATACCCTTGTCATAGAGTATTTCTATGAAGAAAAATTCTATCTATACGTATCCTCACTCTCCAGGGATCGAGCTACATTTACCGCCTTTGATGTTAATGGGGAATTATCCACCATGATAGATGAGTTCACGGATATGGTGGGCAAAACCTCAAATGCTGAGAACCTCTCCTTTGACATGGACTTTTACCGCCGGTACCTGAATGTTTCCCACAGCCTATATTCGGCACTTATCCAATGTGTAGTAGATACATTTACGGATAAGAAATATGATAAGCTCCTCATCATTCCACATGGCAAAATTGCCAAAGTTCCCTTTGATCTATTATTGACTCAGATGCCTGATAGCCAGGTGATTGATTACAGGTCTCTGCCTTATCTGATCAAGGATTATGAAGTCAGATACGAGTATGCAGCCGCTTTGATCAATACCAAAGCAAAAATTGGCTTGAAATCCAAGATCCCATATGTTGGTATAGCCCCTGATTTTGAAGGAGATGGAGAAGGAAATGAAAGGGCAGGTATTTCAGAGCTAATGTTCAATAAACTGGAAGTTCAGAAAGCCTTCAAGCAATTTGGTGGGAAAAAGTTGGAGGGAAATCGAGTTTATGAAGGAAGGGTGAAGAAATACATTTCCAAAGCAAGTATTTTACATTTTGCTACCCATACCATCCTGGATGATAGCCTACCCATGAATTCATCTTTGATCCTTAGTAAGGATGTGAAAGAGGATGAGGACGGTTATCTACACGCTTTTGAGATTTACCCCATCGAATTACAAAGTGATTTGGCAGTCTTGAGTGCCTGTGAGACGGGATTGGGAAAATTCGAGCGGACGGAAGGGATGATGAGCCTCGCTAGGGCATTCAAATACGCAGGCTGTCCAAATATTGTGATGTCGCTCTGGCGAGCAGATGATGAAAGCACATCAGAGATTATACCCCGGTTTTTTGCTTACATCCAGCAAGGAATGTCCAAATCCAGTGCCTTGAGGCAGGCCAAATTGGATTACCTGGATCAGGCCTCCTCCAAGCAGTTTCCTTACTATTGGGATAGTTTTATCCTGATTGGCGACGACCAGCCTGTCGTCATCCAATCAGAAAGGACTTTAGCTTTTAAATGGTGGTACTTATTATTGATTGCCGCAGCCTTGGTACCCATCCTTCTTTTAGTAAGGATTAGAGTGAGGGCTTAAGCAATGATTTTTTCCTTGTCAGTATTTACAAAAATTACATTGCCAAGTTTTTCATAGCCACCAAATACTTCTTCATTGTGTTTCTTCAAGGATTCCTGGTGGAATCCAACGATGGTCAAGTCTGCATCTCCCGAACGCTGGTTGATGATGGCCTTGATGCTGCGTTCTTCTTTTCTGGCAATGACCTCGACATTGTTAGGTGAGATGGCCAGGCGCCCCTGGTTGATCAGACCGATGAGTTTTTCCTTCTGATCAGAGGCCTCATTTTCGGGATAAATGGCAAATATTTTGATCAGCCCCCGCTTCCATTCAGGATGTCCAAGGATGATGTATGCCATCAGAATCATCAGGTTACCGTTGGTTAGGTCTTCGGCAGTCAGCCAGATATGAATTTCATGCTTATAGCCGAAGCCTTTTTCACCTGTTTTCAGGATGACCACGTCGAAGCCCGCAGCCTTGATCAGGCCAAAGTTCTCCACAATGTCCTTTAGCCTTTCCATCTGAATGGGGCTGTATTCGAAGAGGATCATGTTGTTGTCCTGACCCGAAATACCTGGCATCTGAAGGGTTTGTGCCAGGGCTGAGGTATAGGAAGGACTAATCATCGTATCTACATAAACCTTGGATTGGGAGATTTTGGTTCTCTTCAATAACCTTGACCTCACATCTCGGGATTCTGCTACTGTTGTTCTAGAATAGTAATCCTTGATCATGTGGATGTAGGTTCCAAAACCATATTTATGAGCGATGAATCTCACCATGTCAAATCCTGAAGTCCTATCAAAACTGTCCTGTGAGATGCAGATGACTGAGGGAACCCAGTGTTCCTCGGACTCTTCTTCGCCTCCGGCTTTCTGGAGCATAACTCGCAAGCTCCTGGAAATTTGGAAAATTACCCCCTGGAAAATGCGCACCATGCCTCCCTGATTTTGGTTGTACCTGCTTACCCAGAAGTAAATGCCCACCATCAGGACAAGAGAGGCTATCGCGTAGGGCAGGTTCATCTTGAACATCAACCAGATCGTCAACACAGCTCCTGGGAGGGAAAGGTACCAACGGGAGTTAAAGGAAGGCCTGTAAGCTGGATTTGATGAAAAGTGCTCCAGGAAGGAAATCAAACAGATGGCTCCATAAGTCACCATGAAGAACATCGAGATGATCTCAGCCACAAGGTCTACGTCCCCAATGGCTACGAATACCATGGCAATGATGATCGAAATGATAGAACCATTTACTGGCTCATCGTCTTTCTTTCTGATTTTTGCTAACCACGAATTTCCTGATTCTGATGGGAATACCTTATCTGCACCCAGGGCCTGAAGGGTTCTGGGGGCTACCAGGATAGAGCCTAAAGCCGAGGAAATAGCCGCTGCAGCCAAGCCAATTGGAATGATCGGACCCCAAATGGCAATATCACTCATGACCAGCCTTTCCTTATTTACAAGGATCTCCGGAGGAAGACTCATAGACATTTTTACAGCAACCGCCAGGTAAATCACCATTCCAATGACAGTGGCCAGCAAGGTCCCAACAGGAATGGATTTTCCTGGATCTCTCAGGTCGCCAGATAAACCAAGCCCGGCAATAATACCTGTAAAGGCAGGGAAAATGATGGTAAATACATAAAAGAAAGTGGGTTTGTTAACCTTGTCTATCCCCAGTTCTACCAGCCGCTCTTGAGAAAATGCCTCTTTATCAAAAACCTTATTGAAAATTTCTGTGATGGAGTCGTATTGTACCTGAACATCAGGCGAAGGAGTCCCCACAAAAAACATAGCCAAAGAAATAAACAGGATGGTTGCCACTACATAGAGGAGCGCCATCCCTGAATTTGCACCGCGGGTCAATACCAAGAGCGAAAGCAGGATCATGGTAGGTATAGATACAAGCCTGTAACCAAAGGTTTCAACCACGATTCCAAATTCACTTTCTACCCAATCGAAGATAGGCCCTGTAGATTGTGCAAAAGCCACAACATAAAAAGCCACACTGATGGCCTGGGATATGTACAGGGCAATCCCGATCGCCCCGCCAATATTCAATCCAAATGACCTGGATATGATATAATATGCTCCCCCCCCTTCTACTCGTTGGTTGGTGGCAATCTCTGCGATGGCCAAAGAGGTGGGAATCGTTACCAGGTGCCCGATCAAGACGATTAATAAAGTCCCTACCAAACCTACGTGCCCAACTGCCCATCCGAATCGAAGGAAAAGGATGGCCCCAAGAATAGTAGAAATAGATGTAAGAAATACCGGGAGCGTTCCAAATTTTTGCTTTGCCGAACTGTCACTCATGTCTAAGCCTTTTGCTAGATAGCGAATATAGGAATTATTTTTTCAGCATATGTAGGCATTGTTGCCCATAGCGTTTATTCTGCCAATAGAAGCTTTCTAGTTATGCTGAATTTTTCACTTTTCAAATGAAGCATGTAAAAGCCTTTGTTCAAGCCATTCATACTTATCGTTTTTTGATTTCCGGCCTTAATTTCATCACTTAAAAGGGTCTTCCCATTCAAGTCCAGAAGCTGGATTGTGGCAGAAGTACCAAATTCCTGAGGAATGCTAATAGATACCAAACCATTACTTGGATTGGGGAATATTTCAACCTGACTGAAAATAGCTTCTGCTACATTTACCGGAAAACTCACAATCACAACCACAGAATCTCTGTTTCGACATCCATTTAAGTCAACTACATCTACCCAAACATCGAGTGTGCCCAGCCCAATGATGGCTCCATCCAGGAAAAGGGTATCTGCATTGTCTCCTGTATACCATTCGTAAAAAGGAAAATTCCCAGGACTCAGGCTCGTATCAGAATTTGTAAATAATTGAAGGGTATCCAATCCAAGGTCAGGATTTGGTAATTCCAATACAATTGCTTCTCCATCAATAGTATCCCTGTAAATTCCATTTATAGCAATGTAGCGGTATTGATAAGTGTCAGGTTGGGCATACAAATGGGTGGGCTCTCTGTCCGTACTTGTATTCCCATCCCCAAAATCCCAAAAATGGCTCTGTGCATTGATGGAATTGTTAACAAATGTGACAGTCTCTTTGTCGCAAAAAGAATTTGGACCCGAACTGACAACTGCAATAGGAGCAAACTGGTTAATCACCGTAACCGGCAGGCTAAATGTATCACATAAGAGTGGATTACAAATGGAGTTACAAGCAATCAGCCTGACATTGTAAATACCAGGAGCAAAGGAATGGCTTGGGTTTTCATCTGTCGAACTTGTCCCGTCTCCAAAGTCCCAGCTAAACTGATCGCTGTTTCCACTTTGATTGAAGAAACTGACATTCGCCACACCACTGGCACTGTCAATAGGAGCAATGGGAGGAAAAAATAGGAAGGAAGCATTGGGCTGCAAACACTTAAGGCTGTCTATAAATTCAATTGATGTCAGTACATCGCCACCTATTGGCAGGCGATTCAAAGTCGCCACCATGGCCGGTTGACCTGTATCTTTTGCAAACCATTTGTATTCAATGGTCGTCGTCGGAACCGCAATAGACATGCCATTAACCACAATTGTATCATTGTTGAACAAGGTGGTTTTCATCCTTAATACAGAATCATATGTGGCGAAAGGAGTTGTGAGGCTTCCCCAGCCATCTATCTCGTTGATTCTCTTATGTTCCTGGATCGACTCTATGCCCGTTCCCCCATTGCTGGCATCAAAGGCCAACCTGGAAAAGGAGCTGTCTATGTTTTGGTAGACAAGGGGGAACTGATAGAGGGTATCAATATCTTCATAGTTCACCGCGATAGGCAAAGAAATACCTCCAATACCAATGCTGGCGCCGAAGATCGTTGCTTCATAAGTAGAACTGGTTTTTTTATAGAAGGTAAATGCATTGCTGAACTGAACCCCTCCAAATCCAAAGTCTGCGCCATCGCTGATGGCTTGATCGGTCAGGTTGTCCCAAATCCCTGGACAGGTGAATACATTTCCCTGGCCCAGGATACAAGCAGCAAACCAGGTGAGGAAATAACCTGTATTGTCAGGATCCTCAATTCTGAATCTTCTTTGATCTGAAACCTCCAGGGAGTCAAACACCCAGTTGAAGTTTGGGCCTGTAGCTGCCACATTGAGTCCTATAAGGCCATTTTGTACAGTCGACATCACAAAAGTATCTCCAACCGAGGCGTATTCTGAAGAAGAATATGTAATCTGGGCTTGAGAAACTTGCACAAGGGCAATGCTTCCCAATAGGATGAGGATAAGTTTTTTCATCTTGAACTGTGGTTGTTTTGTGGTGATTGAAGAACGTAAAAATTATACTGGATTATGGGTTTTTGTAATCCATTATTAAATAAACAAAGTATTTTCTAATAATTTAGCAATCATATAGCTCTACTTAAATAGCTTTTCAATAATTCTTTTCATTACAGATGATCAAAAAAACGACTGAGACTTCCTCGCTCTACAATGAACTCGAAAAAATGTCCACCCTGGATTTGTTGAGAAACATCAACCGGGAGGACCATAAGGTCCCCGAAGTAATCGCACGTATACTTCCACAAATTGAACGTGTTGTCGAGGCCGTCTATGAGAAAATGAAGGAAGGTGGAAGGTTGTTTTACATGGGAAGTGGCACCAGTGGCCGACTTGGAGTAGTGGATGCTTCCGAATGTCCCCCCACCTTCGGTGTGCCACATGGATGGGTCATTGGCCTTATTTCGGGGGGAGACAGTGCCATAAGAAAAGCAGTAGAATTCGCGGAAGATAGCCGGGAAATGGGCTGGAGTGATCTTCAGGCTCACAAGGCAAATGCTGGCGATTTTGTCATCGGAATAACTGCCAGTGGCACCACCCCTTACGTCTTGGGTGCTATGGAAAAAGCAAGAGAACATGGCATTCAGACTGCTGGAATTACCTGCAATGAAGGGGCTCCTTTGAGTGAGGCAGTTGACTTCCCCATTGTAGCAGTTGTGGGGCCGGAATTTGTAACTGGCAGCACCCGGATGAAAGCAGGTACAGCTCAAAAACTGATTTTGAATATGATCTCTACCTCTGTTATGATCAAATTGGGTAGGGTCAAAGGAAATAAAATGGTCGATATGCAATTGGCCAACAACAAATTGGTAGATAGGGGAACAAGAATGCTCGTCGAAGAGTTAGGCTTGCCCTATGAAGAGGCCAAAGAGCTCTTGCTGGAACATGGAAGTGTTCGTTTGGCCATTGAATCAAAAAATTGAACCCATGGAGGATAAGTTTACCCATCTGGATGAGTCCGGAAATCCCGGCATGGTAGATGTTGGGCATAAAGCAGATAGCCAGCGGCTGGCAAGGGCTTCAGCCAGGGTTTGGCTAGGCAAAGAAATCATGAGTCAGCTCAAAGGAGATGAGATTCAATCTCCCAAAGGACCGGTTTTCCAGACGGCCATCATTGCTGGAACCATGGCTGCCAAGAAAACGCACGACCTTATTCCGCTATGTCATCCCTTACCCGTCACAGGCATTAAGTTTCGCATTGAAGCCATGAATGAGGATGAAGTGTACATTGAATGTCGAGCCAAGGTAAGTGGAAAGACTGGTGTAGAAATGGAAGCCCTTACTGGAGCCAGTGTAGCTGCATTGACCATCTACGACATGTGCAAGGCCTTTTCGCAGGAAATGGTTATTAAGGAAATAAAATTGATGGAAAAACTGGGGGGGAAAACAGACTTCAAAAGAGATTAGATTTTGATGGCTATTTTTATTGAATCAAGGAATAGCCCATCTTCACCCTCTCGCCAAATCGTAAGGCTGTCCTCAGCAGTAAACTCTACTCCCATGATGCAGGGAAGGGGATTTCCTGCAATGACACAACCGTACATATCTATTATTTGAGACTTGCTGTTTTCTAGGTTAAGGATCATCAAAGCACTGAGATTGTGGGTGTCAGGAATGACCACAAGGTTTTTTGTGGAAGAATATGCCAGGGGCTTCTGAAAATTCCTGGAGGTTAATTCTGGGCCATTGATGGCAAATGCCTCCATATACCAATCATGGTTTTCGAGTAAGTGCCTGATGACAGCAAAGTCTTTGTTGACGAACTCTAACTCTGGGATGTTCCTTAAATTCAGCTCACAAGGCCCCTGGAAAATAGCATGTTGATGTTTCTCATTTCCCATGGCCAGAAACAGGCTGTCATTTTTACAAACAAACTTAAGATAAGAGCCGGATTTACCAGAGATTTCTGTTTCACGCCAGGCAGGAAGGCTCACAAATTCATCAGCTTGCCTGCCTTCCTTTTTGCAAGCCAGCATAAAAAAAATAGAAATACATGCCAGGAATGTGCGTAGAGCCATGTTCATTTGATCTTTTGACAGCTTATAAGTCACCTAAGGGTATGAACTACGTGCTAATCTTTGGAATATAACACAAAAAACCCACAGGAGATTAACCTGTGGGCAGTCGTAGTCGAATTATTCAGCATTATATATTTCTTGCCAGAAAGGCGATCTTGTCCAGTAAAGCTGTAAAGTCCTCTTCGGTGGTCAATGGATTCATGATGGCAGATCGAAGGTACTTTTTCCCTTGCAGGCTGGTCGAAACGATGTAGTAATCGCCTTCATGGATAAGCCTCTCCCGAATCTTGGTATTCAAAGCATCCAGTTTGTTCTCCTCTGCAAGTATGTATCTGTAGTTTATGATATTAGACTCGGGCTCATGGGCCAATTCGAAGTCTTTTCTCGCCTTCAAAATTTGGGCAAAGTTCTCTGCCATGCCATGTAGTTTTTCAATATTCTCCCCAAAGATTTGAGGTCCATATGTCCTGAGAATGGTATATACCCTGATAGACATCATCAGTTTGGTACACTCAAAAGTCCTTTTGCCAGAATTGTACCATTCTTCTGTTTGTTGCTGATCCCAAAGGTATTGGGCCCTTTGCTGGAAGGTTTTGTAGGCATCCTCGCCTCTCCTGAAGATCAAGGCCGTATTCAGCGCCGGAGTCATTAGCATTTTATGAAAGTCTATGACCACAGAATCTGCCTTTTCAATGCCTTTTGCGAGGTATTTATACTTCTCCGATAGGATGACCCCCCCTCCGTGTGCTCCATCTATGTGGTACCAGAGGTCATGCTTATGGCTGAAATCCCCCAATGCATCAAGATCGTCGTAAGAGCCTGTGGCGGTGGAAGAAGCACAACCAATTAATGCAATGACCTGAAGTCCTTCGGCCTTTGCCCTTTGATAGTATTCTTCTAGTAAATCAATCCTGATTTTATACTTGTCATCCACAGGTACCTTTATAATGCCCTGGCTTCCCATCCCCATGATTCGTGCAGCCCTGTCTATGCAATAATGGGCTTCCTCTGAAACCATGATGGCAAGTCGTTGGCTATGACCTTCAGTCCAGACATTTCCCTTCGCTTTGGCTTTCCGTGCTGCCAGCATAGCTGTAAGGTTGGCCAGGGTGCCACCAGAGGTCAGGAATCCTCCTCCATCCAAGCCGTATCCAATGGCTTGGGCGAGGAAATCAGTAACCAACTTTTCAAGGCCATTTGAAGCCATTCCCATTTCATAGACACCGGTACCGTTTGCAAGGATATCTGATATCAAGCCACCAAATGAAGAGAGAAGGGCCGGCGTTGCAATTTGGTGTCCCATGATATGGGGATGATGGACCTTGGAAGAATGATCCAGTATTTTTTGGAATAGTTCAATAGGTTCGCCGCCCTGGTTTTTTTCGAAATCATCCTTCCAGAAATTCAATTCATCCTCTGGAGAGCGGTAAGGAATTACAGGAATCTCCTTTCGGCTAGCCTGGCTTAGCTGATCAGAAATCAAGTCAATCAACTGATGACCCACCCTGCGAAATTCTTCGGGCTGATAAGCCTTCTCGAGAGAGTGATGAAGACCTGTGAGTGTTCCGCTTAATTGAAATTGTTCCATAAAATATTAGCGTTTGATTCGGGCTGAATCTAATTCCGAAGCTCTTGCTGATTATTTATTCCTAAGTTAGCATCTACGACTAATAGAAAAAAATACTTAAATTTGATCTGGTAATAACATTTTTTGATGAATTTTCAAGTACTTAAAAACGCAGGTGTACTCGCCCGCAAACTGCACTTCACCTTGGCAGCAGAAGAGTTACACATCGTTCAACCTGCCTTGAGTCGCCAGATCAAACAGTTAGAGGAAGAAGTTGGTGCGAAGTTGTTTGAACGCAACAAAAGGAAGGTAGAATTGACAGCAGCTGGAAGGTACTTTTTTGGAGAGCTTAAACAATTGCTGAGGAATTGGGACTCCATTAAACTTCAATCAAGAAAGATTCAGGATGGCAGGGCAGGGGAGTTAATCATTGGCTTTACCCATTCTATCATGCAGTCACTTTTACCTGATATACTGAGACGGATTAGAAAGGAAGTCCCCCAAATGAAGGTAATTCTTCGGGAAATGAGTAACTATGACCAGAATCAGGCATTGCTGAATCGCGAAATTGACCTAAGCTTCGCCACACATCCCCTGGTTCCACCTAATGTGAATTCCAAAGTATTGAGAAGGGATTATTTCGCGCTTCTCCTTCCAAGCAATCATCCTGTTACCTTAGAAAACTTTACGGGAGTTGCTGATTTTGTAGATGAGGAGTTTATTTTTCCATCTCGTTCAGACGGTGAAAATTATGTGAGCCTGATTGAATCAATCTGCCTGGATGCAGGATTTGCTCCGAAGGTTAACCATTTTACTGACTCAGCTACAAGCAGTTTCAGGTTGGTAGAAGCAGGAATGGGGATTTCCCTCGAGCCGATATCTTCCTTACATAATCAATCTCCTTCTATTAGGAGTATCATTTTGGAGAACATCCCACAACGAGCTGACCTGACTATGATGTGGAGGGAGGATTTTGAGGCGAATTACAGTTACCTCTATCAAATATTGGTAGAATCAGGCTCCGAACCCATGTCCGGAGCCTCCTGATTATAGTTCAATTTTAACCTTTCCTGATTCCTTGTAGACATGGCATTCGTCTCTACCCACGACATATGGTTCATCTACGAGCAATGAGTCTCCTTTGTAGGCATGGAAGCTCACATCAACTTCTTCGTTGTCCTCAATCTGGGTTGTACCATCGTCAATTATTGTGTAAAAATCATTTGCCATGGCTGGGTCTTCACGATGAATCGTATCACCGTCATTGGTGATGGTGAAGGTCTTATCTATATCAGCACCTGTTATCTCCACAGTAATGCTTCTGAATTCCTCCGTACATGCTACTGGATTTATGGTATCACAAGCTGTGGAGGCGAAAAGCAGCGTAGCTGCCACGATTAAAATTAATTTTTCCATAGGATTTTTTAAATCAAAGTTGGTCTTGTAATTAAAGTTCAATTATGTTTTTACCCGATACCTTGAAAATATGGCATTCATCTGCACCTACTTCATAGGTTTCTGAAACCGCCAGAGAATCACCCATGTATCCATGAAAAACCACATCCATTTCACTGTTTTCCAGCTCTGATTGGTTATTGTCATCAATGATCGTGTAGAAGTTTCCACTTACGGGGTTTTCGTTTTTATGGAGTGTGTCAGCTTGCCCTGCAATGGTATAAGTCTTGCTGAGTTGCGCTCCATTTACTTCCACCACCACAGACCTGAAATCCAACGTACACTCAGGTGGATTCACAAGATCACAAGAACTCAATGTCAATAGGAAAAAAATAAGGACTGCTATTACTGAATTACTCATCTTAATTATTGAATTGGTTTGTTGTTTGGAGGTAAGACGCAGGCAGTCCGAATAATGCTGGAAGATTATTCATATCCCAGGCGGGCAAGCAGATCTGAAGTTCCAGGGTAGGCCAGGAATTCTTCGACGCGTTCTTTGAACTTCTCCTGTTTCCATTTTTCAATGGAAGAAGCCTGAAGAGGCTGAAGGCCATTTCTGTAGGCGTTATGCCTTCGGACAGTGGCATTTGATTGCCAATTTTGGATTTCAGGACTGAAGGGAATTTCCAAAAAATCACACAGTTCCTCTATGCTTTTGTCAGGCTTCATGACAAGGTCTTCATATTTTAACTGATGTACGTTTGGATGCTGGGCATATTCCAAACCTTTAGAGACATCTTCCACCCATCTTTGTGGCTCCACCCAGTACCTGTCTTTTTGGGTGGGATGAACCGAAAGGACTACATCTCTCCCATCTCTGATGATGTGAATGAATTTGAATCTTCCCGAAAAATATTCGTCAATTTCTTTGATTGACCTGACATTATTCGGGGATTTTTCCAGCCATCTTTTTGCGTTTGGAGGAATGCGATTGACCAATAAACTTCTGTACAAGCGATCGATCCTTACAGCTATGATTTGTCCATCAGATTTGCGCTCCAACTTACTGAATAGCCCCAATTCTCGTGGACAAGCAAAAATGTCGTTGTGGGAAGATAAAACAGAAGTGAGGATTGTTGTCCCAGACCGGGCACATCCACCAATTAGGATCGGGGGATCGGAAAACTTCTTCTTTTCCAGTCTTTTTCCTAAACTGACTATCATGGGAAGAAAAGGCTTTTTGATCCGCTTAAGCATAGGTGTAAGGCTTTAATTTGAGCGAGCGAAGTTAGGCATTAATGGGAATTTTGCCTTGGCAGATAAAAACTTCATTTATTTACCTATCTGGAGTGGATGCATTTGAACCATTGATTATATTATCCTAATGTAAATTTTTGGCAATTTTCCTATGAATCTTAACCGTCCAAAGCTTCGGTTATTTCATTAGCGGAAAAAAGTTTTTTTATTTCCCGCAGGTTTTCTTGGAAGCCTTCTTAATAGTTGAAAGGCATGAAAATGAAATACTTTTATGGCAACTGATATCCATACCTTGCTGACAGAGCAGGACCTTGCTCAAATCCAGGAACGCGGAAGCGACCTGGCTGTTGTAAACCAACAAATCCAGAACTTCATTACCGGATTCCCCTTTATGAACATTGTAAAGGCGGCCACCATCAATGACGGAATGATCAAACTTGATGAAGAAAGCATCAAGGAAATGGTCGAAAAATATGACCAGAAAATCAATGACCTAAAACTGGTGAAATTCGTACCTGCTTCAGGAGCTGCAAGCCGCATGTTCAAGGCTTTGTTTGCTTGCTTGTCTTCCTATGATGGAACCGATGAGGCATGGAACAAGATTCAAGAAGAAAATGGGCTTGTAAAGAAATTTTTTGACGGGCTTGAAGACTTCGCTTTCTTTCCGGAGTTGAATGCCAAACTGGATGGAAAGGCCAGTGAACACCTGGCAAATAAGGAACTGACTCCTATTCTGAAAGCCCTTTTAGATGAAGATCAGATGGGGTATGGGCAACTTCCCAAGGGACTGCTAAGCTTCCACAGCTACATTGACGGAACAAGGACTCCTGTTGAAGAGCACTTGGTTGAAGGTGCAAGTTATGCCGCGGCAGTAGGAGGAGATGCTTACCTGCACTTTACTGTTTCCCCTGAACACAAGCCCAAGTTTGAAGAGTTGATGAACAAGGTACAGGGTACCTATGAAGGAAATTACAATGTAAAATTCCACATTGATTACTCTATCCAGAAGCCTTCAACGGACACCATTGCTGTAGATATGGAAAACAATCCATTCCGTCTTGGCAGCGGTAAGTTGTTGTTCAGACCTGGTGGGCATGGGGCTTTGATTGAAAACTTAAATGAGATTGACGCAGATATCGTCTTCATCAAAAACATTGACAATGTAGTTCCTGATAGGATCAAGGCTGATACCATCACATACAAAAAGGCACTTGCAGGTGTATTGCTGAATGTCCAGGAGCAGGTTTTTGCTTATCAATCCAAACTTGAAGGGGAAGTAAGCAAGGAAACGCTTATTGAGGTGAGTGCATTCCTAGAATCGACCCTATGCGTAGTGCCACCTGAAGGCTACTACGAAAGCTGGGGTGAAGATCAGATGCTGACCTACCTGAAAGAAAAACTTGACAGACCGGTACGTGTGTGTGGCATGGTGAAAAATGAAGGTGAGCCAGGTGGAGGACCATTCTGGACCAGGAATTCTGATGGAACAGTTTCTCTTCAAATCGTAGAGAGTGCTCAGATTGACAAGCAAAATGAAGAGCAACTGGCTATCATGAAAAATTCTACCCACTTTAATCCAGTGGATCTTGTCTGCGCTCAGAGAGATCGCCATGGCAACAAAGTGGATCTGCTGAAATTCAGAGATGAAAAAACCGGTTTTATTGCTTACAAATCAAAAGAAGGAAGGGAATTGAAGGCACAGGAGCTTCCTGGCCTTTGGAATGGAGCAATGGCAAATTGGAATACCCTTTTTGTTGAAGTGCCTATCATTACATTTAATCCCGTTAAGACAGTGAATGATCTCCTTCGACCCAATCACCAACCTTCATGATAAGGGGATGAGCGTAAAGTAAAAATTTTAAGGGAGCTTCATATTTGGAGTTCCTTTTTTTTATGATTGAAAGAATGATAAATGCCTTGGTGAATTGCGAAGGGCCTGAATGAATGAAGATTAGGAAAATACCAATTTCGTCAATTCCGAAAATAGTCAAAAATCAACGCTAACAAGGTTAGGATTTTCTGGAATCATGCTGCCTGGTTTTACCCATGTTTGCTTTGAAAACACTTTACCATTCATGTAAAGTATCCAACCGTTTAAGCAGGATCTTTCACATAGCTAAATTTGACTTTTGAAGAACCAAGCCTGCCTAAATGGTAGAGCTACGTATATAGTCAAACATTGAATGATTATTTAATTTTTATTTAAAGCATTGTTTGTTAGGTATTTATGTGGGATTTTGCTGTCCGAAAATAGAAATATTAGCAATCGAAAACTTTGGGGGAATGGTCGAATCCAGCCAATTGGAGTGTTTTTCTTACTTGATAAAAAAAGATTGGGATAGTACTTTTGGAATAGTCAATCAGGATATATTACATCTCAATAAAGAGACGAGAGTGTGAAAAAAATAGAATAATCTTCCACTTAGTATGTAAGAATTCTTTTGACGAGAAACAGAATTAATATTTAACCACGAGTACTACCCCATTAGCAACTAAAAACATGAAACAGTTCTTCTCTACAGTATTTCTTCTTGTACTTTGCTCATGCCTGTTTGCACAGTCATACAACACGACACTAAAATATAACATTGTTGAAGGTGTTGGGGCTGATACCTTAAAAGTTTACATCACCAACAACACCGGTTCCGACGTTTGGTTAGGAGGTGTACACTGGGGCGTAAAGTTAAGTTCTTCTTCTGCTGCGACATCTGGAACTCCAATCATCAGAAATGATGACCTGGATGCGGTACTACAGGCCGGTGCCTTCAAACAACCAACCTTTCAGGATTACTCAGATACCGATCCTACTACTGTCCCCCCTTCAGCGATAACCTCTGTAACTATAGATGGTGTGGTTTACGACAAAAGACTTGACTTTACTACTTCACCAGGATTGGGCGTTATCTTTAGTGGAGGCTCTCTACCTTTGTTCACAGTATCTGGTTCAGGTGCCGATATCCACCTACTGGACTTCGTTATTGAGCGTATTGATCCCCTTCAGCCTGTTCACATGATCCTAGAAGGTTCTGACGACATTAACAATAACTTCTTCACCAATTCAATTACGCCGATTGGAAGCTATTCAGTGAACCTGACAGATTATGATGTAGCTCCTCAAAGCAGTGCTACTTTCCCTGTTGAGCTACTGGACTTTGACGCCTATCAGATTGGAGAAGGAACTGTACAGCTGGATTGGACCACAGCCGTTGAAATTAATAACGCGGAGTTCCAAATCGAAAGATCTATTGATGCTCGCTTCTTTGAGCAGATCGGTTCGGTAGCAGGTGCAGGAAACAGCAACTCTCCAAAGTCTTATGACTACCTTGATTTCTCAGCACCAAACTCCAAGATCTACTATCGCCTACGTCAGGTAGATATCGACGGAACATTCACCTACTCTCCAGTAAGAGAAGTTCTTCTTGGAGATAAGTTTGCTCCCAAGTTTGACATTTACCCAAATCCTGCCAAAGAGTATGTTAACATCGATGCGGCAGTATCTTCTGATAGGCTATTTGAGGTTAAATTGCTAGACATGAGCGGAAGGGTAATTTTCCACGACAGTAGAGTAACACTAGGCGAAGAGACTTACAGAGTAGATGTTAGCAACCTGACTCCACAGAACTACATCCTGCAGTTTGTAGACGATCAGGAAGAGGTTAAGCACTCTGAAATCATCAGGGTTATCGAGTAAGCCTTAGAATAATATTGCACCAAAAACCAATTGTTTGGGGTATAATAATTGAACTGTTTCACAAAACCGCCGCGTATTCGTGGCGGTTTTACTTTTTTAATCAAGCTTACACAGCATAGGTGCTTTTTTGGCGGGGTAAAATTCTATCTATTTGATTAAGGAGGTACTTGAGGAGACTAACAAAAAAAAGCGGAATATAAAGGATCCAGGTAAAACCCTATTGGGATCATTGATGACCGATTCAAAGTGAATTAAGTATGTAAAAGGACTGCTGGAATGGATCTTGGTGGAGCTTACTTCTGGGGCTAATAAACAGTAATAGCAAGCCTATTATTCCATCTTATATCACCTAAGAGAATGACTAACATACCTATAATGGATAGAGGCTTCAGTACCAGGTTAAGTTCAGGAGAAGGCCAAGGATAGTATGATAGCTAAGGACAAAAAAACTGCCGGAACGAATCCCGGCAGTTACCTTCTTTACCAATAAAACAGCATAGAATAAAAACTCAATAAGTACTTCTATTTATCAAAGGTGATGGTGTAACCTCTGATTCCATGTTCGTGGCTATCGAGGCCTGAAATTTCATGTTCTTCAGAAACCCTGATACCTGAGAATGATTTCATGATGAAGAAAATCAGCAGAGCGCTACCGAAAGCAGCCAGGCCACATACACCTACCCCGGTCAACTGATCCAAAAATTGGCCAAGCCCGGCTTTTTCTCCGAAGATGCCGACTGCCAGTGTACCGAAGATTCCACAGCTAAGGTGAACAGAAACTGCTCCCACTGCGTCATCCAGTTTGAATTTGTCAAGTGTTACGGCAGATAGCACTACCAGAAGTCCTGATACAATACCGATGATCATGGATTCATAAGGACTCATCAGGTCAGCACCTGCAGTAATGCCTACAAGTCCAGCCAGGATACCATTTAGGGCCATTCCCAGGTCTAGCCTGTTGAATAAGACATTGGCCATGATCACCCCGCCCAGGGCTCCTGTAGCTCCTGCAAGGCAGGTGTTGACGAGGACTTTGGATGTAGCGGCTGGATCTGCACTCAAAACAGAACCTCCATTAAAGCCAAACCATCCAAACCATAACAAAAATACTCCCAGTACGGCTAGCGGTACAGATGAGCCTGGAAAGTCATTTACTTTTCCGTCCTTGTACTTTCCGATTCTGGGCCCTAATAGGATAATTCCTGCAAGGGCTCCCCATCCGCCTACAGAGTGAACCAGGGTAGAGCCTGCAAAGTCGTGGAAACCCAGCTCATCAAGAAATCCATATCCCCATTTCCATGAACCGATGATGGGGTAGATCAGCCCGACATAGATGGCAGTAAAGATCAAATAGGATGAAATCTTGATTCTTTCCGCCACAGCACCTGAAACAATGGTTGCAGCAGTTGCTGCAAACATGGCCTGGAAAAGAAAGTCTGTCCATTTGGTCATGTCTCCATTCTCCTTTGTCAAGTCAGCACCTTCAGCTTTGAGCCAGCCTCCCCAGCCAAGTACCCCATCAATGAGGTTAAAGTTATCGGCTCCGGGATACATGAGTGCATAGCCTGCAAAGGCATAGGTGATCAAACCAATAGCGGGTGTCAAGGTATTCTTAAAAAGAATATTTACGGTATTCTTTGCCTGGGTAAAACCAGCTTCTACCCCCGCGAAACCCAGGTGCATGATAAATACCAAGGCGGCACAGATCATGATCCAGAGATTGTTGGTCATAAAGGCATAATCGGCGGCCACATCCTCAAGGGATGTTACGGCCGCCTTACTGGCTGCAACGGATTCTTGAATCGGTTGCAGCGCCTTGTCCAGATTTATTAAACTATCGTTCATTGTTAAGTTGATTGTTCTGCTAAATAAGTGTCAAATAATAAGAAGGGTTAGTTATTTGTTAGCAAAATTCTAAGGTTGAATTCTAATGAGGATTAAAATGCAGAAGTGGGCTTAAAAACTGGTGGAACGAAAATGGATGTGCATGTAAAATTAGGAATTATAATTTTAAAATTTAAAATTATGGCAGGTAAATTTTTAATTTTCTCTAATGTATGATGTGTATTTTTGGTAATTGTTGATAAATAGGCTTGTGAATGTGTGAACTGGTGAAAATTGAGTGCCTATAGATATAAAGGTGGTATTGTTTTTCTAATAAGTAAGTGAAATATCGTAAAACTCTAATTTTAATATTGATTTTTGTCTAAATAGCTATAATTTTGCCTCATATTAATCGCTGGTAACGAAAATTTCTTTGAATTAGGTAGGCTTGTTAAAGATTTTGGGCTTTTTTTCTTTGTTTTTATAAAAAATGATAATGAAATAGATTCCCGAAATACGCAATGTCCTACATGTTGGAATTTTATCATTAATTATGGCTGCAACAAAATTTGAGTACATTTGGCTGGATGGGTACAAGCCCGAAGCCAATCTTAGGTCCAAGACCAAAGTTCTTGATCTTCCTGAAGACTATAGCGGTGACCTTGCTGCTGTTCCAATGTGGTCTTTCGACGGAAGTTCTACCCAGCAAGCTGAAGGGAATTCTTCTGACTGCTTGCTCAAGCCCGTAAGGCTTTATCCTGATGCCGGCAGAATCAATGGCTGGCTTGTGATGTGTGAGGTTTTGAATCCTGATGGAACTCCTCATGCCTCAAATACAAGGCATCTTCTACCTGAAGATGACGAGGAATTCTGGTTTGGTTTTGAGCAAGAGTACACCTTCCTTGAAGATGGAAGACCTCTTGGTTTCCCTAAAAACGGATACCCTGCACCACAAGGGATGTATTATTGTTCTGTAGGGGCTGGAAACGTTGCCGGTAGAGATCTTGTAGAAGAACATTTGGACATGTGTCTGGCTGCAGGGATTTCTCTTACAGGTATCAATGCCGAGGTAATGTTGGGACAGTGGGAGTACCAGTGCTTTGGCAAAGGAGCTCGCAAAGCTTGTGATGACCTGTGGATCAGCCGTTACCTCTTGTTTAGAATTTCTGAAGAGTACGATGTAACCATCGAGTTCTCTCCAAAACCAATGAAAGGAGACTGGAACGGTTCAGGTATGCATACCAACTTCTCTACAGAAGCCATGCGTACTACCGGTGGAGAGCCTTTGTTCAAGGCAATTTGTGAAGCCTTCGGTACGGTTCACCAGGAGCACATTGCCGTATACGGTTCTCAGAATGATGAGCGTTTGACAGGTCTTCATGAGACCCAGCACATAGATACATTTAGCTACGGAAACTCTGATCGTGGTGCCTCCATCCGTGTACCTATCTCGGTATACAACGAAGGTTGGACTGGATACCTGGAAGATCGTAGACCTGCTTCGAATGCAGATCCTTACCGAGTAGCCGGAAGAATCATTCAGACCCTGGGGTTGGTTAACACCCCCGCATGATATAGTTGATTTGATTGTTTATGGAAAAACCATTCCAATTTTTGGGATGGTTTTTTTGTGTTTTAACTTTTTATAAATGGCTGTGTTAGAGAGATTGGGTGTAAAACGGAGGCATTGACCATATGAATAATCATTTGAAGAAAGAACAAAAAAGCCCCTTTCAATAAGAAAGAGGCTTAAAATCGGCTCTCAACCAACCCCCCGATTATGGAAGGAGCCACAGATTAAAGTTAAAGAATTATATGAACTCAATCATATCAGGTAACAGTTTAAAGATGGCCATCCCGATACTTGAATGGATAAAATGATTCTTCGGGATGGCACTTAATTGCATAGGGCTAAGGATGGCAAATACTTAGTTATTGATGTGAAAAATTTTACTTGTTTGGATAGCTTGGTCCTCACTGACTAACTGAAGGATATATGTCCCCGCAAGTAGTTTGGGCAAGTCCAGGTTCAAAGATGCTTGTTCGAACTTGACATGATGCCTGATCAAATGGATCTTTCCTAATTGATCATAAATCGTTAATTGAAACTTGCTAGTCCCAGAAACATTCATTTGCACATTAAGAAATTCAGTTGCGGGGTTGGGATATAGATTCAACTCCGGCTCTATAGCCCCGCTAATCAATACATCTACGACCTCCGAATAGACAAAACTGCCATCTATATCCACTTGGCGAAGTCGATAATATAAGCGTCCACTAACCGGCTCATCAACAAAAGCGTAAGTATTCACCTCGTTGGAGTTTCCTGCGGCCTTTAGGCTACCAACCTTCTTGAAAAGGCGACTGTCCTGACTGCGCTCAACATCAAAGGTAGAAGAGTTAGATTCCACGGAAGTGCTCCATTGGAGGAGAGCAGACTTTTCGCCTGCAGGCTTGGCAGTAAATTCAAGCAGTTCTACTGGCAAACTTGTGAAGGAAAGCACATCGGTTTCATAAGCCAGGTTGTTGCTAGAGCCATCATTGAAATTCAATCCAGCGAAATCATCTACCGTTTCCAGGTAAAAATGACCAGCTACCCCTGGGGTTAGCCTTTGAAAGGCGACCTTCATGAGCAATTGTGGCCCCAAGCCATCTGTCATGCTGACATTGCTTCCCCCACCTGCAGCAAAAACCGAGTTGGAGTACCAGTACCTGCTGTTGTGCGTGGCATAGTTTGTAACATCAGAAGCCAGTTCTGCTACATTAATTTGGTAGTTGAATCCAAAGATCCCATTAAACTGGCTATTGATGTCATCATACGATGGCTGGTTTGAAACGCCTGCTATTGAGACTTCATTGTTGTCAAAGCGAATCCCAATATTCACAGCACTGATTTCAAAATTTGTGCCTGCATTGTTGTAGAAATAGACCAATACAGTATCTACATCATTTACATGGTCAGAAACAACATCATATATGAGCACCAAAGGCTCTGTATAGGTTGCCATGGCAAGCTGAAGCTGCCCGGCAAACACGGCAAGGAATGTGATCGGAAGTAAGATAAATCTTGTTAGATAATTCATCCGGATAATCTTTTGAGCTTTATTATTCTGGTAATTGGCTGATCTTGAAGTAATTGCTGATGATGATATTGAAATCAACAGAGTTGACAACTCCGTTGAAATCAACATCTGGAATCATGTAACCCAACTGGAAGTACTGGCTCGTAACATCGTTGAAGTCAGCAGAGTTTATGACACCATTTAGGTCTGTGTCTCCGGCGATCAAGCCGAAAATTCCGTTTCCGAGATCCGCCATGGGCAAATTTGTGCCTGAAAGATTATAGACATTGCTAACTGATCTGAAATCGTGGAGAATACAATTCCCATTTCTACTTTTGATACCTCCTGTCATAACACCCAAGTGGCCTCGGGCAATAATAGCTAGGTAATAATCCTCTCTAGGATCAACTTCCAATTGAAGAAGTGAGTAGCCATCCAGCCCTACGAGGTCTCCATTGCAGGCCACAAAGCCAACTGTCTGGTACAAAATGATGGTAGGGTTTGCCTTGTCTCTTATTTGGATGAGTACCCAGTCAGCTATATTTGAAGGGATAGAATCTACTGAAATTTCTTGGGTAAAGCCATAAGGCTCAAAGGGTTGTTCCAAAGGAATGGATCCCTGATTGTTCAAACCCTGATTCATCTCCCCGGTATTGCTGTCGTATGGACCTTCAAGGGCAAGCTTGGCTGCGACTTTAGGATATGGTAGGCAAACTTCCTGGCAGTCGTTCAGGTTTAGTTGCCCGGTACCCGTGCCTGCGTAAGCACCTTTGAAGATAAATTCCCCAAATACTCCATGATCTGCGGTGCTGCCATTGGCACCAGTTCCCAACTGGATGTATCCATCAGTTAGCCTGAGTGTATCTCCACTTACCAGGCCATATCCTGCAAGGAAACTTTGGTTCGTATCAATTGGAGCGTAATCCCAGCCTTCATGATCCATAGGTCCTCCTGCGCCGCTGCTCAGGTATTGACCTGCATAATAACCTTTGGATACACTCCATTGTAACCAGTCCAGGAAGTTTTCTGTGTAAATGGAGGCATACCAGATGACATTTGGGTTGTCAACATTGATCAAGGCAGCCTCGATTCGCCCACTTCCATCTGCATAAGTAGTAATCTTCGATTGCCCATCAAAGATATAACTGCTTCCAGCACCATAGGTAGAAATCCCACCCAATTCAATAGGTGCAATTCCTGTAATTTCTTCACCAATGCAAAGGGTACGTACATTTTCTTCTACTTCTATGGCGATGATATTGGATTCTAAATGAGACCCACATCCTGCCCTTTGTACACACCTGCGGAAATAGGTGGTTTGACTCAATGGTCCCAATAAGGTAGTTGGATCTATGGTTCCAGCATTGGAATTGGGAATCTGCGACCAATATTCGATTGGTAGAGATAGGTCTGTACTATAAATCCAAACATAATCCAATGGCCCGCTTCCGCCTAAAGCATCTGGACCACCAATAGAGTCTGGACTGAATGGCAGGGTACAGCTTGCTTGTGTACCACTAATCTCGCCTGCATCAGTTACATTGTCGCACAATCCACTGCAATCGTCTACTTGTACTGTCAGTGTAATGGTAGAATCACAATCATTTTTTATGGTTGTCAGAGTAGCCTGGTAAGTACCGGGTGTAGGGTAGGTAGTGGTGACCCTGTATCCTGACTGGGTGCTTACATAGGTACCAATTGTATCATTTGCTCCAGGGAAATGCCAGATGTATTGGGCTTCATTGGAAGACTGACCGGGGTTTCCGCCGATATAGGTTGCTTCAAAGCGAACTGTTCTATCACCATTGATACAATCTTCATTCTGGTAAGTGAAAAAGGCAGCATGCTTGCGTTTCACCTCCCTGCATACAATGTTAGACACTTCAAAATCCTCATCTTCACAGACTTTGCTCAACCTCACATAGTAGGTAGTTCTGCGAATGACATCAGGATCATAACTGGGGCCGGTAGCTCCAGAGATTCTTACCCAATTGTCCAAACCAAGTGTTGAATCATGGGACCATCTCCACTCGTATTCAGGAGTACCGAAGCCGGAGGCGTCTTGTAGGGATTTTATTTCCTGGGGATCATAGTACAGGAAAATCTGAAGACAAGTATCATTATCAGGGCCAATCAGACCGGGATCTGTGCTACAATCAGGAAAATCACCTTCATAGTTGAAGTAATGTACCTCTCCTGCCTTATGTCTATAAGAATCTGCAATCACTTGTCCTTCGATATTCGCAGAGTTATTCTTAAATACGTAAGCACAGGGAGCAAATACTGTCCCTTCTATGGTTTGTGAATTGTTGATATTCAGGCTGGTCACATTGGCAAAATTCAAGAGAATGTACTTGGCTTCGGTAGAACCAATTCCTGAAAAATTAAAGTTGTTCCATTCATAAACTCCATGAGCATCTACACTGATGATGAGTTGCTTGTTCGAGTTGGGATAACCATTATTTCTGAATACAAGCGTCTGGATCTTGTTCAGGTTGGTGCTATCCAGCCGCAGAATATTGATTCCATTCTCCAGGTTATCAATGTAAACTTGGGCATTGTTGGGTAAGCTGTTGATATCAAGTTGGCTTCCATTGGCATTGAAAAGCTCGACTGTACCTGGCAACGCATCAACTGCACTTGCTCTCGCTTTGAAAATACTGAAGATGGAGTCAAAGTCAATCAGGCTTCCTGTAAATGGTATACTGGCGGCAGACTGGTAATGATCCATTAAAATCCTGGGATTGGAATCATATCCCCCACCACTGATCCGGGTATTGACCTGGGTATTGTTTTGGGTATCGTAAATATTGCTACCTGTCAGGTCTCCAAGGCGTAGGTTGGCTTGAGAAAGCAGGTTAATTCCTGTCCCTGAGCTGTAATAAATCCTTCCACCAATGACCAGGCCTACATCCTGCCCATTGTCTGTAAATGTTCCATTGTTCTGGTTTACCATTTGTCCGGAACCAGCCATCTCAAAATTACCTCCCATAGCAACAGGGCCATCTACATCACCTCCGTTGAAGGTCATTCCCTGTTTCACAAACACATTAAAATCAAGGGCTTCAGCAGTGAAAGTGCCTGAAGTTAGGATTTTATTGATAGAAAAAAGAGTAAGGATATTGGGTGTTCTTCCTGAGTGAAGCAACAACGGTTTGCTGTCATTCACTTTTGTGTACCCCTCCAGTATTGGGATTGTGGGGCTTGCGAGTAAATTACCCGAAAGAAGACAAAAGACGATTAAAATACTGTAATGAAATTTAGGCATTCTATTAAAAAAAATGGTTTAACCCTCTCTTATTGAATTTCAAGAGGCTTTAATTAAATAGATAGGGGTAATTCGCGATGTAAAGTATTACTATTATTGATTGCTTTTTTGTGTGGGAAATGAGGTGGGGTGAAATAGGGGATGAATGGTAAATTTTGGATTGTAAATGGTTCTTGTGTTGTAATATTGTTTGTTTGGAATGGAGGCTTATTCGTATTGGGTAGATTTTCTCTGTTTAATTGGGTGTTTTTTAGGGGTGAATTGATGGTCGCTCTTTCTAAGCCGCTCACCCTCAACATTTAAGAAGGTTTTTAGGAAAATACGGGATTTGAAATGGGAGAGGTAAGTGTGGAGGGGGCTTATATTTGATTATTGTTAAATCCGGATTGGGGTAATAAAAAAAGGGCTGCCTACAAAGGCAGCCCTCATATTTTCAGGTCTTCGACTTTTTATTTGTCGTCTACCTCTTCGTATTCTACATCTGTAACATCATCAGCAGACTCGTCAGCATCAGCAGTTCCTGCATCTTCATTGCCAGCTTCTGCTCCGCCATTTGCTTGAGCTTGTTGTGCCTGATAAAGCTCGGTAGAGGCATTCTGCCAAGCTGTATTCAGTGCGTTGATGGCACCTTCTAGCTGACCATGGTCTTTTGCAGTGTGAACTTCCTTCAGTTTCTCGAGAGCCGACTCAATGGCAGACTTGTTGCCATCAGAAAGTTTATCTCCAAACTCTTTCAACTGCTTTTCAGTAGAGAATATCAACTGGTCTGCCTGATTTAGCTTTTCAATTTCTTCTTTTCTCTGCTGGTCTGCCTCGGCATTTTCCTGGGCTTCGCGCTTCATTCTGTCGATCTCAGCGTCGCTAAGTCCAGTAGAAGCCTCGATGCGGATTTTATTTTCCTTACCAGTTGCCTTGTCCCTGGCCGAAACGTTGAGGATACCGTTGGCATCAATGTCAAAAGATACTTCGATCTGAGGAATACCTCTTGGAGCCGGTGGAATTCCATCCAGGTGGAATTTGCCAAGGGTACGGTTGTCAGTGGCCATTGGGCGCTCTCCTTGCAGGATGTGGATTTCTACAGAAGGCTGGTTGTCAGCAGCGGTAGAAAATACCTGTGATTTCTGTGTAGGGATAGTCGTATTGGCATCTATAAGTTTGGTAAACACACCTCCCATGGTTTCGATACCCAAAGAAAGTGGGGTAACGTCTAGAAGAAGAATGTCCTTTACATCTCCACTCAATACACCCCCCTGGATGGCGGCGCCTACGGCAACTACCTCGTCAGGGTTTACAGATTTGTTAGGCTCTCTTTTGAAAAAGTCCTGAACAATCTGCTGGATTTTAGGAATACGGGTTGAACCTCCTACCAGGATTACCTCATCTACATCATCGACAGTCAGTTTGGCGTCTTTAAGGGCTTTGCGACATGGCTCAAGGGCTCTGTCGAAGAGTCTGTCAGCCAACTGTTCGAATTTTGCGCGGCTCAGGCTGCGCTCAAGGTGCTTGGGACCTTCTGCATCCATGGTCAGGTAAGGAAGGTTGATTTCCGTACTTGTGGTGCTTGAAAGCTCAATTTTTGCATTCTCTGCTGCTTCCTTGAGTCGCTGAAGGGCTTTAGGATCTTTGCGAACATCGATTCCATGCTCAACCTTGACCTCATCTGCCAACCAGTTGATGATCACATTGTCGAAGTCATCACCACCCAAGTGGGTATCACCATTGGTCGAAAGTACTTCGAATACACCGTCGCCCAATTCGAGGATAGAGATATCGAATGTACCACCACCCAAGTCAAATACGGCGATTTTAACGCTTTTATCTTGCTTATCAAGACCGTATGCCAATGCAGCAGCAGTTGGCTCATTGATGATCCTCTTTACAGTAAGGCCAGCGATCTCACCTGCCTCTTTGGTTGCGTTACGTTGAGAGTCGTTGAAGTATGCAGGTACTGTGATTACAGCCTCTTTTACTTCATATCCCAGGTAATCTTCAGCTGTTTTCTTCATTTTTTGAAGAACCATGGCTGAAATTTCCTGAGGAGTGAAAGTGCGATCGTCAACCTGTGCGACGGCAAGTCCGTTAGGATTTTTTACGATCTTATATGAAATTTCATTAAGCTCCCCCTTTACTTCGTCGTAAGTATGTCCCATAAAACGCTTGATGGAACGTAGGGTTTTGGTGGGATTTGCAAGTGCCTGGCGTTTTGCCTGTTCACCAACGATGCGGTCTCCGTCTTTAGTAAATGCTACTACAGAAGGTGTAGTTCTTTTACCTTCAGAGTTCACAATTACTACTGGTTCATTCCCCTCCATTACTGAAACCACAGAGTTGGTCGTTCCCAGGTCTATTCCAATAATCTTACTCATTGTTGTATGCTAAGCTTTAGTTTTTGTTTTAAAAATTGTTGAAAATCAGTCAATATTGATAGAAGTTCCATCGTCTTCATTGTCAAAAGATTCCTGTGCTACAGGTCTTGGTCTTGGGAATTTGATGGCCAAAACTCCGGACTCGTATTTAGCCTTGATGTTTTCAAGTTCTACATCTACTGGAAGGGTAAATGTCTTGATGAAAGGCCCAAATTGTCTTTCCGAACGCTCATATCTAAATGACTCGGAACCGGAAACGGCTTTTTTGTTTCCTTTTACCTGAAGAACTCCATCATGAATTTGAATGGAAACTTCGGCCTTACTCATCCCCGGTAATTCTAGTTCTATCACGTAGAAATCACCATCTTGGTAAATATCTGTCCTTATGCGGACATCTCCCTCATTGCGGAGTGGCTCTCCACTCATTACATCTTCTACAAAGGATCCAACTTTTTTTCCAAACTCATTCAGGCCTTCTCTGAAATTCTGGAAAATGTCTTCTGGATTATTGTTTTGGCTCATATTGTTCAATGTTTGGTGCCGGAAATAGGTATTGTTGAAACAATTTCCATTCACGAATAATCAATCATGATGCCACCAAAAGAAATTTGGGGCTATTTCCTGCCATAATGTCATATTGTCAGTTTTTTGAATTTTTAGCTTGTGCCTTTGTCAGTTGGCTTGATGGGAGTCCTGCCAGGAAGGCAGCTAATTGTGCTATTATCGAAGATATTTAAGAGTTCCCAATACAATTAGCGTGTATTTGTCTTTTACTTGGCAAAATCAAAATATTAAAGGGTAGTGTTTTGCGCTAAATAATAAGTAAAGCGAATTATGACACGATCCATTCTTTTTCTTCTTCCCCCATTGTTGCTCATGTTTTCCTGTGCGACCCCCTATGAAAACAGTGAAAAGAAAACTGTAGATTCCAAAGTGCTGAGTTTTTCGAAAAAAATAGAAGCAGCACATAACCTAAGTGGATGGAATGAAAAGCAAGCCTTGAGTTTTGACTTCCAATTATTCTTTGGAGGGCAAGAGCGCCTCAACGCCAAGATTCTGATGGAACCTGATTTTGGAAGAATTTCGATTAAAACCAAGGATGGAGCAGAAATGTATTATCTGGAAGACAAAACGTACCTCTTTCCGGAAGATGCTGCTTACAAAAATCCCAGATTTGATGTACTGACATGGCCTTACTTTCTGGCGGTTCCATTCAAGCTAAACGACCCAGGAACCCAGTTGGCTTCGCATGATTCCCTTCCACTAAACGGAAAAAAATATCAGGTTGAAAAACTGAGCTTTTCAGCCGGAACTGGGGACGCACCAGATGATTGGTATAAGGTTTTTAAAGATCCTGAGACAGATTTGTTGAAAGCTCTTGTATATATAGTGACATATTCCCGAAGTCAGGAAGATGCAGAAAAGAACCCACATGCCATCGTTTATGATGAGTTTAGGGAAATCGGTGGGGTTACGATCCCAACCAAGTGGGCTTTTCGCAATTGGAAGGATGGTGAGTTTGGAGACAAGATAGGTGAGGCTGATCTTAGCAACCTGGCTTTCATTATTCCTGATGAAAATACCTTTAAACTCCCTGAGGGGGCAATTTTGAAGGAAAAGTAAACGAAATAAGACCTTCCGAAAAGAGAAAATTTCCCCATTACCTGCGTTCTCAATTTTGGACTTGCTATATTTGTCCCAATGAAGTTTGCAAATAAAATAGTCTGGATAACGGGTGCCTCTTCAGGGATTGGAGAGGCACTTTTGTATGAGTTTGTCCATGAAGGAGCCGAAGTGATCGCTTCTGCAAGGAGGGTGAATGAATTGGAACGGGTTCGAGAGAATTGTGGGGAAAACAAAGAGAAGGTGCGTATTCTTCCTTTGGATTTGACAGATATTGAAGGTATTCAACAGGCAGCGACTCAGGCGGGCAGGGTAGATATTTTGATCAATAATGGGGGCATATCTCAAAGATCTCTGGCTCATGAAACGCCATTGGAAGTAGATAGGAAGATATTTGAGGTAAATTACTTTGGGCAGGTGGCTTTGACCAAGGCAGTGTTACCAGGGATGATCGAGCAGGGTGGGGGACAGGTAGTTGCGGTAAGCAGCATTACAGGGAAGTTTGGGTTTCCATTGAGGTCGGCCTATTCAGCAACCAAGCATGCCTTACATGGATTTTTTGAGACCCTTGGTTTTGAATTGGCGGATAAGAATATTCAAGTTAGTGTGATCAATCCGGGTAGGATTAGAACCAATATCTCTCTTCATGCCTTACAAAAAGATGGAAGTCCACAAGAAAGCATGGACAAAGGGCTGGACGAAGGAATGGCTCCTGAGGACTGCGCCAAGAGGATGCTGAAAGCCATCTACCAAAAAAAGCCGGAAGCAAACATCGGTGGAAAGGAAATCATGATGGTCTACTTCAAGAGGTATATGCCTTGGCTTTTCAGGAGGATTGCTTCTAAGGTAGACCCCAAATAAAAGTAGCCCTTGAGTTGAATCAAGGGCTATTTTTTATTTAGATAAACTTATCTGCCAAAAGCATATCCAATTTGCTTAAATGTAGCTTTGGTATAGACAACTGTATGGTCGCAATGAGATTTTCGTGTTTCATCTCCTGCCCTGTTGCAGTCACATCCAATGAAATAACTGCATTCGGAACAATTTACTCCTTTACAGGTATGGATTTCACCCCCCGCCTTTCTGGCAGAGATAATAAACTTGTTGTCTTCTAGTTGAAGGTAAAATCCGGCAGACCTGGAATTCTTTTCCTTGTTATAACCGTATGCCACCAATGCATACTGCCCATCTTCTGTTTTCATGATTTTGGCTCGCTGGTTATAGACTTTTTCTTCATAAGAATTGCTTAAAAGGATGCCAGCGACCTTCCTTTCATCCAGTTTAAGGACCATTTTTTTGCCTTCCATGTAACCAGCTACAACATCTTGGCCATAGCTAAGGTTAGAGAAAATAAGTGCGATAATTAGAATTGTGAGTCTCATAATAACATATTGAGTTTGATAATTGTCTCCCCTGATTATTCAGAGGTATCTATGAGACTCGGTTGTTTGAAGATTCCTTAACAAAGGCAAAATGATTTTTGCCTATAACTTGATTTTTGCCACTTCTCTAGGATTTGTAATGCCCATTTTGAAACATTCTGTGATCTTTAGGGCACGCTCTATCCTGAGGTCTGTAGATTTCACCGAAGTAATGTAAGCGATAAAACTTCGTTTTCTTCCTGGCGTGAATGAATTCCATATTTCCAGAGCTTCTGGATCTGTCATCAATACCTCTTGAAGTACCTCGGATTCTTCAAATTGGTTGGTGGAATTATCAGGTTCAAGCCTGAAGGAAATCTTCCCTTCTCGCTCCTGATTGGCGGCTTTGAGGTGCTTTTTTCCTATACGAATGTAGAAACTTCCTTCTTTTCTTCTGTTAAGGGCCAAATGAACAGGGTGTTCTCCGATGGTGCATAATAGCCTTTTGTGAGCTTTCGAATGAAAGTTTTGACCAATTTCCAGCGGCAATTCAATGATGGAGTTTCCGCCAACCAGTTTCAACTCTCCTTCGATTTCGTAGACCATGGCAGATGTTGTGATGAATGGTTTCCCCTAACCCAGAATCTCCTCAATTTTTTCTTTAACAGGAATTAGGAATGGATCATCTAAACCAAAGGCTTCAAGTTTATGTTTGGTGAATTGGGCAGTGACCATATCTGCGCATAACAATTCCAACAACCAAGCTACCTGGCTCCATTGATAGTAGGGTGGGCCATGTTGTTGCCAATATCCCCATCTGAAGAAGAGCAACTCTATCAGCCTCTTGCTTACAGATGTTGGGCTGATTGCTTCACGAAGTACATCTTCCAACTGGGTCGCCATCAGAGAGCCCAGGCCTTCTGCTCGAAGCCTTGATTTGTTAGAACCGGCTTTTAAGTAAGTTTCGTAAGCGGTGAGCCAGTATTGGCCTGCGGTATCATACCTTCCAAATTCTATGGCTTCCATTAATGGGAGGGAACAGTGTATATCAATTTCATGCTCGAATTCCAGCTCCTCATTTTCAATGATTTCGAGCCATTTTGTGGATAGGGTAGGGATATCTACCAGAGGTCCTGGCCAGGACCTCTGGTAGCGAAGAAATTCTGCCTGGAGATGAGGGTTTTTGGCCATCATTTGTTCTACGAAACCAAAAAGATGGAACTTTTCTGCCGTTTTAACATATTTTGACATGAAGCCACTTAGAGGTTCCAGGGCAATGGATTGGTTGGGAATTTCCTCATAGGCCTCATCATTTATGCCCAAAGCTGTGGCTACCAGATGCTTACACCATTTGTTTTCAGAATATGGACAGGTACAATAGCCCTGGAATTCACCGCCTTCAAAAAGGATTTGCGTGAAGTAATTTTGGCTTCCCAGGATTTCTGCCTGATAGACCTGTTCAATCTTGATCAATTTCCTTAACCTCCCCTCTCGATAATAATTCATCCCCCGTCTAAAAACTTCAGGCTCGGACAATTGGCGAAGTAGTAGTTCTGAAAACATGGAAATTCATTTGCAGAAATTTAAAGAAAAAATGAAGAAAGTGCTGGATTAATGAAGCGGTTTAAGATTTATCATTAACTGATCAGAGGGTCTATTCTAATACCTTATGGCCTGGCTTTTTATTATTTTGGTATGGCTTAGGCTTGAAATAAAGCCTAAATGGTTTAGGGTGTTTCCCTGAAACTTCAATTTACAAGCTAACTAGCGATTGACGTTGCGAATTGATTATTAATCTGCCTTTTTACTACCACCCTGTCAGGGTTATAACCCTGACAGGGTGGTAGCAGCAGTTTAGTGTTAACAGAATGGCAATAAAAAGAGGCAAAAAAATCCTGTTTCCAAGCAGCTAAACTTCCACCAAAACGGATGTACACACCTTAACTCCCGGAGGAAAGGGTAGCTCCTTTCCAAGCTCAGCCAGAAAAAGGCAGATTCTAAATCTGAACATTCTCCAAGTTTTGCTTTTCCACAAGAGAGGAGAGTGACTTGATAAAAAAATTGTATTTTGTTGGTGAATCATTTCTATTATCAGGTTCAAAAATTTTTAAACAGAAAAGAATAGCCACAAGCAATATTGGGCTAGTCCTCATTAATATATTCTCAAGCATCAGATTATGGCAAGAAAATCGGGATTGGGTAAGGGCATTGGAGCCATCATTCCAGACACCAGCATTACTTCAGATAGAAAGTCAGGCGACAAATCATCACCTGTAGAGTTCCACCACCTGCCTGTTTCAGAAATTGAAAGGAATACCTACCAGCCAAGAATTGAATTTGACGAGGATGCATTGGAGGAACTGGCTGCCTCTATCAGAGAGCACGGAGTGATTCAGCCTATCACTGTCCGCAGAATGCCCAAAGGCAAAGGAGAGTACCGCTATGAGCTGATTTCTGGTGAGAGACGTCTAAGGGCTTCCAAGAAGGCCAAACAAAAAACCATTCCAGCATATATCCGCGAGGCCAATGATGAGCAAATGCTCGAAATGGCCTTGATAGAAAACATACAACGTGAGGATCTAAACCCCATTGAGGTGGCTGAATCTTACAGCCGCCTTATTGTGGAAATGAAACTTACACAGGAAGATGTTGCAGACAAGGTGGGCAAAAAGAGGTCCACAGTTACCAATTTTCTGTCTCTCTTAAAGATGGGGGAGACCATTCAGGTAGGCTTGAAAAAGGGGCTTATCAGCATGGGACACGCTAAGGCCTTGAAAAATTTCGCCAATAAGGAAATTGCCAAGAGACTCTATGAAATTGTAGTTGACCAGTCCTATTCCGTACGCCATACCGAATTGGCTGCAAGTGCGATAAAGAGCTTGCCCGATGTGATGCTCCAAAGTAGCCTGCTTCAGAATATCGAAGACCAAAAGTGGTCTATTACCAAAATCCAGTCCTGGGTAGAAAGTGAAAAGGCCAAGCTAAGTAAGCCTGTCCCAGAACCGACACCCATTAGCCAAAACAGCATTCTGATCAATGACCTATCGAACAAACTCGAAGAAAAGTTTGGTAATAAAGTAAAGCTCAAGCAAAATCCGGATGGCAAAGGCGAGATTTCCATTTCTTTCGCCAGTACGGACGACCTGAACAGGATTTTGGAAATTTTGGATATTTGACCAACGACTTCCACCTTTGTAGCCACTTTGATTCATGCAAATCATCCAATTAGCATGTGATGGGTAGAATATTATTTTGCGTGATGTTATTTGGGCTGCAGCAAATGCTTTTTGCACAGGTAGACAGCCTCAGCGTCCAGCCGGAGATTACGGCTAGGAATGATTCTTCAGTGAAGGAGATTTTTCCATCAAAAAAGGGAAAGAAAAGCATTTCCATAAAAAAATATGCTCCTGAAATTTTTGAGACTGAGAAAGCTACCAAGCTGAAACTCAAGTTCCCATGGAGAGAGGATATCAATGTCCCCGTACCCAAGGGCTTTTTACCTTCTCCATGGACGGATACTCCTGATCCAGATGTATCTTGGCAACGTGCGTTGATGTTTCCAGGATTGGGGCAAGTCTACAACAGGTCAGGTTGGAAGGTGCCGATTTTCTATCTGGGGTATGGCGCCGTAGGAGGTTGGTTGGCCTACACACAATCAAGATATACCTTATTTCAAAGAGCCTTCTTCTGTTCAGAACCCCAGAATGTATGTGAAATTCCAACCGCAGCAGAAGGATTAGGGGATGGAGAAGGATTGAGAAGGCAAAGGGAAAGCTGGAGGCAAAGAAGAGATCAAGCCATTTTAATCATGATTGCCTGGCATGGAATCAGCGCAGTAGAAGCCTATGTGGATGCTCACTTGAAAGATTTCGATGTATCAGATGAACTGAGTCTCAAGATGGGGCCGTCTGTTATTGCAGCGCCTACTACTTCTGTAGGTGTAGGGCTTACTTTCAGCTTTGATAAGAAAAACAAAAATTTGATTTATGCTAAAGATCGCACTCCTGGGATATGGACGAATGGGCAAAGCCGTTGAGAAAGAAGCCCTTGAGCGTGGGCACAGGATTGTCGCCAAGCTTGACCAGGACAACTGGGATGATCTAAAGAAACTGACGCCTGACAATTGCGATGGGATCATTGAATTTACCCATCCGGAGAGCTTTGACAGAAATATACATGCTGTAATGGGACAAAAACTGCCTTTGGTGAGTGGAACCACAGGCTGGTATGAGCGTATCCAAAGCTATCAAGATCTTGTGAGTGGAGAAGATGGAGCTTTTTTATATGCGTCAAATTTCTCTGTTGGGGTAAATCTCCTTTTCAAATTGAACAGAAGGCTGGCAGAGTTGATGAACCGCTACGATCAATACGATCCCTTTATAGAGGAACAACACCATCGCTATAAGGCTGACGGACCTAGTGGGACGGCCTTTACCCTTGCAAGAGATTTGATCGAAAGGATCGACAGAAAGGAGAGCGTGGCAGGCGAAGATCTTCGAAACCGCGCACCAAAGGACGAAGAGTTGTCAGTTGGCTTCATCAGATCGGGCGAAATCATCGGACGCCATAAGGTTGCCTACACCTCTGATATTGATACCCTAAGCATAGAGCATCATGCCCACAATCGCAGGGGTTTTGCCTTGGGAGCAGTCATCGCCTTGGAGTGGCTACAAGGAAAAAAGGGCTTCCATGAGTTCATAGATACCCTTTAGTTAATTGAATTAGAAGTGGTTGGCCTTATTTACTTCTGAATCACTTCTATTTCTACCCTTCTATTTTTAGCCCTTCCCGCAGCCGTTTTATTGGAGGCAATGGGCTTGTACATTCCAAAACCTTTTACCCTCATCTGATAAGCCGGTATTCCTTGTCGAATGAGATAATCTTTAACTGAGTTGGCACGATTGAGGGACAATTCCTCCTTGGAACTTCTGTTGCCGGTATTGTCCGTATGACCGCTGATCTGGACTTTGACCCTTGGGTTGAGTTGTAGGAATTTTTTCACACGCTGAAGCTCAGCGAAAGAGTTTTCAAGCAGATCCCATTTGCCCGTTTTGAAATAGGTATTTTTAAGGATTAGTTTGGCTCCTACTCGGATGGGGTCAAGGAGAATTTCCTGCTGAATCGTAGTCCTGTCGATCACTGTATCCATGAGGTAATTTCTCCCATAGAACATATATCCTTCACCAAGAACATTGATACTGACAAGGCCATAGGTAGGCATGATCATGGCAAAGCCTCCATCCTCCCCCTTACTTTGGGCGCTTCCAAGAGAATCCAGTGATTTATTCTCTGTGAGAGTGATGGTAGCCTGGACCGGATCGTTATTGCTTCTGTCAAGGATATTACCGACCAGTACTGGAGGGGTAACATAAGGTTTTACCCCCTGTCTTTCGGGATCGCTCATGTTGCACAGCCAAAAATCTGCTCCACCTTTATGCTCGGGGAGGATGTATCCGTCTCTTCCCTGAGTAGCATAGCCAAAACAGAGATAGCCTCCTCGAGGCACTTCGACGATAGAGTTCAGGACATCTTTGCCTTGGTAACCGATGGTCCTTGACCAGATTTTATTTCCATCTACATCGCATTTGAACACCCAACCCTCATAATAACCTGAATTGTATTCGATATCTCCTTCACCTGTCCTTGACTTAGTCAATCCGCAGAGGATGTATCCCCTGTCCTGGGTGGGCTGAATGTCCATAAAACCTTCTGAAAGTCGCCCCCCATAGGTCTTGCTCCAAAGCAGTTGACCCCTTGGGCTTACCTTAAAGATCCAGGCATCTCCATCCCCTCTCTGGAATGAGATGTCTCCATCAGTGGAAAAAGTCGTACCTACCAATATGAAATTACCTCTATTGTCCATTTGGACGGAATTGGCGATGTCATTTTCCTTGCCACCAAAGGTGTAGCTCTCAATGATTTCGCCTTCCCCATCTATATAGAAAAACCATACATCTTTCTTACCTCTATTGTCGCTAAGGTCTCCATCATAAGAATCCGTAGATCCAATAGCCAGAAATTTCTCTTCACTTAGCTGATAGAGTGCCCTGATTTGTTCGTTACCATTTCCTCCATACTGTTTTTCCCATAGTACAGTACCATCAGGGGATAGCCTCGCGATCCATCCATCAAGTCCCTCATGGTGAGGACGATGGTAGGACATGTTGTGAGAACTGGCTTCCCCGGCTACCAAAAAGTCTCCATTTGAAAGCTCTATCCCAGCCATGGCCTGTTCGTCGTTGTACCCTCCGAAACTTTGCGTCCATTGGATTTGGCCATCTGGGTCTAGTTTTACAATCCAGATGTCATTGTAGCCTCTATTTTTTTCTACATCGCCATCATCTGAGGCACTTCTCCCCATGAGTAGGTAACCTTTGTCTGAGGTCTGGATGAGGTCATTGAGATGCTCTTCTTTGGTACCTCCTAGGATGGATTTCCAGAAAATAGTACCCTGTGTAGACAATTTCAAGACCAGTATATCCGAATCCCCATGATTCTTATCTACCAGATACTTGGTAGAATAGGTAGTACCTCCCATGAGTAAGGTTCCATCCTCCAATACCTTGAGCCTTTGTCCCTGATCTAGGGCTTCTCCTCCAAGGTATTTTTGCCAATAAGAAACTTGAGCTTGAGCAATTTGTAAACCAAACAATATCTGTAGCCAAAGGACAAGAATTACCTTTTCCATTTTAATCATAGATAAGCGATGAAAGTAATAGGTAGAATTGCTTCAAATAGTATGGGATCAATGTTTGGAACGCAAAATTAGGAAAATATATCAGGAGGTTAAGCTTTTAGCGAATTCAGCCTCAAATAAATGTCTGATTAAAGGGTAGCTTTGCTGGGATAGTTTGATCCATTCCTCTTTTGAAACCCATTTTACGTCTTCTATATCTTCTTCTGCCTGTGGAGTCAGTGATGAGTCTGAAGATGCTTCCATGTTATACCAGTGAGTGGTTTTCAAGACCCATTTTCTCTTTCTTCTAAATGTATGGAAGGTTTTTTGGAATGGATGTAGAATTTTTACCTCTTCCAGCCCTGTTTCTTCTTTTACCTCTCTGACCGCAGCTTCATCGACAGGTTCTAGCCATTCTACACCTCCCTTGGGAAGGGTCCATTTATTCCTGTTTAGAATGCAGAGATATTCACCTTTTTCATTGATAACAAGGCCACCCGCTGCATCAGTTTGTCTAAACATATCCTTGAAATCGAAGGTGAAATCCTCAAGTTGACTTTCGCTTTTGAATTGAAAGATCACATTGACATCAAAATCTCTAAAAACATCATTGGTCTGAAGGTCAAAGACATGTTGAAGGATATTTTCTTCATTGGCCGCATCTACATAATATATCTTCCCTTCAAGTTCGCCTCCCTTGAACAGATGACCCATCAATTCCTCAAAAGTAATCCTGGGAAACTCATAGTTCTTTTTCTGATCAATGACTTCAAAGCTTAAACAAAGATTTAATGCGAAAATTTTCATACTTTTGCTGCTCGAAAAGAGAAAAGACATGCCTGTGGAAAGCCACAAAATAGCAGAGTATTTGCTTAAAATCAAAGCTGTAAAATTCAACTTGGACGACCCATTTAAATGGAGTTCTGGTTGGCAATCGCCCATTTACTGCGACAACAGATTGACACTTTCATACCCTGAGGTAAGAACCTATATTCGGGATGCCTTTGTAGAAAAAGTGCGTAAAAAATATCCTGAAACTGAAGGGATTGCAGGGGTAGCTACTGGAGCCATCGCTCAGGGAGCCCTTGTCGCACAGGAATTGGGATTCCCCATGCTTTATGTGCGCTCCAAGGCCAAGGGGCATGGAATGCAAAACCTGATAGAAGGAGATCGCGAAGTTGCTACAAAATATGTGGTGATTGAAGACTTGATCTCTACCGGTAGAAGCAGCGTTCATGCAGTGCAAGCCCTTCAGGACGAAGGTTTAGAAATTCTGGGGACGCTTTCCATTTTTTCTTATGGTTTTCCCCATAGCAATCAGGCATTTATATCTACTGGAACGTCCTTTTCACCCTTGACTACCTTGCAGGAAGTCATGGAAGTGGCTAAAAAAATCGGTTATCTGAAAGAAAGCGATTTTGAAGCCATAAGGGCTTGGCAACAGGATCCAGAGAGTTGGAACCGATCTTTTTGAAAAAAGAGCCCTTTGGCAAACCAAGTTTGGTCAGAGTTTGTTAATATTGCATCAAAGCTCCAGAGACAACGAATTTTGCAAATCAAATGGCAGAGCAGAAAAATACATTTTTAGAGAAAATCGAAGGCAGTACCATCCAGGATTTCATCATTGAGGTGCGTGGCCATGCCGGAGAAATGACAATCGAGATCAAAGCTGAGCAAATTGTTCAAGTCTTGATGGTGCTCAAACAAGAATTTGGATTCAACTACCTCGTTGATATCACTGCCTCTGACCATTACACAGACGAAAAAAGATTCGAACTGTCATACAACATAGTGAGCCATGCCAATGGCCAGCGCCTAAGAATTTCTGCCTTTGTAGAGGAAGAGGAACCCAAGATTGCGAGCATTACAGGAATCTGGAAGTCTGCTGATTGGATGGAAAGAGAGGCATTTGACATGGTAGGTATTCAATTCGAAGGCCATGAAGACCTAAGAAGAATTTACTTGCCGGAAGATTTTCAATGGTACCCCCTTAGGAAGGAATTTCCCCTTTTGGGCATTCCAGGCTCGCTGTCTCTCCCAGAGAAAGACCCTCCAAAGGGGTACAAGTAATCATTGCTCCTACTTGATCTTAATTTCTATCGGCTCTGAATCAGGGAGTCGGTTGTAGGCATCTCCTTCAAAGGAAATGCTGTAGGTACCTTTTTTCTCCAAATCATAGGCTTCACTCAGGTCAATGGTCTGGGTGATGGATTCTCCCGGCTTCAGGCTAACAAAGGACTTGAAAAATGACTGTTTTCTTGCCTTGGTTTCTCCTTTGAATTCGGCCACCTTTTTTTTCCGCTCGATCAACAGGAAATCATCTGCATAGCTTCCTTCCAGTGGAGAATTCCAGCGACAGACACGTACGGCTTTCTCTCCAAAATTGCTGACGGTGAAAGAGACCATTACGGGCTCCCCTTTTTTGTACTTGTCCGCATGTGGGGTAAGTGTGGTCTGAATCTGTTTTTCCGCCGGCTTAAAGGCGAAAGCCATATTTTCCCATGACGATTTACAGGAAGTAGCTGAAAATGCTACCAGGATCAATAAAACTGACCAGCTAAGATGTCTCATAAGCATTGATATTTAGTTTAAATGATTTGAGACACAAGGAAGTACAGGAGTACCAGGGAAAAAATTTCATCCGATTGAACCTGGAAAATGGCGGAGTAAAGCAGAAAATTGACAGATTAAGCCATAAAACTTCATTCTGCCTGTAAAATTCAGGATTAAATCAAATTCGGCACGGACTTTGATTTAATTGAAACGTGCGGGCAAATTAAACGAATTTAAAAAATGTCAGAATGATCAGAAAGTTGATTGTTTGAAACAAGTTTGTTGTCTGCAAAGAAATTGCCTGGTTATCAATGATGAGTAGAATGTGAGATGGCCAGGACTTTAAAAGGTTCATAGTTAGTTTTAGGTTAGATGTAGTTTATGCAAAGGCAAAAGTCGAGATGATTTTTGCCTTTTTTTTGACCATACTTTCAAGCCAATGGAGTGAGTCCGATTTAAAAAAGTTTGCAAGCCCAAAAAAGTACTAAGGTTTTTTTCCAAAAATCGCTGAATGGAGAAATTCAGGGTAGGCATTTGATACTGGAAAATTTTCACAAACTGGCCAAAGTATTCACAAGATGTTTTAGCAGACCCCCTTGGTGCGATCAGGGTCAGGAAGGCCTGGAAAAAGCCTTAGAGGCTGCTAGAATTGGACTTGTCAATGTAATGGACTAAATACACCATAACAGATTCTACAAATCCAGCCTAACAGCCTCTTTGAATACGCGCTACCCCCTATTATAAAGGCCGCGGCCTAACTTTAGCCCTCAATTTATTCCCTTGATCAAGTCAATTGTTTACTCTACCAGCCTTTACTGACTGTTATGGCTAGTCGAAAACCTGAAAGTTTTGAGCTGGTCAAATAGTAGCTGATCTCAATTCAATGGGCCGTGATAGCCTTACCAGTTTCTGTTTCTGCGTTTCTCACCTCTTTCTCGTCTATCTTCCCTACGTTCTCTTCTGTCTTCTGCTGCTTCCCTTTTATCTTCAGCAATTTCTGCTTTGGTGGCCGCAATATCCTGTTCCATGCTGGTGGCAAATTCATTGAAAAGGACTTTTTTTGCGACAGCCTTCTCGTAAGCGGCAGGCTCGAATGAAAAAGTCATGGCCTGCAGGCTAGAATAAATTTGTTTTTGGCGGTTGGTTCGGGCGATTTGTCGCTCCAGGTCATTCCTGTCATCCACCGCATCCCTCTGATCGTCTTTCCTATCGCGGCGATCGTCTCTTACATCACGTCCATCTTTTCGATCGTTATCTGGTACTCTGCGGTCAACACGGCTCCTTGTGGATTCTCTGCCTGAGGCGGCGGCCTCAGCCTTGCTTTGGGATAATTCCTTTTTGTCTTGAGCAATTTTCATTTCGCTTTGCTCAATTTCTCGCTTCATGTCAGCTTCCAATTCTTTTTTCAAAATCGCAATCTTGGCAACATTTTTTACAGCAAAGGCCTCTTCAAATTGGTTCAACTTTGCCTTATATGCAGCCAATTCCTGCATATCTCTCTCCAATTGTGCTTCGTTTGTGGCCATTGCTTTTTGGTTTTGATTGGCTTCGAGCCCGTTTCTACCCCTTTGGGCATGAACCAGATTGCTCAGGAGGAGCAGAGAGGCTAACAACAAAAAATTTCTTTTCATTTTTAATGGTTTTAGCGTGTGGTTATTCAACTGTACACCCTAATAATTACGAAATTATCAGTTGACGATAGGAGTAATTAAAGTGAATTGAACAAGACAAAAGGTGTATTGAACCAGGAGGGATTGAAAAGAATCTATTCTTGGTCTGACCTGTGTGCAATCATCCTTGAAATGAACAGATGACCTTTTGGGTAAATGTGTATCATGGCCATTTCTAGTCATTGTTCCAGCCAATCCTTAAAGGGACTGACTTTTAATCGGCTTACGATGGGTTGATCGGCCGTTTCAATGTTGAGTTGGAGAATTATTTTTCGATTGAAGTAGGGTTCAAAGGATAAGATCGCCTCTCGGTTGACCAGCATTTGGCGATTGATTCGATAAAATAAGTTGGGATCGCAGACTGATTCGATGTATTCTAATTTTTTGAAAAGCTGAAATTTTTCCCCTTTGTTGCCATAAAGGTAGACCATTTCGTTTTCTACACTAAATAGCGCGATTTCTTCTATCCTTTTTATAACGGTTTTTTCTCTGAAACGGGCTAGAAAGCTCTTCTGGTAGGATTGTTTTTCTTTTGACTCAAAATGAACGGGTGATTGGTTCTTTGTATTGAGCTTGTTGAGAAGCCTTTTGTATTTCTGAAGGGCCTGATGGATTTCCTCTTCTTTAAATGGTTTGAGGAGGTAATCAATGCCGTTGTTTTTGATGGCTTGCAAGGTATATTCATCATAGGCAGTACAGAATATTATTGGCACCTCTACATCAATGTGTTTGAATATTTCAAAACTTTGCCCATCAGCCAATTGGATGTCAAAGAAGAGCAGGTCTAAATTTTGTTGATACTTACTGAGGTAATGAACCGTTTCGACAATGGATTCCAACTTATCGAGTACCATGAATTCACTGTCCTGCTCTATGATTTCCTTTAAGAGTTCGGCAGTGTGTGCTTCGTCTTCAACAATCAGTACATTCATCTAGTTGATTAATTTTAATTTGACGCAAAACTCATCAGGGGTTTCTTCGATTACGATACCATTGGACACCCCCATTAGCTCATATCTTTTGACCAATAAATCCAGGCCATATCCTGTAGATTCCACGGTTCCAAATTTAGGTTGAATGTTGTTTTTGACTTCGATATACCCATCATCTGTACTACTTATGTCGATCAGTAATTGCATTTTGGAAGTCATGCTGTTGTGCTTGAAACAATTTTCAACTATTACCTGGAGGGCAAGGGTCGGTAGGAAAAAGGAAAGGAGGGTCTTCTCAATGTTTATATTCACATTTACAGCTTCCTCATATCTGCTTTTCATCAAAAACAGGTAGGATTCCAGCACAGTTAATTCCTCGGATAGCCGTAGCTTTGTATTTTCGTTGTACTTGAGTGTCTGCCTGTAAAAGTCCGCCAAGCTGAGGATAAACTTTTCAGAGTTCCCATGCTTTTGCCGGACCATTGAGCGCAGGGTATTCAGAGAATTAAACAGAAAGTGAGGGTCAATTTTGGCATGTAGAACCTTTAATTGTGCTTTATAATTTTCAGTCTGTATTTGTTCTTTCTCCAATTGTAATTGAGACAAACTCTCTTGAGTCTTAAGGGCAAATTGGATGGCTAGACATAAAAATAAGGTAAAAATAAACCTCACAGAATGGTTGAATTGAAATTCTTGGATTGCATAGCTGATGCATACAAGGCTTAGGATTAGCCCTAAACAAAAAGCGGCCAGTTTAAATAAAAATTTTCGGTCTTGGTATTTCTGCCTGATGTCCCATAAATGCCACAGCAAATACCATTGATTATAGAAAAAGATGGAGGTCAACAACCAAGTTGTGTAAAAACCAAAATTATTGGGAGTACTTGACTGTGCATGGGCGTACAAACTAAGTCCTGGAAGTAAAATCGCAAGGACAATGGGCAATATGATATTTATGTTTCGCTTCAAACTTGAATCACTTTTCAATTTAGTGGAGGTACTTTCATAAGCTGTTTAAAAAAGTACCTCCTTGAATGTTAGGGCCAAAGTCAGTATCCCCACCTATTTATTTTAATTTAGAAAATTTCTACAGGTTAAGACTTAATTGTCAACTTTCTGATAAGAATTTTCCAAATCATCTTGAATTACATATGCGATCCCATTGGCTGTTAAACTCAAATCTGAGGTTAAGATTTCTGTTTTGTATGTCCAACCTGCGGGTAGGTTAAGGCTTGTGCCTAGGGTAGACAGGTCTTCAATCGCCAAGTTGGGGTTTATAATTCTGCTGTAGGATTGCATGACGTATTCTTCTCCTTGTGGATTGATGAGCTTGTAAACCTCATTTCCAGCTTTGTAAACAAAGGTAGTGCTGCGCTGAACCTCATTTTCTGTGTAAAGGCTCTCATCAGGATTCCCACTAATTTGCGCAGCTAACTGCATTTGCAGGTTTCCAAAAGTAGCTATTTTTTCAAAACCCGTACTACCCCCAGAGGAGCCACCTGAAAGCTGGTTCATGAGGAAATGCCTGGGTCCATTTAATTTCAATTCCACAGCTCCCATCTGGTTTTTTAGGTCTTCTCCATCCAATGCATACCAGTCCATTTCTGGGCAGTCGTTGAAAGAGAGCGTAGCATACACTTCAGTGATAAATCCCCCTGTACATTCAAATACTGGCATGACTTCACCATACCTGAAATTTCTTAAATCAGCGGGAGGAGCCAGGAACTGCGTTCTGGCCTCATTCTGAATGGGGCTATCGAAATTCTCACAAGAATCCAAGCCTACAATATCCCAATCCGTCGCATAGAAATCTATGAGGCGATTGGCTATTTCGACGCCTTGATCATCCTGTAGGAAATGTCCGGCTTCATCTAGCCTTACATGGGGTTTTCCTGCTGCACCAGGTACATTGACAATCAAATTTTGTTGTGTTTCACAGGCGCCCAGGCTGCCAGCATCATTGGCTCCCCATATCGTGAGGAAAGGTTTTTCGTAAGAGCTAAGTCCTGCCCAGGCTTTTTCGTTTATACCTGCCAATTCATTGACCAAGGAGGGGAATTTACGTGCTCCAGCCATGTATGCCCTACTTGGAAATGGTGCATCATAGGCAGCCTCTTCGTCAGTCGGAAGGTCAAACCAGGTCAGGGCTTCTAGGACTTCAGAGGCTTTGAAAGATGAGCCCTTCATGGCATAGTTGGCCCAAGCCTCAAAATCTTCTGTACCTGAGCTAACGATCAATTCACAACTGTCATAGAAGGGAGTCTGTTGTGGAGGGAAATTAGCAAATGGAAAAGCGAGGTCTTCCATGACATTGGGGTTTGCAATGGGGGCTATAGGCTGGGTACCTGACGGCAACACAGGAAGGGTGCCATTGCCAACGCTGATAGAAGAAAACCATTCGGGATGTAGCCCAGCCACCCTAAGGCCAATGAGACTTCCCCAGTCTTGCACAAACAAATTGATGTCACTTAGTCCAAGCTCCTGGATGAATTGTTCCATTCGACTGGCATGCCCCAGATAACTGTATTCATCAAGGTCAGTGGGTTTGTCAGAACGCCCCATACCCAAATGATCCATGGCAATGACCCTATAACCTGCATCCGCCAAAACGGGTATCATGCTTCGATACAGGTATGACCAACTGGGTTGGCCATGTATCAACAAGACTAGCTCGCCATTGGCTGGTCCAGATTCTACATAGGCTTGACGCAGTCCGTCTATTTCAACATATTGATAGGCATAAGGCCAGTCGGGCAGGTCTTGAAAACACTCATCAGGAGTTCGGACGAATTGTACACCACTCGAGCTAGTAAGTGTATCAGCCTGATGGTCTTCAATATTGTGAATATCTTCTATGATGTCATCTTCCTTGTCGCAAGAAAACAACAGAAAGACTGAAAGGATTAAGGAGGTTAAAAGAAAGTGATGGGTCATTTTATTCATTCTTATGGGTTTGAAATCCATTACAATGAACTATGATTTTGTGTGCTTCGATTTAAGAACTATGGTGGAATGAACAAACTGGAAGGTGTACTGAACAGGTACAATAAATGAAGTATACCGTTCTATTTTATGAGGTTGAGGCTATTTTTACCTAGCAATTTCCTACTCTAATTACCTTCTGAAATATCAGAAAGGGAATTCAATCGCTGGAAGTTGCCTCGATGGGCGCTGCATGAGCATACCCTTCCTGATTTTGCAAGGGCGTTTTGATCCTGGACAGCTCCAGAGGAAAGGAGGATGGTTTTTCTGGATTTCATGGGGTAGCAGCTCACTGAATGAAAATAATAGGTTTTTGCTGATGAAGTAAAAGCTCATTTTCTCTCAATGGTGAATTGCATGGGAGAATATTAATTGGTGGCCAAAGTATATTTCCTTATCTCCTGAAAAGTTGGATTTAAATGATTGTGATTCTATTTTGTGTAACATTGAAAGTGCATTTATTTCTCCTTTCTGAAAAGGATCATAGATCAGGTTTCGTTTGCTAATAATTTGTGATCGTGGCAACTATGGTGCAATATTTCTTTCGTTAACAACTCGAATTACATGGATCTCCTGTCATTTCTAAAAAGTAAAAATCTATTTACCGAAGAAGAATGTATCACCATTGATGCGGCATTTGACAGGGCTATTATTTCCAAGAAAACAGTCATTCAAAGGGTAAACAGGTATTCCCAAAGGTTACTTTTTATAGAATCCGGTCTGTTGCGGATATATTATGTGGAGGATGGCAAGGACATTACCCATTTCTTCTTTGGTGAAGATCACTTTGTTGCCCCTATCAACAGTATTTATTTTGATAAAATGGAGCGGTATGAATGGGAGTCCCTTGAAGAGTGCAGCGTGAAGATTATCCAGTATAAGGATTTCCTGAAGCTCGGTGAGCAATTTCCCAAGCTGACTCAAGTGACCCTAGAATTTTCCATTAAGATGTTGGATCTCTTTTCTCAAAAATTGAACCTCCTTCAATTTCAAACTGCTTCTGACCGATATAGCATTTTCCTGGATATGTATCCCAATCTCAACAACCGGGTTTCCCTTGGCAGTGTAGCCTCCTTCCTGGGAATTACCCAACAGACCCTCAGTGTAATCAGGTCTAAGAAAAGATAGCCTGTTTTCATTTTTTAAGATAGGTGAAAAGTTTTCTGATTTCCACCAAAGACCTTTGGATCATAATTATTCAAAGGAAAACAAATGAAAACATTTAAGGTCGTTGTTCTGGCTTTATCAGGCATGGCATTGTTTTATGCCTGTGCATCGAGATTGATCAATCCCACTGACGCTATATTCCTGCAATCGTATTTTGAGAATCCTGACAATAGTCTAGCAATCCATAAGGATTTGGCAAACGAAATTCGAGCTGAAGGTGGTGTTATGTTGTTTGGTGGAATAATAGCCCTTATCGGTGCCATCAGGTGGGATTTTAGGCTAGTTTCATTTGTCATTACGACGGTTATTTTTGGCGGTGTCATCCTAGGGCGATCACTGGGTCTGACAATTGATGGCGTTCCACATCCAGCAATAATCCGAGCTGCGATTGCAGAGGGAGTGTTATTTGCATTCAATATTCTATGCCTGCTTGATGTCCTGATCAAAGGATCCAAGGCATCAGGGGCTAAATGACTCTAATTCCTGAGCCAGAAGGATCAGCCACTTCCTATTCCATTGACCCATTTTCTGCAAAAGAAGTTTTTTATACCCATGTAAAGTGTGGCCTCATGTCTTGCTGTATTCCAACTGATCCTAAGCTCGATTGAGCGGAATAAAAAAAGGAAGGGGTCGCACGCTTTTTAATCTAGGTGAAAAGTTTTCCCAGTCTTAACAAAGACCTTTGAACCAGTAACACATTAACAAGAAAATATTATGACAAAGATCAATAATCCCAAAGAGTTATTGAAGCTGATTAAAATGCTTTCACCTCAAGCCTTGCCAAGATTGGAGTACATCTCGCAGGAAGACCTTAGCCTTACAAATGTTCACGATAATGGAATCCATGAAAACGTAGCCATTACTTCGGATATGCGTTATCCCCATCCAGAGTCACTTCCACAAGGCGCGGAGAACGCGCATGGTGAGATTGAAATGATTGGCGAGGTAGAAGCTACACATTGGTATGTAGATGCAGACGGCATTACCTGGCATTTCGTTACTACTGGAAATCCTGAAAATGAGCCATTTGTGATGGTGCATGGTTTCCCCGAAAGCTGGTATACTTTCCACAACCAAATGAGGGACCTATCCGATCAGTTTTATTGCATTGCAGTGGACACACTTGGAAATGGCCAAAGCGATAAGCGCCTTGAGCTAGATTACCGATACTCAGCCATTGCAGCCTCTTTGGGGAGTTTGCTGGATACCATCGGAGTGGATCGTTTCAACCTGGGGGGACATGACAGGGGATCAGTGATATCTGATCATCTCCTGAATGTCGAAGGTATGGAACAGCGTGTGATGCGCTATGTACGCATGCAGCAGTCAGCCAATGAACCACACGGAGATCCCAAACCACCACATAAACTATTTTCTGCTTCCTGGTTTCCCAACCTGATGAAATGGACTGGTTTCCCTCGTTTGGCTTATGCTGCCAGTATGTATCGCGTAAAAGATATCAGCCCGGAAGTTCTTCGTAGACTGGATTATGAAATCAAGTACAAGGGTATCGCGGAGGCTTCTCCCAGACAGTTTGACCACACTAGCCTGGAGCAAGAGCTTGAGGATCGCCACAATTTCCTATTTGCAAAAATGAGCATGCCAGTCTTGTTTTTGCAGGGGAAGAACGACCCTGGACAACATCCTGAAGAGTATGAGAATACCCCTGATTTTGTAGCCAATGGGAGGGTTCAGTTCATTGATGGGAACCATTTCTTCCAATTGGGGGCGCCGGAGGCTGCAACTCAGGCAATGAGGGAGTTTTTGTCCAAGCCCTTGTCCTAAATCAAAAAACTTGGAATTAAAAAAGGCTCTCCACAAGACCCATGTTTTGTAGAGAGCCCTTTTTATCCAGGAAATGAGTGGAAGAATCTGTTAGTAATATTTTTTTTGATTAGGTCAAAAAAAGTATAGCCGCCTCGATTTTTTTAAGATAGATGAAATGTATTTACTAATCTATGGGAGACCTTTGTGCATAACAAGTCTTAACAAACAGGCCATTGTGCCCAAAACTATAGAGTACCATGGAAATTTTCCAAATAGTTGTTTTATCCTTTTCTGGCTTAGCCTTGGTCTATGCTTGTTCCATGAGACTTATCAACCCGGCAAAGGCTGTTTTCCTACAAAGCTATTTTGAGGACCCTGCCAATAATCTGGATATGCATATTGGTCTGGTCAATGAAATTCGGGGAGTCGGGGCTGTAATGTTGATGGCGGGAATAATTGCCGAAATTGGGATAATTAGTTCAGACTTCCGTATTGCTTCGTTCACAATCACCACGCTTATCCTATCAGGCGTCGTATTTGGAAGGCTTACCAGTCTCGTGTTGGATGGCATCCCCCATAAAAATCTGATTCGAGTAATCGTTGCTGAGGGGGTATTGGCAGCGCTCAATGCCGTGTGCTTAATTAACATCCTCTCCCAAGGGGGAAAAGTCTAGGGTTAAGAACCGTTTTAGACTTTTATGGGGGAGGATATTTTTTGCCAATTTGATTCATAAGACAGAAACACTTAGACGCAGGCTGAACTTCGATAAATCAGCCTGTGCTTTCTTTTTTAAGCATTTTCTGCCTTTGATCGGGCTTCTAATTCTCTAGATTAAGCATAGGCTTTTCTAGGCTATCTACCCTGATCAGGGAATCAGTTTGAACTTCCTTCCTTTTAATCAGGTAATAGGTATGCCCATCCTTTACATCAAAATGGGGTTCCTCATCCACCCTGTAAACACTCATTACTGCATCAAGGTCATTAGGTGGGAATTCCATCACCTTGAGGTCTTCAAACCATGTTTTGCTTCCTACCTGGGCATCATCCAGTTTGATGTCAGCCAGTTTGGCTAATGATAAATTTGTTCCAACCAGGTCAGCTCCGCTTAAATCTGCATGTCTAAGGTCTGCTCTAGACAGGTTCGCTTGTTCAAGATAGCATCGAGACAGATCCGCTGAGTGGAGGTCAGCTTCTTGCATATCTGCTGCCTTGAGGTTGATGTTGGACAAGTTTCTGTCATAGAGATAGGCTTCCACCAGGTCGGCCTGCTTAAAAATAGATGCCTTTTTGATGGAATCCATGTCATCCTCATCCAGCTCACTGGTTAGGAGAGAGAACAACAGTTGTCCTCTTTCAGGACTCAATTCATTACTCAGCGTATTGTCAGCTCTTAGATAACGGTAGGGCTTGAAGGAGCGACTCAATGCTTCGATTCTACCGATCAGTTGTTTAGATATGTGCTGATGTTTTGGAAATGGTTTTCCAGGGTTTTCCGCTATCCACTGGTCTCTTTCACGTTTTTGATCTTGTTTTTCCTGGGTTATGGCATTCAATACATTACCCAATTCGAAAATAAGTCCGTTTCTGCGCTGTGATTCGATCAACTGCGACTGGCGGTCAATTTTTATGTTTTGTTGCATAATCAGGCTGTTTTGCCTGTTGAGCAGCCAGGTCTGCACCCCTACGAATAGCAAGGGACCAAGGGCTGCCATCACGGTAAATGCACCTACTCTAATGAACCTTGCGATGATATGTGCAAGTACATTTCCGAGTGTGTCTGTTGTAACTGAAGCAGTTTTTATTTCCTCAAACATTTGTTTGGTGCTGTCTGAGAGCTTTTTTCCAAGGAAAATATCGACGGCCTTCCTTCCAACCAAAACATTGGTTTGAAAGTTTTTTACTGCCTTATTCTGAAACACTGCCTCTTTCATCTGGTATTCCAGAATCTTGAGTTTCAGTGAATTGTTCTCGTCTTCAAGTTGTTGTAATTTGTCAGGCTGTTCCTGTGGGCTTTCCATGCGGTAAGGGGCTTCTGTAAACTGATAATCCTGCTTCGAATTTACCGATTTTCGTAACAAATATCATCTAAGCAGGCTAAACTGACTGATTTTGTAGGTAAAGGGTATTGAAGGCTTACTTATTTTATCTGGATAAAAAACGATAAAGGATTTCAGATGTTGTATGTTTTTCCCGGAGCTACATGTATAGCTCCCGATAATAATCAAAGATTACTTTCGGGAGGGTGCTAGATCTACTTTTGTAAAGTGTTAAAGAATACTGGCCAAGGATTGTGTGGAGGCTTTGTCAGAGTAATGTCGAGGCTGTAGGGCAGAGCTAGGTTCATCGAAGCAGACGGCCCAATATTATCATCAATTATCCATTCTTTTTAATTCAACGGCAGGTAAGGTAACTTTAAGGCCGGCTTGAAGTTGGAAGTTGGCGTAGGTTTTGTCAAGAAGGGGCCGAAAAGAGGTAAAAGTTTGTGAGTAAACAGCCTGGGAGTAAAAGCCGAAAAAGCGATTCAAGGCGAGGTCATATCTAAGGCCTGTTTGCAGCGAAGCTGTTTTTCCCCTTTCTCTTCCTCGGTGTCTCACATCAGGTGTAGTCCTGTCAAAAACTCCATTTGAATAGAGGTTGCTGACGTCCAGGCTATAATTGAAACGAAGGTAGCTAATGCCCATAATAGCCTGCAATTGATGTCTTTTTCCGCCTAATACTTTATAATTTCCTTGTAAACTCAGTACCTTTATCTCTCTAAATGCACGAAAGAAACTTCCCTGATAATTTCCTGTTACGGTATCCCCAAAAAAGCTTTGATCCCAGGTAAAGGTATCTCCATCCTTCGAAGATAGGTTAACAAACGTGACCGTATTCCAGTTTTCAAAAGTATTATTCATGGCCAGAGAAATCTGGATCCGATCGTTGATTTTATAACCGATAGCTATTCTGGAGGCTTGATTAAAGGGATAATTATTAAAGGCCAAAGAATCTACTCCTGCATCAGTGAGTGCGAAGTTTATCTGGTGATTGTAATTGGCAAAATTTGTTTGATAGAGACTTCCCCCTAGCTCGAAGAAAAATTTACTAGCTACTAATTGGGCTTGGGCTTGGCTAAAAAGTAAAAATAGAGATAGGAGAAAGATGCTGAAATGGTTTTTCATGGTACGTTTGATTGAAGTTAATTTTAATCAAAATTAGCTTATGTGGAGACTTGAAGGGTGGGAGAATTATCATAAGTAAAATTTAGGTGATTTATCGTGCAAAATATTGTAGTATCTGTAGACCTGCTCAGAGGGGATAGGCTTTACTTTTTTTACAAAAGATTGACCTCAATAATTAAAATCTCACTAATTTCTACTCGTATCACTTAAAAGGACGACGCACATGAATAAAGTTGTGGCTAACGCTACTGAGGCTATCAAAGGAATTGAAAGCAACATGACCTTGATGTTGGGAGGATTTGGCCTTTGTGGCATTCCTGAAAATTCGATTTCGGCTCTGGTAGAAAGTGGAATTAATGGCCTTACCTGTATTTCCAACAATGCAGGGGTAGATGATTTTGGTCTGGGGCTCCTTCTTCAAAAACGCCAAATCAAAAAGATGATTTCCTCCTATGTAGGAGAAAATGCGGAATTTGAACGTCAGATGCTCAGTGGGGATTTGGAAGTAGATCTCATCCCACAAGGCTCTCTGGCAGAAAGATGTCGGGCTGGAGGAGCTGGAATCCCCGCTTTTTATACGCCCGCTGGTTATGGGACTGAAGTCGCAGAGGGCAAAGAGGTAAAAATCTTCAATGGCAAACCTCATATTTTGGAGTCTGCGCTTACAGCAGATTTTGCGATTGTAAAAGCATGGAAAGGAGACCGGCTTGGAAACCTTATTTTCAAGGGAACTGCCAGGAATTTCAACCCTGTCATGGCGATGGCTGGTAAGATTACCATTGCTGAAGTGGAAGAATTGGTAGAGCCGGGTGAATTGGACCCTAATTTCATCCATACTCCTGGAGTCTTTGTTCAAAGGATTTTTCAGGGTAGCAATTACGAAAAACGCATTGAGCAACGTACTGTTAGGCCAAGATCCTAAGCAGTTTTAAAAAGATTTTTCACCTCTCAAAGTTTTCAACCCTGTCAGGGTTATAACCCTGACAGGGTTACCCAAAATATTATCATCTATGCTAGATAGAAATGGAATAGCCAAGCGCATCGCGCAGGAATTGCAAGATGGCTGGTACGTAAACCTGGGCATCGGAATTCCTACCCTGATTGCCAATTTTATCCCCGAAGGAATCAGTGTTGAGTTTCAGTCCGAAAATGGAATCCTGGGCATGGGGCCCTTTCCCTTCGAAGGGGAAGAGGATGCTGACCTCATCAATGCAGGTAAGCAAACCATTACCTCCTTACCGGGAGCGTCAATATTCGATTCTTCCACCAGTTTTGCCATGATCCGTGGACAACATATCAACCTGACCGTCCTGGGTGCGATGGAGGTATCCGAAACCGGAGATATTGCCAATTGGAAGATCCCAGGTAAAATGGTCAAAGGAATGGGAGGCGCCATGGACCTGGTTGCTTCTGCCGAGAACATCATCGTGGCCATGACCCATACCAATCGAAAAGGGAAATCAAAGTTGCTCAAGGAGTGTACCCTCCCATTAACCGGTGTAAAATGTGTAAAGAAAATCGTAACCAATATGGCAGTCCTGGATGTCGTAGAAGGAGGCTTTAAGCTGATTGAAAGGGCAGCAGGTGTTTCGGTTGAAGATATTGTGAACGCAACCGAAGGGAGGCTGATTGTGGAGGGAGAGATCCCCGAAATGACCATTAATTAAGCCTTGAAACCATATTCAATATGAGAAACGTACTACTTTTTTGCATGTTGGGGCTTTGTTTTGGCTGTTCGCAGCAAGATAAGGTTAGAATCAAACAACTGGAGTTAGAGCTCGTCCAACTTCAGGTTGAAAATGCAAAGTATCAGATGGAAATGGCATTGAGCGAAAATAGTCCCCTTGTTCATATGGTATTTTTAAATTTTGCTGAGAACCAACTGGACCATAGAGACAGCATCATCAAACAGATTGAGCGTTTGGCTGAAATCGAAGCGGTGAAAAACCTGGAAATTGGAAACTTCGAAGACCTTGAGGACAAACGAGCCTTTTCCGATTATGAGCTATTCTTCAAGATGGAGTTTGAAAATGCGGAAAAATACGCGGAATATCAGGCCCACGATATTCATTCTGAGCTTAAACTTCAATTGAAAAGCATGCTTGAAGCTCCTCCAGCTATTTATGATTATTTGAAGAAGTAATAAGGGTTGTATAGACTGTTTAACATGGAACCTTCTGGAATAGAATCGTCCTTGGAAGACCTGATTTCGAAGTTTTTTATCGTTTTAGCCCTGCTACGGCTAAATAAATTACTTCCTCTAATCTCAAAAGTCTAAACTTAATTAGTCCCTTAAATTAAATAAGCCCGGTAGGATTATTTCCTGCCGGGCTTTCTTCTATGTCAACTGTTTAGTCAATCAGGGTAACAGTTCCGTATCTCGAAGGTTTCTGCCAACTTTCATAAATCATTCCATCCCACCTTCTTCCACTCTGGAAGACTGCTCGCTTGACCACCCACATGTAGGCATCCGGGCTCATGAGCACTCCATTCTTCGTGCCATCCCACCATTCGGAAGGCTTTCCATTTTCCAGGGCTGTTGATTCCCAGATCAATTCTCCCAGTGGATCAAAGACCTGAATGTGGAATTCTCGCAAGCCTACACCGATTGGTTGGAATATATTGTGATAGGGGTCTCCTGACCTTGGAATGAAGGCATTGGGGATAAACAGGTCTCCAAATCCTTCTGGATTCACCACATCAATTGTAGTATCCCTACATCCAAATTCGTTTACCACGATCAAACTTACGTTGTAATCCTGGTCAACCTCATAGGTATGGCTTGGATTTCTGGAAATAGACGTATTGTTATTGGAAGATGGATCTCCAAAATTCCAGAAGTATCGCAAGCCTTCAAGCGGTGTGGACAGGTTGGTAAAGCTGATGGTGCCTGTGTTCACCCCATTGGTGGCGGTATCACTTGCAATGAAGGCGGCAGTAGGTGTCGGCCTTACCGTAACCTGATTGAAGCCTGTCAACTCATCAAAACATACCTCATTATAACCTACTGTCAAGGTAATGTTGTAGGAGCCTTCTTCTTCAAATACGTAGGCAGGATTGGCCTCGGTAGAAGAATCGCCATTTCCGAAGTCCCATAGCCAAGATGTAACATTGTCATTGCTCAAAGACCTGAAGTTCACGGTAAGCGGTTGACAACCCACGGTATCCTGGGCAAATAGGGCTTCAGGTTGTGGGTAAATGTTAATGGTATCTCTGGCAGTATCCGTACAACCAAATTGGTGGAAGGTAACCAGCGTTACAACATATTCACCAATGTCGGTATAGGAAAAACTTGGATTTTCATCTGTAGAGGTTTCCTGAGGGCTTACACCAAAGTCCCACAGATAAGCCACTGCATCAGTCGAATTATTCACAAATCGGGCATTCAGCGGACCTGCGCAAGAATCTCCAGTCAAAATGGTCTCAAAGTCAGCAAGCGTTCCTCCAGCGGCATCAATCATGACCTCTAAGGTATCGAAACAGAAATTCTCGTATCCCACAATCAACCTGGCTGTGTACATCATCGGTTCGATGTAATTGAAGGAAAGCGAGTTTCCTATGGGTACGCCCGGCTGATTATCCGAAATATCAACATCCAGAATGGCCGTAGTCGCATCCGTAGACAGGTTGATAAAGGTTACCTCTAGCGGGGCACAACCCTCAGTAGGCACTACTTCTAGCCTTGCTTCGGGCTGAGGAATGACAAATGCAGTATCCCTGGCCTCGGCTGTACATCCATTAGAATCCGAAATGCTCAGGATAATCGGATAGCTACCAACTGCGGTAAATTCTACCTGGGGATCTCTGTCTGTGGAGTTAGCAGGTGTGCCATTGCCAAAGTCCCAGCTGTAATCCACAGCTTCGGTAGACAGGTTGAGCAGGCTAAAGGTGGCAGGAGCGCCACACACGCTGTCTCCATCTACGATTGCGAATGCCGCCTTGGGTGATGGGAATACTGTAATGCTCATGGTATCAGAACCGGTACACAATCCATCATTGAAACTGTAAATGACTTCGTAGGTTCCGGCTAGCACAATTTCAGGGCAAAATGTCCCCAAAAGGCTATCAGTAATTCCCAATCCCCTGAATACTCCGCCTGCAGGACTAATGCCTGTGATGTTGATGCAACCATCTGCCGAACAGATTTCCAGGTCAGGACCTGCACTCACCACTGGCAATGGCCTTACTTCTACATTTGAACTGTCGATGGCAATTCCACATACATTTTCAATCTGTACCCTTGGGGTGTAATTCCCAACCTGGTCAAAGTCCACCAAGCGATCATTGGCTCCAGGATTCGGAAAGACGTTGCCCAATCCATCGAAGAAGGTCAAGGAATCAATGGAGTTGGTGGTTTGTATGGCCCAGTCAAACAGGATGCTTTCATCGATGCAAATGGTGGTATCCGATGGCAAGAGATCTACAGTAGGAGCACCCCTGCCCTCAATCAGGAAGCTGAGTGTATCGCTATCACAGTCATTGTTCATGATCAACTGAACCTCATAGGCTTTGGCTTCAGTAAACTGAATCTGAGGCGCAGCACTTGTGTTTCCATTTGTAGGGATGAAGCTAAAGCCACCTGGTGTGCTGCTCGTAACACTCCATTCATAGGAATCAATGCTGCCCTGGTTTACCGAGCTGTTGTTGGTGAATCCAATGGTAAATGGAATACAGCCCGCAGTTGTATCTGGCATTACGTTTTCAGTAATGGTATCATTGACAATCAAGTCAACAAAAGCGGTGTCGACCCCACAAACATTTGAAACTTCAATGAAAGGCTGGAAACTGCCTGGCGTATTGTAGCAGACATCGAAGGTATCCGAAGGATTGCTCAGGATTCCTCCCATTCCATCATCGAATGAGATGCTATTGTTAGCATTGGTATTGTTCAAAGTCCAGATGTACTGGGCACAGTTTGTTACACATATGGTATCCAGTGCCGGGATCAATCCAATGTTTGGCGCTCCTCTTGCAATGACCGAATCACAAACTGTTAGGGTATCACAATCCCCAAATATGGTAACACAGACCTCATAATTGCCTGGACTGATGAAGTTGATAACAGGTTCTGCATCAGTTGGGTTGACCAAAGTCCAGTTTACTGGATCACTTGTCAATCCATTGATTGTCCATGCGAATGTAGGTCCATTTCCAAATGGGACATTTGATGTATTGGTGGTATTGACTGTAAATGGCACACAACCATCATTGACGTCCAAAGAAACTGCGGGCTGGATGCTGTCAGTAACCTGGATAATGACCGTTTCGGTATCGGCTCCACAGATGTTATAGACCTCAATCATGGCGGTATATGTGCCGGGATCCGGATAACATACCTGGAAGGAATCTGCAGGATTGATCAGCGAAATGAATCCTGGCTGCCCCGAGTTGAAGACAATGGAATCATTTGCATTGGTGGAATCTCCCGTAACTCCCCTAAGGATGTAAGTGAAGTCGAGGCAATTTCCCACACAAAGTGTATCCTGCGAACTATTCAGCTGAATATCTGGAGCCTCAGCCGCGCTGATGTTGAAGCAAAGGCTGTCAATATCACACTCATTGTACATGAGCACACAGACCAGGTAATCTCTTGGGTAATTGAAGTTGATCTGAGGAGCTTGGGAGGTATTGGAAGTTCCTCCTGTGAAGGTATAATGAGTTGGATCACCGTCTACAGTCCAACTCACAGAATCAATGACTCCCTGTAAGACGAATGAGTTGTTGGTGAAATTGACTGCAAATGGAGCACAACCCGCTGTGGTATCGGGAAATACATCCTCATGTATGGAATCATTGACCACGATACTTGAGAAGGCGGTATCTACCCCACACACATTTGAATCCACAATGAAGGGAATGAATGTACCCGGAGTTGGGTAGCAGATGTTTTGTGGATTGTTGGGTGGGCTGAATACATTGCCCTGGCCATCAAAGAAGCTGATAAAGTCCGTCGCATTGGTAGAATCAATGGTCCAGTTGAAGTCCAGACAACCCGTAACACATACGGTATCTATCACCGGGCTGAGGTTGATATCCGGAGCCCCTCTTGAGATAACTTCAAATGTGAGGGTATCGACATCACATTGGTTACTCATGATCAACTGCACCTGGAAGTTGCCAATGTCGGAGAATCGAATGGCCATAGACCTGCTGTTGGCAGTATAGCCGGGTTCGAAGGTGGCACCAGCCATTGGATTGACGCTCCATTCGAAGTTGAGGATAGAATCCTGAAGGGCGAAACTATTGTTGACAAAGTTGACCACAAATGGGGTACATCCCTCAAGGGTATCTGGCACCACATCTTCGGTGATGCTGTCATTGACCACGATACTTGAGAAGGCGGTATCTACCCCACATACATTTGAATCAACAATAAAGGGAATGAAGCTACCTGGAGTTGGGTAGCAAATGTTTTGTGGGTTGTTTGGTGGGCTGAATACATTGCCCTGACCATCAAAGAAGCTAATAAAGTCTGTAGCATTGGTAGAATCAATGGTCCAGTTGAAGTCCACACAACCCGTAACACATACCGTATCAATCACCGGGCTAAGGTTGATATTCGGAGCACCCCTGGAAATAACCTCAAAATTCAGGGTATCGACATCACATTGGTTACTCATGACCAACTGCACCTGATAGACTCCGATATCGGTAAATCTGATGGCCATAGACCTGCTGTTGGCGGTATAGCCAGGCTCGAAAGTAGCTCCGGTCGCCGGGCTAATGCTCCAATTTAAGTTCAGGATAGAGTCCTGAAGGGCAAAACTGTTGTTAATAAAATTAACCACAAATGGAGTACAACCCTCAAGGGTATCCGGCACCACATCTTCGGTGATGCTATCATTGACCACAAGGTTGGCAAAGGCTGTGTCGACACCACATTGGTTAGAATCAACTATGAAGACGACATATTCTCCCGGGTTGGGATAACAAACGTTTATGGGATTGCCCGGATTTGATAACTGATTGCCTTGACCATCAAAGAAAGTGATAAAATCTACCGCATTTGTGGAATCCATCATCCAACTGAAGTCGATGCAGCTTCCCACACAGATGGTATCACGAAGCGGAGTCAGGCTAATATTCGGTGCCCTTCTTGAAGTTACATCAAAGAAAAGGGTATCCGTATCACATTCATTTTCCATCACCAAGCTGACCACATATTCACCTATGCTGTCAAACTGGATAGAGACGGATCTGTCGAAGCTGTCTGTTCCGGATACAAAACTGATTCCATTGTCTGGGAAGACCTGCCAGTCAAAATCTAAAATAGAATCCTGGATGGCAAAGCTATTATTGGTGAAGTTTACCACAAACTGGGTACAACCCTCAGTTACATCCTGGGTAACATCTTCATGGATGGTATCATTGACCACAACTGTTACAGCTGCCGCATCAGATCCACAGACATTGGTTTCTGTGTATTGGGCTACAAAAACACCTGGATTATCATAAGTAAATGAAATCGTGCCGGGTAGTGAAGCTGTGGGTACAGGCAACTGTGCAAAGAGGCCTGAAAGGATGGGAGTCCAGGTGTTGGTTTCATTGGCATTGTTGGGGGCGGAAGTTGCCGTGAATAGCAAGCTGCTATTTACACAGATGGTGTCCGTAGGATTCAACGTGATCATTGGGACATCTCTTGCTTCTATTATTTGGCAACTTCTCAGGGTATCACAGGTACCAATTACTGTAACGCAAACTTCAAAGGTACCCGCCTCCAAAATCTGGAACCTAGGGACTGCACTTGCAAAGGATCCCGACTGGAATCTCCATGAAGACCCAAAACTCGCAGGCGTGATGCCATCAGCCAGGGTTCCACTTACCTCCCACAGGTAGAATAGGGGAGTACCCTGTCGGATATTGGTATTATTTACCACATCAACGAGGAATGGAACACATTCTCCAAGTGGCGTAATGCTCACACTGTCCTGTATTTCGTCATTCACCGTAACGGTGGCTGTACTGACATCAGATCCACATACATTGCTAATGGTGTAGCTTGGGGTGAAGACGCCTGGGGTATTGTAGCAGAATGTAAAGGTTCCATTTAGGCTGTCCACCGTCTGCCCATCACCGGAAATCAGCGTGCCAATATCCAGCGCATTGGTAAAGGTATCAGAACTGATGGTAAAGTCTACACAACTACCCAAACATATAGTTGAGTTGTCAGGGGTTAATGAGCCGCCAGGACTTGTCATAGCCCTTACTGTATCTACAAAATCAAGGGTATCACATTCCCCAAAAATCTGAAGACGAACCACATAATCTCCAGGAGTATTAAACCTGAATCTTGGTGAGGCACTGGCAGAATCACCAGAGACATATTGCCAATCAGGAAACTGACCTACTGTACTGCTATCTACCGTCCATCGGAAAATCGGATTTTCTCCCTGGCTGACGAAGGTTCCATTGGTCGTACTGACATCAAAAGGAACACATCCCATCAGCGTATCAAATACCAGGAAGGGTTGCAGGGTATCCTTGACCACTATCGGAACTTCAGCAGAATCAACCCCACAGACATTGGACTCAACAATTTTTGCCGTGAATTCACCCGCGGCAGGATAGGTATAGGTCAATGGGAAATTTATGGGTGGAATTAGGTTCTCTGGTCCTGTGGTGAAGGTGATGGTACTGGTGGTATTGGTAAAAATGGAAGTAGTGTCGAATACCACGACCTCTCCAAGACAAATCGTGTCAGGAGCCACAGTCAAACCTACATTTGGAGGTCCAAAGACCTGAATGTCAAAGGTATCAAGGGCTACATCACAAGAACCTGTAATCTCTACAATCATTTGATAATCCCCAGGGGCATTGAACCTTACAACCGGCTCAGCATCTGTGGGGCTTGTCCCATTCAGGAATTCCCATATAGGCAGGTTGCTGCCCGTCTGTCCATTGATGGTCCAGGCGTAAGTTAAGGGAGCTGAACCAATGGATGAGGATGTATTTACAAATGATACCGTTTGTGGCAGACAGTTATTCGCGCTGTCCAGGTTAACGGTAAATTGAGGATTGACCTGATCTACTATGGTGTAAGGGAAGGTTACAAATTTCTCCCCACAGTCTACCGTCATGAGTACGCCAGCAGTATAATTTCCAGGGGGAAGTTGTACCCCTGGTGCAAGCGTTCCAAAGTCCAGGCTATCATAATTGAAGCAGAAAGACCTTTGCCCACCCACAATATATGGCAGGGTGATGTCAATGCGTTGGGTACTGAATTGCCCATAATTTGGATACAAATAAACCTGCACCACTGAATCCGCAATGTAGTTTCCTGGGAAAGGACAAATATCTACATCAAAGCAGATGATTGAGTCCGTCACACAGGCCCTTTGTGGTGTCGCTGTAATGTCCGGGGAAGGAATAATGCTGATGTTCTGCTCATTGGTGGCGGTATTGTCTCCACAAACATTGTAACCCGTACCTGTGATGGTGTACCTGGTTACAAGGGTATTGGGTGCGCAGACATAACTGGAATCTTCATCTACATTGTAGGTGTGGTGGAAGACGGTATCGGTAACCAAGGGGCCAAAGATGAAGGTATCCACCAAGGGATTAAATGCTGTAAAGCGCCCCGTAGTATCATTGACCATGCTTGAATCTCCGATAAAGATTCTCTTGCCATCTCCCCAGTCCAGGATGATCTCATCCAGAATGGTGATCTGAGCAGATGTCAGGTTAATTTCTATAGAAACGGTATCGCCTTCACAGACGGTAGTTGGGGTAAGGGGGTCAATGTCCAATTCAGGAGTTGCTTGATAAGTGAAGGTTCCAGGTCCCCATGTGTCCTGACAGCCTGAGGTCTGATCAATTACAGTAAGTGTTACATTGTAAACATCCCCAATGTCGAAGGCATAAATGTAATTGGCCGTCAGAGCCGTGTCTACAAGTGTTACCCCATCAGTTTCATTTTCAATGGTGTAGACATACACCAGGTTGGGACTTGACACGAAACCATCAATAAATAAACATACAGGCCAGGAAGGAAGACCTGCACTACAGTTTATGAAAAGGAATGGATCATTTGCAGCTGAAGGGATAGGAGTTGTGGTACAACTACCAAAGAAGACAGTTCTTGGAGTTACGGCCGCAACTGGGGGGCCGTCTACCGTGAAGGTCGTTCCCCTTATGATGGTATCACACTCGTTTTCTGTAGTCAAAGACACCCGATAGGTACCTGCGGTATCTCCACCACAGTAGGTAAAACTGTTTCCTTGGCCTGTGAAGTCAATGGTGTCATTTCTTGGAGTAATCAAAATCCAACTGGAAACGAGTCCAGGATTGGCAGAGGTATCCGTATAGGAAAAGGTAATGCAGCTATCCACACAAATGACTCCTTGACTTCTAAGCAAGGTTGGTGCAGGTGGAGCAATGATGGTGAGGGTGTCCCTTGCTTCATCAATTCCACATGCATTTTCAATGCGATAAGTAATGATGTAGGTGCCTGCCGTTCCACTGCCAAAGGTTCTGGTAAAAGATCCATTTAGGTTGTTGGTAAGGGTATCAAATCCTGTGATCGTCAGGGTACTGTCTGTGCCGGGATAGCCTCCATTCAGTGTGAAAATTACCGACTCTCCTTCACAGATTCTGTCCGAACTTAGGGAAAGCCCTGCCGTCGGGACATCCTGAACCACAACCCTGCCTGTTACAGTACTTACTCCACATGCATTGGTGGAGGTAAAGCTCACATTATAAGCTCCTGGATTGTAGTTGGAGAATACCAATGGACTAATGGGATTGTTGAAAGTGCCTGCTCCTGTATTCAATACTGTCGTAGACATGAAACTGCTGCTAAAGTCAAAGCTGACGGGCGTTCCAAAGCAAACCGTATCTACCGGGATACTCAAACTGGCGACACCCAGCGTCAAAACTTCCACCTGGAAGCATTGTAGGATGGTATCACAATCATTGGCCACAAGAACTTCCAGGTTATAGAAGCCTGTAGAATCAAATTGAATGGAAGGTGCTGGACTGTTGACATTGCTTCCAGGCAAAAAGTCCCAATGCGAACCCTGAGTACCTCCGCTAATCATCCAGGTATAGCTTGGTGCGGTACCTGGAGGGCCTGAAAAAGTATTATTGGTAATGAGAGGAATAAAGGGCAAACAGCCTCGGAGGGTATCAAAACTGATGTTCACCTGGGGGACATCCTTCACCACCACGGGGATGGTCTGTAAACAAGGATTGGTAGAGTCATTCAGGTAAATCTGCACCTGGACATTATAATTGCCAATGAACGTATAGGTTTGGGATACAGCGAGGCTATTGGATGAAGTCCCATCACCAAAATCCCATATGATGCTATCGATTCCCTGAAAGAAACCGGAGTCCAGTTCAACGGTAAAAACCATGGGCTCACCTATACAGACGGAGTCCAGGTTGACATTTGCCTGGACGGAGTCACAGGCAGTCTGAGCCTGAAGGCCCAGCCATCCCATAAGGGAAAATATTAGTAGCGTAATTATTCTTTTCACTATTACTGCGTTTTTGTTTTGGTTTTATTTGGGAATTCAGTCCAATGTTATCTTTCCTTATTTGGGATCAGAAATTAACGGGGAGAGGGTATTTACTTTTGTTGGGAACACAAGAGCGCTTACCGGGAGCTGGGCAGATGTTGGAACCAGCATAAGGCCAATTGACCGTCAAAGAAATTTCTGCTGCTACGCCAGAGTTGCTACCAGCGCCTTGGAAATAATAGTCCGTGCTAAGCCCCACATTGTAGTTGACCCCTTCTCTTTTGAAGATGACTCCAAACATTCCAATCAAGGAACTGGTATTTTGTCCGTCAGGAAAGGGATTTCTGTTGTGATACCAGATACCTCCATAAATTCCATTGGAATTGGCATCACCAACCTGAGGAGTATTGGAAAGAAGGACCCCTGCATTGATTGATCGATAGGTAAATGCATCTGGGTTGGTCTCAAATAGTCCGGGTACCGTAGCACTTTTTTGCCAGTCCACTTTGAACCCAGGAACGATGGACAGCCTTGGGTAACCCCCAAATTCCTCAAATACCAGTGAACCATGGGCTGTCCAACGCCAAGGCAGGATTGGAGAATTTCCTAGCAATGAAGCCTCCGGCTTATTCAGGTGATGAGCTGCTATTCCGAGCCTCAGGCCCGTAGAGTTTGCATTGTTGTAAATCTGGTAAGCGATACCTGAAGACATATCAATGTAGCGGAGAAATCCACTATTGATGATCTCTGGGGGTAGGTTTTGTGGCCTAATGATGCCAAAGAAGGGGTCTAGCTGGCCTACAAAAACGAGGTTGTCCCAGTTGATCCTGCGAATGCCTTCTCCAATAGAAATGCCGAATCTCAAGTCTGAATAATAATTTGAGTAATCCGGGGTCAGGGTAGCCACATAGGCGTAGCTTAGTCCATAATTGGTTGTAGTCAGGTTGCCTTCCCCTTCAGCATTGTAGTTGTAATAAAATCCTACTCCGCTTCTGAGACAGGCCGCCAACCAGGACACATTGATGCTGCCTGTAGTAAAACGACTCCTGTTGAACTGTACATTTCTCCACTGATCTCTGAGTAGAGATTGGACAGTTACCCCACCGTGATTGCCAGTCATCGCAGGATTAGAGCCTAGCCAATTAGAGTAATATTGGGAGTAGAGTGCATCCTGGCCTTTGGCCTGCTTTATGGCCATCCCTAGTGTACATACGCCCAAAATTATCAGGTATAGTTTTTTCATAGCGAATGAGTTACTGTGTTTATTGTTTAGTCGGATTTGTTGAAATGCGGAAACCGGAATGCATCAAAGACCACCTAATGGCATAGCCATCCCATCCCTTATCCGCCATATATCAATGAAAGATAGATTCAATAGGAGTTGCTTGCTTTAGCAAATGATTTTCGAAATTCCTTTAAAGGAATGAGGAGAATAGATTTTCATATATGAGTGATTTTCTATTTTAATGTTGCTAAATGAATTTTTTGCTAATTCCGATTTAACGGATTTTTATAAAATATGACAATAAAAACTAAAAAATTAATTCAATTTTTACGAATATTTAATTAATTACTATATCCCTTATGGTATCGCCTCAATATCTTTATTATCTCATTCAGTTGCAAGCTAACAGCTTAAGGGAGCAATTTTTCTGCATTATTTAATATTAGAATAATTCCTCTATGTAGGCTACTTTTTGCTTGTTACTATATTCGAGACTCAAATTATAAACGAATATTTTTTGATTTTGATCAAAATCGTGGATAAAAATAAGGCTTTTTTAAGCCCTTATTATCTACTTTTAAGAAAAGAAATTGAATGAGACCATGTTTGAATAAAAATCTAGGCCCATCTGTTCAAAATGATATTTACGAAAGCAATTTGAACAAAAGCCTTCGCTGAGAGGGCAGTTTTCTCG
>JALEFZ010000019.1 GCA_022760475.1 Bacteroidia bacterium | reverse complement strand
CAACCGCGGAGCTACGGACATTATAATCCTCATCCTTTAACAAGGCCACAATAGCTTGCAGAACCGCCTCGCTTAGATTTTCTTGACGACCAAGGGCCTCAACCGCAGAGCGAGGGACATTATAATCCTCATCCTTTAACAAGGCCACAATAGCTTGCAGAACCGCCTCGCTTAGCTTTTCTTGACTACCAAGGGCCTCAACCGCAGAGCGACGGACATAAGAAGACTCATCCTTTAACAAGGCCACAATAGCTTGCAGAACCGCCTCGCTTAGATTTTCTTGACGACCAAGGGCCTCAACCGCGTAGCTACGGACATCAGAATCCTCATCCTTTAAAAAGGCCACAATTAGTTCCAAAACTGGAGCTGGTAATTGACTCCATTGCCGTAATACCCTCAAACTACTTCTAGTAAGGTATACATCTCCCTTTTTAAACTGCTTGATCAAGTATGTCAAACAGCTATCAGGGATTTCCCCTTCCCAATATTCTGCTTGTAAGCCTGACAAAGCTTTCCACCGAAATACCAAAGAGGAATCCCCTAAAGCAGCCATGATCCCCCTTAATTGCCGATCACGCAATCGCTTATACTTCACTGAATCAGTCTTCCTCAATTCCTTCAAAGGCTCAGTCTCAAAAATATCATATTCCCTATGGTGCCCCATGAGGCTCAGGGCAGCCAAACAAACAAATGCCAAAGCCATTAATATCCGCTTCATCTATATCTATGTTATATCTCTTCCTAAAAATCTTCCGCTAGACCTCCCCTATCTACCTTCAACCCAAATAACAGGTCAAACTATCCCCTATCCTTCATCAACAACTGTATCATGCGCTCCTTTTCTTCTAACTGGACTTTATAACGCTCTACATCCTTTTTACAAAGTTGAAATTGCAACTCTAAATCCGAATTTATTTGCTTAGGAATTGTTTCGGTAGAGCTCTCTGGGAGGTCCTCATTAAATATTTCGTAAGCCTTTATTCCAGTGGCAATCATGATTGCTTGAAGGCTATCAGTGGTCATACTTGCTTTCCCAAGTTTGTGGTTGACTGCTTGGGGAGTCTCGCCAAGCCTCCTAGCTAGCTCAGACTTTGATATTTTTTTTTCATAAAGCAAGTCCTTGATAATCTGGCCTATATGAATATTTTGCTTCAAGAATTTGTTTATTTACTTGGTGATTTAAAGTATTTACTTTAAAATTGTCTTACTCTCTAAGTAATTATAAAGGATCTTACTGAGTAAGTAAACAAAAAACTTGACATGGCAAGCCTAAAAAGACCAGCCGATAAGCCTTACTGTATAGGTGCCCGCATTAAACTGATAATTGATGAAACGAGGCGAAAGGAGATCTTCAAAAGATTGAACCAGGCCTTTGACCGCAACCGCCTCTCCCTGGTCCTCAATGACCGGGTGGATGACATCACCTTTACCGAAGCCCGCATCATCAGCCAGCTCATAGGCTGCCAGATGGAAGAGCTTTATCAGCGCAGCTTTGATTTTAATGAGTTGGTCCCAAACACCTAAACCTCCTCCCTGGCATGAACGACTACTTGAACACCAGACTTGCCCAGCTCGGACTCTCCAAGGACTTCCCTGGTTTTACCCAAAAAATCTGGCGAGACCAGGGCCTCCAATCCCTCCCCCTCCTATATCCCGATGATCATGGCAACATCTGCATCCCATACCTCAGCCTGAATGGAGAAATGGATGTCTATGACAAGACTGACAACCCGGGCAATGTCATGCAGGTCTCCTACATCGTCAAGCGGCTCCGAGCACCTGAAGATCCCAAGCGGAAGTATGAGAATCCCAAGGGTCGACCCAATCGGATCTACCTCACCCCTACTGTCATAGATGCCTATAGACAGAAGCAGGAAATCCCTACCCTTTATGTCGTGGAAGGGCAGTTTAAGGCCCTCGCAGGATGGAGGCACGGACTCCACATCGTAGGCATCACAGGGATCTGGGGATGGAAAAAAGGTTCCAAAAAGCCTGAGCTACAATCGCAGCTCAAGCAACTCCTAGAAGTCTGCAAACCCCAGCGGCTGGTGCTGCTCCTCGATGCCGATAGCCGACTGGTCAAGCCCGAGTATGTCCTTGAGAAAAGAGACCTGGCCGAGCGACTGGAAAATTTCTTTCGGGCCGTTCAGCAGTTTTCTGTCGTCATGGAGAGCTATCCTTGTGAGGCATACTTTGCACAGATCCATGAGGATTCGGAAGAAAAGGGACTCGATGACCTCCTCCATGCCTCCCCCGATACCGAGGGCATCCTCAAAGCCCTCCATCCACAGAAGCTCCAGGAGAAGAATCCCTACATTCAGGGACTCAACCTCAGCCTATCCCAGCCCAAGCAGTTGAAGGCCTTCTTTCGCCTCAATTCGGTCTCCCTCTTTTACAACCGCTATGAGGAGCTGATCGGAGAGGAAGAATTCATCTGGAAGCGAGGGCGCTACAGGTTTTCGGAGGAGACGGGCAAGGTGGAGCAATTGGCACACCCGGACAGTTTTAAGTTCCTGCGAGTAGGCTGTGATTATTACAAAAAGATCACCCTCGTTACCCAATCGGGCGACCTGGTACCCGTCATGGAACCCTGGAAGAAGGGAGCCATTTCGGAGGACTATCCCAAGGAGTTTGTGGCACAGATCCCCAAGTTTGACACCTTTGTGAACATTCCCGACCACAGCGAGGACTTCAAGCAGGTCTATGCCCTACCCGATGGCTCAAGGCTCTACAACATGTATGCCCCCCTGCCTACCAAGCAGGTGTATGGCCGCTTTCCGACCATCTATGCCTTTATCAAGCATGTCTTCGGAGAAAGCCGCCTGGAGAGTGGCTTGCCCAGGTATCAGTTGGCCCTGGACTGGATGAGCCTGCTTTTTCAAAAGCCCAGGGTGAAGCTGCCCATCATCTGCCTGGTCTCGGAAGAAAACGAAACGGGGAAGTCCACCTTTGTCAATTTGTTGATGTGGCTCTTTGGGGAAAATGTGGTTCGCCTGGGCAACTCAGACCTGACAGGAGAATTCAATGCCCATTACATTTCGAAGTTGGTGGCCTGCATCGAGGAAGGCCTGATTGAAAAGCAGGACACCAAGGAAAAGCTCAAGAGCCTATCTACGGCAGATCGCGACCTCTTGAATGCCAAATTCTCCACCAAGACCCAGATTGATGTGATGCTCAAGTTTGTCATCACCTCGAACCACCCGACCAAGTTCATTCCCCTGGAGGAATCCGACAACAGGTTTTTTGTCTGTCAGGTGCCTCAATTTAAGCATAAAGACCCCAAGGCCAAGGAGCGCATGAAGAAGGAGGTTCCGGCCTTTCTCTACTACCTCGCCAACCGCAGGGTCAGGCATCCGGAGGAAGGCAGGATGTGGTTTCGGGAATCGCTCTATAAGACACCCGAATTCATGCGGGCCTGCCAGGACTCGCTGCCTGTCTTGCAGCGCTCCATCAGGGACTATGTAGTGGAGTATTTCTGGAGGTATGCCACCAGGGAGTGCAACCTTACGCTGAAGGAACTGCTCAAGGCCATGGACCTGAAGGGGACCGATCGCGCCTACCTCAAGAAGATCCTCACAGAAAAAATGGGAATCGAGGCTCCTACCCGAAACCAGCGCAAGCCGGTCTACGAATGGGATGTCCTGACAAATGAGATTCGAGAACAAAGCAAGGTGGGCCAGTGGTACACCTTTCGAGCGGAAGATTATCTGACGAGCACGGAGCTGGAGAAGCTCGCAAAAAACAACCCCCGCCTGGCCTGAACCAAACGAGGGATTTTTCAACTGATACATCAAGTAAAAAATTTTTCAACTGATAAACAATGTTTAATGCAATCATTTTGCCTATGTGGGCCATGGCCACAGGAGCGTTTTGGGGTACCAAGGAAGTTCGGCATGCTGCCGGAGTGGCCTTTGTGTGCTTCGTACTCAGCCTGGCTGGCAGCCTCTTTACGGCCTACCTCTCCCAACCCATCTATGCGGACATGATCCCGGCTGCCGGCATGGAAGTAGCCTGGGCGATTTCGGCTGCCATTGCCTTTGCGATGTTCATCCTCGCTTCGAACTTGGCGGAGTACATCAGTTCGAGGATTGACCAGCGAAGGGCAGCCGTTACCACCAACCGGGTCGCGGTCTATGCCATCATCTTTGTGCTGGTGGGTGCCTTTGATGGCACCTTGAACTACTTCGGATCTCCGATTCGTTCGGAGCAGGCCTATGTGGTGGAGACCTTCTCTGAGAAGCTTGGCAAGGGCAAGATGCCCTTCAGTGAGGAGATCGCTGCGATCGACCAGACCATCGAATCCAATAAGGTCATGTACCGTGGCAAGTGGACGGTGCGCTGGGATGCACGGGATGAGGTCAGGGAACTGCAGCGCCAGCGAGCGGACTTCGTCAAGCTCCAGCAGGAGGCCATTCGCGCCGACCGGCAGCACCACCAGGGCGAGACAGAGAAGAAACTCAACCGCCAAAGTTTTGCCACCTGGTCGTTTCGCCTCATGTCAGTGGCCATTTATGTGCTGATGCTGTTGATCAGCATTCCCATTGCGGGTTTCATTGACCTGTGGGACATGCAGGACGGCAAGAGAGACCGCAAGCTGGCCAAGGGCAAGCCCGCCAAGGACATTGGTTATCGTTCGGTGGCCACAGCCATGCAAGGGGAAAAAGCCGGGGAAAAAATCGGGGAAAAGGAGGCTGTGGATTTTAAACTTTCTCCCCAAGCCGAACTGAGAGAAAATCCCGGGGATTTTTCCGCGGGGAAAGCCGGGGAATCCGAGTACCACGAAAAGGTCATTTTGACCGGGGAAACGGACAACCGCCATCCGAAGTACAGCCGCCAGGTACAGCCGGACAAATACCGCGGTTTATCCAAAGCGAAATACAAGCGTTTTGTCAAGGCTGCCAGGGAAGTCCTGGAGAGCCAGGGACGCTACAACAAGACTGCCATTGCTTCCCGAGCGGGAATCGACCGAAAAACAGTATCCACTTATCTGAGAGTAGCAATTGAAAACAAAGATTTGACAGCATGAGACTATTTATTCAAAACTATGTCATTGACACAGAAAAGATCTCCTTCATCAGTGAGTTGAAAACTCAAAAGGAGAATGGCCGTTTCTTTTTCATCATCGATGGCCATCGCCAATATTTCAAGGGGCCGATGGAGCGCATACTCAGCCTCAGGGATACCCTGGTTGCCTACACCCCCAAAACACCAGTGGAATGAAGGCACAATTGATGATACAAGCCAGTTTCCTCACCCGCATCTCATTGGATGCGGATGAGGCCATCATCGAGGAATTGATTGCTGTAGGCGGAGATGGGGTCATTCCCCACAAACGTCCGGGCCCCAATTTTTCGGAGGATCACAAGCTGGTCATACCTGTATTGATGAAGCGACTCCTGGAGGCCTTGGCCAAGGGAGATTCCCAACCATTTACCATACCCACATACAAATTGATTTCCTATGAATTCCACAATTCAAGCGATCCTGTTTAGTGTAGCAGGACTTGCCGGGGGCATGTTGATCATGCTTTTCATGAACAAGCCCTACTGCCCGGCCTGTCCAAGCTGCGACCCGAAGCTCCAGCTCCAGCCCTTCAACTTGGATGCCAAAGAGCTCCAAAAGATCAAGAAAAGCCACATTGAGATCCATTACACACCGACCTACAACGGAGAGGTACAAGTCATGGATTGCGACAGCCTGAACATTTAATCATTTACCACAAATTTCACTTTACAACAATCAAACAATGACTCTTTTTATCATTCTAATGTTACTGCTCCTGGCCGCCATCGCCAATTCGGTGATGGACACGGTCAGGTACCGCTACAAGGACTCCATCTTTGAGTATTGGGCAGGAAAGCCTACGCCATGGGGCCGCTTCATCAAGGCCTTCGCAGGTCCGGATTCATGGCAAAACAAATGGTCATGGGATGGCCATGCGTACTGGAAGTATTGGGGCTTTTTGCTCCACGGCCCCTTGGTGGGATTCACCTCTCTGTGGCACTTTGCCAAGCTGGTCATGCTGACATCTTTCCAGTTGGCCATTTTGACACCTTTTTGGCGAGACGCATCACTCAATACCAAACAAGCCCTTTGGGCATTATTGGGGATGAAGGTGCTCTTCGGCCTGGTCTTCGAATTCTTCTTCCCCAATTATGAAAACGAGCGCCGCGAGATCCTTGAGAGCAAAGCCGGACCAAGGAAACTTGGCCAAGCCTGGAACGGCATCCGGAATGACTTCATGGGATGGATACAGCTCCGCCCGAAGCAGGCGATGCAATTGTGGCTAATCGCCACGGTTTCGGGTGCCATGGTCAGCATGATCTGTCTGGGCGGAAGCCTGGGGGAGATGCTGAGGCCGCAGGCCTGGGGCCTGGCTGAGTGGCTGGCGCTGGGATGGATAGCCATCGGCTGGCTGGGCACCTGGTTGATCAAGAGCCGAGCAAGCCGATTGGATAATTTTTTGGGTTAGTGTGACTATGGGTTATAGTTAATTGGGTGCCCCTCAGCCGAAGGCTGGGGGGTTATTTTTTGTCATATTCAAGTTTTATTTTAATTTTTATTAAATATTATAAGGAATTGAAATTTCCATTATTTTATTTAGTGATAGCTCATGAATTGAAGACTACCCATCCTCGAATATCCTTTTTTACCTTATACCCCACACCCAATGACAAGTACAACTAAAAAATCCTTTTGGAAAGAAAAAACCTTCTGGATAGCTCTTGTAGTTTCTGCTGCCCTTATTGCCATTGTTGTTTACATCCCTGTATGGCATGCTGAAAATGACCATTATAAATGGGGTTTGATTGAGCAAAAAGAGATTCCTGGTCAGGCTAATGAGTATCGGAAGACATTGATCCAAATTATTGGTGGGGTAGTACTCGCCATCGGCCTTTACATCAATTGGAGACGTATTAAGGCTCAGGAAGAAGCTGTTATTGCTACACAAAAATCAATAAGGATTACTGAAGAAGGGCAGATTACTGAAAGGTATACCAAAGCGATTGAGCAGTTAGGTAATCCTGAAATGGCAATCCGAATTGGTGGGATTTATGCGCTTGAAAGAATTGCTAAAGATTCTCCAAATGACCATTGGACAATTATGGAGGTACTATCAGCATTTATAAGATACGGTGGTTTTAGAATCAATGAAAAGATTGAAGACATAAAGTCTTCATTAGACCAAATGATTGGGTTGACTGCTTCTTTAGATTCCTACAAAGAAATGGGATTTGATTCATACCAATTTATTGAGGCCCATCTGCCAAACATTGCACCAGGAGGGAAAATTAGTCCCGATATTCAAGCTGCTTTTTCCGTCCTAGGGAGGAGAGATATTCAGCATGATCCTGAAAACTCAGTAATTGATTTAAGTAACACGAATTTAAATGGAGCCTTTATTAATAAGGGAAATTTTTCAAATGCGAGCTTTTATAGATCAACCCTCGAAAAAGCTATATTCATTGAGACAGATCTTAGCTTTTCGATTTTTAGTGAAGCTAATTTAACAGAATCCAGTTTTATCTTAGTAAATCTCAAAACCACTTTTTTTGAAGATTCAAATTTAGATAGAATTACCTTTACAGGATGTAAGGAATTGACTATTAAGCAGCTTCTAAATTCAAAAAACCTATCAAAATTCAAGTACCTTGATGATGATTTGATTCATGGGCTAAAAATAGCACGTCCAGAGTTTTTTTCGAATTCAGAAGTATAGTGGGATTTATCTGTTTAATTTAGGTTTGTAAACCATTCCCACTCATACCCAACCTCAATCTTTTCAGAATGGGTAAACTTTGAATGCTTTGTCAGCTTAAGCCTTGCTTTGGCTTCCTCCAGGCTTGTAAAGACCTCTTGAAAGATGGCCTTCCCGGATTTATTCAATATCACCTGGGCTATGTAGACCGGCTCTCCTAGCGCAAAGCGATACTTCCTGTCAGGATATAGCCGGCGACCCTTCCTTAACCAATATTGCCCTACATAATAGGCCTCCTCAATCGTGGGGAAGGTCTTCGATCCAATCTTTCGTTGATGCCTGTAAAACCAAATGATACAGGGAAGGGGCTTACCTTCAGGATCCTCTTTGACGATGGTCAGTCTTTTGTTGTTCCGCATGGGGATTGCAGCTATTTGATGAAATCTTTATGGTTTGGATTGTGTAGTTGCTCGGTGTCAATGCTAACAATTTTAACAAAAAATATCAGTACATGATAATTATTTTTGCAAAATACCTTTTTCGAGCCTGCTGGAATGGAGAAAAAATACCCTTTAAAGGTAATATTTAAGTTTTGACCGAATGTAAGCCAAAATCATATTCAAAATATGTATACATTTCATACCACAATTCGTAACTTACACCTCCCAGCAATCCCATGAATTGTAAATATGGATAACGATAAAAACCAAAGTGGGGCGATGAATAATCCCGAAAGCCAGGAAAAACAGACGAATCTCCATAGAGAACTGGAAGAATTAAAAGCCCGTCTAAAAGAAGAAAAAAGGCACCATCTCCATGCCAATGATCATTTTGTGATCATGGCAGCATGGCTGAGGTATTATGAAGAAAACATTGCCCATACCCAGGGTCCCGAACAGTTGGAGCTCGTCAAGTACCGGGCAAGGTACCTGGTGCCCGAGATCCTCGAACGAATCGAAGGTGAGTTCGATGTATTTGTTGAGAAATATGTCAATCCCTTCTCCTCCTCTTCCTGAGAATCTTTTCCATCCTTTTCAGTCCTCCTGAAGCAGAAAGATGTCTTTTCATCAAAGGTCATCTCCTGCCTCAGGAGGATTTTACTTTATGAAAGCCTGAATGGGAATCCTTGGATGGACAAGGCCTATACCTTGTATTTCTGTTGATTAAGCGTGTAAGACGGTGATTTCAGTGTTTGAACACCCAACGGACTTTGCCTTCAATTTTTTCCATGGAGCCTTTTTCTTAACATTTGTAATAATTTATCTATAACAAACTGTCTTACAATGCATTAAGCCTGTTATCACTTTTTAACAAAAAATAACATTCAATAACATTTTTAACACGAAAAGTCGAAATACCGTTATTAATGTTATTAAATGTTAAAACGATAACTCGAAATACTTGCATTAAAACAGACTGAATATCAAACAAATAGACCCCATTTGTTAAAATGTTAAAAATGTTCACAAATTTTGGCGAAAACTTTTTTTCGCGCTTTTCCTCGATTTGGCCTTTTTTTTATTCAGGTAAGAAAAGCTATCCGCCAAGCCCCCGTGAAGCATATGGGGCTAAATCATATTCCCCTCAAAAACAAGCCCTTAAATATCCCTCCAGCTATCCGCGAAGCTATCCTGTCAGCCCTTAGGCCTTACACCCATTATATTTAGTCATGATTCAGCTATATATCCGCTAAGTATATATGCAAGAGGATCCTCTGAGAAAGGGAGTGAAATATTTTTGGTATTTTAGATACAATTATTAGCATTTATGAAGACTCCTCCATCTCCCAAAGCCGTTATGGTAAGCAGAAAAGTCTTCTGGTTGAGCCTCTTTCCCCATTTTACCCGACCAGGTGCTTACAAAAAGTATCGGCATTTACTCAAATTATGTGGCAAACCTGAGCATCGCCATTGCGAGCTGACTGCCCACGAAATCAGCTTTCACCTGGGTATTCCCTTAAAATCTGTTATCCAACAAGTTACCATTGACAACAAAGTAAACTGATCGTTCACTACTTGCTATGGGACTGCCGTATTTGAGTCCATGGCCCGTAGCAACAAACAATTATCCAGGAGTAGAACCGGGACCGCCATCTTAATCGGTGGTGGCCTGGTCATTTTGGGGGCCACTGCCAATTACCTTGTCCAATTGGCTGAGGCAGGAGAAAATCTTTCTATTGGTTTCAGTGATTTTGGCAAGCTGAATTTCAGCCAGGGGATACTCACTGGTGAGATCGGCTTGCTTTTCTCCAATCCGGGGAAGGTGAACCTCACCCTCCAGCAAACTGACCTCACCGTCTTTGTGGCAGGTCAGGAGATCGGAGTCATCAACCAAAGAGGCCTTCGAAGAGCCATCGAAGCCAATAGGCAATTGGTCAGGCAAACTTTTCAGTTCAGTGTTCCTGTCTTTCAGGCAGGACTTAACCTGGTCGCAGGACTTTTCAGCGGGGGCAACCCCTTAAGGGTAAGGCTCAAAGGAAGGGTGCGGGTCTCAGGTTTCCCACAGGACATAGATGATACCTATGAGTATTTCCCGAAAAAGAAGCAGCAAAAATGAGGGACAAAACTTGAAAACCAATGAGCTTAAAAATCACCGGAAAGATGGAATTTGAATTGAACATTCCTGAAGAATTATCTGCAATCTTTAAATTGTTTGCCATCTCTCAAGGTGGCCAAGGAGGGGAAACATCTTTTCGGGTGGATTCGGTCTTTCCTGCAGCTGCAGCTTCGAATGTTTCCACTGCTGGGCTTACTCCCTCTATCACCTTCAATAAGTCTCCTCAGAAAAGTTCTGATCCTTCCCTCAACATTCAGATCATCGAGCAAGGAGGCCCAACCCTCTCTCTCCCTCTTTCCGATCCCAATGTCTCTGTCATTGGACAGGAGCTTCGGATCATCAACCAAAGCTTTGCCCCTGAAAAGACCTATACCATCCTCATTCCTGAGGGTGCCTTTCTGTCTGATTCAGATCAACTGTCTCAATTGATCGAATGGAGCTTTTCCACTGAGGCCAATCAAGATCTGGTTGCCATCATTCAGGATCTCACCAATCAAACCCGCTTGGTGAGGGTATTCAGTTCTGAGGATTCTTCAGGAGACATCCAAAGCTACCTATGGGACTTTGGAGATGGAAATACCTCCAGCAGAGCCAATCCTGTGCATATCTATCCCGATACACCCGCAGGAGCCTCTTACCAGGTATCCCTTAGCCTGACAGATTCTCAGGGAGAAAACACCACAGCCATTTATAACCTCAACATACCTGCCGAGCCTTCAGGAGCTACCTTGATCAGTGATCCAGGTTTTCACTTCGATGTAGATGAAGCAGGGACAAGAAGCCTTTATTATGATGGCTCCATGTCATCTGGCAATCCTGTTTCTTTCACCTGGTCAGGATCAGGAGTTGCAGGAGTAAACAGAACCAATAAGGTTGGATCTGTAGTCATTCCTTCCATTGGAGAAAAGGAGCTCAACCTCAATGTGGTCAATGCCTCTTCTCAATCAAGCAGGCATATCCGAGCCTTTACTGCCAGAAATACAGTCAAAAAAGACAGGGCAGTCTGTGATTTTGGATTTGATGTCTCAGGCAGGACGGTAGATTTTACCCAAAGGTGCATGCCCGGGACTTTGGGGATAGCTTCTTATGAATGGAGCTACCAAACAAAAGGATCTCCCTTCAATGTCTTTTCTACTGATCCCAATCCTGTACTGGCTTTTCCAATAGATGGACTCTATGGGGTAAGGCTTCGAATCACCACCAATCCCCATCCTGTTTCAGGAGAGGTGGACTTCGAGGATGCCTACTTTGTGATTCGGGTATCCAATACCCAGGTTCAGAACTTCAACCTCATCACCTCCAGGACAGAATGGGACACCAGGCCTTTTGCCAGGCATCAGGCAGTCAAGCTCGCAGGAGCATCCACCGAATCCTTTGGAGCAACCAACTTCACTGCTCCTGTTTTCACAGGTCAGAATGAAGATGGCCTCTATGTAGGCCAGGGAGCTGAAGTAGTCGGAGGACTGGAGGTAGACACCAAGTCAGGGGAAGGAGAAACAACTACTGAGGCGGCAGCAGCAGCTTCCCTTATGAACAGGGACTATGTCATGCGACTGGCTGCCTATTTGGGAAATCCCTTTCTGGGATCTGATCCTGATCAAAGAGAAATCAATTCTGATTGGAATACAGGACCTTCCAGGCTGCAAGCCAGCACCAATGACAGGAGGGTTCCAAGCCTGGAGGATGAAATCCCTGCAGGGCAGAACTATTACCAGGTCTATGGATTCATCTTTGGACTGAATTCCACCCATAACATCAACCACAATGGGGAAAGGCGAGGGATCATCGTAGGATCCTATGACACCCTGGAGGGACACCTGAGAAGTTTGGAAGGAGACAATTTCGGAAAGACCTCAGGCTGTATCGAACAGGGCACCCAAACCAAGAAAACCGTACTGGGAGATGAAGGAGGTCCCACCCAAAGCATCGATACCATCGGCAACAGGCTGACCTATCAATGCCATGATGTGGGAAGCACTCCAACCGTCGGAGATGATGACATCATCAATGATTATCCTGTTTCAGGAAATGGAAGGAGGATCGACCTGGTCTATCCTTACCGTTCGGTGGATGAAGGCATTGCCTACCTGCTTGTCGAACTCAATCAGTATGATGGAGACACCGGCAGGGGAAAAAGCCGCACCTGGCTGGTGCCACTTGGCAGGCAAACAGGTCTGGATCACAACCTCAAGCCACAAATCACTTTTGAAAACTTCAACCATGTCGAGGAAGATGATACCCCGGGGGTATTCTCCAAGGTAGTAACTGCCGGCTTTTACAATGCCCGTTCGGGTCAAAACCGAGAATCAAGCATCAAGGCAGCTCAGATCGGCATAGGAGAAAATACCATGTTCCTCTCTCCGGATTGGTTTTACCAGGAGGAGAAAGGGGTCGGGATTGCCATCCCCAATGATGAAGATGTCATTGGAAGTGTGCTCACTCATTTTGGACTTATATCATAAGCATCTAAACTTTCATGGCAGTATTGCAAGCACATATACAAGACTTGAAAGGGACCCGTATCAGGGTTTCTTCTCATATGCGTTTGCATGATACCCTGAGCTATATCCAACAAGCTACCAGGGATTCCTTGAATGATGTAGAAGCCCTGGCAGATTTCCTTGACAAGGGAGATTTCATGGCCACTGCCGAAGCACTTTATGAGTACCTGGTCAAAAATGTCCGTTACAAACTGGACACTTCAGGAACTGAAGAAATCAGAACTGCTGCCAGGAGTTTGGCAGATGCCAGAACGGGGGTGGATTGTGAGGACTATTCCATCCTTGCAGCTGCGATCATGTACCGCCTCGGCTATGAAGGCCATTATGAGGTCATCCGCCAGCAAGGCAAACCTGCTTTCCATCATATCTACTATGTAGCCCATGGCCCTGGAGGGCAGGAGGCTCTCATCGATCCAACTCCGGATCTCTCTTCCAATACCCGCTTGGGCTTCAATCGAAGACCCGCCAACATTGTTCAAACCATGAGTATCCATATCCTAAGTGGTCTTAACCATCAAGCTGTTTCCAATTCCCTGGCTGGCCTTGGAAATGTATTAGAATTCGGCACTAACCCGCCCACTGATACCACTCGGGCATTGATGAACCAGCAAACTGCCCTTTTGTCCTCTTCGATTCCGGATGAAGAAAAGGCACCTCAGCTAAGAAAACTCAGGTTCTATATTTCATTAAATGGAAGTAGGGAACAGCAGATGTTCCTTGACCTTGATCCTGCCATTGGAGACATCTCCCCGGAAGGAGAGATCCTTTGGAGGGAGGGAACTGACCTGGAGGCGGTGGCGGAGTATGTCGAAAGTTTTGAAGGTAGTAGTCTTGGAGACCAAGGATTTGGAGACCTTGGTTTTGTCAGAAATATTAAAGACAGGATCCGAAACTCGGTAAGGGGTGCAGGTGGCAAGCTCAAGAGTGCTGCAAAAAAGGCAGGATCCTTTGGCAAAAAGGTAGTCTCAAAGGTAAACAGCATCAATCCAGCTACCATGGCAGCGCGAACAGCTTTTCGCCTGGCCATGGTGCAAGATTTTGCTGGCATTGCATCTACGATCAAATGGGGATACCTCTCTGAGGCTGCAGCCCGGCAAAAAGACTTTGACATGGAGGAGTGGAACAAGCTCAGGCAAGCCATTGAAAAGGTCGAAAACACCTTCCGACTCCTGGGAGGAAAACCTGAAAACATCCGTCAGGCCATCATCCAGGGAGGCAAAGGTCTCCAGGGATTGGGGGCAGTAGCTGCCATTCCAATTATTCTCAAAGCAGCTGCTTCCTTCCTTCAACCCATCATGAAGTTTATCAAGGAGAAAATCAATGTTGGTAAGCTCCTAAACAGGGTAGAAAAGGCCAAGCAGATCTCAAGCAAGATCAACACCCGAATCGCAGATGCCCGTCAGGTCATCCAGACCTTCTCTCGAAATCCCCAAGACAATCAACCCGCTCAGCTCGACCCCAAACTAAACAGCAAGGGGCCAGAAGGAAAAGGCTTCAACAATGGTTTTGAAGAGGAGGAAGCCATGAGGATCCTGAATATGGGATCAGGAGATGGAAACGAGGGTTCAAACAACAAACAAGGCAACAAAAAACCCCTCATCATAGCAGGTGCAGTTGTGGGCACCCTCGCACTGGTTGGGGGCTTCATATATCTCTCAAACAACTGATAATCAATCAAGATTATGGCAAAAAGAAAATCGAAGAAAAAAAGCGGCGGAGTAATCCGAAAAGATATGGGTGCCCACGCCGGCAAGTTTGCTGGAGGGCTGGCTGCAGGTGCAGGAGCCATTGTCATTTCCGCGGTAGTTACCAACAAGGTCGTAGCCAGGGTCTCTTTCATTCCCTATGTCATCCAACCCCTTGGAGTAGTCCTAATAGGTGGGGTATTGGAGTTTGTCTTTGACAACCATTACATCTGCCGAGCAGGTGCAGGCATGACAGACTATGGCCTTTCGACCATCATGAACAGGGCACTCGACAAAAACCAGATCGCCAAAAAATTTGGCATCGTCGAAGAGAGGATCCTCTCCCGAGATAACCCCTCTTCAAATGCTCCCAGTGGAAATGGAGTTTCAGGACTCGGAAACCTCGATGAGGATCTACTCAGAGAATTGGAAACCGAAGGAGTTCCCATGACCAACTCCATGGTTAACAGCACTGCCATGTTTGCCCAAGTTAACTGACCGATCATAGGTTAACTGATCAAAGGATAATCAATTATCAAAGGAAGATCGATCATCATCGGATGACCAGTCATCAAAGGATAATCAATTATCCAAGGATGAGCAATCATCATCGGATGAATTATCATCCATTTAACTCAACTATTCATCTAAAAGCAAAATATCGATGTCGAATACGTTTAGCTCAATGTTTATCACTCCGGAGGTGGCTGAGATGGCACTGGCCGGATTGGGACTTCAAAATGATGGCACTGCCAGAAAAGCAGCCTTCGCCACCTTGAAGCATGCCAACAAACTGGTCTCCAGGGAGCAGTTGCTCTTTGGGACAGTCTACAAAGACCTTACTGAGGATACCCGTCAGGCCATCATGAAAGGTGAGCTTCAGCTCCAGGATAATGTCCTTTTCATTGCAGGTACCATCACCGGTGGATCAGGCCTGAAGTACCTGGTGGATGAAAAAAACAATACCCCCATCACCGTGGGATTGAAAAACTTTGCCAACAACAAACTTCCTGCAGGGCAGAATAAGTTGGTAACCTCCATCATGCTGGAATTTGCCAATTCTGCTACCATCACAGACCCTGCCCTGGCAGACTATGACAACATCAGCAATTCCATCCCTGCAGCTGTCCTAAATGGTGAGCTACAAATCAAGGTGGGAGGAAAGGAAAAGTTGGAGATGCAGCTTAGCCAGTTCTTCAATCCAGGAGGAAGTTACAGCGCATTGCCAAGCTACTTTGGTGCCCTGCAGCTAAAGACTCCCTTCCTCATCCGTGAAGACAAAAACATCCAGATTGCCTACCAGCTTCCAGCAGGTGGCACATTGACAGGAAATAATTTTTTGAAGGTGAAAATGTTGGGACCTATCACAGCGCCCAACTCCTGAATTGGTGGCAAGCCAGGAGGGATGGGATTCCATCCCTCCAATTAGATTTCTACCATTTAGATTTCTACTATTTAGATTTCTACTATTTCATCATTAAGGCAATAGAACATGCAGAAAACCAAGTTTGTAACCATTCCCATCACTGTTCCTGTCTCAGGATCCGCAGGCAGTTTCATTGAGGACTACACCACAGAAAAAGACTTTGACAGGCTGGTAGGGATCTATGTCCCTGAGCAGGATTCTTTTGCACCACCCTTGCGCCTGGGAATCCAGACCAAAGGACAGACTTATCAGGATCCTACCAACATCAGGGATTATGTTGCTTCTACCCATTTGCCCCATGACAAAAGGCTCAAGGAGTTTGACATCAGGGCTAAGGGAAACATCATCGAATTTGTGGTGGAAAATACCCAAGCCATTGCAACAGCCATCACATTTGACCTGGTGCTTAAGCTGGAAAACATTTAACTGGAGAACATTTAAGCTGAAGAACATTTAACTGGAGAATAAAAACAGATGAGTCCGGACTTTTTCACATATCACCTTTCAAGCCTTCCAGAGAACCCTCTGAGTGATGCCTTGCCTGTGATCTATCAAAGGCAAATAGGAAGTGTGCAAGAGGCGGCCACCTTCAAATTGGAAAACTCCAAATTGGGGATCATCTCAGGGGTACAACTAGACATCTTTGCTGACCAGGCATTGAACCTCGATGCTCCATACATCCGGATTCAGTCAGAAGCAGGAGCCAGGTTGATCCCCTTGCATCCGGTTCTATTTGTCCCGGGAATCAGGTATTCATACAAGTCTGATTTCATCGTCCTTACCAAAGGAAGCATCAAGCACAGCCTCATTTGCCAAGGTCCAATCCTTTCAGCCAGGTATTCCCTTTTCTCAACATCAATCATTTAAAACACCCATTATTTAAGCAAAAACTCAAGATTCAGCCACCAAACCAACATCTCTCATGAAACTGGAAAACGTCAAGGAATTCATGCTACAAAATAGAGCCGGCTTCTTTCACCTGGAGAAAAGAGAGCTGGGGCTGGGACAGGGATATAAGTCCTATACCAAGTTTTGTGAGCAAGATTGGAATTCTAATGATTGGCAGGAGATTGTGGAAGAAGGGTTCAACCGATTGCAAAATGCCATCAAGCTCTACGATGGAGCTGATCCCTCCAGGGTGAGGTTTAGACTATATGTCCAGTCTACCTACAACGCCAAGGAATCAGAAAGAAAAGGGCCCATCGATGTGGCACTCCCACAGCAGGAAGGGGCAACACCACAGGCTCAAAATCTTCCCCTCCAGGGATTTGGCTTCTCCCCCCTCGATGCCTACAACATCCTGGCAGGTAACCTCGGAGAAATCCAGGAGGAAAGAAGAAGCCTCAATAGCCACCTTCAAACCCAACAACAAGACTACTTCAAACAGATCTCTGAGCTGCAGACAGAAAAGCATGCCCTTGCCCTGGAGAGGGTAAACTTCCAGCATGAAATGAGGATGAAACGAGACGAGCTGGAGAGAGAAAGAAGGCAATTTGAAGAAGAAAAGCAGCAAAAAGTCATTGCCTTTGGCGATTGGAGCAGGGAGGTAAAGGATGTCATCAGGGAAGTCAAGGACTTCATCCCCAAAAAGGATGGCCTCGGAAGCCAGGCAGGGCCCGAAGAACCTCAATCAGAGGAAGAAATCATCATCGATGAAATCGCTGAATTCCTCTATGAGCAAGTTAAGGAGCCAGAATTACTCAGAAACATTCAAACTACAATTCAGGAATATGTCAGGAAAAAAGTTAAGGTGGAAACGAAAGAAGAAAACGGCCCTCGTTGAAGCCCAAATCAACATCGCAGTGCCTCAAGAAAGCGCACAAGAGGTAGCTGACCAGGTAGTCAAATTGGTCAGCAGCCTAAGTTTCGAAGACCTAGCACTGCTGGTTAAAGTAGTCGAAAACCCCATTTACAAAACCAAAGCCCTCGCTGAATTAAGAAAGCACATGGGCTAAAGGTTGAATCATCATCAACTATTGACCCTTTACAACAGATTAATTGAATAATCATGGCAAAGACAATCAAACTGATCTCAAAGATCAACCTAAGCAAACAGGATCTCTCCGATGCCAGGAAAGGAGGCTTCAGAAAGAAGCAACCCAAAAAGCCGGCTACCTCAAAAATGAAGACTGCCGATAAGGTCAACGCCTATGTCGAGCGCTACAACAATTGGGCGAAGGAGGCTAAAGCAAGAGCCAAGGCATACCGAGAGGGTGTAGCCGAAGCCAAAAGAGTCAAGGAGCACATCCAGAGAAACCTGTAGCAAACCCATTTATGATCAGAAAAGGAGCAAGAGGAAATCAGGTTAAGGTCATTCAAATGTACCTTAACCTGATGCTGCCCTCAAGTGAGCAATTGGCAGTTGATGGCATTTTCGGTGATAAAACTGATGCAGCCCTGAGGCAAGTCGAAGGCCGCAGCCAGGTAGACAATATCCGCTACAACCGCATGCAACAAGTTGTAAAGGCAAATATCTCTCAAAGCTCCAATTCTGAATCATCAACCAACTCCTTTTCCAACGACTTTCCTCCCAAGCCCAAAGGGGGCTTTGCAGGTAAAATTGGAATGATATTATTCGGCCTAAGCCTTTCGGGGCTTGGCATTGCCTTAATCCTCAACAGCCAAACGGTCAACGGCCAAGCGGACTAGATTCACACAATTAGACATGGATCCCAAAACAAAAACATGGATTGGAGCAGGCCTGACCATCACAGGTGCAGGCCTTGTTTGGTTTGGGCTATCCCGCTTCAAAAGCGAAGAGACAGAAGCCAGGGTAGATGGAGAAGCAGCCAAGGAACTCAAAAAGGAAGCCCAAAAGGGAAATTTCCCTTCCCTTTCCAGCTTTCAGTTAAAGGCCTTTGCGGACCAGGTATATTCTGTTTTGAAGCACTCTGCAGTAGCTGATGACAAGGCAAGGGCTGAAACCCTCCTAAAGGAAATGAACAACCAGGCCGATGTCCTGGGACTAATCGCAGCCTACGGCAAAAAGCAACATTACTGGTTTGGCCTTCCTGATGGAGAACCTCAAGACTTACCTGCAGCCATCTCAAGGGAGTTGTCAGCCTCTGCCATTCGAAGGGTCAACAAGCTCTATCAGGAGCGAGGCATTAAATACAGGTGGTAAGTCAAGCATCTATGGCAAACAGGGCAGCAATGGAAAAAAGGTAGCAATGGTAACACCAGCAACTTAAAAATGAAAAAAGCATTATCCATATCGGCTTTATTGATAGGCTTCTCTGCAGGAGCCTATGCCATCACCAGGTCTTTTTCAAGATCCGGGAGTCAAAGTCGCTTTGGAGCAACTGCTTCTTTTGATCCTCCCGTTTCTCCCATCCGGATGCGAAATGATCCCCTCGGCCAAGGCCATTTCGGTGCGCCAAGGGGAAGCAGAACCCATCAAGGTGTAGACCTTGTTGTTCTTCCCGGACAGCCCATTTATTCCCCCATCGCAGGCTACATCAATCGCCTGGCAATACCCTATAGGGATGATGGCAGGTATAGCGGCATTGAGATCCTCGGCACTGGGGCCTTTAGTGCTTATGCTATCAAGATCTTCTACATGGAGGCCATCCGGATAGGAGTTTCCATCCGCAAGGGAGAGCAGATCGGCCTCGCCCAGCAGATTAGCACAAAGTACTCCTCCAGGATGATTGATCACATTCATGTTGAATTTATGAAGGATGGCCAGTTGGTAGATCCATGGCCTTTTTTCTCAAAGTAGAATTAGTCTCAAAGTAGAATTATTATGAAGGAAGTTTATAGAATTGTTACAAAGCCGGTTTCTGGGATCGTGAGTAGCTTGATTAGTTCTGGTCTGGCGTGGGGTTATATGGAAACCTTTTTTGTAAAAGCTGGAATTGTTATTTCATTTCTGATAGGTGTATTAACTCTGATTGAGAAGGTAATTTCCTTCTATCAAAGATCTACTAAAGAGTAGTACCAGAATTCTCCAAATATCTCCTCATCAGCCTAGATAAATATTATTTTGTCTAATCTAATGTTGAATTTCTGCACGATTGATTTGTGATTTAAACTTAACTTGGCTCCTTCGAGATTAGCTCCTTCGAGATTAGCTCCTTCCAGATTAGCTCCTTCCAGATTAGCTCCTTCGAGATTAGCTCTAAAGAGATTAGCTCCGTAGAGATTAGCTCCCTCGAGATTAGCTCTAAAGAGATGAGCTCCCTCGAGATTAGCTCCCTCGAGATTAGCTCCCTCGAGATTAGCTCCTTCCAGATTAGCTCCTTCCAGATTAGCTCCTTCCAGATTAGCTCCTTCCAGATTAGCTCCTTCCAGATTAGCTCCTTCCAGATTAGCTCCTTCGAGATTAGCTCTAAAGAGATGAGCTCTAAAGAGATTAGCTCCCTCGAGATTAGCTCCCTCGAGATTAGCTCTAAAGAGATGAGCTCCTTCGAGCTTAGCTCCGTAGAGCTTAGCTCCGTAGAGATTAGCTCCCTCGAGATTAGCTCCCTCGAGATTAGCTCCCTCGAGATTAGCTCCCTCGAGATTAGCTCCCTCGAGATTAGCTCTAAAGAGATTAGCTCCGTCGAGATTAGCTCCTTCGAGATTAGCTCCTTCGAGATTAGCTCCCTCGAGATTAGCTCTAAAGAGATGAGCTCTAAAGAGATGAGCTCTAAAGAGATGAGCTCCTTCGAGCTTAGCTCCTTCGAGCTTAGCTCCGTAGAGATTAGCTCCCTCGAGATTAGCTCCCTCGAGATTAGCTCCCTCGAGATTAGCTCTAAAGAGCTTAGCTCCCTCGAGATTAGCTCTAAAGAGATTAGCTCCCTCGAGCTTAGCTCCCTCGAGATTAGCTCTAAAGAGATTAGCTCCCTCGAGATTAGCTCCCTCGAGATTAGCTCCCTCGAGATTAGCTCCCTCGAGATTAGCTCCCTCGAGATTAGCTCCCTCGAGATTAGCTCCGTCGAGAATAGCTCCTTCGAGATTACCAAAGCTAAAGTTTTGTTGAGTTAAATTAAGATGTGTAACTCCAACTAAATTCACAGCTTTCAATAAATAAGAAAATTTTCCCTTTATAGCCTCTGATATAAAATTTCTATCTAAACCCAAAAAGGAAAAACTTATCCAATATCCGCCGAAGATATTCAAGGCTTTCGATATGGCATCAATCCCTATTACCGAAGGGTCTAGGAAATCTCGCTTTAAAAGGGCAGGAAGAAATTGCTTCATTCTTTCCTGTAAGTCATTACACTCTTTTTCATCCTCCAACTCAATTATCTCCTTCAGAAATCCCCATATTTCCTCACTTATTTTTTTCTCTCCAAACAGGATAGCTATTTCTTTTAATACATCCTTCCAGTCGTTTGTATAATACTCGTTCTCCCTATTGGTGCTCAAAAGAAGCTCTGTGAGTGCATACCAAATCTTTTTGGCTACCAAATATTCCATCAATGATTTATGAAGGAACTCAATGGCATAAGCCCTTTTATCCTCTTTTTTGTCTGTGTCCTTTTTATTGACTTCCCTGAAATAAAAAGAAACCATCAAATTCTTCAGGACATCTCCCAATTTGTTGGTTCCCAATTTTTTCATAAACCTCTCTGTCGCTGGAAATGACTCCAGGTCTAAACTTCTCACATATTCATTGTTACTTTGAAAAATTGCCAAGGCAATTTCCATGAGATATTTTTCAAGGTCCCGGGGCTTCAAATTCCTATGTTGATCGAGACTTCTATCTTTTGACCATTTACGGTCAATGAGTGTACGAAATAGATTGTTATAAATTGAGACTCTTTTATCTCCTTCCTTTAAGCCTTCTTTAGAAGTAGCTATAAGATGGAGTAAAATAGGCTGGTTGGCTAGTTCTTGTAAGTGATGTAGAGAACTACTTGCTTGATTGATTTTTATCAGAGTCTCTTTATTAAGTTGAGTTTCAGGATAATAATCTTTGTAGTTCTCCAGCCACTGTAATTGTTGTTGCTCGGTAAAGGGTTCTAAACGAACTATTTGAAAGCGCTCTTTTTGTAGTTTTTCAAGACTTACATATCCATAACGGGAAGTGAACAGAATTTGAAGATTGGGTTTATTAAAGGTTTTATTTGCGAGTCTATCACAAAATTTTGAGATGTCTTCATTGCTAAAGCCTTCCTTCATGTGAAGCTCGTCTAAGCCATCCAGGATCCAAACAGCATTTTGAAAAGCCTCTTCATCTAATTCTCCTATGAAATCTTCTATTTCTTTTTCCAAATGATTTCTAAGGGTGCTTTCAAAAGCATTAATCAGGTCACGAGGGTGTTGCAAGTCCCTCAGTCGAACAAAATAAACAGGTTTTTTAATACTTCCTTGAAGGAAATCATAAATCGTCCTAGAACAAAAGGAAGTCTTTCCCTGTCCTGGATACCCCAACAATATCATCACCTGGGCTTTTCCTGAAAGAAGATTCAATGGATTTTCTTTGTAAAAGAAACTCTCTACATATTTATGAATACTTCCATTAAATGGAACTTTTGCAAAAGCTTCAGAGTTAGATTCTCTACATTCTTCAATGAATGGTCTTTTATCTTCTTTCTCAAAACAACGTTCATGAATACGGAAATCTGGCTCTATATAAACATCACTCAAACTCATTCCCTTTTCATCACCCATAACAGGTTTAAAATACATGTTCCGTAGGTGATTCTGATATGCCTTCATATTCACCCTTTTCAAGTACCCTTCTGAAAAGGGTGTTCCTTCATAAAATTCTAGGATAGACTGCCAATGGTCTTCGTTTTTCCGCCACTGCTCGATGAGTTCAACATCGAAATAATTGCCTAACTCATTGGCCAATAAAACAGCTTTCTCTTTTCTGAGTTTCCCTTCACGATGAAGCCAGTCAGATAGCTTTTCATAGAATTCATGGATTTTTATAGCTTCCCCAGGATCAACAAAAAAAGACTTATCCAGCTTTAAAGGTAGGCTTGCAATTCTCATGGCCAAGTCTTCACTGAGGGTTTTCAGGGTCTTTTTGGAAAATGGAACGGTAAATAACTGTATGTTCTTGTTTATTATCTTAAGTGATGCATTCAGCAAGGCCTTATGTATCAATGTGAATACCTTTTCATCATCATTTTTCAGCCAGCCTGCAGCTTGCGCAACATTTAGGATATGGTCTGCTTTTAAGCCTTTGGTCTTAGGGATGGCAGCTAATACCAGGTTAATTGTATCAATTATCAGCCTACGGCTGTTCATTTTATCTTCGTAGCTATAGCTAACTGGACTTAAACTATGTGGATCTTTAGGTTCCATGAGTTTATATTATTTATCACTTTCCTAAAGATAAGGTCAATCTCAAAAAGGTTCACGTAATAAAAATGTTTTGATGAAATTTTAGTAATCTCAAAACTATTCCATTTTAAATCTTAGGGAACAAGTTTGCCAGATTCTCAAGATCCTGAACCCCCAATTGTCTGAGATACTGATCAACCTGATCAAGGGAATGATGTCTTAGCTGCAGTTGAAGCTCCTTAATGTTAATCCCGGCCTTAATAGCCATAGCAGCTCCAGTATGTTTCCAACTATATAGCTTGTATTCTGGTGGATAGCCAAGTTTCCTCAAAATCTGCAAATGTTGTTTGGTAAAATAGTTGATGCCCACAGGATCAGGCCCAGGAGTCCCTCCTACCCTTCCAAATAGATACCAGTTTAATGGCAGTTCCTGAAATATCTCAAGGCTATTTTCAAGGGCAATAGGGATTTTCACAGCTTGCGTCTTTTTATTTTTGGAAAATGATCCGTCAATCCAAATTCTTTTTTCTTCCCAATCAATGGCAGATATCCTCAACTTCCGTAGCTCTGCCGGTCTAATGAAAGTGTAGAACATCATTTCGACAAAAAGTGTCAAAGTGGGTCTTTCTTCACGAAAAACCCGCATCAAATGTTTGACCTGGTTGGGACGAAAATACCTTGCTGGCTGTCTGCTTTCTTTCAACTTTTTGGTGAACTCAAAGGGATTGCTTGGCCACTGCTGACGTTCGACCAGGTGGCCAAAAAACATGGAGAGAAATACCCTGAAATCATTCCTGGTACCTGTGCTCAACCCCTTCTCATAAATGAGATAATCAAGGAATAATTCAGCCTGAACCCGCTCAAAGTCTCCCCCATCATAATAATCAATGAAGACCCTGCTCTTACTCAAGTAGCTCTCATAAGTTCTTTTTCGAACTGTCTTCTTTTTATACTCCAGGAATTTGTGAAGGAATTGAATCAAAACTGGCAAGCCCAGGAATTCGAGGTTTTCCTCTACTTCTCTCTTGAGCAATCGTGCAGCGGCTAGTCTTTCCGGGACAGTCTGGTATTGAGAAAGGTTTCCATAAACTCGTCTCCTCTTCCCAAGGGAATCGGTGAAGTAGACGAACCATTGTTTGGAAAGGTCTTGGTTTTTGCCTCCGGAGTAAATTTTTACAGGGGTGAGGACAAAAATTTTTTTTGCTGGTTTCATGATGAAAATTTTCGTCTGAAAACCAGCTTGTCTGTGAAAATGTCTGTGGGTGTTTGCAACCCACTGAATAACAGTGAGTTGCAAAAATAGTGGCGCAGGGGGGAATCGAACCCCCGACCTCAGGGTTATGAATCCTGCGCTCTAACCTTCTGAGCTACCGCGCCGAATGTTGCGGATGCAAATATAGCAAACCGTTTTATTTTACGCCAACTTTAATTAAAAGTTGAATGAAAAATGTTTTCAATCATCTACACACCTGCAGGAGTTTGATTCAGATTTCAATGCCCGGAACCTTCTAATACTGAATTTGTGGATATTTCCTGTTTGAGGGTCTATACAGGTATCACAGATTGAAATTTGCCGAGCCCAGGCTTCTGGGTTCAGGGATGAACCCCCATCCTCAAATTCTGTTGAAGTCCAGAAAAATGCCTCAATTCCTTTTCCAGTATAAACCCGTTCCTTTGGATTTAGCTTTCCACCCAAAGGAATATAAAAATCGGTGCCCTTAAATCTATATACCAGGCTATCAGTTCCTGATACCGGCTCTAAACCAAATTTGTCTGTATTGAAAGCCCTCCAACCTTCCTTATACAAATCCTCTTCAGCTACCCCAAGTTGTCGCTCAAAAAAGATCCAATCCTCATCCGAGGGAATTTTCCAACCCATAGGACAAATCCCTTGCTGGCTCACAGTTCCTTCATACATCATCATCTCATCCCAAGGGTAAAGTGCTCCAAAGACATCACAATCACACAACATATCACACTGATCATCCATATTCCTTGGAAAGCCATAGCAATATTTCTCTAGCCTACCATTGTCCGCTGGAATTGGAATCGAAATAAAATCGCAACAAGGTAAAATGGTATCCCCAAAATTCAGGTTAGATAGCATCCAGCAATTTCTTCCATATATTCCGATTGGAACCAGCTTCGAACCTAGCTGTATAGCAGTATCACAATCCAGCCCGAATGCCTTGATTTGAATAGGATTACTCCTGGTGGCTCCGAATGTGAAAAATTCTCCATTGACAGATTTCAGGATGGAATCAGCCTCTGTAAAGTATATGTCTAAGCTTTGTTCCTTGGTTGGGCCACCAAGTCTCCATGTTACTGCTGCATTTCCAAAACTATCCGTCAAAACAACCACCGAATTTTTGTTGGTCCCATTTAGACCTCCCGGGTCCAGCGAACTAATCTCAAAGGTAATCGGAACTGGCTGGAAAGTTTCATATACCAAAGGAGCATCTCGGCAGTCAAATATCTCCACTTCCAGTTTGACCCTGATCGAATCTTTAAGGGTTGAAAAACTCCTTGCATAAAAGGTATCAGTCGTAACAAAGGCAAACCTGTATTCAACATCACAAACCTTGACCTCTGAATAGTTGCAATCGGCAAACATGAGGCCAATTACACAGGTGAGTAAAACCGACAGTTTATTAATGTGTCTATTTATTGTCATTATATATATAATTATTATATGTTTTTTTTAACCTATGCCCATTGAGTACAACAGTAAAATTTACTAACAGACCAACTCCACCAGTTATCCAAACCCCTTTCCGTAATTTTTTTGCACGTCTATAACGATTCTGTATCTTTTCTTTATCAAAACCCTCTACAAAAGGCAGAATATCATCTCTATACCTGATGTAGTCTCTATGAGCACCAATTAATGCCAGTCCTCCTAGTAAAGAGGTCGTAGCTGTAATGGCCCAAAAGTTTTCCTTATTCCTCCTTTTTTCTACAAATAAATAGACATTTTCCTGGCGAATGGACTCTGCTATCTTTATTTGGATTTGTCCCTGCCGAACTGGATAGTTCGCTGCGTTATAAGAAAAATCCTTAAAATCTTGTCCTCTAGGAACTTTGCCTAATTTTTTTCTTTTTTTTACCAATGCAAAATATCGTGTGTTATTGACAACCTTGTACTCCTTACAATGAAGTTTCAAGCCTAATGCCTTCAATTCTTCATCCTTAAACTTGTAATCCTCCTTCTGAAAATAAGTACCCTCCCCCAAACTTATAAAAGAGGTCAGGGTATCTTTAATTCCATAACCATTACGCGGTTTCATATTCTTGTGCTCATGTAAATACTCTGAGGAATAAAAGGTAAAATCTCCCAATTCTGACTTACTCAATATCTTTCTCGTGCCAAAATCCATGATATATAGCCTAACATCTCTTTCCCATCTTCTTTGGAAGGAGGTTTTCCAATTATTAATCCCTTTCCTCTCTAGCAATACATTGCCCTTAATCTTAAATGGGCTTTTGTCATCCAAATTCTCTGAGGGTACAATTTCCAAATATGAGTCTTTATATTCTCCTTGTCCCAGGATAAAGCGCAACCTCAATTTTATGACGTAGGCTTCGCAGTTATCAATGTAAACATAAGGAATCCTAAATTTACACCGCGTAGCTAATGAGTCGCCAAAAAGTTCCTTCCTACTAATGTCTTCAGGAGATATTTTCCTGTATTTGCTTTCATGAAGAACTGCAATTTCAATATCTCCAGTATATGATATTGGATCTTTTAAAGTATCCAGACTTTCATAGAATACGAAGTGCAAATGGTATTCACATGGATTACCTTTTACATGTGAAAAACTAGAAAAAAAGAATACAGTGATACATTTTAGTATAAATTTCTCCATGGGTAGGTCATTAATCACAAATACCTTTAAGCATATTTTTAGTTTCTAATGAAAGGTCCAACCTTGAAGCCTTACCCAAGGTGGAATTATCTTCAATTTTTTCTCCGGAATTTAATTCAATAATAATATCTATATACTCATTAATCTTATTTCTGGGAATAAATACCTTATACAAGGTATCATTCTTGGAAAAAAAGGAGCTGGTCTCACCATCATTCATCCTTAATTTTACACTTTTGACAGGACAAGGTAGAGACACAGATAATACCCGCTCATTTTCTCTAGGCTCCCGTCTTTCTATGGTTTCATTTTTAGAATCAACAGGCCCATCTTTATTGACTTCACTTACTCCATCAAGTCCAGAAGAATTTGATGAAACCCCTTCATCCTGTGAAGAGGTACCAGAGCCTTGTCCATTTTGCTTTCTAACCTCATTTGATGAATTTTCTGGCTGATGATTTTTTCCAAACTCATCAATTTTCCCTTCTTCCTTGCCTTCTAATTCTACATCTGGCTTTTGCTCAGGGTCTGTGTAATTATCTTTTGGAGAATCCTTGAGTGAATTCGCATTATCCATACCTTCCTTTTTGCCCTTAACTGAAGCTGACTTGTCTGCATGTCCATTTTTCCCGACAGGCCAGATAATGCTTGAGATTACCATACCAAGTAAAATCCCAACAAGAACTCCTCCAACTACTCCGAATATTAACCTCTGATTGTAACCTTTTTTTGAAATGGGCAAAGAATTGGGAGTGTTTACCGATTTAATCTCCTGGAAGTTCAATTCCTTATCCAAATCAGGCAATTCTTCCTTATACTCAAAGGATGTTTTGTCTTCAAGTAATTCAATGAGTTCTAAAACATTCTTTTTTAACTGGGAAAACTCTTTCCTTGCATTTTCGTCTACAACTGCACCTATTATCTTATTTTTGGTATACTCTTCTTCTTGCCTAATAAGGACAGAAATAACATTCCTTTCACTTTTTATGGGCTCTTCATCAATTTCGAAAAATTTTTGAAGTACATATCTGATTTCTCGAATTCCTCCCAGTTGAACAGTTTTCTTTGCCCATTCATATAATTTCATATGGTGGTATATTTAAAGCTATTCTTCCCAAATAATTAATTTTCAATACTTTAACTCATTTCCGTCAATTGATAATTATTCTTTTATAAAATGGAAAAATAAATTTTCCACTAAATTACCAGGTCGGGAGAACTCATTACATATCAATTATACGGTTAAATTCATTCTTTTTATTACTATTTGTTGAATTTTTTCTTTAAGGTATAAAATTTCATTACCCACCTATTATAAATATTAAACTTAACCCTAAAAGGGTAATAAATATGTCCACAAAAAAAGGGACAGGTCCCCCAACCTGCCCCCATCAAACTCTGGTACCAGAGCTGTTACTTACTGATGACCAGTTTCCCAGTCTTATGAACTACGTTATTCTTTAAGCTGTACATGTACATGCCCTCCTGTAGGTGAGTTATGTCTATCTTCACCATACGGTTGTATGCCTCAATTTTCGTCTCAAAAACCACCTGACCGTTAAGGTTGATGACCTCAAACTTCGCTTCGGAATCCAACTCAGATTGAAATTCCATTTTGAAGATTCCTGTAGAGGGATTGGGATAGATCTTGAATTCTCCCACCGAAGGATTAGCCATACGGGCAGTAGGCCAATTGCCTTCCTCAACCCATACCTCGGAACATGTAGTGAGGTCAGGACTTTGGCTCCCTCCATTGTTGGAAAAGATGTAGTTGGCACAGGAGGTATTGCTGAAGGTATAGGAATACCATCCGTTGCCATCATTCTGCATCGTAACCCCTGGCCAAGTTGTGCTTAAACCACTTGGAGTGACGTTCCAGAAATAGATTTCAGGGCTGCTGTAGGAAGATGGTTTATAGTGAATCGTCAAGTCAGAACCGTTTCCCGTATCAGGATTTGAGTTATGCCAGCTTCCATTGTACCAACCCTCATCACAACGGTAAAGGTTTGTAGTCTGGGAAGCTCCATTGTTACTGAAAATCATATTGGCACAAGCTGCACAAGGAAGGGTATAGGAATACCAGCCATTGCCATCGTTTTGCATGGCTTCGCCTGGCCAGGTAGTAGACGGCCCTGATGGGGTTGGGTTCCAGAAGTAAATGGTAGGATTGCTCCATCCAGAGGTGTTTTTAAAATGCACGGTCAGGTTGTCATTACATGGAGTCGAAGCTTTTTCCCATACAGCATAGTCAGTGCCGAAGGCTGCCAAAGTCCATCCACTACCCGTAGGAGACCAAGAGCCTGAACCGATTTTCATAGCTACTTTTCCATCGATTTCTGCTGCATACAGGTTACTGGAAGAAGCTTTGATGTCAAGGATCGAGGTAGAATGCAAGCCATTTCTCTTACGAATCTGAACCAAATCCTTGATATCATCGTGCAATCCCCAATCATAGAAGTGATCCCAAAATACAGAAGGAACACCGGGATGGGTAAGGATGTAGGCATATCCCTGCATCACCTTGTTGCCAGGAAACGGCCAATACGCCTGGGTAGAACCTGTATCATGGTTGTCAATGAAGGTTACAGATCTTGAAGGATACCAACCGATAACTCCGGGAGCGACTCCGCTATAAGATAGCCTCCACAATTCACCATTTACAGCCTGCTGCAAAATGCCCTTGGTAGTAAAGTCAAATGCATAAGATTTGCCCTGAGAAGCATCAATCCAGTTGATGATTTGCTGCCTGTGTGGATCGGTATTGTTCAAGTCGAGGTTGTCCCAAAGCTCTCCTACAGAGAAGTAGGCATTGGTAGCATCGTTGTAAACTCCGTTGTAATATCCGGAATAGCCCCTCACATAGTCATATCTCCAGCCATCAAAGCCAATGGTATTTTTTAGCCAGTTCATCCATGTGCTGATGTCATTTCTTACAGTAGCATTGGTGTGGTCAATGTCCCTTGCAGCGCTGTAATTATCGCCGGTATCCCAGTTTCCACAAGGATTACCACCATTTTGCCCCCATTCATCCTGGGCAGTTACCGCCCAGCAACCCCAGGTTGGGTTTTGGAAATCGGCCCAGTTGGTGCTTCCGACCCTGTGATTGATTACAATGTCAGCGATAGCCTTGATGCCATTGTTGTGGAGCGCAGTAATTGCAGCTTGAAGTTCGGCCTGGGTGCCGTAGTTAGAATTCTGATTGTACAGTTCTCGGGGAAGGTAACCGTGATTGTCAGCAGCGTCAGAAGAGGGTGGAAACCAAACCATGTCAATCCCTGTACTTGACAGGTCACTTGCTTTGGAGGCAATGACATTGTACCAGCCGTTGGTATTTGATTGTGATTCCCAGTTGAAGCCTTGCAACAGGACATCGGTATTATTCTGAGCCATTAACGGACTCAAAAACATACTAAATAATAAGAGGATCGCAGAGATGCGGGTGTGAATGATTTGCATAGTAGTATAGCCTTTTAGAGTAAAAAGTAACACCAGCAATAACATTCAATTTCCTGCATCTATCGGGGCAAATCATATTTCGGGAGGTTCCAAATACAATTAATAAGTCCCAAGTTATAATTTGGTACCCAAACAAAACCCTGGCTATCAAAAACTTAAAGAGATAACTTATTTTTCGGTAGTTTTCCCAATGGAATTCATATAATCCCTTGGGGTATGGCCAGTCAACTTCTTGAATGAGCGATTGAATGCTGTTTTGGAGTTGAAGCCAACGTGGAAAGCTATAGCTAAAAAGGTATGATTCTCAAAAGAAGGTTCTTGCAAAAGTTTTTTGAACTTTTCAACCCGATATGCATTGACAAAATCATTGAAATTCTTATTGAATCCCTGGTTGATAATCCTGGATAATTCATGTGAATGGATCTCCAATCCTCCAGCCAATTCAGAAAGGTTGAGTTTGGGATTCAAGAAGGGTTCTTCCTGATCCATGTATCTGATCAGACGCGCTTTTAGGTCTTCATCAATTTCCTTTACCTGCTCAGGAATTTTGGGTTCGCTGGACGATGGCAAAATTTCATTGGGTTCCAATAGGGTGTTATTCTTCTCAGGCAACCTGAAAATATCAGGTTCTTTCAAGGCGAAATATCCTAACAGAAAAACCGTAAAAGAGAAGGTCATCCAGACAATATCAGTAGTCACATCTGTGATATTGGCATGCTCGCCCCCCTTAAATAGTGCATAGGCACCAAAGATGTACAGCAAAGCCCAAATGAATAAGCAAAGGGCTTTTAGGATCATGATGTACTTGAGGAGGTTTACACTTGATCCTGCCGAGAACTGGTTATCAGCTTCCTCCTGATAGGCTCTGATCAAATTCCAGCTATAAATCCAATAAACCAGGTTATAAACAAAGGCCATCCCTCCTAACCATTCGAAACGGGTTTGCAATCGTTGGTCTACGGACAAGTTGATAAAGTCCCGGTTTGCCATTAACAATAGGTCAAAGTAATCTATAAAATGGATAAGAAAAGGTAGGAAGGGTAAAAAAGTCTTCCAGGAAAAGGCTTCGTCACTTACCCTTAATAAAGTCCTGACATATGCCACAAACAGGGGTGCATAAAGAAAATACAGGAAGTCCGGAATCAAGAGCAACTTTGGCATCCATTGAAAAATCTCCCTGTCGTACACAGCTACTCTGGCAAGCAAGGCCATTGAAAAGACAAAAAGCAGAAGTGATAGAATCAAATTGGCTCGAGGAACAGGTCGCTGAAGGGTATTGATAACCAAAATCAACAAAATGCCTTGAATCGCAGCCATTAGCCAGAATATCGTGTAGGCATTTATAGGCGTCCCAGAAAGATCTTCCCAGGATTCTACCTTGATTTGCAGGACTTCAGGGCTAGTCTCCTTTACTACATACCTTCTATTAAAGCGAGCCCTTCCGCTCTTACGGCCTTCTACACTCTCCCAATTTCCCCTGTTTATCTTAAATTCTATGGTATCCTTATAAATGGGAAACTCAACCTCGTAAGTATTGTCTACCATTTTTTGGAATTTCAGAAAGGGATCTCCTGGCAACCAACTGTTGAAACTCCCGGTAATAAAAAGGCTGGCATCCTGGGGAGTATTTTCGGGAATCTCTTCCAGTACTACCTTCAATCTTGCGATCGGTAAGATTGAAGGCAAATCCTCCCAACCAAAAATTTCGTCTGCGAGGGTCAGTGGCATATTACCTTCCTGCTGAATCCTGTTTGGTTGAGGCTTACCCAGGCCATCAGCCTCGCCTCTGGGCCAGGAACCTCGGGTATATTTGTATTCGAAAGGCGGTTTTAATTTCCCAAGGGTAAGGACATACTTCCCATCGGTTCTTTTCCGCATGATGTATGCAGGATCTCCGGGATTCCAGTCGTTGAAGCTTCCAGTCACAAAAATGGTATCCCCAGCTGGGGTTTGGAGGGGGACTCGCTCCAGGATGAACGTAGTTTGGGCATCAGCCATTGTGAGGAAGATTCCCCATAGAACAAATAGCCAAAACCCTATTCCAATGTACCCCCGCATGGAAAGCTGTTTTTGATATAATTTTTGAAATATTATTACGAATGGAAGATAGGGAGAATGTTGGTATTTCTCATCTTCTACCTTCTATTTATCTGAGTACAAAGGAAGATATTTCTTCCATACTCCTTTCAAAACTTTCCTCACTAAGATCCATACACCTTAGCTGGTTGAGGGTATCAATGATTCCATCAAACTCGTTCAAAAACTTCATCAAGTTGGTTTTTTGTGTATTAAGGTGCCGGGTATTCCTGTTTTTAGCCAAATACTTATCGATCCTATCATTAACATCTTTGAGTTTTGCCTCCATAAGGTCATACACATCATCAATGTAATCGTTGTTCAAGAAGTTTTTATCCAAATAGGTAGGAATCAATTTACGTCTACCTTCCAAACGCTCTGCAAACTGGTTGTCCAAGGTTTCGATCATTACCCAAAGAGAACGAAGGCTATTTTTAGAAATGAGTGAAATGGTATAGTCCGAATTCCTAACGGAATCAATACTAAATTGACTCAAATTCTCTCCTGGATCAGTGGAATCCTCATCCCTGATCACGTTGATCCCTCCAGCTTCCAAATAAGCCTCAATTTTCCTCGCGACCTCCTGATCATTATGGTTATAGGAAATAAATACTGTTTTCTCCTGAATTCCCGCATCATGCTCACCTGATCCACCGGCCTGCCCCAAATCAATCGGCTCTTCAGAGTTTTCAAGGAAGGATCTAAAATCAAAATTAGCTTCTGCTTTGAATTCATGAATATATGAAACCAGAGAAGAACGAATCTGGGCTTTTGAAACAGCGTAATTATCCTCTCTCAATATCCCATCCTTTCGATCTTTTTCCAGGCTGGTATTTCTGGCAGAGAGTTGTAGGATTCCGTTCAGTAGATCCTTGGGTTTTTTTTCCTGTAATTTAAGAGCCCGACGAAACTCCTTAATAGCAAAGTCGGTTTTTCCATTTGCAACTAATTCACTCAAATATTCCCTAACATTGGAAAATTCCATCATTACTTTGATTTATTCTTCTTAAAACTTATTACCGTTCTGTAATTTCTGAATATTTACCTCTTTTTCAAGAAAAACACTTAAGAAATTGAAATTAATCTACCATCAAGAAGGATTCAAAACTTTTGAATCCGGAATCACAATTACATGATTGAACAATTGTACGTCATTTTACAAGAATTGATATAGGTAAGGCAACCTTACTCCCCTACATCCAGGCCTTCTGCTCTCGCTCTACCCGATAGAGAATATCATCCCTCAACTTTTCTGCTCGATCTTTTTCCAGGTAGGGAATCCTCAATTGACCGGCTGCAGTAGATAGATTCAGGTTTACCAGTCCTTTTCTAAGTTGATAGGGTGTCTGGCTAAATGTAACAGCCTGAACTTTATATATAGGAAGCAAAACCTCCTTTGAGGCAATCACTCCAGAAAAAGTCTTGATCATGTCATCGTTGATCCAATATGCCCAGCGAGCCTGATACCTTCTGGCGAGCAGATATGACAGGGGAATCCAAAGCAACACCAAAAGTGCCCACCATTGATACTGAAAATAGAGCAAAGCCCCTGCCATTAAGGCTGGCACAATGCCAAAATATAGAAGCCGCCTTCCAATTACCTTCTTGCTGATCTGATTTTTCTCCTCAAAATGAAGCCATTCCTTTGGATACAGGAGCTTCTGAATAGCAGAAACATGCTCGAGGGTAGAACCCGGCAGATCTGAAAAGGAGCGACTCCTGGCAGAACCGGCTACAAATAACCTCAATGAAAAAAGGCCAATGATTCGCCTCAATGGATTGGTTCTCCACCGTATGTACTGAACCTTCTCATAGGGGGCAGATTGCTCTTGACGGGTTAACAGCCCTGCCACCCATTTAAAGCCTGCTTCGTACTCCCAGAATTTCAAATTATAGTATTGGAAGACCGTCCGTACCAGTGAAAGCAATACACTGGCAATTAACCAGGTTGAAAAAATTATGAGTGAATATCCTACAAATTGTTCATAGACATTCACTATGTCATTGGGATCAAAGCGAAAAATCTCCTCTGCATATGTGTATATCCCCCATAAAAAACCCAGGATGATGCCCATGGTCTGAACATGGTTTGCAGTCAGTCCAATCCTAAGCAAGGTTGGAATGTCTACAGAGAATATCACCCTTTCCTTTTCCTGAACTTGATCCTGGCTGGTTTCTTCTTCCAGCACCTCCGCTTTCTTGTTTTTTAGTATAAAATCTCTAAGTTTTTCGGCCTTCCCAACGCTTAATGCGTCCAGGCTGACCTCACTATTTACAGAACCTGCTGTATCCACATGAAATTCCACAGCCTTTAAGTACCGATGGAGAATGTTCTGCTCAAAGTTTACTCCCTGAATTCTGTCAAAAGGTATGCTGATCCGTTTTTTACGCCAGACCCCTCGCTGTATTACCAGGTCATCTCCCTGGATATGATAATAGAATCGAAAGTATTCCAGTAAAGAAAGGATCAACTGGTAGACTGCGATGGCACCAGCAAAATAAAGCAGAAAATAGTCAGCACTTCTTTGGCCAGAACGCTGCACAAAAAAGATGATCAAGAGCGGGGCAATTAATCGAAATATCCTTCGACCATATTTAAGTAGGATAAATGCAATAGCTACTGGTGATTGCCTCTGGGGTTTGGAAAACTCATCCATTCTGCTCCTCCTCCCCTATTGAATCATCCGGTTGGGATTGAATTTCTTCAGTGCCTTCAGTCTCCAATTTGTCATTATAGATCTCGTCTAAAACAGGGTCATGGCTTTCTTCGAACAATTCCACCTCTGCTTCTTCCACTTTTTCAAGGGCAGATTTATTCAGGATATAATCCTTTAAGGAATTGGCATGGTCTGGCTCCAAGCCTGGAACTACCAAATCACTACTTTCACCTCCTGCGGTGAATACCTTTAACCTGCTCAATTTGAATACACGCTCAATAAGGCCCTGACTTACCTCTGCATGCTGTATCCTATGAAAAGGGATGCTGGTTTCTGATCGCCAAAGCAATCCTGTTTTATAATGAATATCTCGCTCCCGCAAGGCATAAGCCTTGTGTCTAAAGCCAAGCCATCTTAAAATCAGGGATATTCCCATAAATAGTAACCATCCCCCTAAAGAGGCTAAAAAGACTTTTAGATTAAATAAAAGTCCCCAAAAACTTAAGCCTGTGATAATTATTGCCAGAATAATGATCCACTGAACGATCACAGACAAAATTGAAACCTGCAAAAAGTCTTTATGCAGTCCCTTGAATTCTAAATCTGCAACCTTAGGCAGTTGAGAAATTTCCATTTCTTTGTTTTCAAACTCCATTTTCGATGAGTTTATCGTTAGTTTTCCAACTCCTCAATTCTTTGTAAAGCGTAAGCCTTATCTGCATTCATGGCCTCTATCAAGGCATCCAAAGATCCAAATTTCTTTTCTGATCGACGACGCTCCAGGAATTCCGTTCGGAGGTATTCACCATAAATGTCATCATCAAAATTTAGGATATAAACCTCAAAACCCCTTGCAAACTCTCCTACGGTCGGCTTATTACCTATATTCATTAGGCCATAATAAGAGCCTTGTTTCAAATGAACCTTTACAAGGTAAACTCCGTTTGCGGGAATGAGTTTATGTCTAGAGTCAGGTTGAATATTCGCCGTAGGAAAGCCCAGTTTCCTACCCATTTTTTCTCCATGTATGACGGTTCCCCCAAAGGAATAATTGTATCCCAGATATTTGTTTGCAGAGCTGACGTCTCCATTTTTTAATGCCTCTCTGATTTTGGTGCTACTCACCTTGGCATCATCCACAGCCTGCGCAGGAATCTCCTGTACTTCAAAATTATGCTCGAGGGCATATTTTTGTAATTCTGAAATCCCCCCTTTTCGGTCATGACCGAAGCGATGGTCATATCCGATAACCACTTCTGAAGGGTTGACTGTCTCCAATAAAACCCTTTCTATATACTCATCCGAAGATAAGAGGGAAAAATCCCTTGAAAATGGAATCAACAAGAGCTTATCCAATCCCAGGCTTTCCAGGAGGCGAATTTTCTCATCTATGGTGTGAAGAAGCCTTAATGAATTATCTTCAGGACGCAAAATCATCCTTGGATGAGGATCAAAACTAATGAGCAATGATTCCCCTTGCTTGGCTTTAGCCTTGGAGATTATTTGTTTCAAAATATAGGTGTGTCCCACATGAACCCCATCGAAGGTTCCAATGGTTACGATGGTGTTTTTACCTTTTTTGTAAGAAGTGAGGGAACGAAATACCTCCATGCTGATCTTTTCTTTGCAAATTAGTTGAAGTCTGTACAACAGACAATATTTAGACAAATCACCTCAAATTTAACATTTGATTTGGACTGAGATGCATATTGTTTTTATTTCATGAGTCTTTGAGTAAACGATTTTCCAACAAATAATAAACTAAAGCGGAATTTATGGAGGAGAAAAAGCCACAAGGCAATCCAAACCAGTTAAGTATTGAGTTGTCGGCTGAGACTGCCAGAGGGGTATATTCCAACCTTGCTGTAATTTCTCATTCTGACGCAGAGTTTGTCCTGGATTTTATTCAAGTAATCCCCGGTACAAATAAAGCAGAAGTAAGGAGCAGGGTAATCATGACTCCCCAACATGCCAAGCGTCTTTTGTTTGCCTTGAAGGAGAATGTAGAGAAATATGAGGCAAGCCATGGTCATATAAATGTAAAGAAAAGAGAAGTTCAATTGCCGCCTAACTTCGGAGGGCCACAGGGCTTCGCCTGAAAATACTTCGTCAAAAACAAAAATCGGCTTTGGCTAAGAAATCATTTCGTGGTCTAGGAAGAAAAACGTAATTTTCCTTTGAAATCGAAATGAAAGGGCCTTTCACCAAATTAATTACACAACTTTCAACCCATTTTCTACTGATAAAAATGGGGCTGGTAGTTATTTGCCTTTTCCTTTTTTCTAGGATAAGCATAGGACAGGGAAATGACCTGACTATTTACTCAGTAGAAGACGGATTGGCACAGTCGCAGGTCTATGCCATGTTAGAAGACCCTAGAGGCTTTTTATGGCTTGGTACGCAAGGAGGAGGAATTTCAAAATTTGATGGGCTAAAGTTCACCAGTTACAATACCCGCGACGGCCTTCTGAGCAACTATATATTTTCACTCCATTATGGCAAGCAAGACGTCCTATGGATCGGGACAAATGTCGGCTTAAGTAGGTTTGATGGGATAAGATTTCAATCCTTTATGGCAGAAGGCCAGGAACCTCTGGAAATAAGAAGTATCATTGAACCAGAAGATGGGCAGATTTTACTAGGCACCAACAAAGGTGTTTGGAAATTGGAAGGAGACGAGCTTCAACCATTAAATCAAAGATTGGCTCGGCTAGATGTACATGTCCTAAAGCAAGGAAACAACCAAAACCTTTGGGTAGGCCATAAAGGGGGCTTGATGTACCTCAGTGAATCGGATACCTTCGCTTACGGAACAGCCCATGGCATTCCTGGATCGGGAATTTGTGATGTCCAGGAAGACAGCATGGGCAACCTCTATTTGGCCAGCCTTGGAGATGGACTCTTCACAAGAAAGGGAAATCGCTTTGAACAAGTATACCTTCCTGAGTTACCCGAGAAAATGCTGATTTGGGACTTGTTTCAGGATAAAAAAGGAAGGTTATGGCTTGGCACGTTGAAATATGGTGCCATCTCTGTAAACCTTATAGACAGCAGTCTTTTTTTCATCAATGACCAAAAAGGTCTCCTGAAAAACCATGTTCATTCCATCCTTGAAGATGAATGGGGAACCATCTGGATGGGCAGCTCGGGGGGCGGGCTCACCAGCTTTGCCGGACAAGAATTTGTTCATTTTGGGAGAAACAGTGAATTAGATGGGCAATCCGTGTATGCCTTGACTATAGACCAGGATTCTAACCTTTGGTTTAGCATGGGAAACAAAGGACTTGGCCTATGGAATGGGAAGAACTTTTTCCTATATGACGAAATCAAGGGATATAGAAACTTAACTATAAGAACCCTATTTACCGACAGGCAAGGCTATGTCTGGGCAGGGACGGATGGTGAAGGAATATTCGTAATCAGAGATTCCACCGTTGACCATATTGATCGGGACATGGGACTTAGCACACCCTGGGTAAGGGACATGGTGCAAGATAAGGACGGATATATCTGGGTAGCCACTACGGGTGGTGTGGCCAGGATAACTTATTACCAAACCGATCCCAAGCAATGGAAGTATGCCATTCGTGAGTTTACCATCGAAGATGGACTTCCTTCCAATAGGGTCAATTGTCTGTATAAAGACCTGGAAGACAGAATTTGGTATGGACTGGATGGACAGGGAATCGGGTTCATTGAAAAGGACTCTCTGGTCAGACGGGTTCCTCTGGAGGAGAGCCGTGCGAGAAAGATAGTCAGGTGCATGCGCGAAGACACCCAGGGACACCTTTGGGTGGGGACTGGTGGTGGAGTCAGCCGACTATCAATTTATGAACCCCTGGGTGCTCCTGATTGGGTACACTATTCAGACAAATTGACTTCTACCAACATTTACCTACTTGCCATCAATGAAAAAAATGAAATCTGGATTGGCAGTGAACAAGGACTGGATCAAGCCAAACTGGACGACAAACTATATATCATTGATGTTCGACATTATGGAATTGCCGATGGTTTCCTTGGAGTAGAAACCTGTAGAAATGCCGTGATAAAGGATTATGAAGGAAACTATTGGTTTGGAACCATATCTGGACTTACCCGTTACAATCCAAAAAGAGACGTTAAAAATGTCATTCCCCCAAAACTGAGCATCAAAGGGATAGATTTGTTTTACTCCCCCATGCACCAAACCAAATTCGCCAATTGGATGGGTCCATGGAACAGTGTAAAGCCCGGCTTGAGTATGCCACACAAAAGCAACCACTTGAGTTTTGAATTTATTGGAATCAATTATCCCAATCCGGAGCAAGTTACCTACCAGTGGATGCTCCAAAACCTGGAAGAAGATTGGAGTCCCGCTTCCTCCAAACAGGATGCTACCTATTCGAATATTCCACCTGGATCTTATGTGTTTCGAGTGAGGGCAGCTAACGAGGAAGGCCTTTGGAGCGCTCCAATTGAAATTCCCTTCTCGGTAAGGCCTCCATATTGGTCAGAGTGGTGGTTTCAATTAGGAGCAATTCTAGTTATTGCTTTGCTGATTTTTGTATTTATCAGGCTTAGAATCAATAGGGTTCAACGTCAAGCAAGAATTGAGAAGGAACGTCTGATCATGGAGAAATCCATGATTGAACTAGAACAGAAGGCCTTACGTCTCCAAATGAATCCACACTTTATTTTCCATGCCCTTAATTCAATCAATGGTTTGATTACCCTTGATGATACCAGAACTGCCAGATATTATTTATCAAAATTCTCTCATTTGATGAGGCAGGTATTGGAAAATTCAAGGGAAGGCTCAATATCCCTGGCCACTGAGGTTCAAACCCTTGAAAATTATCTTGCCCTGGAAAGATTTAGCCGAGAACAACAATTTGACTATGAAATAATTGTAAAAGAAGATATCCCAACTGAGGAAGTATATATTCCGCCAATGATTGTCCAGCCATTTGTTGAGAATGCCATTATACACGGGGTTTCTCACCTGATCAAGAAAAAAGGAACCATCCATGTCTGCTTTGAACAACTTCAGGATGAGATTAGATGTTCCGTGGTAGATAATGGTATTGGCAGAAGTGAGGCAGAAAAGTTCAAAAGCCAGAAAAATGAAAAGAAAAAATCTACTGCTTTGTTGGTAACCCAAGAACGATTGGATTTGTTACAGAATGAAGGATCACATAGAGAATCAAGTATAAAAATTCAGGACCTGGTAGACGCAAAGGGGGATGCTGCTGGTACACAAATTTCGATAATCATTCCTGTTGTATACCATTAGGATTAAATTCTCATCCATAATTTTAGATAATAAAAATTAAAAAAACTTAACAATTCGCCCGTTTTGTTATTATTTAAACAAAAGCGTTATTACCACAAAAT
>JALEFZ010000018.1 GCA_022760475.1 Bacteroidia bacterium | reverse complement strand
TCCTGCTGGAATGGGTAACATCAAAGATTGGCAAGCGATGGGCTCTACCTCAGGGCCATTTTATTTGCTTGTCAATAGTGACTACCATTTTTTGAATTATGCCAAAAGAATAAATCAAAAGTGGGTCCTTGGATTAAGTTTAAGGAATCTTGCCATTGGTGAATCCAGTTTTGAAGTAGATATACAAGGAATTGATTACCCTTTGAATCGCCCTGTAATCAATGATCTTATATTTTCTGCTGCTGCTGAACCACTTGAAAACTTATTTGTAGGAGCAAATATTCACCTCTTTTCCTGGAAATTATTCGATGAGGTAAATGCAGCCAGAAGCATTTACTTTGACCTTGGCAGCCTTTATGTACTGCCATTGGAGGATTTGGGTGAGTTGCAGTTTGGTGTTGGCATCATCAACTTCCTTGGAAGTGAGATTGAGTTCACAGCGCCTGATGGACTTTCATCTGACAATTGGTTCCCCATCATTGGGAGGTATGGCATTGCATGGAAGCGGGAATTAACTTCGGCTCCTTTTCCCCTGAATTATACAGTTAGCACTGAAATCCAGAACCTGTTCAATTCCGACGTTCGGAATGCTTTCAGAATGGGAGGAGAAATTGTTGCCTATGACCTGGTCGCCTTGCGAATGGGCTGGTTCAGGCAATCTGAAGATGATATGGACAATTCGAACAACCTTTCTGTAGTCAAAGACATTACCTATGGTTTTGGAATCATCCTTCCATTAAAAAGACTAAGCAAAGGGAAAATCCCTTTAGAAGCTCAACTTGATTATTACTCCATGCGAAACCCTCCTTTCGTAGTAAGCTCAAGCCGTAGATCCAACAAAAGAGGATTTTCAATTAGAGTCATTTCCACCCTTAATTCAAAAAACTGATCGCCATGAAAAAGATTATTATATCGGCCTTATTCTTCATTAGCCTTTGTTTTTCTCTGGTAAATGCACAGCCTTTCTATGGTTTTCAAAGCATCGGGCGACATAGCTGGACGCTTGGACTAAAGTGGGACGGAAAGGCATCCTTAAGCCTGGGATACATTTACCGTTCAGGTGGAGGCACTTCTTTTAGAGATTTTAGTGCAGAATGGCAATTTCCTTTTGAAGAGAGCTTTCAGCTAAAAAATGCACAACTCGTCGCCGGGATGTATGCTCCGATTCGCCAGCGAGGAAGGCCATTCGTCGCCTTGGGTATTCATGGCAGGCTTCTGAGAAAGAATGATGGTAAAAGTCAACTTTCCTCTTATAAATTGGCAGTCACAGGAATGCCATCCTATACTTTCTCTGGGAGGCTTTCAGAACGTCCATACCTAACCGCAGGTACACGATTCAGCTACGTTCTTACCTGTTATGAAACGACAACCGAACCCATGGCTTCAAGGATTTTGCCATACCACGGAGCTGAACTTGGGGCCCACCTGGATATGATATTGGAACGTTCAGTCGGAATTGGAGTCAATGCCTACTTTAGAAGAAATTGGGGACTAAAGTCAAAAGATGAAGTCCCTGATGATGAATGGGAAAAAGCTGGGGACGTTTATCTAGGCCCTACCTATTTCTTGAGGAGGTGGTAAAAGCAAGGCCCCAAGTTCTGATCAAGGGAACTTGGGGCTTCTTATCATAAAGTTTCATGAGAAAGAGGAATCATACGCGCACTCAAGTCAGGAGCTTCCATTTCTGGGTCAAGAGGAAAAATCGGACGAGTAAGCCTTTTGTATCCCAATCGGACCAGGTCTTGGTCAACTCCTCCAGGAGTTAAGGCCATAACCCATCCCTTTTGTAATTCATATAATTCAGGAACAAGGTATCCGATTTTTACAACTAGAATATCCATGTCCTCAGCCGTCAAATTGAGGTCCGTAAAGTCCTTGAGTTTATGGTAGGGTTTTCTCCTTTTGGTTACTATCACAAGTGCCCTTCCGGTTTGTACCACCACCTCTGTTTCAGCATGAATATCTCCATGTTTGATGGCCTTGACGATTCCTTTTATTTTCAAAGGTGGGGCAAAACGATCATCTACCATGGCACCAACCATGCCCTCTACCTCTTGACCTACTCCTTTTTCCACGGCCTTAGCGACCAAATCAGGCCCTGGAATAGAAGCATAAACCAATTTTTTCCCTTTTGGGGACTGCATTTGTGGAAGTTTTAAAATTTCTGTTAAAGTCCAGCTTACATCTCCTGCTCCACCCGCAGTAGGGTTGTCTCCCATATCACTAACAAGGAAGGGTTTTTTAGGACTTTCAAATGCCTGTTTCATTGCTTCTTCGAAGGGGAGGGTAGGGGCCACAAATTCAAATTCCTTCCTAAGTTCCCAGAAACGCATGGCCAATTCTTCAGCAGCCTTTTTTACAGCTTCTTCATCATCTCCTGTTACCATGACCGCAGCCCTATTCCTGGGTTCATCAGCCCAAGCGTACCCTACCCAAATGGCTGCGTCTAATATCCCTTCTCTCCTTGTGATAGGCTCGACCATTCCATAAAGGCCTTTTCCCGGCTCTATTCGGGTACTGGTTTGTTCACCAGCCAATAGAATGGGAACAGGAACCCATGCCTTGTATGAGGGTTTCCCTTTCTTTTGCTCAAGGCGTAACAAGAGGTTGTCGACGGCTCGTTGTTTGGATTCCAACTCATCTTCATGAGGAGCCATTCTAAAACAGGTCATCAAGTCCGTCTCCTTGGCTAATTTCATTGAAACATTGCCGTGGAGGTCCATACAGGTAGAAATGATACATGCTGGGCCTACCAGTTTCCTTACTTTTTTGATAAAATCTGCTTCTGGATCATCCAATCCTACCACACTCATTGCTCCATGAATGTCCAGGAAAAGTCCATCATAGGGAAGGTTTTGCTTTAGGATTTCAAGTGTTCTGGAGACTAGGCTGTCATAAGCGCTGTGAGTAACGATGCCTCCTGGCAAGGCATGACCGTACAAGGCTGGATACCACTTTGCCTGTTTGCGTTGGGGACTATCTTCCGATAAAAATGGATAATAGCTGAAAACAGCCTCTTTTTCCTTATGATGAAAGGCTTCCATATGGGTCAGGGCTGGAGAAAAGGTGCTGGACTCGATCGCAAGGCCTGTGATGGCAATTCTGGGTAACTGATCGTTTTTATCTTCCGATTGGCAAGCCATTAGGCCAATCATACACCAGATTATTGTCAGAGAGAGGAAGCTGAATTTCATAGTAGGATTTTTTGTCAATGCATTTCCAAGATACTAAGCATGTCTCTAATTTTTTCTGTATCAACTGAAACGCTTTGGTATTCATCTATATCAGCCTTGGCTCCCATGCTTACATTGGGGTTAAAGTACTTCATTTTGCTTCTCAAAAAACATTTTGAAGCGGTGTGGAACTCCGTGGCTCCTGTATGTAGAAGTATTTCTTTTATGTTGGAAGGCTTAAGGCCACATCCTGGCATTATGATGATGTCATCTCTGGCAATCTCAACCATTTTAGCCAGCTTTTCTTTTCCTTCAGCTACATTTGCCATGCTTCCAGAACTAAGTATTCTTTTGATCCCTAAATCTGCCAACTTTCTGATTGCTTGCATAGGATTGGCACACATGTCTATGGCTCTGTGGAAAGTAACTTCCATTTGTCCAGCCAATGAGATGATTTCTTCAGTTCGATTAAGGTCTATTTCCCCATTTGCAGTTAAGAAACCTGTGACTACTCCATTTACTCCCATGCTGCGAAGGGCTTTCAGGTCTTCCTTGATAATTTCAAATTCGGCTTCGGAATAAAGAAAATCTCCACCTCGAGGCCTGAGCATTACATTTATGGGTATAGAAAGGTTTTTTAATGCATAAGCTACAGCCCCTATGGAGGGGGTCGTTCCTCCTTCTGAATAATTGTCGCACAATTCGATCCGGTGTGCTCCACATGCTTCTGCAAGCATCGCCGATTCAACCGAATAGGAACAAACTTCAAGGATTTTTTGAGTTTTCATGAGTTAATTTTCTCAGTTTTTTGGGGCAAGAAGGTAAAATTTGAATAGCAGAACATCAACGAATAAAATTATTTTATTGTGATAAACAACTGGGTGTTTGTTGTGTTTTTGTAGTAAATGATTCTTGTTAGTGAGCTTTTAAATATTTGAAAACCGTAATCTAAAGAACATGAACCTGTTTTCAAGGTCCATTTTATTAATCTGCCTGGCACTTGGCCTGGTAAAATGCCAAACACCTATGAATGTTTCTCAAAAAAAGGAATTTTTTCCTGAGGTATCTACTAAAACCCTCGCTGGCAATGACCTGGTTTTTCCCCAGGGTATCAAAGGTAAAAAGGCCTTTATTGCCCTTGTAATGGAAGAAAGAGGAGCATATATGACCCAGCAAAATGAAGCTAACTCCTGGAATTCCTTCTATGAAAATGAGTTGAAATCCCAGGGAGTAGAATTTTACGAAATCCCGATGATGGCAGGTGGGTACGTATTGGCCCGTGGCTGGATTGATTCAGGGATGCGTTCTGGAATTGACCCCGCCAAACATGCCAATGTGGCTTGTTTCTATGGCAACAAGAAGAAATACATGAAAGCCTTCGACATATCCGATATGGGGACTGCCCATTTGTTTTTATTGGATGAAGAAGGAAGGATTTTGGCACAAACTACAGGAGCTTCCAATCCAGAAAAGACGGAAAATTTTTTGAAAGCACTGAAATGATTTTCCAACAAGCAAGAAGTGGCGATTCGTCAGTAGACGAGTCGCCCTTTTTTTTGAAATCAGGAAGATTCCCCTTTAGCTCTAAGCTCCAGTTCAGGGTGGTATTCCTGGCGAATTTTCCAGGCTTCTTCAGGCACAACTTTAAGCATGTGCTGGAAAAAGTCTTTAAGTGCGTTTTTTTCAAATGGGCTAAGAGAAATTTCCACCTTTGAGTCTTTACCCTCTATCACCAATTGGCCACGCATGGCATCTCCAATCAGTCTGAAGATTTTGATATCTTCAATTGAAAATTGTGTTTTTTGATCTTGCCAGATATGAAGTTTGCTTTGTGTCCATCCAATAATAGGCCTGTTTCCCTGTCTTATGAGTAAGAAGTTCTTCCCATAATTGAAGAGAAAGGCAACCAGGGTACTCACTATCCATAGATATGAATAGTTGATTTCTCTGTAGAAACTTTTAGGGTCTCCGTCAGTCAATATTTGATATCCCTGAGTGTACCATTCATAGGTAATCCAAATAAAGCCTAAAAGGCTACAAATGGCTGCTATCATGAAATAGATTCCTGCCTGCTTGCTAGACACAGGCTTCACAATTCCTTGCCACGAATCGGGAGTTGATTCAGATTCTAATGATTTCCTGATTTTAACAAGGTCAATGGCAGTAGTAATGATTAGTGCAAATACCAGAAATAAAAAGATGGTTTGCAGAATAGCCTTTTGATGTACACTAAATGGTTGGAAGAATAAAGGGAAGAATATTTCTGCCAAGAAAAAGCCAATTAGTAGAATTAAACCTCCAATTCGAAGTTTGGAGTGTCTTAACAGGTCGTCATTGGATGTGTTCATTAGGGGCAAAAAATTTGGTTGATGCTAGGGTATTATTATTTCTTAATTTAGTGACGAATTGAAAGATAAAATGTTGGAAAATTGGAAGTATTATAATCATTCCTGAAACTTTATTGCATAACTACCAAGAAATGAAAACTTATACCCCCATATTATTAATCCTGTGCCTTTTCTCTCAAATGGCTTTGGGGCAGGGGGCTCACATAAGAGAGAGCATCCAGCTTGATCAACTTCTTGCGAGCCAGAATCTTACGGGTAAAGGCGTATTGGTCGTCATCATAGACCGGGGAATAGATTACAGGCATCCTGATTTCATAGATTCTACTGGAAATACACGCATTGAGTATATATATGATATGCTGGATAACTCAGGGGCCAATGACCCCAATAATCCCTTTGGTGTGGGAACCATTTTTGATAAAGCTGCTATCAATCAGTCCCTTCAAACAGGGGGGAATCCTCTGACGACAGATAGGGGGGGACATGGAACGGCAACTACCGGTATTGTCGCAGGAAATGGTTCTGCGGCAGGAAACGGAATTTTTCAAGGGGTAGCACCAGAGGCAAAAATCATTAGCATCAAAGTTACACATGATCCTTTTCCTGCTTTTGGGAATCAGTCAGGGCAGGCAGGTTTTTTTGATCCTTCCTTTATTCCTATTGCACTTGATTTTGCCCAAGCGAAGATCACAGAACTCGGTATACCATCTGTAACGCTTATGAATCTGGGATCAATCGGCGGGCCTACGGATGGGACGAGCCTTATTTCACGGAAAATTGATGAGTATGTAAATGCAGGAAATACCTTCGTTTGTGGTGTCGGTGATGATGGAGGGGCAGACAATTATGCAGAAGGAAACGTTGCGAGTAATCAGGATGTAGAACTACTAATAAGGAAGGGAGAGACAGGCTTTTTAAGGCTTGACCTTTGGTATGAAGAGGATGACAGGTTTTCTGTCAGCATCGAAAGACCCGATGGAATAATAGAGGGACCATTCACAGCCCCGTCAACTTCAAATGCAAGCGCGGATCGAAACCTTACGGGGATATTTATAGGCCATCGAGGAGCAGATGTGGAGTTTTTTGGAGCGACATCCAATCGTCGAGAGCTTCTGATAGACTTTACCGGGGATACGGGTGTTTATAAAGTTATCCTAAACGGAGCGCAAATCAGTGGGAGTGGTATTTTTCAGGCTAGCTTAAATCCATCCACATATTTTAATGACAACCGCTTTCTTTCATTTGTAGTTCCGGGTTATAGCATCAATGATTATACAAGTGCTTCTATGGCCATTACACCTGGTGATTATGTCGTAAAAAATACATGGATTGACATCGATGGGCAACAAAGGGGAATCACGGGACAAGGAAATCCAGGCGAAATTTGGATTGGTTCCAGTTCGGGACCCACCCAGGATGGCAGAAGAGGGATCGACTTCGTCGTACCGGGTGAGGTGTGCTATGCAGCCTACAGCCCCAACTCCTATTACAGCAGCTTTAGGTTCAATACCCTTGAGGGAAGCAATGGTTTTTATGGCATTCAAAATGCAGTAAGTGGGGCTGCACCTGTGGCTACTGGAATCATTGCATTGATGCTAGAGGCAAATGCTTCGCTAAAGCCCGCCGTGATTAAGTCTATCCTCCAACAAGCTTCTCTGGGAGACAATTTTACAGGGATAATACCCAATGATACTTGGGGACATGGGAAACTGAATGCCCGCCTCGCCATAGAATCAGCACTGACCGGTGTTATGATCGGTCCTCCCCTATATGAAAGTAATATTTTTGTCTTTCCCAATCCCGTCAGGGAACAACTTACCATCCGTCTCATCAATGACAGGATAAACTTCTTGATCCTTTATAATATGGATGGCAAAAAAGTCTTTGAAAAAAGAGTTTTCAGAGAAGAAATCCATAAGGTGCGAATGGATCAACTGCCAGAAGGCATTTACCTACTGAAAATTTTGGGCCAAAAGAATCAACACCTCAAAAAGGTCATTATCAGGGATTAAGCCTTATTCAATAGAGAAAGTCTGACCAGGTCTCCATGAAACTCATTTGGGGAGGCAACTCTGTGGTTATAATGTCGTAAGTCAAAAGAACTTTGTAAAAAAAAGTACATTTTGCTATCTTGACTTCACCAACCATTAATCCGCACTTATGCCTAAATATCCGAAACTCTACATGACCGGCTTGATCAGTCTTGCTGTAAGCCTGATTTGGTTCTTGCTCCTGATCTACAGCCCTATACTTGAAAGTAATTTCATTGATGAGTTAGGGGCTTTCTTTGTCAACTATGGCATCAGCTTTTTGTATTTCATAGCTATCCTCATCAACTATGTCAGGAATCGAAAGGGAGTTCCCATTTACAAAGGAGATGAGCATGTCTATTCTATCGCCTTGGTTCTCTTTTCCATATCTGCACACAGCCTGAACTTCTCAGAAGTAAAAATTTTTTCTCCCTATGTGGATTGGATGATCGCTTATGTTATCCTGATGCACGTGGCAGTCTTGCTGTTTCCCTTTCGTGAACTCTTGTCTGATAGGGTAAAAATTCCGGTTTATTTCATAAATGGAGCCGGGCTGGTCTTAGCTCTATACCTCACTTTTTTTGTACTGCCAATTTATATTCTTGCCATTCCAGCAGGGATATTGTTCGGCCTTTCATTGCATGTCCTTGTCCCATTCTGGTTCCTGCTATATTTTATTCAGGCATGGTTCAGGATGGATAAAGCCCAATGGAGTAAAAGATCCTTCATTATTGGAGCTTTGCTGCCGCTATTGGCCTTCTCATTGTTTGCCTATCAATGGAGTTCTATTCAAAAGAAAATTAAGTCGGCCGAACAAACTTACAGCCAACTGGAGGATAAGAGTTTACCCAAATGGGTATTCTTGGCATCGGCCTTGCCCTCAGATTTACTGACCCAAAAAGTCATGATGGCCAGCGGGCAGACTCAACGGACTTATTGGCAGAGTGATGATTTTTTGGGTTCTGGACCTAGGGGCAATGAATTTACCAAGCATGATCCCCTGGCACTTGCAGCTATTTCGATTTATGGAGAGCTGGATATGAGTCGATGGGAAAAGATAAAGGTATTCCAGGCTCAGTATGATTGCAGGCACATGACCCATCGTCGCCTTTGGAGTGGGGAACAGTTGATCACTAAGCAGGTTGAGAGCGAGATTGATCTGTATCCATCATATAGACTGGCCTATGAGCAGATGACCCTAACCATTCATCATGAAAACAAAAGAAGCCCTGATTGGTGGATAGGAGACAGTGAGGAGGCAGTTTATTCATTCTACCTCCCGGAGGGGTCAATTGCAACTTCGCTTTCCCTTTGGATCAATGGGGTGGAGGAAAAATCAAGGCTTACTACCAAGTCGAAGGCTGATTCGGCTTATAGAACCATAGTAGGAAGGGAAAGACGAGATCCTGCACTCATGCACTGGCAAGAAGGCAACAGAGTTACGGTTACGGTATTCCCATGTACACCAGAGGAGGATCGCGTTTTCAAACTGGGTTATACTACACCTTTGAGGTTTGAAGATGGGAAATTATTCCTAAAACATGTGAGCTTTGACGGCCCCGCTACCTGGCGGGCAGGAGCAAAAATAAGATTGCGTTTTCCTCGAACTGGAAAAGTGCCTGAAAAACTGGATTTGCCCAGATTCTGGAAAGTAAAAGACAGCGTGGTCATGTATGAAGACCTTTATCAGCCTGATTGGGAAATTAGCTTTGAAGCCCCTGAATTGAAGAAAAATACCTCATTTGAGTGGAAAGGACAATTGTATCATGTAAGTGAGGCAACCGCAGACCCACAAAGCTGGAAGGCAGACAAAATTATCCTGGATGTGAATTCTTCCTGGACATGGGCAAGGTACAAACAAGTTTTTGACGAATTGGAAGAAAAAAACCTTTGGGCATATTTACCTGATCCCATCCAACTGAATAAGTCCAATTACAAGGAAGTCTACAACAAATTGAAGGAGAGAAGTTTTTCATTATTGCCTCTGTATAAGTCTGAAGAAGGGGAAAAAATTCTGGTTATTTCCGCTTCAAATGGACATGGCCCTATTCTAAAGGATTTGAAGAATACAGTTTATGCAAATAGTATGGTTGATTACTTCAAAGAAAAAAATCCTGACATTCAGTGGTTTAGTTTTAGCCATGAATTGCCTCCCTATATTAAAAGTCTGCATGAATTGAGACTCGTAAGTGTCAATTTTGGAATTGTAAATGAAATATTGACCCGGATCCAATCTGAACAGATCGAGGTCCACAGAGAGTCCGATTCTGAAAAGTACATCTCCATTTCACAAATGAAGATTCAAAGGGATACAAGCAATGAGGTAAGCGGCTTATCCCTAGGGGCTCCTGACCATTTGTATAGGCTTTTTGCCTACCAAGAATTAATGAGTGGCATAGGTTCAGACTACTTTGATAAAAAAAGGATTGAGACTGAATGGATAAAAACTGCTGAGTCTGCCTATATCGTTAGTCCCATGTCAAGCCTAATAGTCCTCGAAACTCAGAAGGATTATGAAAGATTTGACATAAAGAAAAACAAGGATACTGTTGGCAATGCAGGAATAGAAAAAGCAGCTGCAGATGGTAATGGAGCTGTTCCTGAACCACATGAATGGGTCCTGATCGTTTGCATGTCGTTGACTGTTACCATAATTGGACTCAAAAAATGGATGCTCAAACATTAAGAAGTAGGCTATTTGCCATCAGAGACCTTCTTGGACCCTGGTGGCAAATGCCCTTGGCCTTTTTCATATTACTGATTCCTGCTGCCTGCTATGGAGTGTTTTACTTAGGGCAAGGAATGGATCAGATCATTTCTGTGATGTTGTTTCCCTTTGCCCTAAGAGTAGGAGAAAGGGGAGAGCGACCTTTTAGATATTTGATCTGGAGCCTTATCATTTCCATCCTTGGATTATGGCTGCAAACCAATCTGTTTGTATTCCTTGGCCTGGGATTTGGGTTCCTTTTCCTGCTTGAGTTCTATTTTGGCAAGATCGGATGGCTTCCTGCGCTTTTACTTTTATTAATGACACCCTTCCTTTCTTCATGGCTTACCTCATTCACCTTTCCTCTTCAGCTCTACCAAAGCAAGGTGCTTGGTGAGTTGCTTGGTGGGATGGGTTGGCAAGTCGAGGTACATGGTAACCGATTTTTATTACACGAAAATTGGTTTGCGGTGGATGCCGCCTGTCTGGGTATTCATATCCTGTCTATTGGTTTTTTCATTACGGTATTGATTCTTGCCATTTTTCAGGCTAACAGGTATTGGACATGGTGGGAAATAGGCTTGTGGTTGATCCTTGCAGCAATTTTATCCTGGGTCGCAAATTTTGCTAGGATGTTAATCCTGGTGATTTTTCAATCTCCTCCCAGTACCCTGGGACATGAACTAACTGGCTTGTTATCCATTGGATTGTTCATTGCCTTACCCATCTATGGGTTGATATGGTTGAGGGTCAATTGGGGCAGGCAGGCAGAGAATAATTTACCGAAAACCATCAAGATTCACCTCAGAGGAAAACCTAAATTCTTGCCCCACATCTGGTCTCTACTGCTTGCTATTTTGGTGATTTGGAAGTTTTGGACCTTTACCCTCCCCTTTTCAAAATCGGTAAATCACCTAAGCCTGACTGGACATACCAGCAAAGTTGTACATCCTGGTATTGTCCAGTTTAGCAATTCCAATTCATTGGTTTACCTGAAAGCACCAGAAACTCCTTGGAGAGCTGATCACAACCCAAGTATTTGTTGGACAGGTGGAGGTTTCAAGGTTGAGCAGATTCACCTGGATACTTTGGCTAATAAGGAGGTATTCAAGGCAATATTGGTCAACCAGCCTGACAGCCTGTACACCGCATGGTGGTATGACAGCGGAAAAACTCAAACCTGCCACCAGTTGGAATGGAGGAAATGGGCATTAATGGACAAGCAGAAATTCTACTTGATAAATGTAAGTAAGGGAACGGAATCAGCCCTTGATTCTGCAGCAAGCAAACTACTGGATGATGGTATAGCAGTTTTTGGAGCCAAATAAAAAAGCACTGCCAGGATTTAATGGTCCCGGCAATGCTTTTTCTAAGATAAATTAAATCTCTAGTTCTTCAATATTTTCTCTGAAAGGATCATTCCGTTCGAAACCACCTTTACTGTATAGATTCCATCTGACATATCCTTCATAGAGATTTTCGCTAAAGGACTTGCCTCACGGCTGGTTCTGAGTACTAACTGACCTTGTTGGTTGAAGACCTCAATGTTCGCAGCGCCTTCCAAGCCATCAATGATTAGGAAGTCAGAAACCGGATTTGGAGAGAGGCTAAAGGATACTTCAAGTAAGTCGCGAGACCTGGCATCAGGTCCGGTCTTGCCCATATACTTTCCAAGAGAACCCTTAAACAGGGAGCCGGCCTTCTCCGCACTGTTTTGCGACATGCGATTTGCTGGGCAAGTCTGATTCAAATCAATTCCGCTGCTTACCAAATCAAAAGGCTGGCCAGGCAAAAGATCCTCATTGATCCACCAAATTCCTGTGATATTGTCATCTCCATAAGTCTGGGCATTCTGAGGATTGTTTTTGGTCTTGAAAGTAGTAATTCCATTCGCGCTTGCCCAAAGCGTATCGCGCTGGTTTGACCACCACTGAGCGAAAATAAAGGGATAGTCAAGGCCATTAGGATTATACACAGACCAAGTCAATAAGTCTGTTTGTGCATCATAGCATTCGTAACTGAGTTCCAGGTCTTGAATAGTTGCAGGAAGGCTATAGCTAATGACATTGGAACCTGCGCTGATATTTCCTAATACGACATCCACCTGATATTCGTAGGTGCTACCGAAGTTGAGAACTGTATCAGAAATGCTATTTTCGTACTGGCACAGGCTGCTCGTTTCGGTTTGACTGCTGCCAATAAGGGTTTTCTTGAAGGCATATCCGGATTTTCTTACTACATCATTCCAACTGAAGTCTACCACGAAGGCTTTGTTGCCTGTTTTGCTCAAGGTAGGAGCTGCCAGAATGTTTGAAGTCAATCCACTTGTATAGATCCACTGTCCATTTTGGTAGCTATAGTATCCTTGCTGGAAGTCAGGGATTAATAAATCCCCAAAATTGAAAAGAATACCCTCATAACTTCCTTCCCATGCACCTCCGGGATTCGCAAAGCTGCTCGCAGGGGTAAATGCTCCATCTGGATTCCAGATGCCATTGGTTTTTCTCCAGACTTTATTGGTTTGCTCAGAACTTCCCAGCAGGATCGGGTCTCCCAGCACTGCAAAACTTACCAGATCTTCAGAAGGAGAGATTGAGAAAGAATAGTTGGGATCGATATAAGGATCAAAAAATTGTTCATCCCAATTGTAAGTGTAGATCTTCTTACTGAGGCTGGTCATGCCCAAGGCATCGATTTCGTGGATAAATGCTTCCTGAGTAAGATTTGCAAATCCATTTGAGTTGCCTCGGGTATAGAGACCTGCTACGGTCTGTCCCTGGACTTGCTGTGGCAAACCCTTAATGCTGTTGACTACCGACCAACTGTTTCCAGTCCTTTTGTACACATAGGTTTGGTCTTCCCAATAGGAAAATGGGCAAAAAGAACAGGAATTAAAATCCAGTGCGCTGATCGTAAAGCCAACATAGGCCAAATCTCCGGAAATGGCGACTCCTTTCTCTCCAAAACCATCGGAGGATTTGTTGGAGGCAGGATCATTGTAAATGAAGCTGTAAGCTACTGGACCACCGAAGGGGTCAGCATCAGCTATGCTCAGGCTTTGCTGAAGGACCCAGGCAGTGGGTGTTTTCTCATATATGTAGGCGGCATTTCTTGCCCCGGTAATGACGTAATCTTGTTGGGCAGGGACGCAGAAATCTGAAAGTGGAAGAGTTGTGTTTTGCGCGATGATTGTGCTGAGCCCAATTAGGGCTAGAAGAATACTAATTGTTAATTGTCTCATGATTAAATTGTGCTTTTAAATATGTGAAATAAAGCTATTAATAAGACCTAGGATCATGAGATTATATTAACTCAACCATTGAAATTAATTCACCAACTGTTCATTGTTTGGTTTAATCGGTTTTCTGGAAGTGATGATTGGACAATCTTTTCGTAAAAAATAAAGTATCAAATTGTAATATAAGATAAACAAGACTATTCTCTATTAAGGAATTTCTCCATTGAAGTAAAGCTTGTAATAATACATTCCTCTTTGCTCATCATAAGCTCTTTCTACATATTCACTCGCTTCTTCGATATTTTTGGGATTCAAGCGAATTTCAATATCTGTATCCAATTTAATGAGAGACTTAAAATTCTTCTTCATTGACCTTACAGCATATTTTGATATGGCAAATCCTTCTTCAGCAGGAGGTAGGCCGGATTCATCTTCAAAAGCTTTCCTATAGCTGTCAAATTTCTCCTTGTAGTCGTCTTGTACCAAAACTTCTTCCTTGAAGTCTTCCAGGTCAAACTCCTTATTCTTGTTAAAATAATTCAGAGACTTATTCAGGAAAACGACCTGCTCTTTTTTATCCTGTTCCATCGCAAAGATGTCTTCACAGAAATCCTTGGTCATACCCATAAAGTGCTCAGTCTGGAAACTGTTGTCCTGGATTCTGGTAACATGCAGGAAGTCATCTCTCCAATAGGCGGCGTCCTCACTGGACTTATCTACCATTAAAATGGAATAGCCATCTTCTTCATAAGTCCGAAATACCAGACATCCTTTATCTAGCTTCTTGATGTTGATTCCCTGCTCCGCTGTCATGTTTATTTCATCATCCTCCCCATCTACTTTTAGGAATACATCCTTATTCTCTGATTTGAAAATACCGATGGCTTCAAGATCAACCCCATCTACTTCGCATTCGCGGAAATGGGCAACGTAGAGTTCACCACTTTTTATGTGTGGATGGACAGATACGGAGTAAAGGTGTTGAAGGACATTTATGGAATGGGACAAAAACTCTTCCCTGCTGTCTGTAAACATTCTTTTACAGTAGGTATAAAGCTCATTCAGGTTTATGTCAGACTCATGGGAAAATTTGAAAAACTCTTCTGATTTGAAAGGTTTCAGAAAGTAGTCCTGGAGCAAGTCGGTCATGCTTTCATCTAACTCAAAAAGCTCTTTTGCGCTAACTACGCCTTCATTTTTTGCTTTGTTTCCAACCTTATGGACAGCCAGGGTGGTGAGTCTGGCACTGGATAGATCTATCATCTTTACTTATGTATTCAATATTAAATGGAAGAACTCGGCCATTGGGCTTTTTCATCCCTTGGATACACACAAAATTGTGCTTTCCAATAGACGAAAGTACAAGAATTGCGGCCAATCCTGTTCACAATTTATCCACGAAAATATTCCTTGAAATATCCATGGCAGTAAGGCCTGCCATGCCAAATTTACCAGCCGCTCGATCACCTGCCTGACCATGAAAAAATACTGCCAGGGCTGCGGCCTTTCCAGCTTCATATCCTTGAGCTACGAGGCTTCCTATCATGCCTGCAAGGACATCTCCACTGCCTGCAGTAGCCATTCCAGGATTTCCACTTCCATTTACATAGGTATGCCCATCCGGACTAGCGACGATGGTTCCAGCCCCTTTCAGGACTACTATGACCCCTTTGTCTTGTGCTAAGCGTTCTGCCACTTCCAATCTTCTATCTTGAATGTTTTCTAAGCCCGTTAACCTCCGCATCTCACCTGGATGGGGGGTGATGATGGTAGAGTCTGGTAACAAGGTCCACATGTCATCATTGGCAGCCAGGATGTTTAAGGCATCCGCATCCATGATTAGTGGAACCTGTATCCTTGGCAGGATTTCCTTGAGGAATGTTTCTGTTTCCTCTGTATGGCCCATGCCAGGGCCTATCAAAACCGCATCTTTCCCTGCAAGGGCTTTATCCCAATTATGCAGGCTGCCAGGAGAAAGATGGTCTCCCATATTTCCCTTACACATGGCTTCCGGGCAATGATTGAGTAAAGTCTGGGTGCAAGCCTCTGGACAAAACACACTTGCCAATCCCAGCCCTGTTCGCATGGCCGCATAAGTTGACATGGTAATTGCTCCGGGCATATCCTTGCTACCTCCGACCAAAAGGAGGTGCCCAAAATTGCCCTTGTGGCTATTGGTATCTCTAAGAACTAAATGCCTATTCGCCCAAGCTGAATCCATAAATTCTCGCTTGATTTCCAACTGCTCGATGACCTCTGGCCAAATCCCAATATCCAGGATCTCAATTTCTCCACAGAGTTTGGCCGCAGGCATCACTGCATGACAAATTTTGGGTAATTGAAAGGTATATGTTCTATTGGCCTCCAGACAATCATTGATGATTTCTCCTGTATGTGCTCCCAGTCCGCTAGGCAAGTCTACAGCTACAGTTTCTAGATGGAGCTTTTTCAGTTGCGGAATCAATAGTGACATGGGCTCCCTCAGGCCAGTTTGAATACCTGTGCCCAACAATGAATCTATTAGCAGGGGCTTGGTAGAGAAGGAAGAGGCTACCGAGTCCAATTCTTCCTCCCCAAAATGAACCAGAGGAATCGGCATTTCGGCGATTACCTGATAATTGATCAAGGCATCTCCCGTGAAGCGTTCGGCAGGATGAGAAAGGAAAAATTGTACTTCCTTCCCGTAAAGATGTAACATTCGCCCAATGACCAGACCATCTCCACCATTGTTTCCTGGCCCTACAACAATAAAGAATGATTCTTGCGCTGGGTAATCTCTAAAGATGGCCTCTGTAAATTTTCTTCCAGCTTCCTCCATCAGAAGAATTCCGGGAAGTTTTTTTTCGAGGATCATGACCTCATCTGCGCGCCTGATTTGGGCGGTATTGGCAAGTAGCATAAGTGAGGATGAAAATTGAGTTAAGAAAAACGAATGGCCTGAACCGGATTTATCCTTCCAATGATTCGAGTGGGTATGTACATAAAAATGGTACAAACCAGAATCGTCCCAATATTTACAAAGAGAAAACGACCCCATACCCAAGCGACAGGTACAACTTCAATGAAGTAATCCTCCTGCCTGACTCTCAACCAGCCCAAAAGATCCTGGCTGAATAGAAGTCCCAAGCCAAGGAGGTTTCCTATGCCGATTCCAAGGGCAATCAGAAAAAATGCATTCCAGATGAATGTCCTTCGCAACCTGAAATTCGGCAGGCCAAGTGCTTTCAATATACCAATGGTACGGGTTCTCTCAATGATCAAGATCAAAACAACCGTGATCATGTTTATGACCGCTACAATTGTCATGAGAATCAGGATCACCCATACATTTTGATGTTGAAAGCTCAACCAATCGAAAATATCGGGAAAAATCTGTGTGATAGGCGTAGATCCCCAACCAAAAGGTGTCTGATAATTGATCTCATCAGCGGCCACTTCGATAGAATTGGTACACCTTTGAGCGATAAAAGGAAATTCGGGAACAAACACCCATTTACATTCCTCATCCAATCTTTCAAGCTTGAGGTTGACTTCGAATCCCGATACCTCATCGCTGTCCCACTTCCAGATTTTCTGGAGCATTTTTATGTCGCAAATCACCAGGAGGTTGTCAAACTCTTCCATGCCAGTCTCATAAATACCCCCGACCGTGACTTTTCTTTGTCGTATTGGGTCTGTCAGAAAATACACCCAGGCATTGTCCCCAACCTTTAGTTTGAGTTCTTTCGCCTGTTTTTTGGAGAGAAGTATTTGTCGCGATAATTTTTTGCTGCCGTACTCAGGAATCTCTCCCTCTTTAAGGACAGATTGGAAAAAATCCCAGTCATAGCTTCCATCTACCCCTTTTAACTCAACACCTGCTGAGCCATCCGGAGATTTGACAAGGGCTTCTTTTAGCACAAAGGGGGAAATCGAAGCGATATATTCTTTATTTCTCAAGCTATCAAGCGCAGGTTCGTCCATGGGGAGGGGGTCAACCTCTGTATCCAATTCCCTTAAAAAATTTCCAATTTGCACATGAGAGCCAAAACCGATAACCTTTTTCTGGATTTCAGTTTCAAAACCCTGTACAAAGGAAAGTGAGATTTCCATGGTCGCCACAGCCAGGGCAATGGTGATCACAGCGAGCCTTACCACAAGTACAGACACCCTTCTCTTCCCATTAAAAACTATCCTGCTCGCAAAAAAATATTCAAAATTCATTTATAATGACCATTATTGGAAAGCCCTTTGTTAGATTCAAGTGCGAAATCAATTTGCTCTACCTAAGAATAGGAGTTTTCGCGTAAATGAATCAGCTTTTTGTATATTTCAATCAAAAGATTGTTTTATGTGCTATCCAGCCAAATATATTAAAATATTTTCCCTTACTCTCATTATTTCTTGCCTTGCTTTTATTGTCGCGTGTAATGGCAACGAAAATGAGGAGAAAAGGGTATCGATTAATGATTCTACAAATCTTACCGCTGAAATCAGACTTCCCAATGCGCCAAAATTTACAAGGGTAAAGGTAGGTGCCGAGAATTTGATTGAAAATGAACTTGAAAATCTTAAGGGGAAGAAAGTTGCAGTGGTAGGAAATCAAACCTCAAGGTTCTTCAATGGGACTCATCTGGTAGATAGCCTTCTGAGTCGAGGAGTGGAAGTCATAAAAGTATTCGCACCAGAACATGGGTTTCGTGGCACAGCCGATGCTGGAGAACATGTGAAAGATGGTGTAGATACTAAGACGGGCCTACCCATCATTTCACTATATGGGAAGAACAGGAAGCCCGGACCTCAACAATTGAAAGGTATTGACTTGGTCATTTTTGACATTCAGGATGTGGGTGTTCGTCTTTATACCTACATTTCTACGATGTCATATGTGATGGAAACCTGTGAGAAAGAAGGTATCTCATTTTGGGTATTGGATAGACCCAATCCCAATGGCTGGTATGTAGATGGGCCTGTATTAGAAAAGAAACACGCTTCATTTATTGGTTTGCATGAAATTCCAGTGGTTCACGGAATGAGCATCGGAGAATATGCCCAAATGGTAAAGGGGGAAGAAAACTTTGGCGGATTTCCTAATCTCGATTTGAAAATTATCCAGTGTTCTGGCTACAGCCATGACATGAAGTGGGAGGCCACCGGATGGCCTTGGAGGGCACCTTCCCCCAACCTGGCTTCCATAAGATCAACTTACCTCTATCCCGCCCTGGTGATGTTTGAACCTACACCTATGAGTGTGGGCCGAGGAACTGATTCGGCCTTTACCATTCTGGGATCTCCATGGTTCAAACCGGAAGATGATTTTCGCAATCCCGAAGCACGTATGGCGAAATCCCTGCAGTTACGTGCGAGCGTAACCTCCTTTATACCCAAGTCCCTACCTGGTAAATCCAAATATCCCAAATTCCAAGACCAGAAGTGTGAGGGTTTGAGATTGGAATCGTATGATTCTGGTAAGGATCTCTTTCTCGCAGGTATTGTTCTCTTTCAAAGATCCTTTAGTAATTTCCAAATGATGCATGCCTCGGAGCCATTTTTTAAGAAAAACTTCAATCGCTGGCCAGGTTATGATGGCTTTAAGCAAGATGTCATAGCTGGAAAAAGCCCCAATGAGATTTATGATTCCTGGCAAGGAAAGCTAAGTGAGTTTAAGGAGTTAAGGGCAAAATACTTGCTTTACCCTTGATTCAATTCTGCTTAAAGGAGATTAATTTATTTCGAATATTTTTTTTCCTTAATTCCACTTTATTGCTCCTTTATTAAAATGATTGAATTTAGCATCTCTATTTCTTTTTGACCCTGGCAGGATAAAATCGAACAATTGAGCGGGAGTTAACATGTAGAAACTGGGTATAAAGACTTGGGTTCTCCCATATCCTTGAAAACGAACTCCAGGGGATTCAGAAAGGATATTCTGCGGTGCTCAAAAAATGCCGCAAAGATTGTATCTCGCAATTAAAAAGGTTTTAAGATAGATTGAAGGGTTACCCCGCCTTGATTTTTGCTTCCAAATCTCTGTATGGGAAAAATTTTTAGCCCTGTCATTTTTTTGTAATTTCAAGTCAATAAACGCAAGCATTCCATTCATGAAGGATAATTTTCTGGCTTCCATAGAGAAAGGCTACACATTCAAAGGAGAGACCCTGAAATTGGGGGCGGCTGTCCTAGAGGGAGAAACCCAAACTGGATCATTCATCGAAGTACCCCTAAAGACCATGAACCGCCATGGGCTGATTGCGGGGGCTACAGGGACAGGTAAGACAAAAACCCTTCAAATTTTGGCAGAACAATTGGCCAATGCGGGTGTCCCATCCCTATTGATGGACATTAAGGGAGACTTGAGTGGAATTGCTATGGCAAGTGGTGGGCATCCTAAAATAGATGAAAGGCACGAAGCGATTGGGTTTCCATTCGAAGCAGGTGCCAGTAGCATAGAATTCCTCAGTTTATCTGATGAGCCAGGAGCCAGGTTAAGGGCGACAGTATCAGAATTTGGTCCTGTTCTGTTTTCAAAAATATTGAACTTAACTGAGGTCCAGACTGGAATTGTCTCTGTTCTCTTCAAGTATTGCGATGACAATGACATGCCTTTGATTGACCTTGAGGATTTCAAGAAAACCCTGCAATACATGACCAATGAGGGCAAAGCAGAAATCAAAGAGGAATATGGCCATTTGTCCACGGCTTCTGTTGGAGCCATTACCCGTAAATTACTAGCTCTGGAGCAACAAGGCGCTGATATTTTCTTTGGAGAGCCATCTTTTGATGTTGCTGACCTTTGTAGGATTGATGAGCAGGGCAGGGGAGTCGTATCTATTTTGAGGTTAACTGACCTTCAGGATCGCCCCGCATTGTTTTCAACCTTCATGATGAGTTTGTTGGCAGAGATTTATGCATCCTTCCCTGAAATCGGAGATCCTGAAAGGCCTGAACTGGTCATCTTTATCGATGAAGCTCACTTGATGTTTGATGAGGCATCCGATGAATTATTGGACCAAATAGAGACCATCATCAAATTGATCCGCTCAAAAGGAGTGGGTATTTATTTCTGTACACAAAATCCTGCTGATATACCCGAGGATGTCCTCGGCCAATTGGGACTTAAGATCCAACATGCCTTAAGGGCCTTCACGGCCAAAGATAGAAAGGCAATCAAACTGGCTGCTCAGAATTTCCCCGAGACGGAATATTATGATGTGGCAGAACTGCTGACTACCCTGGGGATTGGGGAGGCATTTGTAACCGTCCTGAACGAAAAAGGTATCCCTACTCCTCTAGCTCATACCATGCTCAGGGCGCCTCAATCAAGGATGGATGTGCTCACTGATAGCGAGATTCAGGGCATCATGGCGATCTCTAAATTGATTCCAAAATACAACAAGGAGATTGACAGGGAGAGTGCCGCTGAAATGTTGGCAGAAAAAATCAAAGCCGCCAAAGAAAAAGAGCATCAAGAACTCATGAAAGCCCAGGCTGAGAAAGAGGCCAAAACCAAGGTTGGCACCAAGAGAAGGGCAACAAGGAAAAAGGAAGAACCCAGCTTCATTGAAGAGCTCTCTAAAAATACCATGGTCAGACAAGTGGGCAGAACAGTAGCACGAGAACTGACTCGAGGACTCCTTGGGGTTCTTGGGGTGAAAAGACGCTAAAATTCACTTTTCAACCCCATGGCCAAATTTCTATCCTTATAGAAAGCAATTTAAATCCGCTAATACAGAACAATGAAACTATATATCCTGGTACTAGCCATTTTTACTTCCATTGTGATAAACGCCTGTGTACCATCTGAGGAGAATACAGCATCTTCCTCTATACAGGACATCAATTCGGGAGTGGGGGATGACGAGCCGGAATACCTGGACAGCGCTTTCTATCCGCAGTCCTTCTTCCAAGAATTCTTTCAAAAGGAAAGGTTGGAGATTGGTGATCAAAGTTTTGTTCTAAGTATTCCATTTGATCTCCATGACAGAGGAGGCTTAAGTCCAGACTGTTACATTACTGAGTTGAATTTGACTTTTTCTTCTGAAGCACCATTTAGTTTTCCTGTAAAATTACCCTTCGTAGAGAAGGAACATGGATGTGTCGATAAGGAAAGTAAAATCTCCGGCCATCTCATTCTTGCAGAGGACAATGACACTTACGTCCAATATCACTCGTTGGAACCTTCACGCCTTTTGCTTCTATTCAAGAATGGGCACAACGGTTCATTAGCCTATCTCTTTTCGGAGGGAGACATGAGAGGAATTTCAGGAAAGAATTTTGACTTTATATTGAAGAAATTCGAATCACTTGAATTAGAAGACAGGTACCCCGCCCGAAGTAGTTTATTGATGACAGAAAATTAAAAAAAGGCTGCCCCAATAAAAGGCAGCCTTTTTTTTATCTCATGACCGTAATGGTTCCACTTTGGTCTACCTGTTCCCCCCTGAAGGTCGTCCCATTAAACTTGAAGACATAGACCCCTTCAGGCACCTGCTCTCCTTGGAAACTGCCATCCCACCTGAATCCAGGATCTGTAGCTTCATATATCAACCTTCCCCACCTGTTGAAAATCTGGAAGTTGAAGTTCTCAAAAGAGTTTGAAGCCAGGGTGAATTCATCATTGATCCCATCACCATTTGGAGTAAAAGCTTTAGGGATTACCAGACTTGCATCCTGTGCGATGATGAAGCGGAAATTGAATTCATCGGGGCAACCCAGGCCATTATCTGCTATGAGCCTTACTTCGTAGTTTCCAGGTTCATTGTATACATATGAAGGTGAGGCTTCATTCGAAATATCTCCTGTTCCGAAGAACCATGTAAAGGAATTCGAAAAACGACTTTGGTTGCTGAAGTTCACCGTGAGTGGATATGGACCTTCTGTCGGATCGGCTTCAAAAGCGGCTATGGGAAGGTTTCTTTCTACATAAACATTGATAAATAAGGTATCTCCTGGGCATCCTAATGGGTTTTGAGGTACGACCCAATAATCTTGTGTATTGCCAGGTGCAACCTCAATGCTGGAAGACCTTTCTCCTGTACTCCATAAGTAGCCTGGCGCCCCGGAAACACTGAGCGTCGCAACCCCACCCACACAGATAGAATCTGAAGTATCTCCTGTAAGCGAAGGTGCTTCCTCAACGTTTACGGTAACTTCTGCCTGATTCTGACAACTGTTAGAATCTGTTCCTACGACTGTATAGGTAGTTGTCAGGTCAGGGAAAGCAGTGGTTTCTGCTGAATTTGGACTACCCAGGCTTTGATCTGGAGACCAACTATAGGTCTGCCCGCCCGATGCAGTGAGGAACGCCAGATTCCCTTCGCAAATGGTCGTATCTGTAGAAACAGTAATTTCAGGCAGAGGATTTATAAATACCGTTATGCTATCATTTCCTACACAATTGTTTGTGTCAATCCCTGCTAGGAAATAAGTAGTAGTCTCTAGGGGTCCGGCTGTGGGTGTGGCAATGTTCGGATTATCCAGGCCTGTAATTGGAGTCCATGTATAAGAAACTGCGCCTGTTCCCCTTAAATCTACCCTTTCTCCTATACAAATGCTTTGGTCATCACCTGCATCTACCACAGGACTTGGAAAAACCTGGACACTCATGGTATCTACATCGCTGCAACCACTTGAGTCTGTTACTGTAACGATAAATGCAGTGTCTTGAGTAACCGAAAAGAGGGTATTAGGATCTGTAGGAGTATCTACCAGGTTCAATGGCTCCCAGGCATATGACACTGCAAGACCACCATCAAATGCTGCTGCCATCTGGGAAATTTCCCCAGGACAAAGCTGTTGGTCCGGCCCAGCGAGGGCATAAAAGGTATTCACCCGAACGCTGTCAGTATTGCTACATCCGTTTGTATCTGTCACTGCAACGGTATATATGGTACTGGAGTCAGGACTTGCAATTGGATTTGAAATGCTGTCATTGTCCAAACCAAGGGCTGGAGTCCACCGATAGGAGATACCACCTGTAGCTTGTAATTGAACAGTCTGATCCCCACACTTGGTTACTTCTCCACCTACATTTGCTACCGCTATCGGTAATGGATTCACCGTAATTCTTACCGAATCTCGGCCTGTACAAGAGCTGCTATCACTTACTTCCAAAAAGTAGGTAGTACTCGTTATTGGAGTGGCAAGCGGATTCGGGATGGTATCATTATCCAGATCAGTGACTGGTTGCCAAGCATATCGGACACCTCCAGAACCTGTGAGCTGAATGGATTCTCCAATACAGATGCTGGTATCCTGACCTGCGTCAGCGATTGGGCCGACCCGAACTGTGACCACAACTGAAGCTGTGTCCACGCATCCGCTGCTATCAGTAGCTGTAAGGAAATAGTTTGTTGTGCTTAGTGGGTTGGCCTGGACACTCTGTAATCCAGGAATGATCAATGAGCTATCGGGTTGCCAATCGTAGGTGATTATTTGACCATTTATTGCCGTTGCAATAAGTGTTGCAGCCTCTCCCGGGCATATTGCCAGGTCATTGTTTACTTCAACATAAAAACTCAATACTTCCACTGAGTCGGTATTGCTACATCCATTGGCGTCCGTGACGAGGACAGAATAAACCTGAGAACTGTCAGGTGCCACCCTTGGATTTGAAATGCCAGGATCATTCAAAAATAAAGCAGGAGTCCATTGATAGCTAATTCCCCCACTTGCATTCAATTGAAGAGAGTCTTGACCACATTTGATTTGTCGATCTGGCCCAGCGTCTGCAATAGGTAAAGCGTTGATGTTGACGTTTATGCTATCAGAAGCACTGCATCCATTTGCATCAGTACCCACCACTACAAAATTGCTGCTGCTTGTTGGAAAGGCAAATGGGTTGGCAATGGTTGAATCACTAAGTCCTAGAGAAGTATTCCAGCGGTATTGAACTGCTCCACTTGCATTCAACTGGAGGCTATCACCAAAGCAAATGCTTGAGTCCCTACCTGCATTTATCACTGGAGCGGGGTTCACAAATACAAGAACTGTATCTAGATGCACACAACCTGCCGAATCTGTCATACTGACTTCGTAGGTAGTACTTACCAAAGGTGAGGCAAAAGGATTGCGGATATTGGGATTACTCAATCCTATAGTTGGACTCCAAACATAGGAAGTAGCTTCCAGATCTGCATCTAACTGTACAGAATCATTCTCACAAATGGTCTCATCCGGTCCGCCGAGCAGTTGATTTACCCTTACAAAAGTCTGGGCAGAGTCGGTACATCCAAGGCTATCCTGAACCACCACAGTGTATAATGTACTCGTATCAGGGAAGACTAAGGTAGAAATGGTATTGGTACTGCTGATGAAAGTGCCGGGAGACCAGCTAAATGTGCTCCCCTCTAATGAAGTTAGAGCAATAGAGTCTCCAGGGCACCTGCTTGTATCAGCTGGAATTCCAATGATGGGTAGCCTTCTGACACGAAGTTCAAGTGTATCTGTGTTACGACATGTCCTTGCATCTTCTATGGTTAAAGGAAATAGGTAAGTTGTATCAATCGCAGGTCCAGCAAAAGAGAGTCTAACCCCTGGGTTGCTCAGGCTGCTATCATTGAGGAGGTTGGCTGGAGACCAAGCATAGCTGATGCCCCCAGAAGCTCCCAATGTTAGGCTGTCCCCAGAGCAAATCTGAGGATTGGCAGGATTAAATGTAATGGTTGGTGGAGGCAATACATTTACCTGGACGGTATCTCTATCGGTACATCCACTTGTATCAGTAATGGTAACAAAAAAGCTGCTGGTATCATTTGGAAATACGATGGCATTGGGAGAATTGGGATTGATAAGGAATGGACTAGGGTCCCACGAATAGGCAACGCCTTCTGTAGCCTGTAGGGCGGTAGAATCACCAAAGCATATTTCCAAATCAGGTCCTGCATTTGCTTCCCAAACCCTTACAAAAACGGAATCACTCCCAGAACAACCATTGGCATCAATGATGTTTAGATAGTAGGTCGTGTTCACCAATGGATCAGCGAATGGATTGGAAATACTGGTATCTGAAAGGCTGGTTGAACTTTCCCAAGCGTAACTAACTCCACCGCTTGCACTCAGTTGGATGGGAGCAATGCCACATTTTACCGTATCTGCTCCTGCATCTGCCATAGGGATGGGATGTAGGTCTACAAATACAGAATCCCTGCTTTGGCAACCCAGGCTATCCAGTACATTCAAGTAGTATACTGTAGGTACTGATGGGAATACTACTGGATTGGCAGAATCGGGGAAAATTAGGGTAGGTGAGCTGTCCCATAGGTAATCTACCCCACCCGATGCAGCCAGTTGGAAGCTGTCTCCTATACAAAGAATGGGAGTAGGTCCGAAACTGATGTTAGGTGGTGGTGTTACATTCACTACTAGAGAGTCTACATCTGTACAACCTGTAGAGTCCATGACAGTAACCCGATAGGTTGTGGTAACCGTAGGGAAAACAGTTGGATTGGCTGTATTAGCATTGATGATATTACCAGTAGGCGTCCATTGATAGCTATTTCCACCTGAGGCTGTCAATTGTACACTATCTCCTGCACAGATGGTTTGGTCAGGTCCAGCTATGGCGTACATGGGAGTGACCACAAGTGAGTCCCGGTTTCTACATCCATTGGTATCAATCGCCGTTACCACATAGACCGTCTGCGAATCAGGACTGGCGATGGGATTGGGAACGTCATAAATATTTAGGCCAGGGATTCTATCCCAAAAATAAATCACTCCACCTGTAGCGGATAATTGGATGGTTCCATTTCTACAAACCGTAACATTAGGGCCTGCGTCCACTGGTGGTAAAGCCCAAACATCTACCCTTATGGAATCTACCCTTGGACAGCCCACACTATCCGTAATGACAACGGTATAGGTAGTTGTGTCGGTGGGAGCAGCTCTTGGCCTTTCAATAGTAGTATTACTCAAACCAGTGGCTGGGGTCCAACTGTAGGCTGTACCTCCTACTGCCACTAAGGTAATAGAATCATCCTGACAGCTAGGGAAGCTAGGAAGAACCCCTACGGTAGGTAGGTCTCTTATTTGCATCACAACAGTATCGAAGGCCTGGTTGAAACAAAAATTGTTGTCCTGTACGCCAACTACAAATCTGACGGTTTGTCCAGCCAATTCGCATGGTGGTGTCCAGCAAACTTGACCGATCATGGGGTTGGTACCGATGGTTGTAATGGTGGCAAATGGCCCGCTTCCACCGAGGCCATTGAATGGCCCTTCGATGGGGAAGAATTCCAAAACATCAAAGGTATCCTGATCCCCTGCACCCAGGGTATAACAAAAGTTTACATTGGGGTCTACAATTACCGTATCTACCGTTCCCTGTGGAGAGGTATGCGAAATGGTGGGAGACCTGGTCTCTACCACCACCACAAAGGTTGTATCAAAAACAAGGTTGTAGCCTTCACAGTCATTGATGTCTCTACCTCCTACAATAAGCATGACTGTATCTCCCTGACTCTGACAAGGAATTTGCCAACAAACTGAACCTGTAGAAGGGTTAATGCCACTACTTGTCAAAGTTGCAAATGGAGGAGGGGCAGTCCCACCAATTCCAAAAGCATTGCTTACAGCAAACATTTCTACTGTATCAGTGGATACGGGGTCGGTCAGACTTAAGTCAAAACAAAAATTTGCCGTAGGCAAAGTGAAAATTGTATCTCCTGATATGGCTAAAATTCCATTTCCAGGCTGGCCTGTAGAAGGGTTCCCTGCTCCATTTATAGGAATATTAGTCATATCCTTAGTAAAAACAGGAGGCGCATTAAGGGCATTACAGTTGATGACCTGTATTTGAAAATCTCTTTTATTTTCACTGATAAGTACACCGTCACGATATTCAAGAACTGAAACTGCAAAAACAGATATGCCTGTTGTATTTGGCGTAAGGCTTAATAAGCCTGATTGTGGGTCGATATTGAAATTACCTGATCCAAAAGGATCTGTAAATGAAAAACCAGGAGAAAAATTCAGGTTCAGATAGGGAGGTGCTCCCATCTGGTTTCCAAGCTGCGTTACCGTAGGATTAAATTGGTTTACCCCTAAGCCACCAAGGTTAATCCCACCAAAGGGATTCGAAATCTGATAAACAAGGGAATCTCCATCAGCATCTGTAGCCGAGTAATCAAAGAAAAAAGGTTGATTTAGACAAAGAAATGTAGGAGGAACCTGATTGAAAAGAGGGGAAGAGTTACATCCATTTACTTCAGTTCCAGGAATATGGGCACTGACTGTAATCCCTTGGTTATTGGCAATATTGGTAATGGCGTTGTTCCTGCAACACCTGGCCCAGCCAATGTCATATCCTCCAAGTATGGCTGGAAGGGTAATCTGAAAATTATAGGTTTTGAATTCAATTCGAATGTTGGGTTGTGCCCCTGTACAAGCAGCTGCATCCACTGGAAGGGTATCTGCGACTCCAGGGGGCAAAAAGACATCCTGAGTGTTAAAAAGGTTTCCAGTACTTGATTCAAAAATGAAGATGGTTACCACATTGTCAAAAGGAGAAACGCCATTGATGGCATCTCTGTAGACAGTAAGGTTGACATCATAGGTATTGGTGGCAGAATTCAGACAGCTATAAGTCAAGTCTGCCCCCACTATATGGGTGGCATGTACAGGCCGGGAGTAAAACAGAAAAAGGCTTAGGAAAAAAACTGAAAATCCGTAGCGCAGCAAGTCAGAAGTACAAATATTCATGTCTTTACAAGATAGGGTGTAGGGAGTTTGAGCCAGGACAACGATGCTGGTGTCTAGGTTTGCTAGTACCTGCTCAAATAATTAGGGGATTCTCTAAGATAACTCTATAATACTTAATGTTTTGATAGCCCGGTTTCCCCACTTTGAAAGCATGAAATTTACAACTTTTTATTCATTTCATTTTTCAATTTGGCAAGATTAAAGCTATCTGATCAGGCTGATACTCCCCGTAATCTCTTTGCTTGTTCCATTTGAGTTGATTATCAGGAGTTTGTATACATAAACGCCAGAAGGCTGGGGAGAGCTGGAAAGAGATTTGCCATCCCATGAAATTTTACTTCCAGAGGATTGGTAAACTTCTTTACCCCACCTGTTGAAAATGTGTATTTCAGTTTGCCCTGAAAGTGGACCATTGTAAGTCCAATAGTCATTGATTCCATCGTTATTTGGACTAAATGCATTGGCGGGCCTGGGTAGGTTGCCTCTTTCAACAGTAATCTCAACTTGTTCCTTTTCAATTTCGCAAACTCCTTCCAATCTTATCTTTAAACCAAGTTTAAAAATTCCCTCCCTTTCATATAAATGACTTATATGATCACCACTATAATTTTTGCCATCACCCATTTGCCATTCATAGCTGAGATGAGGCCAATTGGAAATCGCCTTGCCATTGAGTAGGGCATTAGGGAGGGTCAGGTTTTCAGAAGAAATACTTATACTAACCTCCTCAGGCCTCAATACTTCTATTTTACCCCTGGCTACATTGCTTTGGCAACCCATCGAGTCAATCCCGAATACCTCAAGTTCCAAGTCAGCCTGAATGTTATCAAAGGACCAAATGCCATTTCCCAAATCCCTAAGTGCCTCATTCCAATGGTAAGAAAGGCCCTCCTCATTTGTGAACACTTCGAATTCCACATCATTTCCCATACATGAGGTATCATCAAAAATGAGTTCAATAAAGGCTTGGGGACGAATGTTCAACTCCTGGGTGACTTCATTGGTGCAACCAAAACTGTCTTCCAACAGAATCTCTAGCATATAACTTCCGGGGAGTTTGCTGCCAAGGGCTAATTGAGAACCCTCCCCAATCTTTGTTTGGTCCAAATACCAACTTGACTTAACATCCTTGTTGGTGTTTTCGAGGAAAATATTTTCAGTTTGACAGAATTCATTTTTCATTAGACCTCCCTGAGGCAAAGCCCGAATTCCAATCCTGGAAACAGAGCTGTCTTTACAGCCAAACTGATTGATCCCCCGTATTTTAACGAGCCTTTCATTCCCTGTAAGTGCTGGAATCGTGAAACTTGTATCTTGCCCTGCCAAAGCTTCAGACTCCCATTTCCAATGGCTAAGTTGTGAATCTGTGAATGCTGTTAGAAGCAAATTGACCCCTTCTCCTAAGCAATGCTCCAATTCTAAGGTACGAAATACGGGATTGGGATAAATCTCAATTAGGCTATCCACACTGGCGACACAGTTCCACTGGTTAGTTACCACAACCTGAATCAAGTTGGGGCCTACAGTACCAAAATGATGGGAATAGGACGGCGCGTTATCGGTGATTTGTTGACCCTCCATCATCCATGTATAGGTCAATCCAATTGTTTCATCACTATTGATATTGATTTCTAATAGGTTGTTTTTGAGGCATTTATCCCCATTGATGTCGAGGGTGAATTCAGGTAAAGGCCTGGTATGAATCTCATAGGTTTGAGATTGGGTAGGACAATTTCCAAGTTGACCGAAAAGCTCTAAATTCAATGTGCCGACTTGGTCCTGGATAATGTCTCTTTCAAATTTTGCATCCAACTTTTGGGAATTAAACTCCCACCAGAAATTACTGAGTGAATCTCCTGTAATTGCGGAAAGGTGTAGGGTATCTTTCACACAATAATTGCTATCCAGACCAAGCTTGGGAAACTCAACATCGCGAATATCCAGAAAGATGCTGTCTGCGATTTCACATCCATTTTGGAAATTCGCTTTTACTGTTATCCATTCGTCATTCAGAAAAACTCCTTCATATGTAGATTGGTTAGAATTTCCCTGCCAGGAGATTATTCCAGATGAATATGCAGAGAGGCTAACCATTTCCCCCTTGCAATAATAGTCTTTGGGCAGGTCATAAGAGAGATTTCTGGATAAAATAGACACTGTAAAAGGAACATTCATCAAAGCCACTTGGCTACACTTATCAAGGACCGAGTCTACAATGATCAATGAGAAACTTCCTGAAGGCAACATACTATCGATGGTGAATTCAAACGACCTGGTGTAGGAGTTCAGGCTGTCTATGGTCCATATCCCAGTTAAAAGATAGTCGTTGCCCGATGAATCTCTTAAAATAAAATCAGTATTCTGGACACTTGAAACCAATACTGCTTCATTGAATTCCAGTGACCATTGATTGGCACAATTATTCTCCAACTGACTGATTGCAGGAGGATTTTGGTCGTATATGTCTGCAGTAGAGGATGAAAAATCCAGGGTGTATCCTGCAGAGGAGGCAGAAAAGTTGCTGACATTCAGTACAAAACTTTGTCCTTGCTGGACTTGAATACAAGCTTCATTGAGGGCAGCACAGGAATTGTTCAAGATCCCATTAGCACCCGTAACACCTCCGCATTGGGGCATGGAGGTGTGGTAATTGCAGGAAACCTCAATCGAGGGATCACTGAATATATCCGAGCAGGCTGCTTGTGAAATGTCAAAAAGTGCCCAGTCATAGTCATCCGTTGAGTCATTGGGTATAATGCTGAAACATAAATCTCCAGCCTGCTGGACAGTAAAAATGTACCATACATCATTTTGTTCTCCCGATAGCAAGCAGGAGTTTCTAGGGTTTATCTCTGTAGGATTCTTACCCGCGCCTTGATATGAGTTAGGTTGGAAAAATATGTTTTGGCAAACAGGGATGGCATGAATACAGTCCTGCTCAGGTTGTTGAGGGGGCAACTGGGCAAATAGCTTAAGGCTGCTCAGAAACAGGGATAGCAACAGAAAAAGTTTTTTTACAGCGTCCATGAGCAAGTATGATTGATGCCATTTTTCGTAAGTCCGGCATTAATTATTACATGGACAATATGCAGATTATTTCAGTTTTTGAAGTTATTTATTGATTTTTTGGTAAAATCTAACGTGTGGATGGTATGTAATTTGGAAATAGTTTTAACTAAAAGCTTCTGTTGCCAATGAATAGCTGTCTCCTTTTTCTGATGGGTGAATGTTGAGCAAACCGGCACGGACAAGGATTACGAGTAGAGAAGATGCCCTTCTCTTGTTGAGTTTGAGCTGCTTTTGGGTTTCTTCCAGGGTTATTTTATCGTGCTTTTCCAGGTAGGTGAGAAGTTCTTTTTCTCGATCCCCAACTCGAAGTCTTACTCCTTTTTGGCGGCCTTCCATGCGAAGGATCTCAACCATTTCCCGACTGGCTGTGATGCTCATGTCATTTACCCGAACAAAGGTAGATTTTTTTCCTCCTTCCTCCATTGACTTCATAAAATGAGGTTTTTTGTGGCTTTCTTCTACCTGGTATGCCAATACAAAATGAGAGGAGCTGATTTTTATTTTTTCGATCTCAAATGAAATTTTTGGATAGGTGTATTTATCCAAAAATTGTTGAATGGCGAATATATCTTCATCTGGAAACTTTACACCATATACCTCTGTATTATCATCCACCCCAATAAGTAACAATCCACCCCTGGTATTAGCAAAGGCTAACATTTCCCTGGCGATTTTGTCGGGGTGGCGAGCTTTTCTTTTGAACTCTAGATAGCTTCCCTCACCCCGCCTAACCGTATTTCGGAGTTCATTGATATCCATAGGATTACAAAGCTGATGCTTGTTCCCAAATTAAAACTTTTTCACAAGGGGTGTTCCCTTTTTATGAAGTGTATTCCATGATTTGCTCCCTATCTGGCCCTACAGAAAGATAGGTCATAGGAACATTCAGGTAATCTTCCACCACTTTGATGTAGGACTTCAAAGATGCAGGTACCTGCTCTACAGATCTGCATCCTGTCAGGTCTTCTTGCCAGCATCCATGTTTTTCGTAAATCGGTGTGGCATGTTCCAAATCAAATGGTGCATTTTCAGTGATACCTTCAGGGGTATCATACTTGGTGCAGACCTGGATTTCTTCCAGTTCAGATAGTACATCTGCCTTCGTCATGATCAAATCAGTGACACCATTTATCCTGACAGCAAATTTCAATAGGGGCAGGTCTAGCCAACCGGTCCTTCTTGGACGCCCAGTAGTCGCTCCAAACTCACTGCCAGCCTTCCTGATTTTCTCCCCCATGTCATCATTCAACTCTGTAGGAAAAGGGCCGGAACCTACACGGGTACAGTATGCTTTAAATATGCCAAAGACTTTTCCAATAGACTGTGGAGGCACACCCAAACCTATACATGCTCCTGCTGCTATGGTATTGGAAGAGGTAACGAAGGGATAGCTACCAAATTCTATATCTAACAAAGTTCCCTGGGCTCCCTCAGCAAGTACTTTCTTGCCCGAAGCAAGGGCATCAGCCAGATATGCTTCTCCCTTACAGGTCTTGAGGGTTTTCATGAATTCAATGGCTTCCAGGAACTCATTGTCTTCGATGGTATATTCGAAGTGGTAGAGTTCATCAAGCATGCGGGTGTGTTTGGCTTTGAGGAAATGATACCTCTCTTCAAAGTCATCCAATTTTATGCTGCCAACCCTTAAGCCATTTCGGCCTGTTTTATCCATATAGGTTGGACCAATGCCCCTGAGGGTAGAACCAATTTTCTTGTCACCTTTGGAGGCTTCTGAAGCCGCATCTAGCAGTTTGTGCGTTGGAAGGATCAAATGTGCCCTTTCTGAAACCAGCATTTTGTCGCGTACTTCGACGCCATGGGCTTCCAATTGTTCCACCTCCCTTTTCAGGGTGATCGGGTCAATGACAACACCATTGCCTATCAGGTTGATGGTGTTTTTATGGAAAATTCCGGATGGAATCAGGTGTAAAACGAATTTTTTTCCGTCGATTACGATGGTGTGGCCAGCATTAGGACCTCCTTGAAATCGTGCGACAATGTCATATTCAGGGGTAATGACATCAACAATTTTTCCTTTTCCCTCGTCCCCCCATTGGAGACCGAGAAGTACATCTACTGGCATGAGATGGTAGATTAGTTAGTGATAGAGATGAAAGGGTGTGTCTAAAATTATGACTGAAGGGTACCAAGGGCAGTTTCGGTGTCATCAAATATTTTGAAGATCGAATTCAGCTTGGTGATGACCAATAAGTTCTGGATATAGCTGGAGGGATTAGCCAATACAACTTCTCCGTCGTTCTTTCTTGCTTTGGTAAGCAAGGTAATAAGCACCCCAAGGCCTGCACTATTGATGTGCTGTAGCTTCTCGAGGTTGATTACGAAATATCTTACTCCCTCTTCCAGTTTTTCTGCGAAGGATTCGGTTATTGGAAGGCCATCCTTTTCACCAATCAGGTTTCCATTCAGGTTGTAAGTCCCGGTTTGAGGTGCTTCTTCCTTATATGTAAAATTCATGAATTCTGAAGATTTTAATCGTTGGAGCTATTGCCTTCACATTCAGCATCTTTACAAGAACCAAATAGCGTGAAAGCATGATGATGGATGTTGAAATCGAAGATTTCTCCAATTGTCTTTTCAATTTCACCAATCCGTGGGTCGCAAAACTCCAGTACCTTTCCGCATTTTGAGCAGATGATATGGTCGTGCTGTTTATACCCATAGGATTTTTCATACAGGGCTTGAGATGATCCAAATTGATGGCGTTTTACCAAATCACATTCCACAAGAAGATCCAGGGTGTTATAAACCGTAGCACGGCTTACCCTGTAATTTTTGTTTTTCATGTGGATATACAGTGATTCAACATCAAAGTGGTCCGAACGATCGTATATCTCTTCCAAGATAGCAAAACGTTCGGGGGTTTTCCTCTGGCCCTTTTTGTCCAGATAACCAGAAAAAATACCTTTTACCTCTTCAGTCCTTTCCTGCTTTTTCAGCGGCGATACCTCAGGCATAATGTCTAATTATTTCAGCTTATAAAGTTAGTAAAAACTTTCTTCTTAAAAAGCAACTATGTAAAGAACTTGTAGATAGATATACACATCCCAAAATGAATCCAAAAACAAAAGATGCCCCTAAAAAAAGAGACATCTCAGTTATTAATTCTACAATTGTTGCAGTTCATCTTTTGCGTGAACCCTTCTTCTTGCGCTTAGCACCAGAGGTTTCTTCGGCAAGGGTTCTTTTGGTAGCCCAGAAAGCAAAATAAATTGCTCCTCCAACCAGTAGGACAATTAAGAGAGTAGTAGCCATACGAGAAGTCTTAAAGGTGAAGAAAAAATAAATTAATCTATTCTTAATATAGACTAATTCTACCTGAATATCAAGTCTTACAGGGCTTAACGGTATTGATTGGCACGAATATTTTGCTGAGCAAGGGAGGCCGTTTCCTCAATCCTTTTTGCCCTGGTGGGTGCACGTTTGGCATTAAAAATCCATTCGAGGATGCCTCTTTTTACAGATCTCGGGAAATTCTCGAAATGTTCTGAAGCTCCTGGAAAACGATTAAAGGCTGCAGAAAGATCTTTGGGAATGATCAAGGCTTCTACTTCATCCAGTGCATTCCAGGTACCGCTTTCTTGGGCGATGCGAATCATTTCAAGTCCGGAATCCGCGATGCGGTTTTCCCTGAGTAGGCGTTCTATTTTGTCTTTGTTTACCTTGCTCCAATTGCTCTTGGGGTTTCTTTTGGAGAAATATTGGTAATAGGATTGCCCGTCCCGCTTATTGGGTTTGCTATCGATCCATCCAAAACACAAAGCCTCATCTACCGCTTCATTGTAATAAACAGAAGGCACTCCAGAATCTTTTTTATAAATGACCAACCAAAGCCCCTTTTCTAAATGAGAAAAGTTTTCAAGCCAGTCTCGCCATTCCTGACGAGATTTGGCATGAAAACTCTTTATTCCGTCCTCTCTGATTTCAGACATGGAGGATTATGACCAAAGGTTGGATGGATAGACTCCTTGCTTAGTTAACTCAGCCAATTTATCTACCACCATTTGCTTGTCTTCTTTGTAGGTAACTCCAAACCAACTCGCATCGGAGGTCAGGATTTCTACATTGGAACCTTTCTCTTTGATGGCCTTATCAAGCATAGTAGGAACGTAGAATTCGGATTTCATCTCTGTTCCTCTTTCTTTTAGGAAGGAAATGAAAAATTCTTCAAAGTACTCGAAGGCTTTGGGTGTAAAGCCCATCATGTTCATAGATACAAGGGCATCCTCCTCTATATTAAAAAGTTCTTCATTTTCCTCATAAACCACTTTCTCTCCCTCTCTTCTGATTTTGATCCTTTCACTGATAAAGGTCAAGTATCCTTCTTCATTGGTGTGGATTTCCCCGCGGTTTACCGATCCGTGGTCTGATAGGGTATTGTTCAGCTTATATCCCACGATGGAGAATGTATTGCCTGCTGGGTCTGTGTTGCGAAGGAATTCAGCCAATACTTCAAAACCTTCTTTGCCATAAAAGTCATCTGCATTGATCATGGCAAATGGTTCGCGTATGTGGTCCTTGGCCACTAGTACAGCATGGCCTGTTCCCCAAGGTTTTACCCTGCCTTCTGGATTATTGAAGCCTTCCGGGAGCATGTCTAGTTCCTGGAAGACATATTCTACCTGTATTTGGCTTGAGAATTTGTTACCAAAAGCATTTTTGAAGGCTTCTTCGATGTCCCTGCGGATGACAAATACAACTTTGCCAAATCCAGCCCGGATGGCATCATAAACAGAATAGTCGATAATGGTTTCACCTGATGGGCCTACCTGGTCAATTTGTTTGAGGCCTCCGTATCTACTTCCCATTCCAGCTGCAAGGACAAGTAAGGTTGGTTTCATTTATTGTGGAGTTTAATTTGTGGCTAATCTGCGATGTTTTTTTCAGGAAGGCAAGCAAGTCAGGCCAAAGGGTAATTATCTGCTAAAGATTGCCTTAAAAATAAAAAAAGCCCAGCCTAGCTGGACTTTTCTGATCCTAGAAAAAAATTGTCTTATTTATCTAATCGCTTTTTGATGTCTTCTCTTTGAGCTTCGACTTTAGCCTTAGACATTTCATCTCCCATCATGGAAGCTGCAGTGAAGGACGTAATCATTTCACCCATCATATCACTTGCATTAGATGGAGAATTAGGCAGAAGGATCAAATTAGAGCGGGAATTGGTTCCCATCGCCTGAAGGGTATCGTAGTGCTGGGTTACAACGATCAGAGCAGATGCCTCTTGAGAGTTGATACCCACCTTATTCAAGGCTTCTACTGAGTCCTCAAGACCCTTGGCAATCTCACGACGCTGGTCAGCGATACCTTGACCTTGCAACTTTTTGGATTCTGCTTCTGCCTGAGCAATGGCTACAATTTTAATCCTTTCAGCTTCTGCTTCATATTGAGCTGCAACTTTTTCCCTCTCGGCAGCATTGATCCTGTTCATGGCCATTTTTACCTGCTTATCAGGGTCAATGTCCGTTACAAGGGCTTTTACGATGCCATATCCATAGCTTTCCATGGCATCTGCAAGCTCAGACTTTATGGCGACAGCCACATCATCCTTTCTGGCGAAAACTTCGTCAAGCTTCATTTTAGGAACCTCAGCACGAACTACGTCAAATACGTAAGAGGTAATCTGTGTTTTGGGGTCTTCCAGTTCGTAGAATGCATCATATACCTTCTGCTTCAATACAAAATATTGAACAGAAACTTTAAGGTGAACGAATACATCATCCTTGGTTTTAGTTTCAACGTTTACATCCAGCTGTTGTACTTTCAGGTTTACCCTTCCTGCAACTCTATCCAGGAATGGCATTTTGAAATGAAAACCGGGTCCAATGGTTTTTTGGTATTTACCCAGGCGTTGAATTACACCGGCTTGCTGCTGTCTCACAATTACCCACCCATCGCGGATCATGAATAAGAGAAAGCCAACTGCACCAACTAATCCGACAATTTCCATAATTTATACTGTTATTAGGTTGATAGTGATAAAATTCAGATATGTGAAAGATACAATATTTCTGTTTTGGTTTGAAAAAAAGGCCACTCTATTGAATGAAAATCAACAAAATTTGGCCTTGATTCGACAAGATGATCCTTCTACCCAACCTTTTTGCAGAAATTCCATATAAGACCAAGAGAAAAAACTAATTTAGAGCTCAATTTTTAATTAAGCCAGGGCAAGGCCCTGTGGACATTCGATTTATTTTCATGGCACAAAGACCATCCATTCCAAAGGGAACCCGGGACTTTATTCCCGAGGTTATGATCAGGAGAGAGTACATTTTTGATACCATCAGAAGTGTATTCAAAAAATATGGATATGCTCCAATTGAAACTCCTTCCCTTGAAAACCTCTCTGTACTGACAGGAAAGTATGGGGAGGAAGGTGATCGTTTGATTTTCAAGATCCTAAACAATGGGGATTTCTTGAAAAAGGCCAAGCCTGAGCATTTGAATGACAGCCAGAAATTGAGTTTTGATATTTGCGATCGTGCTTTGAGGTATGACCTAACAGTACCCTTTGCGCGATTTGTAGTGATGAATCAAAGCAAATTAACCTTTCCTTTCAAAAGGTACCAGATCCAGCCTGTGTGGAGGGCAGATCGTCCACAAAGAGGACGTTACAGGGAGTTTTATCAATGTGATGCAGATGTGGTAGGATCTGATTCCTTGCTGTTCGAGGCAGAATTTGTCAGCATTTATGATGAAGTATTGACTAAACTTGGCCTACCTGGATTTAGAATACTCATTAACAACAGAAAAATACTGAGTGGTTATGCCGAAGTGGTGGGGTATCCCGAGAAGTTGACAAGCATTTGTATAGCCATAGACAAGTTGGATAAAATAGGCAAGGAAGGAGTTCTGAAAGAGCTTTTAGAAAGAGGCATTGATGAAAAGGCTTCTGAGAAGCTATTCGACATCATTTCTTTCGATGGCTCCAATGAAGAGAAGATTGATTTCTTGGCCAAAGAGTTGACCAATTCCGAAATTGGGATGAAGGGAGTTGAAGAAATGAGGGAAATTTTCGATATATTGAACAACTTTCCAATGAAAAATGGAAGCCTAGACTTCAATTTAGAACTCGCCAGAGGCCTTGATTACTATACGGGAACCATATTTGAAGTGAAAGCCGAGGGAGTGAAAATGGGCTCCATCTGTGGAGGTGGAAGGTATGCCAATCTTACAGGAGTGTTTGGGTTGGATGGGCTTTCAGGAGTTGGGATTTCCTTTGGGGCAGACAGAATTTATGATGTGATGGATGCCTTGGGCCTTTTTGATAAGTTGGAGGCTAGCCCCGTTCAGGTTATGCTGGTTAATTTTGGCAAAGACTCCGAAAAAGCAGCTCTAAAAGCCCTGTGGAGGCTTAGGTCAGAAGGGATTTCAGCCGAATACTACCCGGATAATGCCAAAATGAGAAAACAATTCTCCTATGCAGATAAAAAAGGCGTACCTTATACCTTGATTATTGGAACAGAAGAAGCTGAATCAGGCAAATTTAAATTGAAGAATATGAAGTCGGGGGAACAAAAGGAACTCGAACTCGACGAAATTCTGAGTCATCTGCGTCAGTAAAGAGTGACTATCTTGACTTGGATAAGAGCCATTCATCTGGTTTTTTTTAATTTGACAATTGGGGATACTATCAAAATAGTGTCCCCTCTGTATTTCTAGACTTTAGGCCTGAGTTCCAATATTTTATGAGTTGCTTTTCCTTGATAGTTGTTGTGCGAATAATTCAATTTTCCTAAATAATTTTGCATTATTTATATTGATACCTATTTGTTATTGACAATTCAATAATTTATAATTGCGTCGCAATGAAGAAAAATACTACATACAACAAATTCTCCTTTTACTTTTATTATTTCCAAAAGTAATTGGGGATACCTTGTGTGTACAAAATAAAACATGAATGGCGTCCCAAGTAATTGGGGCGCATTTTTTTTGCCTATGAGCCAGATAATCAGTTCCAAAACAAAGCCCAGGATTGCTATCCAAGGAATAAAAGGTGCGTTTCATGAGATTGCTGCCAGGAAGTTTTTTGGTCAAGATATCGAGATTGAGGAATGTAGGAGCTTTCCGGAATTATTTGATTCTCTTGATCAGAAGATTGCACCAATAGGGGTAGTAGCTATAGAAAACACCCTAGCTGGTACTATCCTGCCAAACTATGCCCTTCTAAGGAACTCTGACTTTCGAATCATTGGGGAGATCTACCTGAGAATTGAGCATCAACTGATGGCTATAGAAAATGCCAGTTTGGAGTCTCTCAGAAAGGTCTATTCTCACCCGATGGCTATTGAGCAATGCAGGGAATATTTCAAGCCATTTCCTCACATAAGCCTGGTGGAGAGTGAAGATACGGCTGCTAGTGCCCGCTTTGTTCAGGAGAGTAACTCTGTAGAATTGGCTGCCATTGGCAGTAGGCTTGCCGCTAAGCATTATGGACTGGAAACTTTGCGACAAAACATTGAAACCAATCCTCACAATTTTACCAGATTTTGGGTGGTGGTTTCGAAGGATCAAACAGCTGAGTTTGTCCAGAATCCTAATAAGTCTTCTATTTCATTTGTACATAAGCATGAAGTTGGAAGCCTTGCCCAAATTTTACTTTTGCTTAGTGGCCATGGCATGAACCTTACTAAAATTCAATCCCTTCCTGTTGTAGGGCAGGCCTGGAAATACTTTTTTCATGTTGATCTTGAGTTTGATGATTATGAGCAATACCAAAGAGCCATTGCTGCCATCAATTTTCAGGTTGATGAATTAATGATTTTAGGTGAATACCCCAGAGGGCAAAAAGAGGGATAAAAACATAAAACCTTGACAATGATAATTCCAGCTTCAAATCGTCTGAAAGAAGTAAAAGAATATTACTTCGCTACCAAGTTAAGGGAGATACGCCATAGAAATGCACAGGGAGAAAACATTATTAACCTAGGCATTGGCAACCCTGACCTACCTCCGCCGGATAGTGCTATCAAGGCATTGCTCCAAGCAGCTGTTGAACCAGGGAACCATGGTTATCAGGCCTATAAAGGCATACCACAGTTGAGAAAGGCATTTTCATCTTGGTATTTCAGCTCCTATGGAGTAGGCCTGGATGCGGATAATGAAATCCTGCCTTTGATGGGTTCAAAAGAGGGCATTATGCACATTTCCATGGCATTCCTCAATCCTGGCGATCAGGTCTTGATCCCCAATCCAGGTTATCCAACTTATTCGTCTGTTTCTGATTTGATGGGAGCTGAATCTATTCCCTATGAATTGTCAGCAGAGAATGATTGGCAGCCTGATTTCGATAAATTAGAGCGCATGGATCTTTCCGGCGTAAAAATTATGTGGGTGAGCTATCCCCATATGCCAACAGGGGCTCCTGCCAAAAAAGAAACCTTTGAGAAACTGGTGGCCTTTGGTCGAAAGCATAAGATCCTTATATGCCATGATAATCCCTATTCTTTCATCTTGAATCCATACCCGATGAGTATTTTATCGGTAGCGGGTGCCAAGGAGGTTGTTTTAGAATTGAACTCTCTCAGCAAGTCTCATCACATGGCTGGCTGGAGATTGGGGGTGCTGTCAGGAGCGGAAGACTACATCAATACAGTTCTTCGCGTCAAGAGTAATATGGACTCAGGGATGTTTTTACCTGTACAATTGGCTGCTGCAAATGCCCTGGAAAATGGATATCAGTGGCACAAGGAGCAGAATGAAATTTATGCCAAACGTAGGGAGACCGTTTACCAAATCCTTGATTTACTCGGCTGTGAGTATTCCAGAGAACATGTGGGAATGTTCGTTTGGGCGAGGGTGCCCCAAGCTGTTTCTGGAGGTGAAGAGTTTTCTGAGTGGCTCCTCAATGGAGCGAGGGTGTTTGCTGCGCCTGGGTTTATTTTTGGGAGCCAGGGTAGCCATTATATCAGATTTTCACTTTGTGCATCCATCAAACTTCTCGAGGAAGCGTTGATGCGGATCAAACGATTATCTGTACCTCAAATTTAGAGAAATGGTAATTGCTATAATTGGCCTTGGCTTGATAGGTGGTTCGATGGCCAGAGACTTGAGAACCAATGGTTTTGCTTCAAAACTTTTAGGTGTCGACCAGAATCCTGGCCATCAGGAGGAAGCCCTGAGCTTAGGTTTGGTGGATGAAATTACTGATTTGGAATCGGCTTGTGGAACCGCAGACATTGTACTTCTGACGGTGCCCGTGTCTGCTATGCTTAATTTAATTCCAGTTTGCCTGGATTTATTAAAGCAAGATGGTGTTTTGATTGAGATGGGGTCTACCAAGCAGGTAATTTCTGATACTGCGCAATCGCACCTGAGAAGGTCTTCACTCGTTCTGGCACATCCGATGGCAGGAACGGAGAACTCTGGGCCTAAGGCTGCTGTGGATCATCTTTTTTATGGAAAAGCGGCCATCATTTGCGACAAGGTAGCAAGCGAGCCTAAGGCTATTCAGTTGGCAGAAAGGCTATTCAAGAGTCTTTTTATGCGGGTTCTCTATATGGATTCGAAGGAACATGACCAGCATGCTGCCTATGTGTCCCATGTCTCCCACATTACCTCATTTGTACTTGCCCTTACTGTGCTTGATAAGGAAAAAAGTGAAGCTAACATCTTTAACCTCGCAAGTGGTGGATTTGCTTCCACTGTAAGGCTTGCAAAGAGTTCACCTCGCATGTGGAGAGATATTTATGAACAAAACGCTGAGAATCTTATTGATGTCCTGGACAATTATCTTGAGAAGATGTATGAGTTCAGGCAGTTCATTGCTGAAGGAAATTTTGACAAAACCTTCCAATTGATGGAAGAAGCAAATAAAATCAGAAAAATCTTAAATGATTAATAGGCTATGGAAAACCTAACATTGACCCCCATGCAAGAATGGGGCTTGGGATTGGGAAACAGGGTGAATATTTCAGGCCCTTGTAGCGCCGAAACTCCCGAACAGGTATTAGAGACTGTGAAAGGAGTAGCAAAGCATGATGTCCATATAATTCGTGCAGGTATCTGGAAACCCAGAACCCGGCCAAATTCTTTTGAAGGGGTAGGAAGTGTAGGGCTTAAGTGGTTAAAGGAGGCGGGAAAGGAAGTCGGAAAACCGGTTTGCTGCGAAGTAGCAAATGTGAAACATGTATATGAAGCCCTGAGAGGTGGAATAGATATTCTATGGATTGGGGCAAGAACTACAACGAATCCTTTTGCGGTACAGGAGATTGCCGACGCCCTGGATGGGGTCGATATTCCTGTAATGGTTAAGAACCCTGTAAATCCAGACCTGAATCTATGGATTGGGGCTATGGAAAGGCTTTATAAAAAGGGAATTAGTAAAATAGCAGCCATCCATAGAGGTTTTTCTGTTCATGGCGAGAAAAAGTACCGCAACACGCCTATGTGGCAAATCCCCATTGAACTGAAGCGAAGGATTCCTGGCATGCCCATCATTTGTGATCCATCGCATATAAGTGGAAACAGGGTATTGCTCCAGCCGGTATCTCAAAAAGCCATGGACCTGGATTTTGATGGCTTGATGCTTGAATCTCACATTACTCCTGACAAGGCCTTGAGCGATGCCAAACAGCAAGTTACCCCTGAGCGTTTGGGAGAAATACTTGAAAGTCTGACCTACAGGAACCTGACCACAGACAATCCTGAGTTCAAAAGCCACCTTCAGCACCTAAGGGATGAGATTGATGAACTTGACCATAACTTGATCGATCAATTGGTGAAAAGGATGAGTATTGCCAGAGAGATTGGTGTATTCAAAAAGGAAAATAACATCACCATTCTTCAACCTGGAAGATGGGAAGAAATCATCAGTGATAGGGTCAATTACGGCCGGGATCAGGGACTAAGTGACGATATCCTGGGTGAAATTTTAAAACTCATTCACCAGGAATCAATTCGACATCAGACCAAGGTCATGAACGAACAATAAAATAGAAGGCTGCCTCGATTGAGGCAGCCTTTTTTAGAAATCGAAATAGGTACAAGGGGTTAAAGTTTTTTCATATAGGCATCGGGGAAGATTCTTTGCATCCTTTTGTCAATATCACTTACACTCACCACACCATCTTTGTTTTCATCCAGACCCGAATTTTGACGGTAGGACTTTGAAGGCTTTGCATAAAGGGTATAGCAGTAATCCTGGCCAATGGCTCTTGGATACAGAATACCCAGATATAGATCAGTCAGACTCTTGTATTCCCCTCGGCGATTCCTGACGTTGTGCAGGTATTTGTATACATAATCCATTTGATCTACATGTGACATATTTGCCAGGCTACTAAGGCTAACACCTAATTCTCCTGCTGTAGCTGGCATGAATTGGATCAAGCCTGTTGCGCCACTTCCTTTGAAATTTTTAACCGAGGCATCAAACTTGGACTCCGAATACATCACAGACATGAGCCATTCAGGGGGTACAGCAAGTTTTCTTCCAACCTCTCTCACTTTTTGTTCGAACAAGTAGGGATCTGGTACATAGGCAGATGCTTCATCCATCAGGTATAGTGAACTCCTTTCACTAGAGACGTACATGGCATCTTTCCTGGCACTGAATGAGCCTAAGTCGGCGGAAGCCATGTTGCCATTTCCCAAAGCCGGATTAAACAAACTATGAGTCATGATATTGGTAATCAAAACAAGTACGGCCAGGATCAGTAGGTTTCTAGGATTTATCTTTTTTGTAGAATAGATAGTTCGTGCAATTCCGGTACTGTCAGAGTAAGGTTTTTGATAAGCAGAATTTTGGGTAGAATTCTGAAAATCGAAATTCAAATTGGGTTTATAAGTCTTCATATCGACTTAGGGTTTTAGGGTTACTAAATGAGTCAGGGTTTAGCTTAATTTTTTAGCAATAACCAGATATTAATTTAATTATGCAAATAAAATTAGCTAATAATTCTAACATAATTGGAGTGGTATGCTATTTTTATGTGGATAATTCAGCCTGTTCTGTATTGAAAAATGCCTTCAGCAGTACTGAAGGCATTTTTTAATATATTTGCTTTTTTGCTAATAATTATGGCCAAGTAGTGAGATTGAAAGGGATGCCATGGGATCTGGCGCCCCCAGGAAGGTAGCAAGGTCTCCTGTCGATATAGAAATTCTGGCTCTTGGTCCCAAGCCGAAGGAAGCACCCACAGGTATTCTCCAACCCACCTGGGGGTTATAAAAGGTACCTGCAGTCAGGTAGAACACTTTTGGAATGGGGTTCCAGGTCACAGTACCGATGACTGTAGCTGATTCCACATCAATAACCGATAGGTCCTGACTTCTCATAGGGATAATGGCTTCGGCATTTGCAATGAATTTCTCATCAATTCTATAAGTTCCTCCTACTCTTGCATGCGTATTTAGGTTCACATTGATTTCATTGATGCTATTTCTATCGGTGAGGTTAAACAGGTCAATGGAGATTTCTCCGGCATTGTAGCTGTTGACTACCCCTTGACCAATGGAGTCAATGATACTTGTACTACTGGCTGTATGCCTGCTTACATTCTTCGTGAATTTCAAAGAGCCTATATCGATGATAGAGGCGGAGATGTTGGCATCCTTACCAATATCCAGGCTGACACCCAAGGAAAATGCGTTCCCTGTACCGGCGTTACTAAGTATCTGTCTTTGGTAATTGGGATCTTGGATGTTGATGTTTTGATAGTCTAATTGATACAATTCTGAAAAAGAAGAAACAGAGACAAACTCCTGATCTTCAATGCTGGCATCTAGTCTTCCAATCCCAAACAGCCTGGAATAAGTAATTCCACCATATAGTTTGACCTGATCCAGGTCAAGTAATTTGACGCCATATCCAAGCCTTATGCTCCGATAATGTCCATAATCAATAGAGGTTCCATTTGCAGTTGAAGGCGCGATACTCGAACCATTGGGTTGCTGGAATACTGGAGCCTGGCCACCCAGGAGCAATACGCCTAGAAAATCATTTGGGATGGTAGCCGTAGAAACAAATCTGTCCTGAACCTGGATGGCAAATCCCCCATATTTTGGATGGGCATAGGAAAATGACAACCAATTGATTTCCAATTTGCCATCGTATTCAAAATTATCTGAAGGAGGATAGCGGTCAACGATTTCTTGCTTGACGTTTTCATCCACCAGGCCGTCTGTCAAACTCAAGTCAAGAACCTGCCCCAGGTCCAGGCCATGGGAGTAAAAACTACCTCCAATTTGGAGGAAGCCTGAGCCTCGTTTCACAGATAGTACACGGCCTAGGTGAGCCGGGTTAATTCCTAGCGAAAGGTAACTGCCATTAAGAATGCTATCCCCACAGCAAACTTGGCGACCATTTTCCAGATACATTTGTGCCTTTGCGGTAGGAAAGCCTACCAAAACGAAAAATAAGGCACTTAGGATTAGTAGAAATATCTTTTTCATATGCTTTAATTGGTTTCATGTCATAAGAGCTTAACAATCCAGTACAAAAAAATTGCCATTTACCCTCATTAACAGAAAAAGACACCAATTGCAAGCAAAGGTGTCCTTCTGAGTTCTTTTGTTATGTTAGTTCTGAGCCTAAAGCTCTCTGATTTTGATATTGCGGAACCAGACTCTATCTCCATGGTCTTGTAGAGCAATATGCCCTTTTAAGGTCTTGCCAAAGGATGGCATGGATTTAAATTTTGAGCTGGCTATCATTTCATTCCAACTTGGATCGGTCATGTCAAATTCAAGGATTTTTCTGCCATTGAGCCAATGCTCGACCTGTCCATTTTGAACCACCAATCTTACTTCATTCCACTCATTAGCGGGATTGACCGCGACATACTTACTGGATATTAAATCAAATAGGTCTCCTGCACGATGACTTTCTATGCTGCCTTCGGAATGGAAAACATTATCCAAAATCTGCATTTCAGGGCCTGTCTGCCATACATAATCCAGGGAATCACTTTCTTGAACCATGTAGAATATCCCACTGTTTCCTCCTTCTTCTATCTTCCAATCCAGCCTCAATTCGAAGTTTTCATATTGCTGGACAGAAAGCAGGTCTCCTCCATCCAGGACCTTTCCGGATGAGGGATCTTTTTGAAGGCTGATGCTGTTATCCTTAATTTTCCATGAACTTCCAGTTCCATCTTTTTTGAAGGACTTCCATTTTCTAAGGTCTTTTCCATCAAAAAGCAAGCTCCAGCCTTTCCGTTTTTCCAAATCGGTTAGGGTATTCATGGCTTGAATACTGGACGGCTGATTGCTGGCAAACCCTGGTTTATTTGCTGGGATCTTGTTAAGTGTATACCAGGCTTCAGTATTCCACAGTTCCTGGTTCTTTCTGCTTACAAATGATTTTTTCAGGTGAATGTAGACCAGGTGCTTCTCTTGCATGCCTGATAGTTCCAGGAAGACCTTCTTCCCATCCTTGGACACATTGACAGATCTGATCGGAAGTGGCTTGAGATCCAGTTTGGGGCCTCCATAGTTTTCTGTAGGCAGGTAGTACCATTGCAAGACTTCATAATCGTCTTTATTAAAGCCATCTCCATCTTGTAAGGGCTGGGTGAATTCAATTTCCATCCCATTGCTCATGGCTCTGACTGCCAGCATTTCGAAAGTTTCCTTACCATTAAAGGCTAATTTCTGGAGTCCATACCATTCTTTTCCTGCGTGGCTCCAGTTTCCAGGGTTTCCAACACCTCCAACGTAGAGTGCTCCATCAGGTCCCCAAACAGATCGATTGATCCCGGCTTCAAACCCTTGGCTAAAGCGAAAAACACAGCCTTGGTATTGTCCATCAACCTTCTCCATAAATGTCCTTTTAAGGCCTCCATGGGTGACTTCTCCATGGATCAATTGATTCTTGTAAGGCCCGACATTCAGCCATGTAGGCTGTGAGGGAGAGTTTCCGATTTCATCTTGTGGCAACCAGACTACTGGAAGTGTTTCCTCCATATTGGCTGTTTTTTCAAAATTAACGGATCTTGAACCGTAGAATTTCCCTTCCTGAAGATGGACGATCTTACTGGCAGGTAACCAGTCTCCCTGGTTATCTGCTATGAATACTTCCTGCTTGGTATTGAGTCCAACCCCATTAGGTGTACGAAGTCCATGGGCGATAAACTCTATGTTTCCACTCTGACGGTTGATCTTTATGGCTCGGCCACGATCCTGGATCTGTGGGTAGGTACTTTTTCCTCCCGGCTCAATAGCAGTTGCCAATGCCCCGTAAAAATTACCCTCCTTATAAGCCAAGCCAAATGAGAATTCGTGAAAATTGGATGATACCTCCCAAGCATTACAAAGGGTGTAGTACTCATCGATGATGTCATCTCCATCGTGGTCAATCAGTTTGGTCAGTTCCTGCTTCTGAAGGATATAGATGGTATCTTCTACCACTTTTACCCCCAGTGGTTCAGCCATGCCTGAGGCAATTTTCTTAAGCCTGGTTTTTTCAGGACTACCTTCACCAGTTACATTTTCCAATAGATAAATACTCCCTTCCGGGTCCCATGTGCTGACCACCATTCTCCCATCACTCATGAAATCCATGCCTCCAACCTTGGGCTCAAAACCCTCAGGACGTAAATCATATAGGTCAAAGCTGGGGTGTACCTCTTTTAAGGCGATTTGATCTCCAGGAATTGCCTTTTCGATCTTATGTCTTGGGATAAAAGAGCGAGTTTTTACAAGGAAGGTAGAATCGTATGAAATCATATTTCCCTCAACCAACTCGAATTTATTTCCTCCGTGTTTCAGGTAGTGAAGGGAGACTCCTTTTCCACCTCCGGCCTGGAAAAATGAAACTTTGAATGGATGTTTACCCTGAGAAAGTGCTATTTCTCCTTCCCTGGGATCATATCCATGAAGGCCATCATTGTCAATGACAACCTTATTATCAATGTACAGCTTCGAACCATCGTCAGAAGTTAGCTTAAACAAGTAGTTGTCAGCCTTTGGAATATTCAGGTAACCATAAAACTCCAGGTAGAAATCGGTATCTAATTCCAGCCGATCTTCAGGATCTACAAAATCCTTATTGTTTAGGGCGTGAATGGCATTTACTTGGCCCATATAATGTGGAACTCCATTTCCTTCATATTCATCCAGTTTTGAGATCGATTCAGGCATCTTATAAATATGCACAATGGCTCCATTTCCGGATGAAGGGGGATTTTTTTCTTCAAAAAGGCTGAAACTTTTCTCTTTGATTTGCGGGGCAGATTCCCTTTCCTTGGGGGCGCTTTCTCCGTCAAGTCCCATGATATAAGAAACCATGGATTTGGCATCCTCTATAGGCAGTCCTGGATGTGCCACCATCGCGGCAGATCCCCAGACTCCATAACCTCCATTTATGATTTTGTTGGCAAGTTTTGAAACGAGGTAATTGGTAAACCGATATTTCTCTGCAATCGCAGTGTATGAGGGACCTACTGCTTGAGAAACTTCATTGTGGCAGGTTTGACAGTCGCTTCTAGCAATCAAGAGTTTGCCAGGATGCTCCTTAGAGTTTGTTTTTGCCTTTAATTCCTCAGCGACTTTCATCATGGGTTTGGGATGCATCCATGCGATAAACTCTGTTTGTCCATTGCTGTTCAGTTGGAGCTTCCCATAAATAGAATGGGATTCTGTCCCTGGAAGAACCTCGCTTGAAATGGAGTCTACAATTATTTCGCTGTTGCTATTAAATGAGCGAGAGGATATAAGCGAGTTGAGATGGATCTGCTGCCAAATCTGAATCCCTTGAGGGACATTTTGGGTTTCAAATGTTCGTGACAAACCCAAGTAGCCGTTTCGATGCTTTTCCAAAGCAGGCCTTTCTGTAATAGCCATCCGGGTCCCGTCCTTTAAAACAAGCTCATAATTTAAGGCTACTTTCTCGTGATGGTCATAGAATCTGTGTCCCCTATATTGCAGGTAGGCATCAAGTGTATCCTGGCCTTTAACTACTTTCCAAGGGTTTCTGAAAGGGCTCTGAAACCACGCTTCTCCTATACTTGTGGGTTGAGGGCCATGTGCCATGGTAAAAACAGGGCCATCGAATTTCACCCCATCCTGCCAGACTTTG
>JALEFZ010000017.1 GCA_022760475.1 Bacteroidia bacterium | reverse complement strand
TTGTTTGCATAACTCGTAGTTTTGGTCGACCACAAGTTATCTGACTGATTCCTATTTTTTCAATGAACTAAATTTTCCGTCCCAAACATGGTCTAAGTCCCTGAAAAGGTCCTTTTTAAGATAAAAAAAGTGAATCACCTCACTCATTATGATTCTCCCTCCAGATTTTTTCAAAATCCACTACAAAGGCACCATTTACCCGGGAGTTTCCTTCGGAAACATCCTCGAAGGAGCTAATTGTCAGGTATTTGCCTATGAGGTACTCAAACTAAATGGTATTTCGATTCCGCCCCTCCGCTCAAGCGAACTCTGGGAGGACAGTGCCTATACAACAAGGGTCAACGAACCAAAACCACTGGACCTGGTCCTTCTGCATAAAGAGCCGAAGGCCTACGGCGCCCATGTGGGTTTGTACTGGGGAGAGGGGAGGGTCTTGCATCTGTCCAAGGCAAATCGCTTTCCCAAAATTGAAAGGCTGGATGATATGCTCAAACTAGATAAGTATAAATTTCTTATTGGCTTCAAACGTATAATCAGGATCTCGTAAAGTAAGTAGACTTTGAACACATCAAATCTTCTAGCCAAATCCAGCATGAGAACCGCCTGCCTTATTAGCTTTCTCATCCCTCTCCAATTTTTAAATTCCCATCTTCGAGCCTTCGATGGCTACACTGACTCTATGGGAAATTATACCTGGATTGAACATGCCCATACACATGTTCACAAAGACTCTACAGGAAAAAAATGGTATAAGATCGCAGACAGTAAAGCCCTTTGGGAAGAAGCCATGTTCATTCTTAAGGCGAATACACTTGCTCTGAACTGCCTGGAGGATGATTCTCTTCAAGCAAGCATTGTCATTCAAACTTATAAGCAGTCGAATCCATTATTTACAAAACTAAGCCATCTTTCCCAGCCAGATCTCCACATTCAAAAGTGGAACAAAGCCATCAATAGCGACAACTGGACACGTACAGCAAGAAAATCCATGCACGTCAAAGTCCATGGCAGACGAACAGGCCTGGTGTTGAAATACTATCCTCAAAAAGGAAAAATCAAGGAAATCCATGCCATTGGGCTGGTGCGAAAAAACTTTTTTGCGCATTGGGGAGAGGCATTCTTCGAAACATTCGAGGCATTGGTCAAAAAGGTAGCTCGAAATGACGACCCACAAGCTGATCCGATTTTCGACATGCACCTCAGAAATGCCAAAAAACTTATCCGAAAATATGAAAAGGGGCCCAAATAGCCCCTTATCTCACGACATTGTCTTTACCCACACTCAGGCCTTATTTCACCCTGGAACTTTCCTCATTGGAACCCAGCTTCCGTTTTTTGGCTGCCTTCAACTTTCTATTGCCAAAATCATAGGCCAGGCTAAACCTCACAGTTCTGCTCTCCCAGCCTCCCGTTCCGGTAATTCTTAGGTCTCCAAACTGCGTAACACCTCTCCAGGGTGAGGTAAACAATACATCCCCCATACTCAGACGTGCTGTCAAGCGCTCATCTAAAAACTTCTTTTGCAACCCCAAATCCAAAGATCCCAAAGACTTGGTGCGGTAGGTTCCTCCCCAGACCGAAGGAGAACTGAACCAGCCAGATACCTCAAACTTTATCCCCTTGGGAAGGCTAAACGTATTTTGAGCATAAAAGCTCAAAGTCGCTCGTTCGATAGGGTCAAATTTTACATTTTCAGAGCTGTAGGAAGCATGGAAGGCATTCAGGCTGACATATACAGACCACCAGTTCTTGATGTCATAAGGTATGGACAAATTCAGGTTGATTACTTCCTTATCGGCAATATTTTGGACCTGCATCACATTTCTTCGTTCATCGACGACATCCGTTATTTGTGCGAAAAAATCATGGGTATAGCTGTAGGAAATGGCAGCAGTGGCGGCATATCTGTAAGTATAGGCCAGTCGGATGTTATCTGAATACTGTGGCTGGAGGAAGGGGTTCCCCTTGCTGAATGAGAGTTCGTCAACCTGATATTCGAAGGGATTGAGGGATTGGTAATTGGGACGATTAATCCTTCTGCTATAGTTCAGCGCAAATTGATTCTTCCAGCCAGCTTTATATGTGACTCCTCCACTGGGGAAAAAATTGACATAGCTTCTATTTACCTGTTGGTTAGCAGATTGCTGAGTGGAAAGAAGAATCCCTTCAGAAAGCGTTTGCTCCAGACGAAGTCCTAGTTGGAAATCAACCTTCGAGAATTTTTGGGATAAATTCACATAGCCTGCGTTGATTTGTTCTGTATAAGAAAAATTGTTGCTACGGCCTGCATTGAACAATTCTTCCCCAAATACCACATCATAAAAATCAAAGGTATTGTCGGTGCTGACTTGTGAGACTTTAACCCCTGTTGCCAAACTTCCTTTGCCCAACTTAAACTCAAAATCAGTTTTTGCACTAAGGATAGAAACCTCATTAGGCGTGTACATTTGGAAATTTCTTTCAAACAATAGGTCATTTGTACTCCCGTCGAAATAACTGTTGGGTTGGTAATTGGAGCGGTCTCTGTTATAATTTCCTTGATCCAGGTCTATCGACCACTTTCTACCCAGCGTATCTTCATATCGGTAATTGATATTGGAAAAGAAGTTCCTGCTTTGTGAGTTGGTCCGGTTGTTGGCAATCAAAACCTGAGTTGGCACGGCATCCCCAAAAGGGATAATAGGAGTTTCTGTCCTTCCTTCAATCCATTTATCATTCATATCCCCGCCTACAATTAATCCCAGAGTTCCCCTTTCACCAATAAAAATATCTGTTCCTGCCTTGAAGTTATGGGTATTCCCTCCACGGATATTTTCACTTTCAGAGTAAAAATTAATTCCTGCTTGTTCCCGATAGAGGTTCATGAAATCCCAAGCCTGCCCAAACTTATTGGAGTAATTGAGGTAGGTGGCAAATTTTCGATTTCGTTGGTTTAGGCTAATGGAATGGTTATTTCGAAAGTTACGGCCATAACTAATGGTCGAGTTGAGGCTCCCATTGATACCAAATCGCAGATCTCTCTTGAGTTTGATATTGATGATTCCTGCCGTTCCGGCTGCATCATAGCGAGAAGATGGCTGAGTTATGATTTCAATGGCTTCAATATTTGAGGCTTGTAAGCTCTGAAGATAGGCCAGGAGATCGTCTCCACTTAACAGAGTCTGTTTTCCATCAATGAATATTTGAACCCCGCTCTTCCCCTCTACGATAAGGTTGTTATTGTTGTCAATGATCACCCCTGGTGCCTTTCTCAACAATTCGAAACCACTGGTGCCACTTGCTGCCAGGGAAGACTGAACGTTGAAAACCGTTTTATCTGATTTGATCTCAATGATGGGCTTAATAGCAGATATTTTCACCTCTTGAAGTTGTTGATCCTGATTTTTCAGCCTGACTGTCTCCAAATCGAGCTTACCCTTAAAATCAGGGATTGGATTTATGACATACTTTTCAAATCCGATGGCATTAACTTCCATAAAGTAATCCCCTTCTTTGTTGATTCTGAGGTAAAACTTTCCATTTTGATCGGAATATGCCCCTTTTACCAAGCTGCTATCAGCCTGATCCATGAGCAGCACAGATGCGAATGCCACAGGAGCCCCCTTGGAATCATTCAACTTGCCCTGGATCAGCATATTCTGGGCAAGTAGCGCAGTTCCCATCAGCCCCAACAATGTAGATAGTATGATCTTTTTCATAATGTGAGAATTAATTGATGTCTCAATCTCTCTCAGAATCACCAAAATACCTTCTGCTTCTCGTTGTAGGGTGATATAAGTCGATGAATGGAGGGATATACATTCGTCGACTTATTTCGCAACTCATCGATTTCAACTTTAAATCGTGTGCAAGCTGGAATAGATTGCAGCATCCATATTCCAAGGAGCTTTCCCGGAATATTTGCTTAACTTAATTTCATTCCAAGCCAAAGATTTGTCATATGAAGTCTGAGGGTAGTCATTCTAATAACCTATTCAACAAAAGCTTAGGGGGAATTCCAGTAAAAAACATACTCTGGATATTCTGTATCTACATGCTCTTCGCCTTCATCTATCACACAACCCTGGTCATCAATTCGGGCAATGCTGATTTCTCAGGCTTCAATTGGATCAGGAAACAAATCTTGCTTGAATCCATCATCAGTTACCTGATCATGATGGTATTTACCTATCCCATCTGGTGGTTGGTTTTCAGGAGAATGAAGAAAGTCCGACTAAACTGGAGATTGGCTTCCCACATCATCCTGCTCCCTCTTTTTGTCATCATTTGCCAACAAGTTCAGTATTTTATAAAAGAATCTTTGGACCTATTTCACCTATATGGGGTGGCTTCGGTCTGGGACATATATATCCCTGGACTCCTATATCTCCTTCAATTCGGCATATTCCATGCCTATGAACACTATACTGAAAGTCGAGAAAAAGAAAGACGTGCCGCAGCCCTTCGGGAAGCAGCCCTTAAAAGCGAACTTGCTGCGATCAAGGCCCAGCTAAATCCACATTTCCTTTATAACGTGTTCAATACCATCAGTGCTACTGTACCTCCTGAGTTGGAACACACCCGAGAACTCATCGCTAAGCTCTCAGATTTGTTCAGGTACCAACTCCGTGCTTCCAAAACAGAGCTGGTAAGCCTTCGTGAAGAATTGGACTTTGTCCAAAAGTACCTGGAACTGGAAAAAGCAAGATTCAAGGAAAGACTTTCAGTTCATATTGAAGTCCCAGAAGCACTTATGGAGAAGGAGATACCTCCCATGATCCTCCAACCCCTGGTTGAAAACTCCATCAAACATGGTTTGTCCTCTCTTATTGAAGGAGGAGAGGTCAGTCTGATCGTAACAGAAAAGGATGGCAGGATTCATTTTGAAGTGGCCGATACAGGTGTAGGTGTCCGCTCCACTGAAAACCTCATTGGCAATGGCATTGGCCTTACGAATACGCAATTGCGACTTGAAAAAGGCTTTAACTCAGGGCTGAGCTTCAAAAGAAATTATCCAAGAGGGCTTAAAGTAGCCTTCTCCATCTAAATCAGCCATTCCATGAAAAAGGTCATAATCGTAGACGACGAAGCAGCAGGTAGACACCTCATCAAAGAATACTTGCAAGCCTACCCCGACTTGATAGTACTTGGAGAGGCCAACAATGGGGTGGATGCAGTAAGAATTATTAATGAATTTCAACCAGATCTGGTTTTCCTGGATATCCAGATGCCTGGCCTTTCCGGCTTCGAAGTTCTGGAAAAACTGGATGAGATTCCCGAAGTAATTTTTAGCACAGCCTATGACCAGTATGCTTTGAGGGCCTTCGAAGTACATGCAGTGGACTACCTGCTCAAACCCTACACCCGAGAACGGTTTTCCAATGCCGTAAACCGTTATAGAAAACATGAAGGCAACTCAGGACTGGCTCCATTGGCTGAATCCATCATCATGGACAAGCCTTCTTATCCCGTGAGAATACTCATTCAAAGTGCCAAAAAGCTCAAAACCATCGCAGTAGAAAACATAGTACAAATCCAGGCTGATGGAGATTACTCCAGAATCGTAACTGAAAACCATTCTTACCTTTCCAGTTATGGCATCAGCAAATTGGAGGATAAACTCAATCCTGAGATGTTTATTCGAATCCACCGATCTACCATCATCAACATTCACCATGTGAAAGAGGTGGAAAAATACCCCAATAGCTACGACGTATTGCTGAGTACCAATGAGACTGTCCGGGTAAGCAGAAGCTATATGGATAAGTTAAAGAGTCTGATGTTCTAGGCATTAAGCTCGTCTACGACCCATTTCAACTGGGTCATATTGCCCTTGGCCAGGATTTTCTCTTGCAGAAGGCTTCTCTTTCGTTCGAATTCTTTGGGCACCAAAGATTCCCTTTTCTCCATTAATTTTCCTAAAGCTCTAATCGCCCATACAAAGGCAAGGTGGGCGGATTTTCTATCTCTGGATATGGATTGAGAACGTTTAAGAAAGCGTTCCAAGGCTCCAGTTGAATAGAATAGCCCTTCCCAGTCCCTCAATTTGTAATACATTCTCAAGAGAAGTAGCCTGGAACTGATTTCATAAAAGACATCCGAGAAAGTTACCTTGCTCAAAAACCCAATGGCCGCTGTATATGCCCCTTTGGCTTCGAATATATTTGCCTGGCAAAACTGGTAAACATTGTCTCGATAAGCTGGCTCAACTCGTTCGCGAAAATGCTGGATAAAATCTTCTGCCCATTCAAATTCTTCCAGGCGAATGGCGACTGTAACGATGTTTTTATAATCGCTGTGGTCGAGCAGGCCTTCCTGAAAAATGATTTCCTGTGAAAGTTGAAACTGGTAGAGCCTGAATAATTCTTCCAGAAAAAATCTGCTGCCTTGATTGATATGGCGAATGCAATGGTTTTGGGCATGCCTGAATATGGCTTTGGCTTCGCTGGCAGGGAAAAAACTATGGGAATTGCGTATCAGCTCAATCATTTTGAGGTATTCCTCCGGATCATCGCGAAATTTGTAGCATCGGTATATTTGGAGATAGACCTCTAGTCCAGGATCCTTAAAATTATTGAGTTCATTTTCTTTTACCTTGAGCCATTCTTCAAAAAAATCATTCTTAAGGTCAGTATTGAGGAGTTGCTTTCGGTTCAGCATTTCACAAGCCTCTCTTAGTCTGACGCGAAGGAAGTACTGCTCCAGGTAGTCCAATTTTTCCTGCAGGCTGTCATCTTCTTTTCTGACCTGGCTTTGACCAAAAAAAATATTGGCTTCATCAGCCATGCGATACAAGCCAAACAATGCAGCTTCTGTTTGGATGCTTTTCTGCATCTTTTTCTTTCGCATCCGTTTTGCTTCTATTTCAAAAACATCTTTTAGGCCGCGTTTCCGCAGTTGACTCAGGATAAAAGCCTCCTTCTCATGCTGCCTTTCCTCCAGTTCTCTGAGAGCCAGAAAGTCCAGGAGTCCTTTCTTAAGAAGGCTTTGTTTATTTCTCATTTCTGCAGGACTGAAACTTCTCCCAGGCCAGATTTCCTGAAAAATTGACTTCCAGTCATCCTCAAACAACTCGTACCGTGGATGGTAGGCCGTCAGCAATTGAAAGACCTTTTTAACCTTATGTGAAGTTTCCGATTTGGTCAGACTTAAATATGATTCAAATTCTTCAATTTCCTCCTCAGAAAAAGACCGTAAAATTTGTAACAGCTTATTTACTTTCAAAATATATTTCCAATTAATCTATAAATATAAAAAACTACCATACAGTTATTTACTAAAAAAGTGTAACTAAAAAATAAAATATTTTTTAGCCAATTTGTATTTTATTTCCTTTTGCGAAGGAGCTAAGATTGTATCATACCAAATTTTAATACAACCGACATGAAAAAAATATTCTTCTTCTTGCTGCTTTGTATAGGTACACTTGGTCTTTTTGCTCAAACCCCTATCAACTCGGACATCACAACCAATACCACTTGGGACATCTCTGGAAGTCCATATCAAATCACTGAAATCATCACCATCAATTCTGGCATTACACTTAACATTGATCCGGGTGTAAGGGTGGAGATGATTGGATTTAGTGGGATCAAGGTAGATGGAAAACTGATTGCAAATGGAACAAAGACGGATTCGATATACTTCATTGGCAAACCTTCATCCTTTGGAACCATAAGTGCTGATATAGCATATATCGGAGAAATTGAAATGTCTTATGCAAGACTTGACAGCATGGATGATGGCATTAGGTTCCATTCTTCTTTCAGTCAAAATCCTCAAAACCTTGGAAGGTTGAATATCCAGCATACAGTATTTTCAAACCTTGATGGAGTAGGTATCAGTGCTGGAATGCATGACTCATCCAGAACAGTTATCGATAGCTGTTTATTCTACGGAAACCTCTATGGAATCGCAGGACGAGATGCCATCGTCACGAACTCAATCATCAGGGACAACTGGCAAGGGGTCATTGGGTCCCAGCATCAAATTGAAAACTGCCAATTTGCAAGAAATACCAACCATGGCATTAAAGTTAGCCTTCCGATAACCCTCAGGGGCAATAGTTTGACTGAGCATAAAATTCCCCTAATGTTGGTATTGGCGAGGTATGCCCGGACAAACAGGATTACCCTGATTGAAAACAATACTCTGATTGACAACAAGTTGGGTTTGTATATTTTTAGAGATACAGGGCTTGTTACATCCCAGGATCTTGTTATTCGCCAAAACCAAATATGTACTGACTCCCTCAATGTATTGTATGAAATTGGCTTTAGCGGACCTTCAACTTATCCCTTGGTTGAGCTGAAGCAAAATTGTTGGTGCGAATGGTCTGAACCAGCTGTTTGGGCCAATATTACGAGGCCCCCCAACCAGCCTCTGAATATCGCCCCCATTGATTCTACCTGTCTTCCCAGGCTGGTATTTCCGGGAGATGCCAATCACGATCAGGTAGTAAATAACACAGACCTCTTGCCCATAGGGCTACACTACGGTCAAACCGGCCCCAGCCGTCCATTGGCCAGCCTCAACTGGATTGGCCAGCGATGCGACGATTGGAGCTCCGTCCAGAGCAATGGAATCAATGTAAAACATGCAGATACAGATGGAAATGGCACCATTGACTCGGCTGATACCCTTGCCATTGGACAAAACTATGGACTTACCCATAGCAGTTGGAGAAGGGCTCCGAATCAAAACGGAGTACCCCTCAGGTTCCAAATGCCCACCACCAACCTCACCCCAGGTGATACCCTTTCTATTCCCATTCAGCTTGGAACGGTGGATACACCAGCTACCAAAATTTACGGTATAGCCTTTAGCATCAACTACAACAATACCTTACTTGACTCAGCAGGTGTCAAACTGAGCTATGCAGGCTCCTGGTTAGGGACGAAAAATACCAACATGATTACCTTCGACAAAGACTTCTTTCCCTTAGGCCAAACAGATATCGCCCTTGTAAGGACAGACCAAAACCCACAAAATGGAAATGGACTCCTGGCTAATATCGTAATTGTCATCAGTGAAGACATCGCCAAGAAGGAGCGTCCACTTGAATTGAGTTTCACCAATGTGGTAGCCATCAATGAGCTCGGCGAAGCAATTGAAATCAATGAGGAAGATGGAATCTCAACCATTGAAATTGGGACAAACATAGAGGATAAAGTCCAATCAGACCTCAAAATATATCCTAATCCAGCAAAAGAGATGCTTCACCTGGAATCTCCTGGAATAGATATAAACGCTATCAGAATTTACGCCCTTGATGGAAAATTGATGGCAGTAAAAACTACTCCTTTTCTGGAAAAATACCAGTTGGACACCTCCGGATTCAAATCAGGACTGTATGTCATTCGTGTGGATCAAGGCTCCAGAAGCTCTACCCATAAAATCATGATCCAACATTAAGCAATTCTCTGGTCCGATAATGGGCCAGATTCGATATGAGGATGGGCATGGACCAAAGCAATTTGGCCATGCCCATTTATTTTACTTGTAGATTTATAGCTTTTGGCAGCATAACCTGACAAACTATGTGATTGGTTTTTTACATTATTTGGTCATAATAACCAAAGTAAAACTTAGAATCCTGACCAATGAAGATGATAACTTCCTCACCATTGACTACTTCAACTCTTCCGCTGCCCTACTCGATCTGGCACTAGACACCCTGATAGACAATGAGTTAGTAAAACCAGAATGTCTTAATGATTTGCCGTTAAAACTTTTAGACAAAAAAATCGAACAGTAGGGGGAAGTAGACAATTGATTTAGGCGGAAGAAATGACAACAATGGATAAAAAAAATGAAACTGCCACCCTTGGAGGGGGCTGTTTTTGGTGTATAGAAGCTGTTTTCCAGCAGATAAAAGGTGTCTCAAGCGTCAAATCCGGTTATAGCGGAGGAAGGTGGCCTGACCCATCCTACAGGGAAGTTTCCTTCGGAAGATCAGGACATGCAGAGGTGGTGCAAGTAGAATTTGACCCGGAGATCATTTCATTTGAGGACTTGCTGAGAATTTTCTTCTCAACCCACGATCCTACTACTCCCAACCAACAAGGCAATGACAAAGGCCATCAATACAGGTCAGTCATTTTTTTCCATGATGAGGAACAAAGGCTAGAGTCGGAAAAGGTGATGGAAGAAATGAAAGTGTGGTTTGAAGCTCCAATAGTTACTGAATTGACGGCATATAAGGCCTTCTATCTCGCGGAGGATTACCACCAAAACTTTTTCACTGACAATCAGGAACATCCCTATTGTCAGGCAATCATTCCTCCCAAACTCAAGAAGTTAAGGGAATTACATGCTGACAAACTACATTGATTCATCTTTCTAAATGCAAAATAACATGACTCTAAACTTTAATAATCTGGTAGAAGCGACTGCTCATTACATGAAAGAGGGCTATACAGACAACCTTCACCTGATGAATGATCAGATTACCTGCAAAGCCAAAAATGCCTCCTTCGGCAAAGGAGAGTTCACGATAGATGCTGTTCACCGCTTTGAAGAAAATACTGATCCTTCAGATAATTCAGTCTTGTACGCGATTTCATCCGGCGATGGATCTGTAAAAGGCATGCTCATCGACGCATATGGAGTCTACGAAAGCGAGGGTAGCAACCTCTTCCTGCTGAAGGCAGAACCTGTGGTGAACACCCATAAAACAGCTGATCCTGAAGGCTTCAAGTATGGAGTCCGAAAACTAACCAAAGCAGAGTTTAACGAAAATCCTGGTCGATATGAATTAAGGAAAGGATTCCCGGATTTTCCTTCCTGCCCATGGGGAAATAATTTTTCCATGTTGGGATATGACAAGGAAAAATCGGAGTATGTCTGGTTTGTTTCCAGCATCCTGAAGGATTCCAAACTAGAAACGACAGTTTATTAATAGATCGAAGGGAGGGCTCAGCTCTCCCTTTTTGATTTTCATTCTTCTTACTTACTCGAGCAATGACCGCATGTCATCCTGAACAGGGAGGACAAAGGAACTCATTTTCGTGGCCTCAATGGAGGCACCCTGAGTCCTTCCTCCGAAGACTCAATCAAAATTTCTACCCTCCGATCGCGAGTAGCCTCTTGTTTGGCTGACATGATCCACCTGATTGCAGACTTTTTATAGGAGGGGGCTACCTGCTCAAAAAATTGCCAAGCCCTGGGATTCGCCTTCAAGCGTTCAAGGTAAATCGAGGGCAATTCTACAATCCTTGCTTGGGCTGCCTGCTCTTTCTCATAGTTTTTATCCCTTTCTTCAAATGCCTTAATCCCAGCAGCTTCCATCAGTCCCAAGTCAATCAGTTGCCCTGCCTTCTCAATATTTTTTGTACTCCACTTACTTTTAGGCTTCCGAGGAGTCAACCTGACGCCGTAAGACAGATTATCGATGGGCTGTATCCTGCCCTCAGCCCAACCAAAGCAAAGGATTTCGTCCTTTACCTCCCCCCACGACACCGAAGGTCGCCCTGCTTCCTTTTTGTAAATGCCAACCCAAAGTTCTTTTGAATGGAGGTGATTTTCCATAAACCACCTTCGAAGTTCCACAGCAGATTCAAAAAATATTGCTTCCATGGAAGAAGATACAGAAAAAGGGCAGGGGTGAAAAACTTCCACCCCTGCCCCATCGGTTTACCTTAGAGTTGTATGGTTCCTTACTCGACTTCTACAGTCATTTCAGGCTTTTGAGCAGCTCCTGTTTTCGCCACAAAAACTTTCAGGATGCCATCCTGATGGACGGCGCGAATGCCTGCCTTGTCTACGCGATGAGACAACTCAAACGTACGCTCGAAAGATTTGATCGGAAATTCATGAAGCAACCAATTAGGATGCTCATTTTCAGGGGTTCTGCTACCTGTAATATAAAGGGTATCTTCTAATACAGACACCTTTATGTTCTCCTTGGGAAAATTGAAGGCGTACACCCACAATTCAAATTCCGTGTCATTCTCTACAATGTTGACGGGTACATTATACTTGGCTCTTCTAAAGCCACGGCCCCGTCCGCCTCTTTTTTGGGGATAATCCCCTCTCCAATATCCAAACATATTCTTTGTTCTTTTTTTCATTCATACAGGTAGACGGTGCTTTTTTCAGATTACTTTAAATGCAACAAAAAAAATCATTCTACCCTTTCTCAACCTACTACCTCTCGCTAAAAACCATCAAAACTACCTCCCAACTGCTGCCTTAATTTTCTAACAGCATAGCCTTTACGGGAAATTACAGTTTTTAATTTTTCTCCACTTTCCTCAGCAATTTCCTGCAGGGTCAGTCCCTCCATTTCATTTTGGACAAAAACCGTCCTTTGGCTTTCAGGCAAGGCATCTAGGGCTTCGTACAATTCTTCCCAGAAATAGTCTGTATCCATTTCGTCCTCTTCCTCCTCCCAGAATTCATCTTCCATGATATCTTCCAACCAATCGGGGAAATTAGCCCGGTAATGGTCGATGATTTTATTTCGAGCTACTCGATAAAGCCATCCACTTTCACTTTGAAGCTCATCCTTTGGATCACGATAGGCCAATTGGAGCCAAACTTCTTGCAGAATGTCTTCTGCGTCCTCATTCCGTCCAACCCTATCACGAATAAATGCCTTTAGGGGTCTTTGAAAGCGATTTATTATTTCCTCAGTAGTGTTATTTTTAGATTTATTTTCTACCATTCATTGAGGTAGACGATTGAAAAAGCTGTTTACTTTAATTGAAATATAAGTTTCATGAAAAAAGACCTTAGAGATATCATCCATCAAATTCCCAAGGGCTATTCTGAGGTTCTTTTTGAGGGAAGAAAATACAGCCTGACCAAAAAGGACTTCAATAAAGGCCAAAGCACCAAAGTATTTGCAGAAGACTTGGGGGGAAATGATTTCATAAGTTTTAACTTTTACCTGACTCAATCAGGCCCTCAGTTAAAACCTTGCGAAATGCCTGAAAAGAAGGTATTAGACTTTTTGATGGGTTTTGAGAAAATAGAGCAATAAGTTCACAAGCAGCATGACATACGAAGAGTTACGAAGCGAGTCATTCACGAATCAGGGCTTTACCATCAACTACAAAATTGGCGGAGAGGGGCATCCCCTGCTCTTCCTACATGGATTCCCGGACTTCAGCTATTCCTGGCGTTATCAAGTACCTGCATTTGCAAAAAATTATCAGCTCATCCTACCTGATCTAAGGGGGTACAACCAAAATAGCAAGCCCCCACAATTGAAGTATTACGGACTGGATAGCCTGAAAGATGATATCATTGGTCTCCTTGATCACCTCCAAATAGAAAAAGCAACTATTGTAGCCCATGATTGGGGAGGGGGAACAGCCTGGGTACTGGCAGCCAAACACCCTGACCGGCTACATAAACTGATCATCATGAACATGCCTCATGTGGATGAGTTCAGGAAGCAGATTTTTTCAAATTTTCAGCAATTCAAAAGGAGTTGGTACGCCCTGGCTTTTCAGATTCCTTTCTTGCCTGAACTTTTCTTCCATCAAAATCCTGGCTGGTTTTTTAAGACCGTTTTTGAAAAGAGGAGCACCCGACCTGAACATTTCTGTACCAAAGACCTCGAGATGTACAAAGCTGCCTTTCCCGACATCCAGACATGGCGAGCTACCCTCAATTATTATCGGGCATTTTTCAGGTATCCATACCAACCCAGGCCATTGCCAAAAATCGAAGTCCCATGCGGGATGATCTGGGGATCTAAAGATCACGCCTTGGGCAAGGAATTGGCGTCGGCGAGCCAAGGCTATTGCAATCATTTCCTGGGTATAAAATATATCGAAGATGCCAGTCATTGGCTCCAACATGAATACCCTGAAGAAGTCAATGGGCACCTGGACTATTTTCTATCTCTATGACGCCCATGGAGCTAAAAATCCTTTATTTATTCTTCGAAATGTATCCCATTGGACAGTCTGCGTAAGACTGACAATGCATATTTGTAATAGACAAAACAAAGTGGCATCCTATTCTCTTTTCACCTTATGTTTTCACAACAATAAACAAGAGAAAAATGCTTAACTGGAACAATGTCTTGCAGTATGCTAAAAACGGCAATTTGGAACCTCCTCGTAGGGTAGAAAAGACAGATGAAGAATGGAGGGCAGAGTTGACGGACGAGCAGTTTAGGATTACCCGCCTAAAAGGAACAGAGAGAGCATTCAGCTCTGAGATGTGCAGCCTTTTTCAGCCGGGCCTCTACAAATGTGTTTGCTGTGGAACTGAGCTTTTCGATTCGGCAGAAAAATTTGAATCAGGTACAGGATGGCCTTCATTTACCCAGCCTGTGAGTCCAAATGTAATTGCTCACCACATGGACATGACCTTCGGGATGGTAAGGGTTGAAACTACCTGTAACGTATGCGATGCCCACCTTGGACATGTTTTCCCTGACGGTCCAGCTCCAAGCGGCTTGCGCTTTTGTATCAATGCCTTGGCATTAGAAAAGGTCGAGAATGTAGAAAGTAAAATTTAAGGTTGATGGATAGTTGTTGATGTGATGCCTCCTTTGGTTTTGGCCATGGGAGGCACATCACCTTTTGGGCATATTTTTCAAAAATTTCCAGATATTATTTCAAGGAAGAACTTACCCATTGCAGTCTTAGCTTAATGTGGAGCGTATCTTTCCGTGCAAGAGTTATCCGCTTAACACTTCAGCTTGATAGGGAATAGCTTTTTACCAAAGGACTGTTTTGCATATTAACCCCGACAGGGTTATAACCCTGTCAGGGTTGGAAGGAACAAGTCTAAAAGACCCAATTAGCCCATTGACATTTACCTGTAATTTTAAAGCCAACCTCATTTCAAGAGGATAAAGTTTAAAAAGCCCTAGATTGTAGAAAAAAATGATGAATCGCCTTCTATTTTTTACGTTAGTATTAATCCCAATCTTGCTCATTTCTTGTACACCTTCCAGACTAACAAAAGCAGGCAAGCATTATCAAAACCATCAGGATTATAAAAGTTTAATAGAAGTTGTGAATCTGATAAAACCAGGTACCGATACCACTGAATTACAGAAAATTCTGGGACCAGGCATCGATTTTGGTTTCGACATGCGCTTTCTGATTGATTCCACGGGACCCAATGGATGTGCCATGGGAGCAGTTTTTCACCTGGAAGAAGGCAAGGTCACCAGTCAATGGTTAGACGAAATTTGTGAATGAGAATGTCATTCGTGAAAAAATTAGCATAGGTAAATATCCCCTCCAACCCGAAGAATCCCCTTGTTTTAAGTTGATAGCTATAAACTTATCACACTAAATAAGAACAGGTACTTCGGATACTTTTGGCAGCACTTTTATCTATCGAATCCATCCTGGAAAGTAAAAATTAATCAGGTCAACTATGGACAATTCCCATAAATCCTAACCAGTCAAAAGCAACAACTTTTGATATATTTCTATTTTGATCACGATAATTCTCGAGAATGTACTATATTAATACTATGTAACCTCTAAAGGTATGTATCGTAATTAAAGAGGTTAATATTTTAATTCATGAACATTACTGGCAGCATCAAATATGTAAGTCTTTCTGGAGGCTTCTGGGGAATCGAAGCGGATAACGGGCAAAAGTACACCCCCGTTGAGAAACTTCCCCCTCAGTTGAGACAAGAAGGACTTAGGGTGAAGGCAACGGTACTACCGGTTGCGAGCTTCGGCATATTCATGTGGGGCCAGGATGTTGAGATAAAGTCGATTTCGAAAATTTGAATAAATAATGGCAGGATTTCTACTTGAAGTCCTGCTTTTTCAATTGTGGAGTAAGATATGATGATGTCAAATCTAGTTTTTCACCTTATAGGAGTTGCTCTGGCTACAGCGGCGTTTTTGGTCTTTGGTATAGGAATAGCCAGAAAAAACAAAGCAACGGGTTTTAATCCCCTTCCTGCTTTTATCCTGCTATTGGTAGCAGTTGTTTTTCAGTTCGTTTTCCCTACCTCAGGTTTTGGTGAACGGATGGCACATCTGTTCCTTGATCTTGGTCTCGGGATGATGATTGCCTCTATTTATCTGTTCCAAAAACAGGAAAGATATAAAATGTTTTATGGTCCTGGACTCATTTCAGCGCTTTTGGGTGCCAGTCTCTACGGCCTCGTTTTCTTCGGTCAGTGGATGTTTCAACAAGAAACCGAAGAGGATGCTTTGACCCTTTCTATTCTCGTAGAATTGGGCCCAGATGATAAAATCGAAGAAATTCAGCCCATCCTTCGCAAATACGATGCGACCTATAAGAAGGCATTTCCAAATGTAGATTTAGATGAAGATGAGGACTTGGCACAATACTTCCTCGTATATGTAGATTCTTTCTCTAGAGACCTGCTCATGCATGACCTCAGATCTGATAAAGAAAATGTAGATCAACTTGATATCAATCATCACTTTACATACAAACTACCCGAAGCTGTAGAAGTTGAAGCCAGCAGGTTTAATTTCAGAGCAAACGACCCATTATTGCAACAGCAATGGTATGCAAGGTCTTTGGATTACAATGGGGTTTACGACCTGATTCGTCAAAACAAGCCACAAAAGAAGGCCAAGGTAGCCATCGTAGATACAGGAGTTGATGAGCATCACGAAGATTTAAAATCTACTTACGAAAAAAGTGGCACAGATGGGGACTATGACCTTCATTCTCATGGAACCCATTGTGCGGGACTTGCTGGTGCGGTAACCAATAATGGAACAGGAGTCGGTTCCCTTAATTGGGAAGGTGAGTTCATCACCCTTACAGGTTATCCTGCCCTGGATGACTATGGAAGAGGTACTGACCAAAGAGTTGCCAAAGCTATCATTGATGCGGCAGAATCCGGTGCTGATGTCATTTCTATGTCATTAGGTGGACCTTCACTATTTGGACCTCCAAAAGCACAGGTAGACGCCATCAAATACGCCCACAAAAAAGGGGCTATTGTGGTAGTAGCCGCAGGAAATAGCAATGACGATGCAAGAAGATACTCACCTGCCAATATTCCTGGGGTAATCACCGTATCTGCAGTAGACGAGAACCTTGATAAGGCAGTATTTTCCAATACCAACACAAAATTGAAAAGACCTATAGCTGCTCCGGGAGTGAACATCATGTCATCCGTACCCAGCGACAAAGGGACTTATCTGGCCTACAACGGGACCTCAATGGCAACTCCAATTGTTGCTGGACTCGTTGGAATGATGAGGGCATACGATCCAGACATGGATGCCAAAACAGCTTATGACCTCTTGCATAATTATGGTAAGACCGTTAAGGACTCTGACAAAGTCGGAAGAGTTATCCAACCCAAACAAGTGCTAGAAGCAGTAATAAAATAAGTTAAATTATCTCATTGAATAGGGGCTCATTGAGCCCCTTTTTTTATGTTGTATTTTGAGATGGCTAGGTGGGAAAATTGTGAAGTGATTTTTTACCTTTAGTATCGAACTGGCATTGGATTTGACATTATGCCTATTCGTGTACCTTTACCTTCTATTCTTTCTTCCTAAATGAAGCCATTATTTCCCAGAACTTATTTCCAGGTACTTCTAATCATCTGCCTACCATTAAGCGTGGTAGGTCAACAAACTAGCTCCTATTCCTTCCTGAACAATGGTTTGAATGTTATCAACAACCATGAACCAGGTCTGAGAAACTTTTACATGAGACTGGAATTGTTGGATGAGAAAAAGATTCGAACTGTCAATATAGTACACATTGGAGACTCCCATATACAAGCAGACTGGTTTTCGGGAAAGGTAAGAACGCTATTGCAACAAAAGTTTGGATCTGCCGGTCGAGGCTTGGTATTCCCCTACTCAGTTGCGCGTACCAATAGCCCTGAAGATATTTATGCCAAGTCTAATGTCAAATGGACTTCGCGCAGAACGATCGACCGAAGTGGCAATCTTCCGGTTGGTTTGAGTGGGATTACCCTACAGACCAGGGAATCAGGGTTCTATTTGAACCTACGCATCTCCGAAGGCCCTAACCCTATTCATTATAAGTTTAATAAGGTTACTCTTTTTACCGAATCCAATAGAGGTTTTCGTAGTTGGCGAGTCAATAATCAATCCTCAAATATCCAATACAGAAAGACTGATATCCCAGTATTACCGACTCCCAAATCAGCGCCAAGCAATTACCATACGGTACAAAATGGCGAAAACCTGACCTTGATTAGCCGAAAGTATGGGATGAGTGTTCAGGAGTTGAAAAAGCTCAACAAAATGGACAATGATGTTATCTATGTCGGAAAAAAGCTAAAGGTCAAAACTGAACAATCTTCACAAGGGATTCCACGTTCTATGGTGGAAGAAAATAGTACACTTGGATTTATGCAGCAGTTTTTCCTGCCTTACCCTACCAGAGAAATCAGACTCGAAGGTGAAGCAGGTGGAAATCTTTCAAGGCTTTATGGAGTAGTTTTGGAGAACTACCATCAATCCGGCCTCTTGTATCACATGATTGGCGTAAATGGGGCTAAGTTTGAGCATTACAACCGATCTACAGAGTTCCATAAGCATGTTCAGGCACTTCGTCCTGATTTGATCATTATTTCATTAGGTACAAATGAAGCAGTAAATGGCTACTTCAACGAAAAGTCATTTTACAATGAGGTAGACGATTTTATCCATGACCTGGAAACATATAACCGATTTGCGGATATTTTAATCACTACACCACCAGATTCTTATAAGTCAAGAACTTATACCAATCCAGTTGTAGGAAAGATTACCCAAATCCTTACCAATTATGCTACATCCAATAACCTAGCTTGTTGGAATTTTTATGGTTTAATGGGTGGAAGCGGTAGCATTGAGGATTGGAGAAAAAATAACCTGGCACAAAGCGACAAACTGCATTTGACAAAACCCGGATATGAATTACAAGGGAAACTGTTATACGAAGCAATAATCAGAGGGTATGAACTTTACAGAAATCGCTGAGAAATTACCCGATTTTTTAAGGAAGGCTTTTGTGCATGACCCTGATGTTGCGGTCATGTTCAACTCTAAATGGTTCCTTTATACCTTCCTGATTTTCCTCGGCATCTACATCATCCTTGCTGACCAGAAGAAGAAAAGAATCATTTATGTAACGATTTTTTCGCTTTTCTTTTACTACAAATCGAGCGGTTGGCACTTTATGCTGCTGCTCTTTTCAACCGTTGTGGACTACCTCTTCGGTTTGATGATATTCATGTACCAGCATGAAGGAATCCTGCGGAGACCCGTAAACCTGTTTGGAAGGACAGTCTACTTTGTTGACCTTTCTGTATGGTATGGCTATGACTCTGAAGAAAGAAACAGTGGCATCATTTCTCCGGCCAAGGAAGCTTTCATCAATGTAATTGAAGGGATTGTGAGCTTGCTGGATACGGTTGTAGATTTCTTCTACACCTCCGAACAACAACGTGGCAAACAAAAATTTTTCTTGATTCTCAGTTTGGTAGTTAACATCGGTATGCTGGCTATCTTCAAATATACCGACTTCATCATTGAGAACATCAATATTTTGATGAATAACCCCATCAAGTTACAGCATATAGCCCTTCCTGTGGGGATTTCCTTTTTTACTTTTCAGACGATGAGTTACACCATCGACATTTACAGGAAGAAGCTCCAACCAGTCAACAGTCCCTTGGATTTTGCTTTTTATGTGAGTTTCTTCCCCCAATTGGTGGCAGGACCAATCGTTCGGGCTTCTGAATTTATTCCACAGATCAGAGCTGATATCAAAGTCTCCAGGGAAGACATTGGAAAAGGTATCATGCTGATAACCCTCGGCCTCTTCAAGAAAGCTGTTATTTCAGATTACATTAGCACTACCTTCGTGGATCAGGTATTTGAGGTACCCACCATTCATACAGGCTTTGAAAACTTGCTGGCGGTTTATGGTTATGCATTACAAATTTTTTGTGACTTCTCAGGTTACTCGGATATGGCCATTGGCATTGGCTTGCTTCTGGGTTACCGGCTACCCTTAAATTTCAATGTCCCCTATCAATCCACCAGTATTCAGGAATTTTGGAGAAGGTGGCACATCTCTCTTTCCTCTTGGTTAAGGGATTACCTTTATATTTCTCTAGGAGGAAATCGGAATAGTAAACTGAGAACTTATTTCAATCTCCTTATGACCATGCTGCTGGGAGGATTATGGCATGGGGCCAGCTGGTTATTCATCATTTGGGGGGCCTTACATGGCCTTGCATTAGCCATAGACCGTATGCTGAAGGACACAGGCACCTATCTTCGAAGGCGTCTCCTGGATATTCTGGATGAAAGGGCAGCCCGAAGGGGAGTTAGCAGGTCTTACAGGATAGAGAAAAGTAATTTATACTTCCTCTTTAATGTCTTTTCACATCTATTTGGGGTATTTGTTACCTTCCACTTTGTATGTTTTTGCTGGATTTTCTTCCGCGCAACTTCAATAGATCAGGCATTTTCGATCATAAATCAAATCCTCTACAACTTCCATCCTGAGGTGGGAATGCAGGTCTTAACCAATTCAGCCTATCATTGGACCTGGGTGTTGATGTGCGTAGGTTTCCTTGTACATTTCATCCCAGATAACCTCGACGGATTCTTCCAAAAGAGTTTTGTAAGGGCGCCATTGATATTAAAATCTGTTTCTTTGGCTATCGTCATTTGGATTGTACTAATTGTTCAGGTTCAAATTGGGGGTGAGCAACCCTTCATTTACTATCAATTCTAGGATATGAAAACCTTTATTGCATTGCTGAGGGGTATTAATGTAAGTGGTCAAAAGAAAATTAAAATGGCGGAACTGAGGGAACAGTTGGGAGAACTTGGTTATCAATCGCTCAAGACCTACATCCAATCAGGAAACATCGTCTTCAAGGCCTCCCTTGAAGATGAGAGAATGCTGGAAAAACAGATAAAGGAAAAAATTTTTGAGCATTATCAGTTTGATGTTCAAGTAATGGTTCTATCATTGGAAGACTGGGAAATTGCTTATAAGGAAATTCCTTTTGATGCGCAAAAAATAGACAACCATAAGATTCTTGCCGTTTCATTCTTGTCAGATATTCCCAATAAAGAGTACTTGGACGAGATTGCTGATTTCAAATGGAAGGAAGATGAATTTATAATTATTGGTAAGAGAATCTATGTCTACACACCAGGAGGGTATGGCAAGACCAAACTTGACAATAATTTTTTCGAGCGTAAACTAAAAGTCAGGGCTACCACCAGGAATTGGAGGACGACCTTAAAGCTATTGGAAATGGCGAGGGGGCTTGAATGAACCATTACCGCATTCCCCCCCGTTTCAGTCTCTTAGTTTTCAGCCAGCAATCTATAGATCACTTGCTCAAAGTCCTTCAGGTATAACATGTTAGGCCCATCACTCTTTGCGCTAGTTGGATCGGGGTGTACTTCGAAGAAATATCCATTGACTCCAAAGGCTTTTGCAGCATAGGCCATCGAAGGGACAAACTGCCTGTCCCCCCCGGTTTTTCCACCTGCCGCTCCCGGTCGCTGAACAGAATGTGTGCAATCCATGACCACAGGGTAGCCAAACTCCTTCATCAACGGAATATTCCTGAAATCTACCACCAGATTTTGATAACCGAACATATTCCCTCTTTCCGTAAGCATGAGCTGCTCATTTCCCGTAGAGGCGACCTTCTGAGCTGGATATTTCATGTCCTCTCCTCCTAAAAACTGTGCCTTTTTGATGTTGACAATGGCATCGGTATTTCCTGCTGCCAAGAGCAAATCTGTTTGCCGGCATAGAAAAGCTGGAATTTGCAGGATGTCAACTACTTCTGCAGCAGGTAAAGCCTGATGAGCTTCATGAATATCCGTGGTTATGGGCAATGCAAATTCATCCTTGACTTTCTGAAGCATTTCCAGACCTTTTTCCAGGCCAGGTCCCCTAAAGGAACTAATGGAGGTCCGATTCGCCTTGTCAAAAGAAGATTTGAAAATGACGGGAATCCCAAATTTTTGTTGAAGACGAGCTAGTTCCTCCCCAACTTGGAGAAGAAGTGTCTGACTTTCAATTACACAAGGCCCTGCAATAATAAATGGGCCATATTTTATTTTTTGATAAAGGTCTTTCATTTTAATTAGACAGGAATTTGGTATATCTGAATCACTCCCAATAGTTTGCCTTTTTCGGCTACCAGCAAGGAATTAATTTTATGGGAAACCATAAGTTTTTCAGCTTCGATAAGGCTGCGTTCAGGGCGGACGATTTTGGGGTTGGCTGTCATGATTTGTTCTGCCTCCGTTATGAAGAAACTCTCTCGATAATTTTCCATGGCCCTTCGGATGTCTCCGTCGGTGATGAGGCCTGAAATTTTTTCTTCTTCATTCATGACAACTGCTAAACCCAACCTGCCTTTGCTGATTGTCATGATGACATCAGGTAGGGTACTATGAAGTCCAACGATGGGTAAATTCTGTTGGGTCATGATTTCCCCAACCTGGGTAACGAGCCGCTTGCCCAAGCTGCCCCCAGGATGAAATTTGGCAAACTCTTCTGCATTGAAATTTTTGGTTTTCATGAGTGCAATTGCCAATGCATCCCCAATGACCAATTGGGCAGTGGATGAGGCGGTAGGCGCAAGGTCAAGTGGGCAGGCCTCTTGCTCGATACGAGTAGAAATCAGGTGATCTGCCTGGAGTGCTAGGGTAGAAAATTCGTTTCCTGTCAGGGCAACCAGCAGGTTTCTGTTTTCCTTGAAATGGGGTAGCAACTGAAGAATCTCATTGGTCTCACCACTTTGAGATATGGCCAAAACAGCATCTTCGGGGGATATCATCCCCAAATCTCCATGAATGGCCTCTGCAGGATGTACATAATAGGCAGGAGTTCCGGTACTGGAAAGGGTTGCAGCAATCTTACGACCTATAAGCCCGGATTTTCCCATTCCTAGTACAGCGACCTTTCCACGAAGGTGAAAAAAGGCCTCCACTACCCTACTAAAATCTTCATTTATAGCTGGAGTCAGGGACGCGATGGTCCTAGCTTCAATCTCAATGACTTCTTTTGCCCAGTCTATTGCCTTACTCATAGGGCAAATATGGGTTTTTCTCAGGAAATACGCTCAACTCCCTTTTCGCTTCGCTGATATTTTTGACCACTTTCAGGGCAAGTGGCCATGTCGTCTCCGTCAAACTCCAAGCGATGACCGAACTCACTCATATAGCCGATTTGGCGAGCAGGGTTGCCAACAATCAGCGCGTAAGGAGGGACATCCTTGGTAACTACTGAGCCTGCCCCTACAAAACAGAATTTCCCCAGGCGCACTCCACATACAATGGTGGCATTCGCACCTACCGAAGCTCCCTGTTCTAGGTAGGTTTCAGCGTACTGTCCCCTCCTCACCACAGCAGAACGGGGATTTTTGACATTTGTAAAAACCATTGAAGGCCCTAGAAAGACATCATCTTCACAGATCACTCCAGAATAGATGGAAACATTATTTTGGACCTTCACATTGTTTCCCAACTTTACTCCTCCAGCTACAAAAACATTTTGTCCAAGGATGCATCCTTCTCCGAGGCTAGTGTCGGTCATGACATGGCAGAAATGCCAAATCTTCGATCCTTTTCCAATTTGAGAAGGTTCGTCTACCAGAGCGGTTTCGTGTACAAAATAATCAGCCAATGGAATAAATTTTAATGGTTTGGATGGACACAAATTAAACAGAGAGATCCAGAAATATTCAAATAATTCGTCAGACTTGTAAAAAAAGCCTTACAAAGCGTAATCACCAGCGTAAAATTTTTGATTGTCGGGATTTGCAAACCATGCGATGGTGGCTTCAAGCCCTTTTTCCAATTGATAATTTGGTTTCCAGCCTGTGATCTTATGCAACTTGCGGCTATCACCACACAGTCTGTTGACCTCACTTCCTGCTGGCCTTAGCCGTTTCTTGTCCAGAATAATCCTGGCGTTTGGCTTGATTTTATCAATTAAGAATTGGGCAAGTTCTCCGATGGATACTTCCTGACCTGTGGCCATATTCAATACCTGCCCGGCTATCGCATCAGCATTCGCAATACATTCCAAGCCTGCCACATGGTCATGGACAAAGAGGAAATCTCTGGTAGGATTGGGGTCTCCAAGTTTTATTTCCTCCTGATTTTTTAACAATTGAAGGATCAGCGAAGGTATCACTGCCCGAACTGACTGGCGTGGCCCATAAGTATTGAAAGGCCGAACAACACATACCTCCAGTCCAAAGCTGTGGTAATATGACCTGGCTAGAGACTCTGCTGCTATTTTGCTGGCGCTGTAAGGAGACTGGGGTTGGAGGGGATGTGCCTCATCAATTGGAACGTATTGGGCTGTCCCATAGACCTCAGAGGTTGACACACAGATGGTCTTGCTTCTGGGCTCCTTTCTGGCTGCATTTAAGACATTTAACGTCCCTCGGGTATTTACTTCCAGGTAGCTACTTGCCGCACGATATGAATAAGGAATAGCAATCAAAGCCGCCAGGTGAAAAATAACCTCTACGCCTTTCACTGCCTCTTCGACTAGTTGGGGATCACGGATATCACCGGCAAAAATTTCTATTTCCTCTTGTTCCTCCAAAGAAAGGTTTGCCAACCAACCGATAGACTGAAATGAATTGTATAATACAAAAGCTCTAACCTCCCATCCCTGACGGACAAGATGCGAAACCAAATGGCTACCAATAAAGCCTTCCGCTCCGGTTACAAGGGCTTTTTTTCTCATAAATTATAGAGGCTAAATATTTCTCGTGTGGCTTCGTAGTCTTTGACCTGTCCTATATCCATCCAAAACTCATTGATATAATAAGAAAAGACTGCCTGATCTTCCTGAATCATTCTTTCGAAGAGGGTTGTCATATCCAGGTATTCATTGTGGGGGAGATAGGCAAACACCTTGGGATCAAGCACATAAATACCCGCATTGACATAGCACTTTTGTCGTGGTTTTTCTTCAAGGGATAGAATTTTGGCATTCCGGGTATTGACCACTCCGAATGGAAGTTGGTAATTGTACTCGTGGATGCACATGGTAGCCATTCCTCCCCTCTCCAGGTGGAAATGAAGGAGGCTTTCGAAGTTGAGGGTAGTTATAAGGTCTCCATTCATCACAATGAAAGGCTCATTCCAGTTTTCATCAATCAAACCCAAAGCTCCTGCCGTTCCCAAAGGCTTACTTTCCTCGATATAGGTGATATTTACTCCAAATGATTCTCCATCCCCAAAATACTCTCTTATGGATTCTGACTTATAATTGACACAGAAATAGAAGTCCCGAAATCCATAGCCTACGAATGACTCAATGATCAATTGTAGAATGGGTTTATGCCCAAGGGGTAACATCGGCTTTGGTAACTCGCGGGTAAGTTCACCAAGCCTTTTGCCTAAGCCACCTACCATCAGTACGACAGGATTTTTCTTTTTTAGGACCTGGCCATGCTCAATTCGTTTCACCTCCATCAACTTCATGTTGCTATCTACGATTGGCAGGTGAGACGAATAATTTTGCTTTAAAATCAATTGCATTTGCTTCAGATCTGCTCCCTGGACCGCTTTTACCGGATATGGATTGAAGAAATCCTTGACCATGGTTTTATTGGTAAGGATGGCCTTACGGATATCTGCTTCTGATATACTGCCCATGAGACAGCCTTTAGGGTCTAAAAGTGCCAGGTAATTTACATGGCGAATTTCCATTATAGATAAGACATCCCGGAGACTTAGGCCATCATGGTAGGAAATGGTGTATTTTTTCATTCTAATTGCGAGACTAAGGCAATTTGTAATCCTCAATCAGGATAAAGGTAAATTAAGAAGCGTTGGGGAAGTTGATCAGGCAAAATTATTCCAGCTCTTACATAGATCTGAAACATTTGGATGGAGAAAAGAACCAGGGGGCAAAACTAGGAAACTAATTTAGAAGCTCTCTGATGGATAAACAACCCATTAAGAATCTTACCCTTTTCCAATTTTGCTTATAAAAAACGGCTATCAGGTACAACAATTGCTAATTGCTTCTTACCCAACGGATAGTAACGCATTAGTTACCTTTTTATTCTAGTGAATAAAAAGTTATTATTGTTACTGCTTTATACATCACCTACTCGACAATAAACTTATGCTTCGTTCAAAAATTGCGGGACTGGGTTATTATGTCCCCGAAAATGTTGTTACAAACAACGACCTTGCCAAGCTGATGGATACCTCTGATGAGTGGATACGCGAGCGCTCAGGAATTCAGGAAAGGCGCTACTTTACTGAAGGCAAGGACACTGTAGCGGGGATGGGAACACAGGCTGCTAAAATAGCTCTTGAGCGTGCGAATATGCAGGCTGAAGACATTGACATGATCATTTTCGCTACCCTTAACCCGGACTATATGTTTCCTGGATCTGGTGTTTTGGTTCAGCGTGAATTGGGACTTCATACAAAGGGTATCCCTGCACTTGACATCCGAAACCAATGTTCAGGTTTTATTTATGGCCTTTCGGTAGCTGATCAGTTCATCCGTACTGGAATGTATAAAAACATTCTTATGATTGGTTCTGAGATTCATTCTTCAGGGCTGGACTTTTCTGATAGGGGCCGTGCTGTTACAGTCCTGTTTGGCGATGGTGCTGGTGCTGCCATTTTGACTGCAAGTGACACTGCAGATGAAAAGGGCATCCTGACCACCAAACTACATGCGGATGGTGAGCATGCTGAAATGTTGGCAACCCTTAGACCTTCCGGCCATAAGAAGCGTCACATTACCCATGAAATGATTGACAATGGAGAGCAATATCCGGTCATGAATGGCCGTATGGTTTTCAAAATGGCAGTTCAAAAATTCCCTGAGGTAATCAAGGAAGCGTTGGATGAGACAGGTTATACTCCTCAGGATGTAAACATGTTCATTCCTCATCAAGCCAATTTACGCATTGCAGAAGCTGTTCGTCAGACGATGGGATGGCCTGAAGAAAAGGTTCATAACAACATTATGAAGTATGGAAACACTACTGCTGCCTCTATACCAATTGCTTTGACGGAGGCTTGGGAGTTGGGCAAGATCAAAGAAGGAGACTTGGTATGTCTGGCTGCCTTTGGTTCAGGTTTTACCTGGGCTTCAGCCTTGATCAGGTGGTAACAGGATGATTAAATTCTATAAAAATAGGGTTTGCTGATTTGCAAACCCTATTTTTAATTTTGATGGTTTACCTTAGGTAAGCCGGAACCCTGACAGGCTTATAAGCCTGTCAGGGTCTCCCCTTATTTTTAGGAATAGTAGCACAATTTTATTCAGCAAGGCGCTTAAAAAAGAACTCATTTGATGGACTTCCGATTGCTTGTATTCAAAAAAGTCGCAGACCACCTTAGCTACACCAAAGCAGCTCGGGAACTTCATATCTCCCAGCCTGCGGTCAGCAAGCATATCAATAAGCTCGAAGAGCAATTTGAAAAGGCGCTTATTCTAAGAGAAGGAAACAGGATCAGCCTTACGCCAGAAGGGGAATTATTACTCAGGTATGCCAATCAGATCCTGGATCTTTACAAGCAGTTAAGCAATGATTTTCTAGCCCTGAATGATCGCATACCTGAAAAAATAATCCTCGGTGCCAGTACTACAATCACCCAGTACATCCTTCCAGAATTATTGGCAGCCATGAAACAAATCAACCCTTCAGTCCAAATAAGCCTCATCAATGGCAATACGGAGAAGATTGAGCAACTGATTGAATCCAATCAGGTAGACCTCGGTTTCACGGAAGGAAAACCTTCCAATCCCCTGCTCCATTATGAAAAATTCAGGAAGGATGAGATTGTCTTGGCGACGAGGAGCAGCAATCGCAAGCTCAAAAAGGAGGAATTGAAAATTGAGGAAGTCAAAAAAATTCCTTTAATCAGTCGAGAAGAAGGCTCGGGAACACGAAAAGTCATAGAATCCGCACTCGCACAACAGGGAGTAAGTTCCAGTGAACTAAACATTGAGCTCGAAATTGGAAGTACCGAAGGCATTAAAACCTACTTACTCAATTCAGACGCATTTGCCTTTGTTTCGATCCACTCCATCTTTCATGAATTGAAGGCCAATATGTTGAAGATCATCGACGTGAAAAAACTAGAGATTATTAGAGATTTTCACTATGTCCACCTTCATGGCAAGCAATCCCAGGCCATGAAGTTTATCAAGCGAATCCTTACAAGCAGTCATAACAATTTGGAATAGCATACAACTATTTTTCATAACTAATCAGACAGCAGCTTCCGTATCTTTAGTTGAATACATACGGAAATCAAAACATGAAGCTGCTTTACAGATACTCTTTCCTTCCATTTTCCTGGCCCAAAGCCCTCTTTATAATAATGGCTTTCCTTTGTTTCACCCCATGGGTATCCAGCCCCATTGCTCTGGTGGCAGGTTTTTTATTTGCACATTTTGTAGGGCATCCCTTTGAATGGTTAAAAGGAAAGGCTGTAAGCAATCTCCTGAAGATTGCCGTTGTGGGGCTTGGTTTTGGCATGAATGCTCATGAAGCACTCGCAACTAGCCAGTCCGGTTTTTTGATGATCGTTGGCTCTATCAGCTTGACTTTATTGATGGGATTTCTCATTTCAAGGCTAATAGGGATTGAGAAAGTTCCCTCATACTTGATATCGGTTGGCACAGCCATTTGTGGTGGTAGCGCCATTGCTGCGGTTTCCCCTGTTGTCAACGCCAAAGAACAAGACATTTCCATGGCCCTTGGGGTAGTGTTCTTATTAAATGCGGTGGCATTGATCCTTTTTCCTTTCATCGGGCATCTGCTTGACCTAAGCCAGCAGGATTTTGGTTTGTGGAGCGCCATCGCTATCCATGACACCAGTTCCGTGGTCGGAGCTGCCAACGCTTACGGCCTGGAAGCCCTGGAAATCGCCACAACAGTAAAGTTGTCCAGAGCACTTTGGATCATTCCAGTATCACTTTTCTCCATGCTTATCTTCAGAGGCAAAGGACAGTCGGTCAAAATTCCATGGTTCATCCTTTATTTTGTCCTAGCTATGCTGGTGAATACCTTTTTCCCTATTTCATTTTCTGAAGATATTGTAGGGATAGCCAGATCCGTGATGGTCCTATGTCTGTTTTTGATTGGAATGGGAATATCTGTAGAGAAAATTCGGTCTGCAGGGATCAAACCTCTTCTTCATGGCTTTTCTTTGTGGGTGTTGGTTTCTGTAGGGTCTTTGCTGATGATTTTGCTTTAAGTCAAGTAAAGTCCGTTGAGACCTTTCAGAAAAGAGGAAGCAAGCTCACAGCTTGTAGAGAGAATTTTCATGCCCTACCTATTTCGAACATCAAGGATCTTGTATTGACCTAAACATTTCTACCATACTTCCTGAAAGCCCCTTGCCCTCAGGAATGATAAATGTTAAACAGCCCCATAAAAATTCCCTCTTCCTAAAAAGAAAGAGGGACCTTTTCACCTACAATAATCAAATATTAGTACCCATCATTTTGGGTCAAGTTCGAACTTGCAGCAAGGGCATTCAATGGAATTGGGAACACCCTTTTGTTTGCATCGCTTGCATCTTTGGAAGTCCAAGCGTCGTTGAATTTTCCGAAACGGATCAGGTCGGTTCTACGGTGTGATTCCCAATAGAACTCAAATCCTCTTTCGTCAAGCATGGCATCCATATCCAGAGAGCTCAATTCAGCGGCTCCTCTGGCAGTTCTTACTGCATTCACATCAGCCAATGCACCTGCATTGTCGCCATTTCTTAATTTTGCTTCAGCCCTCATCAGGTATACATCAGCCAGACGCAACAAGACAGGGTTGATGTCAGTGTCCCATCTACCAGGACCCGGAGTATCATACTCATACTTGAATACACGTGCACCTGCCCACTGGTTAGAAGTCAAGCTGACATCTTTTGAATAATCAACTACCTGATTGTCTCTCAAGAAGTTTCTTAATACTTCAATCACCAACATTCCATTGGCATCGCGCTTGAAAGTTCCACCCTCAGTTGGGTTTCCGTTGTCATCTACAGGTACAGGTCCGTGCTGAACACCTACCTGGATACCTCTATTTAGCTGATAAGTCGCAGGATCAATAACTCCAGGTTCATTTGGATAGTTTTCTTCAAAGAAACGTGGGTCATTGGTATCCCAGCTGTCTACGAACTCAGGCAGGGTACAGAATCCATTCCAGCCCCTGAAACTACCTCCGTCTGCTGCGTACTGTCCCTGACTCATTACCATGGCTGTAAAAGCACGGTTTCCAGTCTGTCCAGCGATAAGATTAACTACGAAGATCAGCTCGTCAGTCGCACTGTTGTCATCACTGTCTCCATCAAATAGCCTGAAGTAATCAGTTGCCAGGCTGTATCCTTCCTGATCAATGATATTGGTGGTTTCAGCAATCACCTTGTCCATGTCAGAAGAAGAGAAGTTGAATGAAGAAGCATAACGGTCCAGGTAAACTCCCTTATTGAGGTAGATTCTGGCCAAAAGCGTTCTTGCAGCAGCGCGGTTGAACCTTGCTCCTGACTCTGAAGAGTTTTTGTCATTCAGATTCGGAATAGCTGCGTCAAGCAATGACTCCATCTCATCCATGGCTTCTTGTCCTGTCAATACCACATTTTCACCTGTTTCCAGGTTGATATAAGGCACCTGGGCATATAGGTCAAAAGTTGCCCACATGTAGAATGCCAAGAGTCCCTGAACCTCAGCCCTTAATGGTGTAATGGCTGAATTGCCAAGTGCCTTTGGGGTATCAAAGGCGTCCAGCACTTCTAGCGCTGCAGCAATTCCTCCCTGAAGGTTGTTCCATACGTCATTGAGCGTGGGCTCAGAAGGATCCCAGGTGTGGGTATGTAGTTTTACATATCTACCTCCGTCAAACCAGTCGCTTCGCGAAGGATCCTGCCATAGGCGGGTAGGAGTCATAGAAATGTCCGAGGTCGATTCCTGAAGGTTGAAGAACAACCTTTCAGAGAAATTAGGAATCAATTGGGCATATACGGATGCCACAAGGTTGTTGAGGAATTCAGGTGATGCTTCATCAAGCAATGCTTCCACATCTTCTACCTGTACTTCGTCAAAAACTTGTTCTGTTAGATCTGCACATCCTGAGAAAAACAACAGGAATGGCAGCATTAACCAAATTTTTTTCATAGGAATAAATAGTAATCCAATTATATAGTAATTTCTATATTACAAAGTAAAGTTCAAACCGAGCATAAATGTTCGAGCTCGTGGGTAAGAAGCGAAATCAATCCCGTAAGAAAGGTTTCCACCTACCGCAACAGGAGTACTCACCTCAGGATCGTATCCTGTATACTCAGTGAATACAAAGAGGTTCTGACCTGTTACATACACACGAAATCCCTTTAACCAGGATACAGAATTAGCGGGGAGGTTATAACCCAAAGTTGCATTGTTGATTCGCAAGAATGCACCACTCTCAAGGAAGAAGCTGGAAGCTCCTGGAGGAATGGTGGATGCGTTGGCAATTCTTTGAGATACGTTTCCACCAAAGTTAGCCAGGAAGTTATCCGTAGCATTGTAGATTACGTTTCCTGAAACACCCGAAAGGTTGAAAGACAGGTCAAATGCCTTGTACTTCGCATAAGTATTGAAACCATAAACAAAGTTAGGGATACCTGAGCCCTGGATTTCACGATCGGTAGAAGATCCATCTCCATTATCAGTTGGCAAGTAGAATGTACCAATGCCTTCACCACTACGAATGATCTGAGTAAGGGTACCATTGATAGACCTTCCACTCAATACACCTGTGAAAATTTCTCTTCCGTCATCAAACTCAACCACATTGGTAGTAAAGGTGGCATTGAAGTCAATATTCAAAGAGAAGTCTTTGGTATTGGCCAATTGGGTTCCAACGAATATCTCAACACCCTGGTTGGTGATGGTTCCAGGAAGATTTACCCACTGCTGAGAAACAGCAGGTGGTTCAGAATCTACCAACAATAGTGGATCGCTATTTACCCTGTTGAAGTAATCGATGTTACCATAGAGTTTGCTATCCAACAAGTTGAAGTCAATACCCACATTGAACTGGGTACTTACCTCCCATTTCAGGTCAGGATTGGCCTCACGAACCCTTGAAATCCCATTTTCTGTTACCTGGAAAGTCTCCTGGGTTGCTTTGTTAGGAATCTCCTGGTTACCGGTCTGTCCCCATCCTACCCTGACTTTCAAGTCATCAAAAAGATCTCCTGAAAGGATTTCGCTAAGGCGGTAAGCGACAGAAACTGCAGGGAAATATCCCCAACGATTGTTTTCTCCAAACTTGGAAGAACCATCAGCCCTGAGAGATGCACTCACAAGAATCTGGTTGTCAAAAGAGTAATTTACCCTACCGAATACAGACTCAAGTTTATTTACCTCACGGCTTCCATCTGGATTGGAAACGCCATTTGCACCTACCACATTGGTTGCATTGCCTGGATCATCCAAACCAGTGATAGAAGGGATCTGATAATCACTCAAAGCAATATTGAATGAATTGAATCCAAACTGCTGGAAACCGTGACCTGCCAAGAAGTTGAAGCTATTCTTTCCTGTAGCAACATCATAAGTCAAGAAGTTTTCAATCAGAAAGTTGGTCGCATCGATGGTTCCGAAGTTGTATGAACCATTATTGATGTTAATTCCTTCAAGGTTATTTGGCAACAGTTCCTGCTCACGTGCAGCATTCGAACGGTCCAAACCAAGGTTCAACTGATAGTTCAATCCTTTAAGGATTTCAAGGCTGGCAGATACATTTGCCAAAACACGATCGGTCTTGGTAACGTCATTCCAAAGGTCAAGAAGTCCTACCGGGTTGGTTGGTCCACTAGAGTAGTCTCCATTGGCGTCAAGCACAGAACGTGTAGGGTCTGCAGCCAAGGTATTGGTAATCAATTCTCCGTCCGTATCTGCAACGTCAGATCTTGGTATCCCATTATCGATGACATGGCTCGCAATAAGGTTTACATTCAATTTAAGACGATCACTTGGAAGGGCATAAATGGTGGTGTTGATCCTACCAGTGAACCTTTCCAATGAGCTTTTTTTGATGATACCTTCCTGGTCAAAGTAGGCCAAAGAAGCACGGTAGCTTGCTTTTCCACTTCCACCTGACAAGGATACATTGTGGCTTTGGCTCGTCCCGTTTCTGGTAATCTCATCCTGCCAATCTGTTCCTGTATCAATGCCTACCAAATCAATCTTACGGGCGATGGTAGAAGTTCCTAGGAATCCATTGTAGCTAACTCCCTGGGTACCTGCAGAACCTTTCTTGGTGGTAATAAGGATTACGCCATTTGAACCCCTTGAACCGTAGATCGCTGTAGCAGATGCATCTTTCAATACATCGATAGACAAGATGTCATCAGGGTTAAGGAAGTTTAACGGATTTTTAGGAGCAGCTGAGTTTCCAACATTACTTCCTACTACGTTTCCACTTCCAGGGGTTACAGCCTCATTAGACAAAGGAATTCCGTCCACAACGTATAAAGGACTATTTCCACTTCTAAGTGAACCTGCACCACGAATGGTTACATTCACTGCTGAACCGGGCTCACCGCTAGACGAGGTAATTCTTACCCCAGGTACCTTGGCTTGTAGTAGTTGCTCAGGAGATGTAATAACACCTGTATTGAAGTTTTCTGACTTCAGGGTAGCAATAGATCCGGTTACTTCAGTTCTCTTTTTGTTGGCATAACCCACCACAACAACCTCATCGAGCTTGCTGTATTTCGAGAAAGTAAAGTTCAATTCTGTTTGCCCATTTACAGCAACAGTCACTGGAATGAATCCAATGTAAGAAAAAAGGAGGCTGTCAGTCTCAGGATTGGGAACACTTACAGTATATCTTCCCTCTAGATCGGAGATCGCTCCGATGCTGGTACCCTTAACTACTACAGCTGCACCTACTACAGGAGCTCCCTCAGGATCAGTAATTTTCCCACTTACTACCCCCTGATAAGAGGTTGGAGTCGCCTGAATTTGGCTGAACATTAGCCCTAGAATTAAAAAAAAGGACATTCGCCTTAGGCTCATGACCTTTCTAAGAGTTAGTTCTCTTTTCATGTGTAATAGATTAAGTTATTGAATTATAAGAGTAGTTTTAAGCAGTCACTTTGCAGTAACATACACCAATGTAAACGTTTACAGTAAATTATGCAATCATTGATTAAAAAAATTTCATTTTAACATAATATAATTTTATATCTTTCTGATATATAGCTATTTTAGAAGGTGTTGTATACTTGCACATCCGTTAACAATCAATGAAAATAATTACATTTTCTCCATAAAACTCCTCTTAAAATCGCAATCTCAGTATTACGGCTACTATGAAGAAATTTTTGTTCGCAATCTTGGTATTCATGGCCTTTTCCTGTTCTGAAAATAAGGAAACTGCCAATTTGAATTTATTTGAACTAATTAGGGAAGATTATTCAGGCTTGGACTTCGTAAATCGATTAAGAGAATCTCCCAGTCAGAATGTACTTAGCTATGAATACTATTATAATGGTGCAGGGCTCGCTGCTGGAGACCTCAATGGAGATGACTTGCCAGATCTGTTTTTTATCTCCAACATAGAACCCAATGCCTTATATATAAATAGAGGGAATTTGCAATTTGAGGATGCAAGTTCGGGGAGCTCATTACGAGGGAAACGAGGTTTTTATACAGGCGTCAGCCTCGTCGACATCAACCTGGATGGCAAACTGGATGTCTACCTATGTAAATCTGGGCGATTTGACAATCCTGAGCTTCGAAGGAATGAACTTTACATCAACCAGGGAAATAATTCAGAGGGGATTCCACAATTCATCGAATCGGCTGCTGCCTATGGGCTTGATATACCTGCTTATTCTACCCAGGCTTCCTTTTTTGATTATGACAGAGACGGCGATCTGGATATGTTCCTGATCAACCATGGCATTGATACCTATCCATTGGCAGAGATTCCAAACTTAAAAAATGAAAAAGACAGCCTCTCCGGAGCCATGTTATATGAGAATAGAGAAACTTACTTTTATGAAGTAAGTGAGGCAGCGGGAATTGAAAACAACCGCCTTGGATTTGGTTTGGGAATAGCCATCGGGGACCTGAATAAAGATCTTTGGCCAGATGTATATGTAAGCAATGACTATTCTGGCAAGGACCATCTCTATATCAACCAACAAGATGGAACTTTCAAGGAAAGGATCGAAGAACTTACTGGTCACACCTCATTTTACTCCATGGGAAATGACATGGGAGATGTAAACAATGACGGATGGTTGGATATCATAAACCTGGACATGGTTGCAGCAGATAACTATGGCATAAAAACCAGTATGAGCGCCATGAATCCAGCGCAGTTTTATAACTTAATTGAAGAAGGACAGCATCGACAGTACATGTATAACAGTTTACTGATAAACAATGGAGCTACAAAAGCAGAAAAATTGGCTCAGTTTTCAGACATAGCCCAAATGACAGGTATCTCAAATACAGATTGGAGCTGGGCCCCACTTTTATTCGACTTTGACAACGATGGCTGGAGAGATATTTTTATTTCAAATGGAATTAAGCGCAACATCAGAAACAACGATGCCATAAAACTTGTAAACGAATACCGGAAGATTTTCCAGCAAAGTAAAAGTCAAGATGAAAAATCTCGCTTGATCAAACAGATGCTGGATGCCTTTCCATACCATCGGAAACCTAATTTTTTCTTTCAAAATAAAAATGGCTGGAACTTTGAAGATATTGGTCAATCAATAGGTGTAGATAGCCTTCCAACCGCAAGCAATGGGGCTGTGTATGTAGACCTTGACCTTGATGGTGACCTTGAACTTGTTATCAATAATGTAGACCAACCTGCCATGCTATTTAAAAATAACAGCAGGGAGAATAATAACGGCAACTACATACAGGTAAAAGCCAAAGGGCCAAAATCGAATCCATTTGGCATTGGTTTGCTTGTAGAGGCCTGGAAAGGAAAAGAAAAAAAGGTCGCAGATATGTACCTCAGCCGTGGCTACCTTTCTTCAGTAGAGCCTTTGATCCATATTGGGCTGGGAAATTGGGAGATTTTGGATTCCCTCAAAATGATATGGCCCGACGGAAGGACACAGCTAATTCCATCCCAAAAATCTAACAAAAGGCTCATTGCTGATTATGAGAAGGCTAACATTAAACCAAAACCAGCACCAGTCAAATCTCTCATCTTTAGCTTAAAAGAAGGAATATTTCAGGAGGACATTCAGCACATGGAAAATGATTTTGATGACTTTGAACGTGAGAGTCTTCTCCCCCACAAAATGTCACAAAATGGCCCCGCTATGGCTGTAGGAGATGTAAATGGAGATGGAAGAGATGATTTTTATATAGGAATGGGAATCGGGTATCCAGGCAAGATGATGCTACAGCTTGAGGGGGGCAGTTTCCAGGCAATAGATGAAGCCTTTTGGAGTTCACAAAAGTCCTATGAAGAAGTAGTAGCTCAATTTGTTGACATAGATGGAGATCAGGATTTGGACCTACTGATTGGCAATGGAGGAAATGAAATGCCAGCCAAGAGCAGTTCTTATCAGTTGAGGCTCCTCTTGAATGATGGTCAGGGACATTTTTCGAAGGGTCCCCAAACGGACATTAATGAAAGTATAGGCAGCATTGCAGTCAAAGATATTGATCAGGATGGTGATCCTGATTTTTATATCGGCGGCAGGCAGGTTCAAGGAAAATATCCCTTGGCAGCCAATTCATATATACTGATCAATGAGAGTAAGCCTTCCAAGGTATCAATGGTAGACAAAACGGACGAGCTGGCTCCTTTTCTTAAGGATTATGGCATGGTTACGGATGCTTGTTGGGCGGACATGGATGGAGATGGATTTGATGACCTGATTGTAGTTGGGGAATGGATGGAGCCTCGCATTCACTTTTGGGAAGAAGGAAAATTGCTTCCTGCTCATGAAGAAAAGGGCCTCAAAGAGCAAAATGGATGGTGGTATAGCATAGAAGTTGCTGATATGGACAATGATGGAGATTTGGATCTGATTGCCGGAAATCTAGGTATGAATTATAAGTACAAAGCCAGTAAGGACGCGCCATTCGAAGTATATGCCAATGACTTTGACAAAAACGGTTCTTTAGACATTGTACTGGGCTATCAGGAAGATAAAAAGGTGTTTCCACTGAGGGGCAGAGAGTGTTCTTCCAACCAAATGCCGTTTATAAAGAAAAAATTTCCCAATTACCATGCCTTTGGGCAGGCGACCCTCAAGGATGTTTTTGGGCCGGAAAAACTGGAGTCCTCAACTAGCTATAAGGCTTACAATTTTGCCCATACCTATTTTGAAAATCAAGGAGATAGAAGTTTTAGGTCTAATAGCTTACCCATTGAAAGTCAGGTTTCTTCTATAAATGATATATTTGTCCGAGATTTCAATCAGGACGGTATTCAGGATATATTAATGGCTGGAAATTTGTATGGTTCGGAAGTTGAAACACCCAGGAATGATGCGGGGATAGGTAAGCTATTAATTGGCAAGAAAGGAGGAGGATTTAACAATATTCCATCATTCAAAAGTGGCCTCAACATAAGGGGTGAAGTCAAAAAACTGCTTCCGATTGAAGTTAATGGGCAAGCATTTATCCTGGTAGGGAAAAATCAGGGCAAGGTAGAATTGATTACCTACACTTTGTCTTCGGGATCATGAAGGAAGGAAAAACTATAGGCTATTTTGTCTTTTAAAATTTAAATAGCCAGATAGATTAGACATGTCAGCATCTACAGCAAGCGCATATGGCAACGATGAAAGATGTAGCAAAGGCAACAGGCTTGTCATTAGCTACCGTTTCGAGGGTATTTAACAGCAGTGAAAAGGTTACTGAGAAAACCAGAAAGGCAGTCTTAAAAGCTGCCGAAAAATTGAATTTCCAGCCCAATAAAATGGCTGCTGCCCTTCGTTCGGGCAAAAGCAAAACCATTGGGGTGGTCGTACCTATCATTGATAATGACGTATTTTCTTCCGCCATCAAAAGCATGGAAAGCTACCTCAGAGCCTCCGGCTATCACCTCATCATTTCGCAATCCTACGAATCGCTTGCCACAGAAAAGGAAATCCTTAAAAACCTGATGAACCTCCAAGTGGATGGAATCATCATTTCTGTATCCAAGGAAACTACCAATCTCGACCACATGAAAGAGCTAAGGGAGGCCGGGGTTGCAGTGGTTCTCTTTGACCGAAACCTGGAACTGATTGAGGTCAATAGCATTGTGATCAACAACTTCAATGGGGCCTTTCAGGCTACGAGTCATCTTATAGAACAAGGCTGCAAAAAAATCATTCACCTGGCGGGCAAAGAAAGCGTTAATATTTTCAGTGAAAGGGCAAGAGGTTATAAGGCTGCTATCCTGGAAAAGGGATTGAATTTTGAGGAAAAACATATCATTCCTTTTGATGAAGGAAATCCGGATACCCTCATATACCTGGAAGAACTATTCAGATCAGTGGATAGGCCAGATGGTATATTTGCCCATGGAGATATTTCAGCGCTTGTGGCTTTGAACATCCTTAAAAAACTCGAGATATCTGTCCCCGAAGAGGTTTGCCTGATAGGTTTTGGAAACAGTCCATTCTGCTCCTACCTCTCCCCTACCTTGTCCTCTGTCAATCAAAGAAATGAGGCCATTGGTAAATTAGCTGCGGAAACAATCTTACAAGAAATTCTATCCAAGATCGATGAAAGGGTCTACAAACAGAGCATGCTCCCACCTGTCCTAATAGCCAGAGGATCCTCTAGCCGTTAAAAAACAAATTCCTGCAATGTAAACGTTTACATTTTAGGAATTTATTTCTATATTTAATCCATCAAAGGTCTACTGCTGGCCATTTTCCGGAAAATATACTTAATCCAAATCGCAAAAAATGCTTGAATTTTCGCCAATCATTGTTGGTACCATGAGGCTTGGTTCCTGGGGAGCCAACATGGATACTCAATCGCTGGAAAGATTTATCGACGAATGTGTAGACATGGGTCTTGTGGATTTTGACCATGCTGATATTTATGGGCATTATACGGAGGAGGCTCGTTTTGGCGAGGTACTCCGCCGAAGGAAAGACTTGGTTAATAAGCTAAGGATTACCACCAAATGTGGGATAAAATTGGTAACAGAGAATCGTCCATCTCATGCCTTAAAGTCTTATGATTTAAGTAAAGCCCACATTCTGGCTTCAGTTGATCAATCTTTGAAAGACCTTGGGGTGGAACAAGTTGAATTGTTGCTTCTCCACCGTCCTGATTCCCTCATGAATCCACATGAGGTCGCAGAGGCCTTCGAGCAGATTCGCAGTGCTGGAAAAATCAAGCACTTTGGCGTATCTAATTATTCTACCAGCCAATTTGACCTTCTCAACTCATTCACCCCATTGGTCACCAACCAGGTGGAGTTGTCCCTTCTTCAACTAGACGCTTTGTATGATGGTACCCTTGATCAGAGCCTTAGACTTGGGCTCAAGCCTACGGTATGGTCTCCATTTGGGGGAGGAAAAATATTCCAGGAATCCGATGACGAACAAGTTCAAAGGGTTCAGGAAACAGCTAAAGCCCTGGCTGAAAAATACAATGCCGGAGTAGATCAAATCCTGCTTGCCTGGATTTTCAAGCATCCAGCGAACATTGTCCCAGTTGTAGGTAGTTCCAAAACTTCCAGGATCAAATCCGCTTTGGAAGCAAAAAATATTCAACTGACTCATCAAGAGTGGTACATGCTCCTTGAGTCATCTATAGGAAATGAAGTTCCCTAAATCATATTTCGAATCACACATCAAAAAATATCATGTCCAACGATTCAATTCAAATTCGTTCAAAAGACGCACAGGGTGCTGAGGTATCCTGGTTTGCCCCGCTATGTAATGGTGATGACCAATTTCTTGGCAACCATGACATTCGCTACAAAAGTGACTGGAGCAATACTTCCAATGTACTATTAACTGCAGACAGGCTAGGGTATAGAAATATCCTATGTCCTTCTTCTTACCAGGTCGGGCAGGATACCCTTGCATTTGCTTCAGCTGTGGCCCCTCTTACTTCAAACATCAACATTCTTGCCGCCATAAGATGTGGAGAGGTATACCCACCCATGTTGGGAAGGGCCATTGCTACCATTGACCATATACTCAAAGGTAGGCTGACGATCAACATCATTTCTTCGAACCTTCCTGGTTCAGAATTGGATTCTGCGGCAAGGTACCAGAGATCCAGAGAGGTAATTGAGATTCTGAAACAGGGATGGAACCAGGATTACATTGATTACCAAGGCGAATTTTATAAAGTAAAGCTGGATTCCACAGATCCCTTGAAGCCTTATCAGCAAAATGGAGGCCCACTGCTATATTTTGGTGGCTACTCCCCTTCTGCGGTAGAATTGTGTGCGGAGCATTGTGATGTATACCTCATGTGGCCTGAAACTGAGGAAAACCTTCACGGCCTCATGAAGAACATGAGCAATAAGGCAGCCGAATTTGGACGTCAGGTTGACTTTGGTCTAAGGGTGCATGTCATCGTCAGGGAAACCGAAGCAGAAGCGAAAGACGCTGCCAGGAGGCTGATGACCTATGTGGAAGATGAAAAAGGCAAAGAAATCAGGGAGAGGGCACTGGATGCAAAATCCTATGGAGTTTCCAGACAAAGTGCTATGAGGGAGCAATCTGACCTGGATGGATTCGTTGAACCCAACCTTTGGACTGGCATCGGTAGAGCAAGATCGGGTTGCGGTGGAGCCATCGTTGGAAATCCCGAGCAGGTTCTTGAAAAGATCCACAGATACATGAAAATGGGTATCAGGGCATTTATCTTTTCGGGATATCCTCACGCTGATGAATGTAAATTATTTGCCAATTATGTGCTTCCGCACATCAAGACTTTTTCTATGCCTGAGTTGCAGGGAAGAAAGCCTGTCGGAACACCTATGACACCATTGGCAGCAGGCCCAAGAAACTAGGTAGTAGCTAACGTTTTTCATAATGACCTCGAGTAATGTCTGTTACTCGGGGTTTTTATTTATAAAAAAACTGCCCCCTTTTGACTGGAGACAGTTTACTTATTGGGAGAATGCCTTCAAGCTAAAAACTAAGAAGAGCAACTTTCTGCTTGTCAATACATTCCATGGTTTTGCTATCCTTTAGTTTCTTATTTTCATCGATAAGGTTAAAAATTGAAGAAATGGGTTGTTTGTTGGGGAGGACCGCTACATTCATATGGTTCAGGATATCTGCCAGGTGATCCATGCCACGCAGGTTACCTGCACGGCCAGAAGCGATGCCAGTGATGGCTGCTTTTTTGTTTCCAAAGGTGCTTTGATAGTCCCTTACAGAAATGGCATCGAGCAAAAGTTTTAATATACCTGGAATGCTGCCATTGTATTCAGGCACAAAAAACCAGAACTTATTGGAGGGAATGAAATATTTATCTTGAATATCAGATACTTCAGAAGCTTGCTGGTCTTTCTTATACATCGCTTCGTGAATGATCTCAGGCCCTAAATCGGCAAGGTCCAGTATGGCAACCTCCTCATTGGAAGCTTCCTTTAGGCTTTTATAAGCATAATTGGCAAAAACAGAG
>JALEFZ010000016.1 GCA_022760475.1 Bacteroidia bacterium | reverse complement strand
GTGGCTAATGAGTTTCTAAGAGAAACTACTGATGAGAAACTGGAAGAAAGAGGAGACATGGACATGCAGTCGACCATAGCTCAATACAGAGCTGAAGCAAGATTTATTCGTGCTTTCTCATATTGGCATGCCTTGGACATGTTCCGCAATCCTCCCTTCGTAACTGAAGAGGATGTTGTGGGATCATTCTTTCCTCGCCAGACCAATCCTCAAGAGCTCTTTAACTACATTGAAACTGAATTGAAGGATATTGAATCTACACTTGCAGAGCCTACGAGCAATGAGTATGGCCGTGTAGACAAAGCTGCTGCCTGGATGCTATTGGCTCGTCTATACCTGAATGCTGATGTATACATCAACACTGATAGATATGCTGACGCATTGGATTATTCGGAAAGGGTAATCAACTCAGGTTATACCCTTCACCCTTCATACGAAGAGCTATTCCTCGCAGACAATGACGGTGCTTCAGGGGTGATCTTCCCTGTTACCTTTGACGGAAAGAATACCCAAACTTTTGGTGGTACGACCTTCCTTGTTCACGCCTCTGTAGGAGGTAACATGAGCGTAGCTGACTTCGGGATTGACTTTGGATGGGGAGGTATCCGTACAACTTCAGCTATAGTCGAAAAATTCCCTTCTTTGAGTGGTGATGCAGTAGTAGAACCCAATCAGGGTCAAAGCTACGGATCTTTGACTGTTGCTGGATCTTTCCAGGGATGGACTCCAGACAGCAAGGAAACCCAGGTTTCTTCTCCAGCGGGAGATGGAGTCTTCGAAGGTTATTTCTACTTGCCTGCCAATTCCGAGTTTAAGTTTACTGACGGCAATGGCTGGGACGTAAACTGGGGTGATACCGGTGCAGACGGAACCCTCGATCTGGGTGGAGACAACATCATTGTGGCTGATGAAGGTTTCTACAGAATGATCGTAGATACCGCTAACCTGACATACTCTGTAACCCAGACCAGCTGGGGCTTGATCGGAGATGCTACTCCAGGAGGATGGGATGCTGATACAGACATGACCTATGATTCTACCGAGAATGCCTGGACACTCACAGTAGAACTTGGAAGCGGGGAGGTTAAATTTAGAGCGAATGATGACTGGGCATTGAACTATGGTGATACAGGAAGTGACGCGATCCTTGAAGAAGGTGGCGACAATATTGCAATTCCTGGTCCTGGTATGTATACCATCAAACTATTCCTTGATACGCCTGACCACACATACTCGATCGAGCGTCCTAGCTTTGACACACGTGCATTGTTCTTCACTGATGGGCAGAATCTAGACATTGAAGACATTTCTCAGTTCACCGAAGGATATGCAGTTACCAAATGGAAGAACATCACCTCTACTGGAAATCCAGGTTCTGACCTGACTCATGTAGACAATGATTTTCCAATGTTGCGTCTTGCTGATGCCATGTTGACCTATGCAGAAGCTCACCTTAGAGGTGGTGGCGGAGACCTCAATACTGCTGTCGGTTATGTAAACCAGCTTCGTGAGCGTAGCTATGGAGATGCTTCAGGAAATATTGCTGGGGGAGATTTGACCCTTGATTTTATCCTTGATGAGCGTGCAAGAGAATTCCTTTGGGAAGGATACCGCCGTACAGATTTGGTTCGCTTCGGCAGCTTCTCTGAGTCTACCTACCTATGGCCATGGAAAGGTGGAGAACCTGAAGGTATTTCAACAAATAGCAAGTTTGATGTGTTCCCGATTCCAGCAGCTGATTTGGGAGCTAACCCTAACCTTACACAAAATTCTGGCTACTAATCAATAAATACTGACAAAATGAAAAAGTATTTCATATACATCATGGCACTTGGCCTCATTTTATCTACGGCCTGTGATCCAAAAACATTCGATCCGGTAATTTCACCTGGAAGTATACAGCCTGCTTCTTTGACCTCCCCAACTGAGGGAACCGCATTGGTACTAACTGAGGCAGAGGCTGACAAGACTGTAACCTTTGAGTGGAATAAGGCTGATTATGGCTTCGAGGCAGCTACTTCATACACCCTTCAGGTCGATAGGGCTGGATCAGGTTTTGCCAATGCCATTAGCCTAACCAACAGCACGTCTACTTCAGTTACTTTGACATACGGAGATATCAATTCAGCCTTGATCGCTGGAGGTATTCCAGATAATGTAGCAAATGATTTGGTACTACGTGTAAAGTCTGACATCAGTGATGAAGTAGAGGAAGTTTATTCTGACTCTATCAACATATCTATCACTCCATACAGAGCCATTATCCAATACCCATTGCTTGCAGTTCCTGGAAGCTACCAAGGTTGGAATCCTAATGACTCTGTGAATGCAGTATTTGACCGTGCTTTCAATGGTCAGTACGAAGGTTTTCTTTACTTCGATGCAACGGGTGTAGAGTTCAAATTTGCTGACCCTGCTCAAGGATGGGCCCTCAATTGGGGCGATACCGGAGGTGATGGTGTACTTGATCAGGATGGAGACAATCTTTCTTCATCTGATGGAGGTATGCACTTATTGAAAGTAAACCTCAATGACTTTACCTATAGCGTAGAACCTACCAGTTGGGGATTGATCGGAGATGCAACTCCTACTGGATGGGACAGTGATACAGATATGACTTACAATACTGCCACAAGAAAGCTGGAGATCACCGTTGACCTGGTTGTTGGTGCAATCAAATTCCGTGCGAATGATGATTGGGCGTTGAACTTTGGCGATGATGCTGCCAATGGCTCTTTGGAGTATGGTGGAGAGAATATTGCCATCACTGAAGCCGGTAACTATACCATCGAACTCGCCCTAAGCGATGCCGATTATACCTATACAGTTACCAAAAATTAAGTTTGGCTCATATTTTAAAAGGAGCTGCCTGTCAAAGGGTAGCTCCTTTTTTATTTGTTCTTTTTTCTTCTGGAAGGTGAACGATAAGGAACCTCCTCATCCAGCATCAGGGCTTCGAGCCAGGTCTCTTCCAATTCTCGAAAAGGAATTTCTTCCCTGGAATAAAGCTCAATTCCACTTACCTGTTTCCTGTCCTTGGCATCCAGTATTCCATGCTGATTTGATAGTTCATTCCCTCTGAGAAAGACAAGTTCAATCCCATCGTTCTTGATTGGGTTGGTATAGCTGATCCAACTATTTCGATAGTAAAAGGGGATCTTATAACGAATTTTACACTGAATACCCGGTGAAGACATAAAGTATGAATTCAGATATTCTAGAATAACCCTCTGATTGCCCTCAAGGTTAAAAATGAATTCCTCAAACATATTTTTGTCTATGAATCCTGTTGTTTCGTGGAGTTCCTTATCAAGAAAACCCAACCGACGATACAAAGAATTGCAGCGGCAATCGCAATGGCCAAGTCAATCATTATTCCCAATCCATTCTTTGAAGAAAGGATAGAAATAATCCCTCCAAGTGAAATGAGAGTAATTCCAAAGTATTTTTTATTACTCATCTTTTTTGAGTGTTAGTGATATTCGATTCCCATTTTCCTAATTCAATGTATTGATCCAGGCTGCAATCTTCATGGCGTCCTTTCTAGGAACCTGTGGCATGGCTGCCATAGGTGTAGCATACTCAGGCCAGTTTTTGGGTTGAGGGTTGTAAATCAATTGAACGATCTTTTCTGCGCTGTATTTCCTGTTAGCAATGGCTGCAAAAGATGGACCTACCACACGCTGCTTGGCCTTGTGACAAGCAGTACAGGTGTGTTTTACCAATAAAGCTTCGATTTCCTTGTAGGTAGGGGCTTTGGAGACCTTGCTTACCTGCACAGGTTTCTTCCTTGTCGTTTTGTAACTGGTTTTTTTCTTTTCCAGTTTGGCCTTTTCTACACTGGATCGATAGGTCGAAAGGGTTTCGATGGGGAGTTTTTTGCCTTCAGGAATGGCGTTTAAGGTGTAGTATGCCTTCGAATGTAGCAATGGCCAGGAATTATTTGCATCCCTAAGTCCTTCAGCAAAAATTTCATGGAGGAAGTACTGCCTTAGATTTTCAACGACAATCCTTACTTTCATCCCATCTTCTGAAACCTTTACTCCCTTGATTTTTAATTCTTGATCTTCAATAGGTGGGCTACCATAGACAGGGTGATATTTGTAGAGATAGCTCCTGCCTGTATAACTGTCAAGGTCATTGGCGATCTTCTTATCTACCGGAAGGGTAAACTCAATCTCAAACCCATCAGGCATGGCCTTTACGTGTTTCATTTCAAAGGGAGTTCTACCTGTCCAGCTCATGTATTCCAAGCCTGAATTTTTGGTTCCTGCAGAACCCCATCCACGATTGGTCTCACCTACAAATAAATCAGCCTGGCTTCCAAAAGCCATTCTCATGACTCCTGACTGGAATCCCTGGCGAAAGTCAAAGGCAGCACCTTGCCACTCTCCATTGACCTTTTCCAAATCAATACGCATGACCTTGCTTTGGCCTTGATCTCCAACAAAAATCTGCCCTGCGAATGGCCCAAAGCCCCCCCCACTTTCATCTCTAATGATCTCTGAGTTGGAAATACCAAGCACTCCATGTGGAAGCCATACAGCCGGAAGCTGAATTTCGGGGAAACTCTTTTTTAATTGATACAGGGTATTTGGATTCTTTTCCTCCATGATGTTTTCAGGCTTTACATATCGCCCAGCTTTTCGGAATTGTCTTGGATCAGCTTTTGCATAGAGTTCATCCATGCTCAGAGAAACAGGAGAATTATCCATATCTGTCCACCTTAATCCAGCAGGATGTCCAGTAAAGGCTCCCTTTTTTACATGCCAAATACCTCCTGATCCCATCCAGTCTCCCTGGTTATCAGTATAAAATAGTTCATCATCAATCATTCCCAAACCGGCAGGAGACCTCATTCCCGTAGCCCATGGTGTCATTTCTCCATCTGGACTGATTCTGATTGTCCAGCCTCTCCATGGAACCCTGCTTTCACCTCGCCACCATTCTTCATCTCCAAAAGCTACATTACAACTCACATAAAAGTTGCCTTCTGAATCCATTTTGGGACCGAAACTGTATTCGTGATAGTGCCCGGAAAGTGGCCACGCATAAACCGTCTGATAGTTTTCCGCAATCCGATCTCCATTGATGTCCTGAAGTCGGGTAAGTTCCCCTCTCTGGGCGGCATACAAGTCTCCATTGTGGTACAGCAAACCCAAAGGTTCATGCAACCCCATGGCGAAATGCCTGAAAACAGGCTGAGTACCACCCTCTATGGTTGGATTTTCAATGATCCATACGTCTCCACGTCGGGTACAGACCGCCATGCTTCCATCCGGAAGGCTTGTAATTCCCCCAACCTCAAGGTGGATGCCTTCAGGAACGGGTACTGTTGTAATTCTGTAAAAGTCTCCTTCCTCGGGTGCTACCTGCGCCCAGGAAGATGGAATCTGGAAGAGAAGCAGACCCAAAATTAGAATAGATATATGTTTAAGCATGATGTTTTAGCTTTACCAGATTTGATCGAAATAAAGTTTGCCGTTCTTCAGCGGCGCATAAAGTATGTACTTGCCATCCACTTTTTTGATGAAGCCTTTGGCATGTTCCTGATTTACTATTCGTATGAAATAGGAAAAATCATCCACAGCATACATGCCACTATCCAGGAATTCAATGTTTTTGCCCTCAGCGATTTTGTAAAAAGCTGATTTCCTAGGATTTGTCTCCGCCAGTTCAACTTTGTAAATCAGGCTATGAAAGCCATCATAAGCTTTTACCTGGACATTCCCCTTTTTCCCATCCAGAGAAAAATCAAATCGAATGCCTTGTTTCGATGGTAGGTAAGTATAGCCCATACTTTTGAAATCAGCAGGATAATAATCAAAACCTGGGCTTTCTTCATCAGTAGATGTCAAGGCCAGTGCTGGACCCGAAAAAGTATAAAGAGCCGCACCCCTCGGTCTGAATGAACCATCACCTCTGTCATGCCACATGGGGGTTGCGTCTACAAAGTCTCCCTTCCATGCACATACTACATGGGCGGTTTTAGGATCAAAGATATAATGTACTCCTGTTGGGCTACCAACCGCTATTGTGTGGGTGAGTCGCTGTTTGCGATCACCATTAAAGTCAAGAAAACCCCTTAGAATTCGATTATCTGATCCACTTTCTACATGGATGGGAGAAACCATCCTGTTTTTAGTAGGGTAGGAGTCATAGGAATGAAGACTCTTTTCATAGGTATCGCTGGCCTTGATTCTGAGTCCCAATCCAGTAGGCATCCAGCCAGTTGATTTATAGTAGTAAATTTTAAATGGATGCTCTCCTTTCTCTAGTCGGATATTTATTGACGTATTATCCCAGGCATCTCTTTTTTGATAGTCAACCACAGCTTTTCCATCGATTTCAAGGAGCGCCCCTCCTCTCTGCATGAAATAGAGGCGATAATCTCGTGCTTCTTCAACCAGCAGATTTCCCTGGATGACCATCCCAAAATTATCTTCCAAACCACTTAAGCTGCCATCAATTAGTGCAGATTTTCCGCTTCTAACAGGAGCAAGCTTCTCGTAGTCCTCAATCAACAAAAATTCTCCTTCGAATACATCATAGGAAACATCTTTAACTGAAACCTGAGTTTCCTTGAGGTCTGTATAGGTTATATTCCGAAAGGCAACTGCTCCATGGTCTCCCTGGATCATCAATGGGCCTTTGGGAACTTCCTTATTAGAAATAGGGCCACCGGTAGGCAGCGGAATTTCCACATTTTGATGAATCCTTACCCCATTTAAATCTACAAAGACCAGTTTAGCATTCTTGATCTTTTTACCATTCTCATCGAATCTTGGTGCTTGAAAAAGCAGGTGAAGTTTTTGCCAAAGTCCCGGAGCTTTTGACGGGTTGGAATTGGGAGCTTTTCCCCTATAAATGTTTCCAGGAGTATTTGACCAATTCCTGAATATGCCTCCCATATCGCTAAAGGAAGGATTGCCTACCCCCCAACTATCAAATAGCTGCACTTCGTATCTGCCATGAAGGTAAATGCCCGAATTTGATCCCTTGGGAAGAAGAACTTCACAACTCAACTCAAGGTCTCCATGTTCCCAACTACTCAGCAGTGGGGATTTCATGGAATCGTTGTTTATGTTTAGGAGGATGCCCTGGCCTGCTTGAAAGTTCAAACTCTCTCCATGTGCATGTTCGTGTTCCTTGTTGTTTTCAAGGGACCTTTGATCCATGTAGGCTTGAAATAATTGCTCACTGGAGGCCATGACAGGGCTGCTATCCTCGACCTTTGCCCCTTTTTTCTTTTTTCTTTTTTTCTTCTTGGAACTGGTCGCCTGAATTGGCTCTTTCTTCTTAGGGTTTGTTGGCATGACCTTGCCCACAATCCTCCAGTTTCCCGCTTGGTCTTGCCATCCTGAAAGGTCTTCCAAAGGCAATGAATTTTGGGCAAAAACTATAGAAAGTGGGAGGCAAAAAAGGAGCATGACTCCAATGATTTGCTTCATAGTAGTAGTTTTAATAAGAAATAAATATATGGTAGTTTGTTGAAAGGAAAAAGAATGACTTATCCTTTTAGTAGCTTTTCCCAGGCTGATTCAAAGTTTTTAAACGAAAATTCAGTCCTGACTTTTTGAAATTTCTCAAGTATTTCCTGCTTACACAGTTGCCCGATACTTCCTTCATGGGTATGAGCAACGCTTTTAGCATCTTGATAGCTTCCCTCTTGGATTTCTTTTCCTATTTTTTTGTAGGCTTCTCTAAAACTCATGCCTTCCAAAACATACTTGTTGACTGCCTCAACAGAAAAAATATACTTATAGGTATCCTTCTCAAGAAGGTGTGGATTCACCTTGATTTCCTTGATCATGAGATTGGCCATTTGCAGACATTCCATCGCTTCAAAAATACCTGGTAGTACCAATTCTTTGGTGAGTTGTAAGTCCCTGTGATATCCCGAACTCAGATTGGTGGTAATCATCGAAAGTTGAGCAGGAAGGGCCTGGAGTCGATTAGATTTGGCTCTAAGAATCTCAAAACCATCTGGATTCTTTTTATGGGGCATGATGCTGGAACCTGTTGTCAGTTCATCCGGCAAACTCACGAAGGCAAAGTTCTGACTCATGTATAAGCACACATCAGTCGCCATTTTATTCAGGGTCGAGCCCAGGCTTGCCAGAGCAAAAGCAATGCTTCTTTCGGTTTTGCCACGTCCCATTTGGGCGTGTACTACATTATAGCTTAGGGTTGAGAAACCTAGTAATTTAGTTGTATGCCTTCTATCCAGGGGAAAGGAAGAGCCATAGCCTGCGGCTGATCCTAATGGATTTTGGTCTACCACACGAAAAGCCGCAAGGAAAAAGTGAAGGTCTTCTATCAGGTTTTCTGCATATGATCCAAACCATAGACCAAAGGAGGAAGGCATGGCTACCTGGGTATGGGTGTAGCCAGGCATGAGGACTTCCTTGTATGTTTCACTTTGTAGTTGAAGGGTATGAAATAGATTTTCAATCTCCTTGACAAGATCCTTTAAGGCAGCAACAAAAAACAGCTTCAAGTCAACCAGTACCTGGTCATTTCTTGACCGTCCGCTATGAACACGCTTTCCGGTATCTCCCAATTTTTGGGTAAGAATTAGTTCAACTTGAGAATGAACATCTTCAATTTGATCTTCTATGGTAAAATTGCCCTTCTCAATTTCTTCATAGATAAGCCTAAGCTCAGACTGGATAGCATCGTAGTCTTCTTGCGATAGCAGGCCAATTTTACAAAGCATGTTTACGTGAGCCAGGCTGCCAATGACATCAAAAGGTGCCAGGAATAGATCTAGTTCACGATCCTTTCCAACAGTAAAACTCTCAAGTGCTTCATTAGGGCTGATTCCCTTGTCCCAAAGCTTCATCTTTCTTTTTTTTGCGAATATCGAGTATGATGAATCCCAGAACAACTAAATCAACTATTTTAAGAAAAAGAGGAGTCCCTTCGGATAGGGACTCCTCTTTTTTATTATGGGTCTGACTTAATAACGAATCTTTTCAAGTCCCTGGGTATCAAGGATTTTTATTTCGCTTTGATTGGTCGTAATCAGGCCGTCGCCTTTAAATTCTGAGAGGACACGGATCACTGATTCTTTGGCCGTTCCAACCAAACTTGCCAGATTTTCTCTGGAAATCGGCATGGCAAATTCCTTTTCATTTGGATCCTGATATCTTTTTTGAAGGAGTAATAGGGCATCTGCGACACGCTTTCTTACCGTATCATAGGCAAGGTGCAGCAACTGCTCTTCCTTTTCCTCTAGGTCATTGGCTAGAAGCCTAATAAATCTATGTGAGACATCCCTGTCATTGTAAACCAAAGCAAAGAAGTCTTGCTTAGGAATGATCAATAACTCTGTTTCTTCCAATGCCATAGCCGACTCAGCATAGCCTGTTTCAGAAAGCAGGGCATGGTATCCCAGGAAATCTCCGACCTTATGGAGGCTGGTGATGTACTCCTTGGCATCCTCGTTTGTTTTATAGGTTTTTACTTTTCCTTTATTGATAAAAAGTAAGGCTTGAGGGAAAGTATCTTCCTGGTAAATAATGTCCTTGGTTCGGTAATACCTGGCCTCTCTGTCCTCAGAAAGTTCTCTCAGTGCAGACAGTCCTTTGGCTTCACTGAAAAAGTTATTCAAACCCTCTGCATCACGCGAGATAGCTTTTTGTAAGCTCTCGTTTTTTCTGAGCCTGATTTCAATGGCATTTAGAAGCTCAATCTCCTCAAATGGCTTGGTGATGTAATCGTCTGCTCCCATGCTCATTCCCTTACGGAAATCCTGTTTTTCTGCCTTGGCAGTAAGGAAGATAAAAGGAATTTTAGCTGTAACAGGATTACGGCTCAACATATGCAACACCCCGTAGCCATCGAGTTCGGGCATCATTACATCACAAACAATCAGGTCAAAATCCTCCTTTGCTGCCAAGGATACTCCATCTTTTCCGTGATTAGCGGTAATGACGTCGTAACCAGCCATTTCAAGAATCTCTGAGGTATTTTCCCTCATTTCTTCATTGTCCTCAATTAGTAGAATCTTTTTCATTGCGTTGGTTTCCTTTTGCTCAGATGTATGGTAAATGATGTTCCTTCGTTTGGAACCGAATGAAAGGTGATTTCCCCTCCCAACATGTCTACGTATCGTTTTACAATACTTAAACCCAGACCAGTACCTTTGATATGGGTAACATTCCGGGCGCGAAAAAAGCGCTCAAACAGATGAATTTGTTCTTCCAAAGGAACGCCAATTCCTTCATCTTTTACAGTTATGCTGATTTTGGTATCCTTGACCCTTCCAATCATTTGGATGATGGATTCCTCAGCTGAATATTTGATGGCATTGGATAAAAGATTCGTCAAACTATTCCTTATCAAATGTCCATCCATCCAAAGATATTCCTCATCACCTTCATAATCCAAAATAATTTTTTGGCCAGGCTTGGTTTGTAAGTTCATCTCTTCCTGTAGGTCCGCCATCATCTCCCTCAACTTGACATATTCCATGTGGGTCGAAATCTTCCCCTCCTCCAATTTGGAGAGTGACAAGAAGTCATCCAGAATGCTGTTAAGGGCATGGACATTGGATCTTACCCTATTGATGTGTTTGGTTTTTCGGTCCTGATATTCAGCCTTGTCATACTTTTGGATGAGGGATATGGAAGAAAGAATAGTGGCAAGTGGAGTCCTGAACTCATGGGAGGCCATGGATACAAATCTTGACTTTAACTCATTGACTTCCTGCTCCTTGGCTAGTGCTTTTCTCAATTCTTCTTCGCTTTTCTTTAGCTGCTCTTCCTTGGCCTTATTGTCCTTGATTTGTTTCTCTAGCTTTTGTACGGCCATCGCCAATGCATCTGTACGGGCTGCTACTCTCTCTTCAAGATCCTGATTGAGTTGCTTGATTTTGAGAAGGTTGGTGTATTGTTTTATACTGAATCGCATAGACCTCTCCAACCTATCTGGCGTAAGCTCATTCTTGACCAAATAATCCGAGGCTCCTTTTACAGTTGACAATTGATCAATTTCCAGATCTCCTTGACCCGTAAGTAAAATAATAGGCCTCTCTAACTCGATTTCACTGGCATGTTGAAGAACATCAAGGCCAGTAAAAGCCCCAAGGCGATAATCTACCAGGTAGACATCGTGAATTTTGTGGGACATAATTCTGATGCCTTCTTCATAACTATCAATCCAGTCTACCGTAAATTTTTTGTGATTGATGTCCTCAATGATGTCTCTGGTAATCAAATAATCCTCCTCATCATCATCAATAAGTAGGATTGAGATAAGGCCTTCTTCAATTATTTCGCCTGTGAGTGAATTCATTTTCTGGGCGGTAAAGCTACAATTTCAAACCAGTAATGGCTCAAAGTCTGGGTTACGTCTACCAGTCCTTCAAAACTTACCGGTTTGGTAATGAAAGAGTTGACTCCTAAGTCATAAGTCCTGACAATGTCTTCTTCTGCCTTGGAAGTTGTAAGGACAATTACAGGAATTCTCTTGAGTATTGGGTCAGCCTTTATGATTTTTAAGGCTTCTCTACCATCAATTTTTGGCAGGTTCAAATCCAGAAGAATAAGACCTGGTAAAGGGAATAGGTCTCTGTTCTGATACTTGTCCTTTCCTTGAAGATAATCCAGTAATTCCTCGCCATCTTCAACGAAAAACAACTTATTAGCCAGTTTGCCCTCTTCCATGGCATCCTGAAGCAACATTCTGTCCTCTTCATCATCTTCTGCAATCAGAATAATGATTGATTGATGAGGATCTTTATAGTTAATGTCTTTCAACTTGGTTTCAGTCATTGTTAACTTTTTTGAAAGCCTGTTTTTTCGGGAGATAAATTCTAAATGTAGTGCCTTTTCCTTTTTCACTATCCACCTCAATGTTCCCTCCATGTCTATGGACGATCCTCTTCACAATCGAAAGGCCGACACCTGAGCCAGGATATTTTCGGCCTTCAAGTCTCTGAAAAATAGAAAAGATCTTCTCACTGTATTTGAGGTCAAATCCGATCCCATTGTCTTTGACTTCGATGCTGACCCATTTACGTTTCATGTCATTACCCTCGATTTCATGAACCCTGGATTCGATTTGAATCATTGGGGCGACCCCTTCTTTGCCAAACTTAATGGCATTCGATATAAGGTTTTGTAACAATTGTCCCATTTGAGTGGCGTCTGCCTCAATGGTCGGTAATTCCTCAGTCAGTATTTTGGCATTTTGATTCTGGATAAGGATTTCCAGGTCAGACAATACTGAGCCCAATATCTTATTGAGATTGACTTCCTTAAAGGGTTGGGCTTTGGTGGAAACCCTAGAGTAACTCAATAGGTCATTGATCAACTTTTGAAGGCGAGAAGCTGCGTTCAGCATGCGATTCAGGTAATCCTTCCCTTTGGGACTAAGGTTTGCGGCCTCCCTGTCCTGAATGTAGTTGCCGAAAGCTTGGATTTTCCTTAGCGGCTCCTGGAGGTCATGGCTCGAGACATAGGCAAAATCCTCCAATTCGCGATTGCTTCGCTCTAATTCCTGGGCGTAATCCTTAAGCTTCTGTTCCGCCTCTTTCATACTACTGATGTCATGGATGATGCCAGTATAAATCTTCCTATCCTTTACGATAACCTCACTTACACTTAGCTTGATGGGAAAGGTACTTCCATCCTTCCTTTTTCCCATGACTTCCCTGCCTATGCCTATGATTTTCCGTTCTCCCGTCCTTTGATAGTTCTCTATATAGCCATCATGGCTGGAATGGTAGGGCTCTGGCATTAAAATTTTTACATTCTTTCCGTAAACTTCCTCTGGCTTATACCCAAACAAGTAAGCTGCTGCTGGGTTAAGGCTTTCGATCGTGCCACGCTCATCAATGGTGATGATGCCATCCACTGCATTTTGAATGATGCTGTGTAGGAGTTTTTCGTTGGTCAGGTGTTGATCTTGCAGTTTTCTTTTAAGGCTTACGTCCATCACATGAGCCAGGACAAAAAAGTTATCCTTGGTTTCAAGGGGACTAAGGCTAATCTCCACCTCAATTTCCTCTCCACTTTTTTTCAATGCTTTGAGGTTAAGATTTTCTCCCATCGCCCTGGGATGGGGATGTCTAAAATATTTATTCCTATGTTCTTTATGTTGATTGCGGTGGAGGTTGGGTATGGCTACTTCAATTTCTTTTCCAATAAGTTCCTCCTCTGATGTATATCCCAAAATTTTGAGGCAGGCAGGATTGATCCGAATGATTTTGCCATCACGCCCTGCCAACAGCATGCCTTCTATGGCCTGGTTGAAAATAAATCCGTCTAGAATGCTGTTAATTGGAGGAGAATTCAAGATAAATACTGAAAAATGATTAATCAAAAATTAGAGATTCATTATATGAAATATTATTCAAATGACCTGCCTGGAAAGCTAAAATTCTTGACAAAATTAGACCAATTATCGTCCTGCTCAATAATTGTCCTTATTCCAACCTTGAATGAGTTGCCCAAGTTCTGCATGTTGATTGGGGAGTACCCAGACAGGTAACTGATTACTCCCAACCAATTCTTCTGCCTGGCTCTGAGGAGAGAATATATTAAAAAGTCCATCACTCTCTTCACCCATTAGTACCAGTAGATCCGCTGGATGGAGATGTAAATATTTCTTGACTCCTTCTTCAAAATCATTGTCAATGACTGAATCAAATTGAATTAGTCCCTCTTTGAGTTCCTGCTTGTAGGCTCTTTTGAGAATTTCTGCCTTCGGAATGCCCTTTTCCTCCTGCTTTTTTTTATGAATGTTCAGGCAAGTAAGCCTTGATCCGATCCGTCCAGAAAACAGCAGAACACTTTCAATGGCTTCCACCCTTTCTTCTTCAAAGGACATGGCAAAAGTCATGGAACCTATAGAATTTATCTCTTTGCCATCAGGTACAATCAAGACCTCCTGTTCGCATTTTTTTAGTACTGCAGCCACAGTACTCCCCAGCCATTTTTTTTTGAGCTGGATATCCTTTTTATTTCCCATCACCAGAAGATCAGCCTTCCAGTCTTTGGCCACTCTCAAAATCGTTTGGTCTACGTCTCCGTAAAGGAGGTCATGTTGAATTTCAATAACCCCATTTACAGACCATTTGTCCAACCACTTGCCAAAAGCTGTTTTTGCCTCTTCCTCTCGCTGTTCTCTCAATGCAGTTTCAAGTAGCAAAGGCATATATGGTTCCCAAAATCCCTTAGGGCAGACATGGATCACCCTGACCGCAGCCCTGAAAATCCTTGCAAAATACAAGGCAGTTTTCCAGGCTGAGATTGAAGCGGGTGAGAAATCTATTGGAACCAGAATTCTATTCATTTTTCAGTATGTTGTGCCTAGGCGTGTAAAACGAGGATTGGAACCTTAGAGAGTAAAATGGCCTTCCTGGTCAGGCTGCCATTGAGTAATTTCTCAATCAGGCTATGATGATGGGTAAACATGACAAGCAGGTCAACATGCTCCTCCTCCAGGTAATCCTGAATCCCTTCCCATGGATTTACGCCATGAAGAATCTTGTAAGAAACGCCATTTTCTTTGGTAAGCTCCTTTATCAGATCCAGTTGAGAGGTATAACTATCTTCTTTCTGCTCACTCAAAGACCTGATATGTAGGCAAGTAAGCTTGGACTTGAGCTTGTCTCTCAACAAGATGACCTCATCTGGAAAGTTCAATCCAGGTTCCTCAAAATTAGTCGCATAAACAATGTTGTCAATTTCCTTGTTTTTGAAATCCTTTGGAACCACTAAAACCGGTATATCAGCTCTTTCAATTACTTGTGAACTTACACTTCCTAGCCATCTTTCCATCAGGTTTGCAGCACCTTCTGTCCCCATGATGATCATGTCAGCACTTACTTCGTTTGCTGTCCTCAAAATTCCTTCTACCGCAAAATCTGCATCTGCACGAAAAGCCAGGTTAAATGGATTCTTACAAACTTCTCTGGCTTTAACTTCATAATCCTGAAATTCATCTAGGGCAGATTCTTTTAATTCTGTATGAATTTGTTGAATCAATTCTGGTACAATGTAGAATTCACCCGTAGCCGCATAATGGTAAGCATGGTAAAGGTAAATGTTGGCACCAATCTGGTCGGCTACATTCAGGGCATAAGTAAAAGCCTTCATGGCATGGGAGGAGAAGTCGGTGGGGAATAAGATATTTTTAACCTTGCTTTGCCCTCGCTGTATAACTGATGTTGAATACTGTGTGTCCATTTTTGCAAAGATTAGATGAATGATGGATTAACTTCCCTATGTCAGGGTACATACCAAAAATAGAAAGGGGTCAATGGAATGATGATGATGCGACAAGGAGACATACATGACTTTTGTCAGTGATACAGCTGTGTTTTGGTGGGAAGAAGTCGCAAAAGGGGCAAATACCAACTATGCAGGGATTCAAATAGCAAAAGGCCAGGCAAAATGCCTGGCCCACTAACTATCTACCCGATCATACTGCTGCTATGCAGCGGCCAACAATTCTCGTAATTTCTTTTTCGCTCTGCTAAATTGTGATTTGGAGGTTGCCTCACTGATATTCAGGATGTTTCCAATTTCTTGATGGTCGTATCCTTCAAAGAGGTAAAGCGAAAAGACTGTTCTATATCCATCGGGAAGCATTTCTACTGCTTCCTTGATTTTTTCCATTGTGTAGGTAGACACATACCTCGGAACGTAGTCTTCTACTACTTCCAGCCTTTCTGGCTCCAGGGGTACGAATTCTGCCTTTCTTCTTTTGACATGATTGATGGAAGTATTTACGACGATCCTTTTCAACCATGCCCCAAAGGTTGCTTCACCTTTGAAATTGGTCAGGTTTCTGAAAGCTCTTACGAATGCTTCCTGAATCACATCTTCTGCTTCCATCTCATCCCCGGTAATTCGGAGTGCCACTCTGCTCATCGCGCGAAGGTATTTCTGATAAATCTGATGCTCGGCCCTTCGATCTCCTTTTTTACATAATTCGATCAGGTGAGCATTTTTTTCCAGGGGATTAAATAGAGGTTGAACAGTCATCGTACTAGGCTTTTTATAGGGTATTGATATAGCAATGGTTATTTGATTACACTTTCAATATGCCCCATAATAAGCGCCTGTACCACAAAGTATCCTTCAAACCGGGATTTTGAGGAATGAACACGGGCAATTTTGGAATAAACCAGAACGAGAGGTTCCAAGGAATTACCAAATCATTCCGATTATCCTTATTTTGCTGCAAAATCACTACAATGCGAGCCTTGCAAATTAAAAATTACACTTTTCTACTTGTAGCCTTATTCTTTCTATTATCATCAGGATGTAAAAAGAGCTCCCCCTCTCAGGATATAAATACTGCAGATGGCCCTATTGCCATGGAAAAAGCTTTTCCACAGCTATTCCAGGCAGTTCAGATGGCCAGGGTTTTTCCAGATTCAAAAACTTTTACAGATTGCATTCCAAAGAAAAATCCAGCAGCCATCAATGCACTTTTTCAGGACAAAAGTTCAGTAAAAGAAATGGACAAAGAGGCTTTAGAATCCTTTGTCCAGGATAACTTTGATTTACCGCCCAGCCTTAGCTCCAACTTCAAGGCTGACCTCAGTAAATCTCCCGCAGAACATATCAATAGTTTGTGGCCAGTATTGACCCGAAAGCCTGATAAGGCAGGGGAAGGAACCAAAATTCCATTACCTAATTCTTATATCGCCCCAGGTGGAAGGTTTAGAGAAATTTACTATTGGGACAGCTATTTTACCATGCTTGGACTTCAGGTGTCTGACAGTTCCCAATACCTGATCCGGAACATGGTTGAGAATTTTGCTTTTCTGATTGATGAGATGGGCTTTATTCCAAATGGAAATAGAACCTATTTTGCCGGTAGGTCCCAACCTCCCTTTTTCTCCCTAATGGTAAAACTTCTTATGGAAGTAGAGGAACCCAAAGTTTTACAGGAGTTCCTGCCTGCATTGGAAAAAGAGTACAACTTTTGGATGAAGGGGAAGGAACTATTGAGCGAAGAGAATCCTGCGATAAAGCGCGTAGTAAGAATAGGGGATGATGTCATCATGAACCGCTATTGGGACGACCTTCCAGGTCCTAGAGCAGAATCATATGCGGAGGATGTCCACCTGGCTGATACTACTGGAAGAGATAAGGAACAACTTTATACGGATTTGCGTGCAGCCTGTGAGTCAGGTTGGGACTTTAGTACCCGCTGGTTTAGAGATGGCCAAAACTTGGGAACCATCCACACCACTGAAATAGTTCCTGTAGACCTCAATGCATTGCTTTATCACCTGGAGACCCTTCTGGCTGAAGCATATGAAGCCAATGGCAATGACGAGAAAAGGACCGAGATGGAAAGAATGTCCGCCAACCGCAAGGCAGCCATTCTGACCTATAACTGGGACTCAAAAAGTCAGGCTTTCCAGGACTATGACTTTGTAGAAGGAAAAGTTACAGGAAGGATTTCATTGGCGATGATGTATCCCCTGTTTCTAAACATTGCAAGCCCCTCACAGGCAGAAAAAGTTGCAGAAAGACTAGGGAAGGATTTTCTGAAATCCGGAGGTTTACTGACCACTCCCAACATCAGCGGCCAGCAGTGGGACGGGCCTAATGGTTGGGCGCCTTTGCAATGGGTGAGCATAAAAGGCCTGAGAAACTATGAAATGGATGTTCTGGCTGATACCATTAAAAATAGATGGGTAAACCTAAATACCAAAGTATATAAGGCTACAGGGAAAATGGTGGAGAAGTACAATGTCTTGGATATGGGGCTGGAAGCAGGTGGAGGAGAGTATCCATTACAAGATGGTTTCGGTTGGTCAAATGGCGTACTTTTGAAGCTTTTATCAGAATAAGGACTACCAATTAGGCAATCATTTCGTATTATTGGTAAGGGGATTCGTTTTAAGCCAGTCTTTGATAAATCCCCTTTTTAGCCAACTTCCCTTGCAATTGTCTAATCCAAAAGTTCTTATCTTATGATTACCAGTGCCTATAAGCCCCTTCCGGGTCGCTTTCTGATTTCTGAGCCCTTCATGATGGACAGCAACTTCCAAAGGAGCGTAGTCCTACTTGTTGAACACAATAAGGAAGGAAGCCTGGGCTTTGTCCTCAATCGAAGCTTGAATAAGCAAGTCCATGAATTGGTAGATGGTTTTCCCACAAGCCGTGCAGAAGTTTTTGTCGGTGGTCCGGTCGAACAAGATACCCTTCATTATGTACACATGGATGCCCAACTTAAAGGGAGTCGACCTGTAGTCGAAAACATGTACTGGAGTGGAGATTTTATGGAAATCAGAGAGAAATTGATGCTTGGAACCCTCAGAGATGAAAATATCCTGTTTTTCGTAGGTTACTCAGGATGGGGACCGGGGCAACTGGAGCGCGAGTTATCTGAAAAATCCTGGATAGTCGCCCCTCACAACATTGATTTTGTCTTTGGCAATGAGCAGGAACAACTGTGGCAAAAAGTTTTGAGAAGCATGGGTAAAAAATTCCATGTTCTGTCCAATTATCCAACAGACCCCAGCCTTAATTGAGGGAGTTTCCGTATTTTATTGTAAGAAAAACAAGGAGAGTATTCTTCAAGAAGATAACTATGCTTAAAAAACTACTTTTCTTTACCCTTTTTTCTTTCGCTTTGGGCTGCTTATCTGCTCAGGCAAATATCCAGCTTAAGGGGAGCCTTACAGATTGTGAGACTGATTCCCTATTATTTTTCCAATTGAATGGAAACCTCATTGACGTGTTGGGGAAAATTCCTCTCCAGGGGGGAGACTCGATCAAAAGTCTTAATGTAAGCCTGAATTCCAATTTTCCTGAGGGCTTTTATTTCATTGGAGGAGGTAGACCCCAGAACTCCAGGTTGATCCTGTTTGCAGGAGATCCTGTGATTCAAATTGTAGGGAGCTGTCCGGTTTTGTCCAAAGCGCAAGTAGTTTCTCCAAATAATCAAGCTCTTGAAGCGGCTACCAAGCAAAATGAAAGTTTTGGTAAGGAAGCCAATCAACTTTACACTTCATACAGAAGGGCCAGGGCACAAAGGAAGGATTTAAAGAGCCTCGATTCCATGTTTATGGATCTGGATAATAGAAAATTGAATTATTTCAACCAATTAAGAAGTGCTTATCCTGCAGTTAGCAAGGTTTTGTCTTTGCAGACTTTTCCAAGTTTTGCTGGCTATGGTAGGAAACTTATCAATAATGAAGCAATCTATCTGGCTGGTTATTACTTCCAGTTCGTAGATTTTACCGATCCATTTCATGATCAAAACCCTCATATTCAGGATGCATTTAGGTCTTATGCCCAAAATTTGGGACAACTAGGGATGGCACCCAAGGCGCAGTTGAAATACGTGGATATGTACCTTGACCAATTAAGAGGAATTGGAGTGAAAGGTCATAAAGGAGCCTTACTTGGCCTTATTCAGGGCTTCCAGAGATCCAATGAGGATATGTTCATTATCCTTGCGGATCGTTATATGGCCGAATATGCCAAGCTCAACCCAGTATTTACGCAGAGCCTTCAAAAGCAAACAGCACCCATCCGTAGCAGGATGATTGGTGCCATAGGACCTGACATTAAGCTACCCAACCCAGAGGGTGATACCTTATCCCTTTCAGATCTAAGGGGCAATTATGTGTTGGTAGACTTTTGGGCCAGCTGGTGCGGGCCCTGTAGAAGGGAAAACCCAAATGTAAGAAAGGCATATGCTGCTTACAAAGATAAAGGATTTGAAATCCTTGGCGTAAGCCTGGACAGGTCTAAGGATGCCTGGGTTAAAGCAATCGAAAAAGACCAACTCGAATGGCTTCATGTTAGTGATTTGAAGAGATTCGGTTCTGTGGCTGCCCGGGCATATGGCGTTCATTCCATTCCAGCTACCGTCCTCATTGATCCTGAAGGAAGAATCATAGCCAAAGGCTTGAGAGGGGCTGCTTTGAGCAAAAAATTGGAAGAAATCTATTCTGGGGAAAATTCCTCCAAAAGAAGAGGATCAAAAACGAAAAAAAAGCTGTGAGGGGAATAGGTTCACAGCCTTTTTTTTAGTGTTTTCTTTTCAAACCAGTGCTTTTCAGGCACAGGCTTGGGCGTCGTTGACTTCTTCGGGTAATTTGACACTGTAGATGATCTTTCTGACGGTGTCAAATTGAAGATAGGGATAGTTCTCTAGAACTTCTTCAATGGCTTCTGCAGCACGAAAACCTTGTTTTCGCAGGCATAGATAATTGCGCTTAATTTCAAAATCGCGAATTACCTTTTGATTTAATAGGTTGAGTCTAACCAACGTATCATACAACTCGTCGGAGACAATCTGGTTAATAGGATTTCTCATAGCTCCTCCAAAAAATAAATTAGTACGTTTCAAACAAGAGGTAGCTTTGCTGCATACGCGAGATAATTTTTCCTAATCAAAACAGAAAACCAATAGTTCCGCTAATGTTATTGGTAATCCTGGTGGTAACGAAAGTAGGTTGAAATGCGTCCGGATTATCTAAGGTATAAGGTGTAACCTTATTTTGTTGTCGCATATTTACCAAAGAAACGTCTGCAAAGAAATTCCGTTGCCTGATCCCTATTCCCCCGGTTAAAAATATGCGATTGTTGTCAATCGTCCTTATCGTTTCCAAGTCAGTGTCATCGAGATACTGCCTTAGGTCATTACTCAAACCGCTTCCATACCTTGCGGCACCTAACCTCAATCTGAACATGTCAAATCTGGCTTCGCCACCTATTCTAATGTTTACTGTTGACGTATAATCATTAAGAATTGCTGCATTCTCTTCTGAAAAAGATACAAACCCAGGATTGTTGACATTCGTTTCTGTACTGCTAAGCCTTGAGCTTGAGTAATCTACGTACTCTACATCAGCAGAAATAAATCCATATTTTTTTATCAAAATCATCAAACCGCCCGTGGCCCTAAAGGGTGTAGTAAGGTTGTAATTGAATTCACCTTCTGCCAAGGGGATTTCTTGTAGTTCTTCAGTCCCTGTTGTGGTTTGGATGACAGTCGTAAAAATATTATCAAATCTATCAGTAAGTGTATAAATGGTAGGTGTCTGGGCTGAAAATGATAACCTGACCTGGTCAATGGGGCGGTAAATCAATCCCACAGTTGCTCCAAACCCTAGCCCTGAAGTAGAAAATGTATCGGTGGCAATCAGTCTCACAAAGGGAATCTCAAGTGGGAAACCATTGTTTTCCTGATTATCCAAAAACTCATACATTTCATTTACATCTTCCTCCGCAAAGTCAAATCGTTGTTCGTATCTGAGTCGTTCGAGGTTTATGGAAGCCCCAATGAAGAATTTGTCATTCATGTTTGCCCCAATTCCAGCAAACCATTCATTCCTTTTTCCCGTTTCTTCGATCTGAACGGTCTGATTGATCATTCCTCTGTCCGCAGCGCCATAATAGTCAACGCTATCAAATCGATCTGCGATTACCTCGATCATCAATGACCTCAGCGCTAGGCCAGCCCTGGAATCCAGGTTTTCCAATTCACTAAATGGAATCCCCTGTGCTTGTTCAGCAAAGTTGTTGGTGATAGAACTGAATTCATTGAAGGCATCCTGAACCAGTGAATTTGAGTGATAGTTCTCGGTTTGGTTATGACCAAAGGCAAAAGAGTAGGACTTTATTTTTTTACCGCTCTTTCTTTTGCTCTCTTCATCATAATAGTTTACGGTCGTAAATGCCATTCCCCAGTTGGGTATACCAAAGTAATTGCTCCTTCCATTTTGGGCCTGATTGATGAATTGTCCTTCAACCGTACCCAGTGAAAAGGTAGGCGTAAGGGTAAAGGCTGAGCTTCTGAAAAGTCCCAAACTTGCGGGGTTAAGTGTAGTAGCCCCTATATCAGCTCCAGCAGCAGAATAAGCTCCTCCCATGCCAAGCATCCTTGCCGAACCCCTCAATTGAGTTTGGCTGTGACGATAGGCATCCAGCTCATTTTGAGCAAAGGACAGTGTGCTAAAGAAGATAAGAAATAGGGTTAATGATATATTTATCGTCTTCATTGTAAAGGGTTGTCTTGTAATGAGTATTGGTTAACGTCCCGAATTGCGAGTCCAAATTAACTTACAACTTTAAAATAATGAAAGGGTCGGAGATAACCCCGACCCTTTGTACAAGCGTGTATCTTTATTTACTTATTGCGTCTAGACCTAGAACTGCTGGTTCTGGAAGAAGATGAGCGGCTTGATCTGCTTGATGGGCTGATGCTCGACGATCTTCTTGAAGAACTACTTGAGTTGAAGTTACTCTTGCTTCTCGATGGAGTAGAGTTGAAATTGTTACGGCTCCTCGATGGAGTGCTTGTCCTTGAAGGCGTAGAAGTCCTCGAAGGTCTTGAGTTGGTGTTGTTCCTTGAGTTTGTCCTAGGTGCAGTCGTACGCGAAGGAGTGCTTGTCCTTGAAGGCCTTGTACTCGTATTGTTACGGCTGTTAGGATAGGTTCTAGTATTCCTTGTGCTCGTATTGTTACGGCTGTTCGTGGTCGTCCTCGAAGGATAGGTAGAATTTCTTCCTGTATTAGAAGGTCTTGTCGTATTAACCCTTGTTCTGGTGGTGGAAGAGGTTCTACTGTTCAATTCGTTTGTAGTCCTTGGACGTAAGTATTCACTGTTTCTTGTTGCAGTATTGGCAGTTCGGGTTCTTACAGTGTTAGGCTTGCTGGTACCTGGACGGGTATTGGCGTTCTGCCTTGAATTGGTGTAAGTTGTTCTACTTCTGTTAGACTGCGTATTCGTACGCTGACTGGTATAAGTCGCACGGGTATTCCTGGTGGTTCTGTTAAAGTTTGACCAACCTCTTGAGGTTACAGGGGGACAATAATATGCACCAGGACCGAAATTATTGAAACCAAAGCCGTTGTTGAAGCCTCTGTTGTAAGGGCTATAAAAACCTGGATTGTATCCGTAATAGGCATTTACCCATGGGTTGTAGTAAGCAGGAGTATTCCATCCCCAAGAACCAAATTGGTTGAAGCCATTGTAAAATGGATCATTCCAAGAAGGATTGTTGTTCCAACCATTGTATGAGCCAAATCTTGGGCTATTCCAGTTTACCCAACCATTATTATTCCAACGATTGAATGAATTGCTTCCCAGTACGAAGTAAAGGTCATTGGAATAATAGGGGTCATAATATCTCCAGGAAGCCCTATTTGATTGGTTGAATCTTCTGACTCTTCTTGAATAGAAGAAGTCATCATCCTGGTAATAATCATTGTAACTATTTACAGGCTCCCTGTAAGCATCAGGATTTCTGTAATAGCTGTCATTGTAATCGTTTCTAGGAGTCCTGTCGAGGCTTGTTTCAGCCAAGGGGGTAGTTTGATCGCTTGATGAGTAGTAAACATCATCATATTCCGAGCTGGAGGCATACCTCGGTGTGGCACAACTTGCCAGGAGGACAGCTACAGCGGGAATAAGTAAAAGTTTGATATATTTCATTGTGTTCTGGTATGTAAAATTAGTCCAGTTAAGTATTTCCAATTAATAGAAATTAATAAGACGAAGTATTTATAAAGTAGACGTCTAATTCTATTAAATGTAATCACATTATGCTGAAAATTAAGGAAAAATGAAACCAAAATTTGACAAGTGTGTATTTTAAATGAGCATTCGGGTTAATCCTTTTGCTTCACCACCCCTCTTTTTGGCCTATCTTCTTTATAGATACCTGTCAATTTTTTACGAAATAGAAATTAGCATGTTTGTTTTCCCCTTCGGGTCTGCTAATTTTGACTTCGTATTTCGCGGATTCGTCCGATCATTTTCCATATAATCAATCATGGCAAAAGGCAATCAACTCACTTCCCGCAGTGAAAATTATGCGGATTGGTACAACGAACTTGTACGCAAGGCTGACCTGGCTGAAAATTCTGAGGTTCGTGGCTGTATGGTCATCAAACCATGGGGCTATGCCATTTGGGAGCGCATGCAGCAGACCCTGGATGGAATGTTCAAAGATACTGGACACGTCAATGCATATTTCCCGTTGTTCATTCCAAAGAGCTTTCTTTCAAAAGAAGCTGACCACGTCGAAGGCTTCGCCAAGGAGTGTGCAGTAGTTACCCACTATCGCCTGAAAAATGATCCGGACGGCAAGGGGGTTGTCGTTGATCCTGATGCCAAGTTGGAGGAGGAACTAATTGTTAGGCCTACTTCCGAGACCATCATTTGGTCAACCTATAAAAACTGGATTCAATCTTATCGTGATCTGCCACTGCTGATCAACCAATGGGCGAATGTGGTTCGTTGGGAGCTCAGGACAAGAATGTTTCTTCGTACAGCAGAGTTTTTGTGGCAAGAAGGACATACGGCCCATGCAACTGAAAAAGAAGCCAGGGAAGAAGCCATGCAAATGCTTCATGTCTATGGCGATTTTGCAGAAAATACCCTTGGAATTCCTGTAATCCGTGGTGTAAAAACCGAAAGTGAGCGATTCGCAGGGGCATTGGATACCTACACCATTGAAGCCTTGATGCAAGATGGAAAGGCACTTCAATGTGGTACTTCTCACTTCCTGGGGCAAAATTTCGCCAAGGCCTTTGATGTTACCTTTGCAAACAAAGACAACAAGCAAGAGCATGTATGGGCTACTTCATGGGGGGTTTCTACAAGGTTGATGGGGGCTTTGATCATGACCCATTCTGATGACAGCGGATTGATTTTACCACCTGTATTAGCGACTATTCAGGTGGTCTTTGTTCCTATTTATAGAAAGGATGAAGAGCGTCAAATGGTACTGGAAAAGTGCGACGAATTGGCAAAGGCTTTGAAAAGTGCGGGGATCCGGGTGAAAGTTGACGATGATGACACCAAAAAGCCTGGTTGGAAATTCAATGAATGGGAACTCAAAGGAGTCCCTGTCAGGATAGCCATTGGGCCGAGAGACCTTGCCAATGGCAAGATGGAGGTTGCTTACCGCCATAGCCAAAGCAAAGAAGTGGTTGATCTTCCTGAAAATATTGTTGATGTCATACAGCCAAAATTGAATGAAATCCAGAAGGCAATGTATGCCAAGGCATTGAAGCATCGCCAAGACAATACCCATAAGATCGATAGCTGGGAGCAATTCCAGGAGGCCTTAAAGGCAAATGTGCCAGGTTTCCTTTCTGCTCACTGGGATGGAACGCCTGACACGGAGGCGAAGATTCAGGAGTTGACCAAGGCAACCATTCGTTGTATTCCACTAGATAATGAGCAGGAGGATGGCGTGGATATGCTAACTGGCAAGCCATCCAAGCAGCGGGTGCTATTTGCCAAGGCATATTGATCCCTTCACAGACTGCGGTTACTGAATAGATTAAGAAGTTGGAAACCTTTCCCCTCTTTAGAGGGAAGGTTTTTTTGTTTTTAACATGAATGAAACAAGGATCCTTCGTCGGTTGCCTTTTAGGCTCCCATCTTCTAGATGACACCTTTGGTGTAGGAAGGGGATAGTTGCCTTTGGCAAGATTACCTACGGACAGCTTGTCATCCTGAACGAAGTGAAGGATCTAACCTGAATGACCCAAAGGATGATTCCTGATTTCCTGACATACCCAAAAAAACTAACTCATCCCTAAAAAATATGGAAACTTTTTCCAAAATAGATCTTATGGTAAAAAGTACAAACATGAAATCTTTATTCACCTTTTTTACATTCCTATTCTTCGTAAGTCAGTCATTGGCCTGTTGTGGTGAGCTAACCCATAGGCTGTTTCCCTTGGGGGCTGTTGGGGAAGAAATATATTTGTTGGAATTGGACCTAGGCAGGCATTGTGAAGGTAAGGGAATGCCTGGAATGGATTCATCTAATGAGTTTTGGCTTTCGGGCAGGATCAATTTGGTGAAATGGCAAGGAGATAGCATGGTGGTGGTCAAGGTGCTGGATTCTTTGAATTACAGAGAGTGTCGGTGTACCTATGATGACCAAATGCAAAAGAGTAGATATGCAAAATTAGCTGAAACCTACATTGTGATTGCTTTGTCAGAAATCCAGGCGAAAGACGGTTTTATCCCTGCAAAAGCTGAAAGGATTATTTTAAATGATTATGCCAATTCCAAATTGGAAGATTCTACTTACCAATACCTTTCAAGCGACTCCACGTTCAGGGATGCCTACATTGGGATTTTTACCTACAAGAATAGAATAAGGCTGAGTACCCAGGAAGCTTTTTTATGTCAACCTAATCTGGTTTCCGAAAATCGCTTGTATTCCATAGGCGACAGGCAAATAAGTATTCTCAGGCTATCCTGTACTCCGATTCCACCAGAGGAAATTACCTATAGGAGAAAGCGGTTTAAACAATACAAATATCCCTTTTGGAGGGATGGGGCCAACTCACATGGCTTCGGTAAGGATCATTTTTTTGTAGGAAGGATATAGTAAATGAATTTTTTTTCATGTGAATGAGTACAAATCCAAGAAAACTCTCTTAAAGGGGTAAAATCACCCAATATAACAATTGAGAGTTATGAAAAAGCTACCATTCTACACGATGGCCGTGGTATTCTTATGGCTAAACTTGAGCGGATGTCAGGAAGAAAATGTAATTACTGAAGAAGAGGAAGAGGAGACTGAAGTTAGCCTTCACAAGGCCTTTGAGGAGTTTGATTCGGATAATTTTGTCATTTACCTTGATGGTTCGGACGTTGTCCTTGAAACCAACGGATGGCCCAATCACACTTCTCCATATTGGTCTTCGCCTTATCACGCTCCTGCAACTGCTACCGAGGAGCATGATCTTTTTGTACAACCCACGGTAACCTCCTTTGCCAATATGGCCCCTGGTTACATTGATTCATTTAATGGGAGCTATACACTTCGTGTTCCAGCAAGTCCGGAGAAGGCCTCTTCTACAACAACTACAGGCTTGGGAGCCATCGGCTTTGCGGTGAGTGGGGCAGTCATATACAATGATCAGGAGGGACCCAATGTCCCATTAGATGATGCTTCAGTTTCCCTGGACTATTCAGGGGCACACACAGGCCCGCAAAGTTACCATTACCATCTTGAGCCAAAGGCATGGAGCAATGATGATGGGAACTTGATTGGTATCATGTCAGATGGCTTCTTCATCTATGGTAGGAAAGATTATGATGGCAGTTATCCATCTGACCTTGATGAATCGGGCGGACATTTTGGCCCTACCCCTCACAATCCTGATGGTGAATATCACTACCACATTCAAAACGAACTCTACCTGAACCAATTCTATATCATCTTTCCGGGGGACTTTCAAGGTACACCTAATGCAATACAGTAATATTCCCTTCTTCATAGTTGCTGCCTTATTGATTTTTGGGCAGAATGGGCTTAGGCATTTGGAGGAGAAAGTAGAAACTGGACCTACCGTAGTGGTCGACTCTCTGAATTTGATTCCTGCCAAAGGATTGGTCTTTCATCGAAATGAGGCATTTACCGGACTTGCGATTGATAGCATGGAAGATGGTACACTCGTTGAGGAGACCGAATACCTGGAAGGGAAAAGGCAAGGCACACTAAGAAAGTGGTTTCCTAACGGGCAGTTGAGCTATGAGGCCTTTTATGAAAACGGGAAATTACATGGCCAGGTAAGGTCATGGTGGACAAATGGGAACTTGCGCTCGCTTAATCACTATCAGACTGGGGAACTTCATGGCGAACAGTGGCAGTGGTATAAAAGTGGTGCAAAATTCAAGAAGCGATTGTTAGAAATGGGCCGCGAGGAAGGCTTGCAGCAATGTTGGAGAGAGAATGGCAAAATTTATAACAATTACGAAGCAAAAAATGGGAGAATTTTTGGGTTAAAAAGAGCAAACCTTTGTTACAGAATAAACAATGAAATCGTTCAGTTCAAAACCAAGTAGATATTTTTGGATAACACTAATCCCTCTTTTGTTGGGAGCTTGTACTCAAAAGTCAAAAAATGGAAGCAGGGTTGAATACCTGCCATTTTTCAGCGAGGCAAGTTTCACGCCTAATTGGTTGGATCCCTCGGATCCCCTTCTGGAGAATTTTCACCAAATCCCTCCATTTGAAATGATCAATCAGGATGGAGAAACCATTACTGAGAAAACATTCGAAGGTAAGATATATGTGGTGGATTTTTTCTTCACCTCTTGCCCTGGAATTTGTTCCAAAATGACTGAGAATATGGGAGTTGTACAGGAAGCCTTCATGGATGATGATGAAGTGTTGTTGATGTCCCATTCGGTTACTCCTCGAAAAGACTCTGTCTCAGTTTTGAAGGCTTATGCAGATGCAAGGAATGTTGTTTCAGGAAAATGGCACCTGGTAACAGGAGATCAGAAAGAAATTTACAGCCTGGGAAGGAAGCAATATTTTGTGGAGGAAGACCTTGGACTGCAAAAAAAGGAAAATGAGTTTTTGCATACAGAGAATTTCATTTTGGTAGACCATAAAAGGCGGATAAGGGGTATTTACAATGGCCTTACCAAGGTATCCATCCAGCAACTGATCGAGGATATCAAAAGCCTGAAACAGGAAATGAAATCGAGTCAATCATTAGTGTGAATTTAGTTTGATATTGTGGAGGTAGGAATTTTTCCTGCCTCCTTTATTTTGCCAAACATAGGATGCTGCACTGATCCTCTACAATTTCATTTAGTTCTAATAAGGCTGCAACAGCAATTTGGGAGTAATTTTGGGAAGCGTTTCTGAAACCTCGGTAAGATGTATGCCATAGCTTTTTTATCAGTTCCATCTCTTTATATGAATAAGGGATTTGTCGCAAAGCACCCGAGACATTGCTAGCTCCAGCATGGTAGATGTGCATTACCAGAAGTCTGAATGCCAGTGAGCTTTCGTCAATAGTATGCCTTCTTCTCAACAACATTCTTTTTGCCTGGGGAATACAGACCTGTTTCATATAATTTGCTGCAGCCCTGGCAGACTTCTCCAAATCTTCACGTTCATCCACTTGCGAATTGACTTTCAGACCCTGTCGAATGGCAACGCTTTTCATGAGTTGAAATCTTCCCCTCGCTCCTGTCGGTGAGGTCCTGCTGAAACCGGGGCTTTCGATCAAGAGGATGGTCTGTGCATACCAGGGATCAACCTGTTCATCATGGAAATAATGAATACCTTCATTTATATCTGACAGGATTTTGTCAAACTTATAATAATTTTGTTTCCCATAAGTGACATACAGGGGAGTCTTGGGGTCTAAGTCCAAAATTTTGATCAGGCTGTCTTTAAAGATGGGCTTTTTTTCATCGGGTAGCGTATCATAAAGGATCGTAGGAAATATCTGGTACATTTCCCTTGTTTTGGCATTGTTCAGTATGCAAAGTTCAGGTTCGAGCTTCATTACCTTTCTCCAAAATCGAATCTCAGGCAACAAATCCCACTTGTCTTTGTCAAGTTCAATGTCTCTGACAACCTTCTGGAGAAGGGTATCCTTCAAGACGACAACCTCTATCAGGTCCTTATTTGATTTTGGCTGTGCCCAAAGACTTGCCCCAAGGCCAATCAAGGCCAATAATGTGATCCCTACATACTTCATCTTCTGATACAATTAAGGTTTCAGGGAAACGGATTTCCTCTGACCAAGTGAAACTAGTCAATTATTGGATTATTTAACAGCTGTATGGATGGGTAAATGAAAATAGTTTCATTTTAATAAACGGCCATATCCCTGGAGGGTTATCACAAAAAAATAATAGACCCATCCGATAATTTCGAATGGGTCTATTTTTCCAACTTGTATTTATCAATCAAAAAGTTTCTTAATGGCACCCTGAAAATGAGAAAATGCTTCTCCCATTTCTTTGCCAAAATCTTCCCACTTATCAGAACCTTTCTCTTCTGCTTCTTTCACTTTGCTCTTCATCTTTCCAAGTTCCTGATTGAGCTCCTTTTTCTTTTCTTCGTAATCATCCTTGGCTTCCGCCATCCCAAGATGGAAGTGTAACCTGAATACATCCAGCTTAGATTGGAACTTGCTTAGTTGCTCTCCCAATCCTTCTTTGGCTTCTTCGAAGGTTTCACCTGCTTGTTCCACTACCTTGTCATACTCAGCTGAGACATTGTGTAAGGCTGTGTTCAGTTCGGTGCGCTGCTTTTCATAAGCTTCTTTGGATTCAGCCTTTCCCAATGCCAATTGGACCCTTAGTTCGTCAAGTTTGGTCTGAAGGCCTTTTGCAGTCTCTCCCAATTTCTCATTGGCCATCTGAGAGAAAGAATCAATGTTTTGAGTGAGGTTGTTTTTGTGGTTTTCAAAGGAGTTGATGATCTCATCTTCGCTAAGTTGCAGATCGATCTCAAGTTCCTCAACCTCTTTTTGCCATTTTGATAGTTCTTTGTCCATGGGTTTATTATTGAAGTGTTGTTACAATTTAACACTTTTTGAGAAGGGGGAAAATGATAAAAGCCACCTCAAAAAGAAAATTTATTTGTCAGACCATGGATTGCTGTAATTGCCCATTTTTTGTCTGAAAGCCAACCAGAAAAAAGGCATATCATCCACCAGGTATCTTTTGGCAAGTCTTAAGGGTTCCTGGCCTAGGCGGTAAAGCCATTCGAGGCCGACCTTTGTCATCCATTTGGGCGCTCTTTGGGTGCTTCCTGCAATAAAATCAATGGTTTTGCCCACCGCCATGAACATTTTCACTCCTGGTAGGTCTTTTTTGTGATTCTGAATCCAGAGTTCCTGTTTGGGAGCTCCCACTCCTACAGCCAAAACATTGGCTCTGGAAAGCTTTATCTGCTTGATAATCTTTTGGTTTTCATCCTCATCCAATTCAAATCCAAATGGGGGAGAGTATGCACCTGTGATGATTTCCCGTTCGGCAGATTGGTTCAGCTTCTCTACCGCCTTGGAGGTGATTTCTGGAGTGCTACCTCCAAGTATGAAAATTTTGATTTCTTCATTTTTGCTGTGATGATGGCAAAAGTTGGGAAAGAAGTCCGAGCCTGCGATTTGAGCTTTTATTTTTTGAGTAAAGAAAAAGGGGGAAATGAGTTGAATAATGCGGCTGTCACAGGTTCTAAAGTCAGCTTCAATGTATGCTTTATAGAATGGTTCATTCTTTTGGAGCTTTACCAGATGGTCAATGTTGGGAGTGAAAAGTACACCTTCACGAAATGAATCCAGTAAATCCTCTTCACTGATGTTGTCGATGTCAATATTAAGTACCCTCAGGCGGGAGCGTGGTGGAGGACTAGTAGGCATTTTCCTGACCTTTAAAAACAAGCCAAATGGTCTGTAAGATGATTTTGATGTCTAATAGCATACTCCAGTTTTCGATGTACCATGCATCATATTTTACACGCTCTTCCATCAGTGCAGGGTCTTCTGTACCTCCTCTAAAACCATTGACCTGGGCATGGCCTGTGATTCCTGGGAGTACAAAGTGCCTTAGCAAATATTTGTTGATCTTGGCGGTATACTCATGGGTATGTGAAACCATGTGGGGCCTCGGGCCTACTACAGACATGTCTCCCAGTAAGACGTTAATGAATTGCGGAAGTTCGTCCAAACTGGTTCTGCGAAGGAAGCGCCCTACCTTGGTAATTCTTTTGTCCCCTTTGACAGCCTGTTCTTCAGACTCGGTCTCGGTATACATGGTTCTGAACTTGAATATGGTGAAGTTCTGTGCATTCCGTCCCGTCCTTAACTGCCTGATAAAAACTGGACCTTCTGATTCCATAAGGATGGCAATGGCCACAATGGGGAAAATGATAGGGAAGACCAGCAAAATTACCACCAGGGAAAAAATGATGTCAAAGGCCCTTTTCAGGATCATTGCACCCAATGACTTCAACGGTTCTTGTCGAATGCTCAAGGTAGGGTAGGGGCCTACAAAGTCAATGCTGAAGTTTCTGCGTCTCAGTGGGTTTAGGTCTGTGACCATCCTGAAGTAGATGAAATTGTCATCCGTAAAATCAGTTAAGTCATCAATGAGGTTTTCATTTGCCAGGCTCACAGAGAAATACAATTCTGATATTTTCTTTTTCTGGTGTAGGCGCTTGATTTTGGATACTGCTCTTGAAATACGTGCCTTACTATTTACCTCCTCGATGTCCTCTTCTTCTGAAAGTAAATGAAGTACATCTGTTTGTTGCTCAGTCAAAAACTCTTTTAACTGGTGCATAATAGGGTCAGCTCCCACCAGGACAATTTGCCGAGTAGTGTAATTGATGGCCATGAAAAATTTGTAGCCAATAAACAACAGAGCCCGAAATGAAATGACAGATAAGAGGGTAGTGGTGTAGGTCAAAATCAGATAGTACCTGGAGAGGTATTGTGCCTTGACAGATACAATGTAGAATAATATAAGAAATACATGCAGGGTGGTCGTTGCCAGAAAATTCCTAGCCAGAAGTTGAAGGTTTTCAAGGTTGGTGGGGTCATAGCTATCACTGGAAAGTGAAATTCCGATCCATCCCAAGGCAAAAATCAAAAAGAAGGAAAAGTAAAATTCCTCAACAGGCCCAAATGTATTGTAGCGTAGATAGTAGGCTAATTTGCAGGATTGATGAACCACAAAAAACTCTGATATCAAGGCGATTACCTTGACGAAATAAAACTGACCTCTAAGTTGGGCAGAAGGGTAGAGCATGGGTACAATTAAATTTGAGTCATCACCTGCTTATTGAATATTAATACTCAATGTAGGTCATTTTATTTTACCTGAGAATGAAAAAGCCGTTAGCGGAGCATTATAATAGCTAATCCGTCCAAAAGAATTCCTCAATTGGTGTTTGAACTTGTCTTGGGGTGATTAAGGCAAACATACAGATTATGGATGATAAATGATGAGAGTTTTCGACGAATGTAATATAAATGCTGTTTTTTGCATTTATTATGAAGAACGGTCTTATTTGATTTAACATAAGATCCAGTCTTTCAAAAATAACATGATGTAGCTGTTACTTTTAAAACGTCTAATTATCAAAAGTATAGGCCATTTTGCTTGTGAAGCCATGGGTGTGGAAAAATGATCTTGAGCATTCTTTTCAACTATCTTGAGCTTGACTAAATTCAATGAACCTAACATGTAAATTTATACATCTATGAGAATCTTTTTACCACTACTACTTATGCTGTCTTTTCTTTCATGGTCATGCAAAGGGACTCAGTACGCTTCGCCCGCTGAGTATAACAAGGAAAAAATAATTTTTGGGGCAGGTGGAGGTTTCACTGGCAAATATGAAACCTACTCTCTTTTGTCCAATGGCCAATTATTCTACAAAAACTCCATTTCTGAGCAGGAAAGTCAGGTCGCAGGCCTTTCCAAAAAAGAGACTAAAGCTATTTTGAAAAAGCTCAAGGATATGGGTTTTGATGATATGAATGTAGAAAAAAATGGCAATTACAATTACTTTATTGAGCACAATGATGGTGAGAATTCCCATAAATGCAGTTGGGCGGACGACAAGCAGGACGTGCCAGCTTCGCTGAAAGAACTACACAAGACATTGATGGCTTTTACCAAGATGGACAAATGATGACCTTTTCTGTAAATCAGCGATAGATCAACATAAACTTTTGACTTTTCGACATAAATCAGACACCAAAATTTAAGACATGAAGAAAAATATTTACCTATTGCTTTGGGGGATGGCATTTGCGCTATTATCGCTTGCTACAGCAAGCCTACATGCCCAAAGCTCCCTTGAAGAGAAAAAGCAACGCGGCGAGGCCAAATTCTCCGTTCTTCCTCCAGGGAAAGCCAGCCTGATCCGCCACAACGGGAAAATTAACCAGGGAGCTCCCTCGCTTTTTTCGTCTATTCCCTTTGGAAATAAAAAGCAAACTGTTCCAACAGATATACAGAAGCTGGTTTACAGCCAGGAGGACGGCTTACCCATTTACATCGAAGCTGATGTACCTGAACTTTCTTTCCGTAAGGGAATGGGGGCTTCGATTGAAGGAGTTTTGGCTTATCAGTTTTTGACTGACCACAAAGATATTTTCGGAATCGATAATCCTACTACAGATTTTGAAATTTCCTACATAGATGACAGTGAAAAAGCTGACCGTGGGATTGTTCATGTTCGGATGAAACAAGCTCACATGGGGATCCCCGTGTACGGGAGTGAGGTGATCTTCCACTTTTATCCTGGGAAAAAATTAATGTTTGGCGGGAGGTATCAGCCAACACCAAAGGTGACTAACATCGTTCCTGTTCTGGATGACAAAGAAGCAGCAAAGAAAGCAATGGATGCAGTTGCAGCCCATACTGAGGTCATGCAGTTGAATGAATATTGGAAAAAAGTCTTGGACTACACAAAGCCTGAAACGGAATTGGTGATTTACCGCTTACCTGGAAGGGTAGTTCGTCATCGTTTGGCCTATCATGTAACGGTCAGACCCAATGTATTGGGAAGGTGGGAATACTTCATTGATGCAGAAACAGGAACTGTTCTGAACCATTATGACCATACATGTACCGTAGGACCAGCTACTGGTTCTTCTCAGGATTTGAATGGAATCAACCGAAACCTGAATTTGTGGGTTTCCTCGGGAACTTATTACCTGATTGACACCAATGTTCCGATGTATACAGGACCTGCCTCTGGCAATAACCTGCCGGCTGATGGAAGTGGTTTCATCCTTACTGGTGATATGAACAATACAAGCATCAATTCACCTTCATTCTTCTATGCCGAATCATCTAATCCCAATAGCTGGGATGCCGTAGAGGTTTCTGCACATTTCAATGCACGGGAATCCTATGAATATTTTAGAACGACCTTTAGCCGGAACTCAATCAATGGCGAAGGTGGAGATGTAGTTTCCTTTGTGAATGTTGCAGATGAAAATGGAGGAGGACTAGATAATGCCTTTTGGAATGGAAAGGCTATGTTTTATGGAAATGGTGGAAATGCATTTTTCCCCTTGGCTGGCTCCAAGGACGTAGGTGGCCATGAAATGTCTCACGGTGTGATCCAGGAAACAGCTAATCTTGAGTATCAGGGGCAATCTGGGGCTTTGAATGAATCTTTTGCAGACATTTTTGGTGCCATGATTGACCGAGATGACTGGAGATTGGGTGAAGAGGTAGTTAAAACCAACTTTTTCCCATCAGGAGCATTAAGGGATATGCAGAATCCCAATCAAGGAGGTACAGGCCTCAATAGCCCTGGTTGGCAGCCAGCAAATATGAATGAACTGTACACTGGTTCTCAGGATAATGGCGGGGTACATATCAATAGTGGTATTGTAAACCGCGCCTACTACCTGGTAGCTACCAATACCTCTAAAGCTACTGCAGAGCAAGTTTACTATCGCGCATTGACCACTTATTTGACTCGATCTTCACAATTCATCGATGCTCGCTTTGCCATCATCCGTGCAGCAGAAGACCTGAATGGAGGGCCTGGAAATGCGGTAGCTCAAGCGGTTGCAAACGCATTTGATGCCGTGGGTATCGTAGATCCAAATGGGGGTACTGGTAGCAATGGTGGAAACACCTACGAAGATGATGTACCCATTAATCCTGGAACTCAATATATCGTCTCCAATGACGTAAATGTGAATGACAACAATACATGGTACAACTCCAATACAGCTGGAGCCAATTTCTTGGCTTATTCCCAGACTACCCCCCAAACAAGGATGTCCGTACGAGATGATGGGCAGTTTGGATACTATGTAGGAGAAGACAAGCATATCTATAGATTGGCGCTTGATCCAAACTTCAGTGGGAGTAGGCAAAGCAGGATCAGCAATACAGCGGAGTGGGACAATGTGGCCATTTCCAAGGATGGATTAAGGTTGGCTGCGATCTCTACTTCTATTGACACCAGTATCTACATATTTGACTTCTCCGGTTCTCAGGTTCGTGGATTTCAATTTAAGCTGTACACTCCCACTACTGCGCAAGGAGGAAGTACCGTGTCGAGCGTGTTGTATGCTGATGCGATTTCCTGGGATTTCACAGGTGAGTACCTGATGTATGATGCTTTCAACCGGATTCCAAATCCTTCGGTTGGCGGCGACCTGGAGTATTGGGACATCAACTTCATCCGTGTATGGAACACTGCTTCAAATAACCCTTCTGATGGGCTTATTACCCCCTTGTTTACCAACTTGCCGGAGGGTGCGAATGTAGGCAATGCCGAGTTCTCGAGTAACTCTCCTTACGTCATTGCCTTCGATTATTTTGAACCTGCGACGAACAAAATCGACGTACTTGCTGCGAATATTGAAAGTGGTGGTGTAGGTACTGTTTGGCCAAATAACGATGTTTTGGGCTATCCAAACTTCTCTACCGATGATGGGACGATGATTTTCAATGCCAAGGACAATCAGAATTCTGATGTATTGGCACAGATTGCGCTAGCGGCAGATAAGATCAACGCCAATGGAAACGCATCCATTCTCATTCCTGTTGCGAGGTTTGGCACTTGGTATGCAATTGGTAACCGTGTGATCACTTCTAATGAAGGCTTGTCTGATGTTGACCAATTGAAGATTTATCCAAATCCTTCTTCAACCCAGCTAAATATTGCAATCGGCGAAGAATTTGGCGAAATTCGCATTGAAGTATTCAACAATCTTGGACAATCAGTGGAGGCGAAGGAACAGACTGTCAGGTCAGGAGAGGTATTGAAATGGAATGTTTCAAGTTGGCAAGATGGAATCTACACCCTCAAGCTCAGCGGAGCTAAAGGTGTGCAAGTAAGAAAGTTCGTGAAGAACTAATTGGTTAGAACTAGTATTGAGGACTATATATTTGGGAAGCTGCCGATGGTGGCTTCCTTTTTTTGTAAAAGGGGTAGGTGGGGAGTAAGAAATCCAAATTCCTGTTATTCCGTAAAAAATAAAGTTTCTCAGCTTGTCATAATGATTGGGAAATCAGTACCTTTGTCTTGACAGCTAATGCTCGCGTAGCTCAGGGGATTAGAGCATCGGTTTCCGGAGCCGAGGGTCGTAGGTTCGAATCCTACCGTGAGTACCAAAAAATTGCCCATTATCTGAGCGGCACATTTATCAAGAATGAGCCGCTCAACTTTCCTGATTCTTCCATTTTCTTCGCCAAGTCCAGGGGACTTCCCCCACCATGGATGCTATCTCTAATCACCGAAAGGGAAACCTGATTCGTCCAAAATACTTATTAATGGCATCTACCTTATTCACTGCGTGTAATTTCTTGTAGATATTGCTACAGTGTGATTTTACCGTTTCGATAGTAATAAATAAGTTGTCAGCAATATTTTTTAAAGGGACTGCATCTGCCAAAAGTCCAATGATCTCTTGTTCTCGATCTGATAAAGAAATGTCAATCGGGCTGTGAAAAAAGGAAACGACCTTTCTGCTTATGGCAGGGCTCATTGGTGCTTCTCCCCGATTGATGGATCTGATAGCTTCCAATATTTCTGAGGGTGAACTGCTCTTCAACATATATCCCATGGCTCCTGATTTTAAGGCATTAAAAACTTCCTCGTCTTCATCCTTGAATGTGAGGACGATGAATTTTGTCTTGATCCTTGGATTCGATTTATAGGCCTTTCTTAGTTTCTGAATGCAATAGGTACCCGGTTTTCCAGGAGGCAGATTTATGTCCACAATCACAATATCCATTGGGTTATTTTTCAAGCCCTTGATGGCTGATTTTGCATTGCTATAAGACCTTCTACAGACCAAATCAGGCGCATCAGAGATGATTTGCTTTAGGTGAGCCTGGTAGTTGGGCTCGTCTTCAATTATGGCTATTTCTAAAGGTTTCATTTCTATAACTGGTTTTGAAAATTGGATCTTTTTTCAAAAAATAACTTTGAGTTTGTTTATCAATTGAAGGAGATAATTTAGGTGAATGATGTGCTCTTGATTCATTGATCAATAAGAATATTCCCCATACACTACCAGGGAAAGGATCACAAATGCGTTAATTATTATACGTGAAAAAAAAGAATGGAAGCAAATCCTAAATTAATTTGGGCCAAAAAATCATACAAAAGTAGGATGGTTCGTTCTTACTATAATATAGTATCTTTGTTAAGAATATTTTGAGATTCGCATAATATTTTTTGGTAAATGGGATTATGTGAGTTTTTATAATAATTGAATTTTAAAATAGAATAAACCTAACTATGGAAAACCTCATTTTCAATCAGGTTGTGTTCAAGCAGCCCGATCCTTATATTGCTTTTGAAGTGGATGCAAGAGCACTGGATCGCTATCTTGATGAAGAACCTGCGGACGACTGTTTAGAGCTTTTGGGAATTATTTTTGCTTTTCAGCATATTGTTGAGGTCGCTGGAGAATTTTTTACCACAGATGCCTCTGTAGTTCCTGACTTTTATATTGATCGACTTTATGGACAAAATGATGATGGGACATTGAGGAATGTTTCTGGTGGTTTTTTATTTCAAGCTGCCCAAAATATCTTGATTGGTCGCAATTCAAGCGATCCTTCCCTAGCGGGATATCAAGTGGTTTCAGAGCAAAACTCTGAATTCGATGCTGATTATTGGCGAGCAAATGGGAACTTTCAGTTCGAAAAAGATTCAGACAATGATTTGTCGTTTTGCTTTTTCCCAAAGGCAGGACTAAAAAGTTTAACCCAGTTTTCAGAAAGGATTGTATTCTCCGGTGCTCAACTCAACCTGGGTCTTGCAGCTTTTCAAAGGAATTCCCCCAGGATTAATAATGTATTCACATTTAAGGCTGAGGGGGACATGCGCTATCTGGATGCTATGTCTCCTAGGCAGGCAAAAGATACTGATTGTAATGAGGAGGATGATCCAAGGTTTGTAAACGCAAGTTTCAGGATACTGGATAAAAATGTACGAAAGAGAGTTAGTGCTCCACAATCTTCTCTTTTTGAGGAGGTTCCTGGTATAGTTCTCGGACTTCCTTGCCCACCAACCTGGATTCCCATTGGACATGGATATTCTACGGCAGATTGGCAAGACTTTTTGGTAAGGACATTAAAGTTATAGGTAACTTTCCAGATTTTCTCAATTAAGGCGAATGCACAGTTGCTTCTTTAGGCTTTTACTGCTGGCTTGCCTACTTTTTACAGGCCAGGGGGAGCTCTATGCCCAATTTTTAGGCCCGAATCTCAGCTTTGATGCAAGAGTTTCGGGCCTTTCTTCAAGGCATAGTAGCATGTTTATCTCGCATGATAGCCGTGGCTATTGTTGGATTGGCTCCATGCAAGGCCCTCTTCGTTATAATGGGATCGAAACCCGCTACCTAAAAGATAGCCTCCGTGACAAGATTGTTACCAGCGAGTTTTTGGAGGATGGCCAATCCAACCTTTGGTTTAGCACCGATCAGGCTTATTACTGCTATGAAAGAATGTCCGATCAGCTGATTCCATTTACCTTAGTAGATGAAAAGGGAGCCAGGATTAAGGAAGGATACATTGTGTTTCACCTTCAAAAGCGTCAAGGGATAATATGGTTAAGGGCAGGGAAAAATGGTCAAATCTTTAAAGTTGATATAGAAAAACCTGATAAAGCTATTCAAACCGGAATTTCCAGCAAAGGAAGGCGGTTTGTGGTTGATACGACTTCAAATGGTGAAATTAGTCAGCTTATTGCTAGCCCTTGGTTAGACAGCCATGGGTTTGAAATAATCAAGTGGGGCAGGGGAGGTGAGGTTCGCAAAGAAGAGTTTTTATTGGAAGAACAGTTCTATATCACAGAGTCTTTTTTGGTCGATGATGGTATTTATTGGCTTCTGACAACCAAGGGCTTATATGAGTACAAATCCCGAAGTGGGGATGAATCCCTCAGTTGCTTATATCCAAATACCTTTTGTTTCAAGGGGAAGAAAATAGATTCTCTCTTGTATATCGCAACATTTCAAGAAGGGCTGTGGCTTTTTAACACCAAAAGTGGGAAACGGATTCAGAAATGGGAACATAAGGAAGCTGAGCCTGCCAGCATCGGACAACAAATCATCGGAATGTCTGTAGATGAAGAAGCAAGAATCTGGACTTCCCATCCTTCCTCGGCCATAGCCTATTCCAAACCTAGTATCCCAAGAGTAAGCCTGGAAGAGAGCATTTTTAGAAACAAAAAGTCCCAAGTAAATTTTATCCTTGAAGATTCTATGAAACGAATTTGGCTAGGTACCAGCCTGGATGGGGTCTATTTACTGGATTTGAAAGGAAATTTAGCGGAACATTTTCCCCCTGCTTCCTTTTCAGACGGCCTCCAAACAGTTCAACATTTGAGCATGGATAAAAACGGAATTTTGTGGTGCCTCGATAGAGAACATATCTACCGCTTTGATGAAAAGGGATTCCGTTGGGTTAAGGTGTATTCTTCAAAAAGCTTTCAGTTCTATTTTTTAAAACATGAGAATAATGATAGCAAACTTCTTGTCACCAACACTGGCATCAAGAGCTTAAACTTCAAAAAAGGGAAACTCTCACCTGTTCATTCAAATAGTTTTGTTGATTATGAGGGACTTAATTTTTTGAAAATATTTTCTCCATTTTCCAACGAAGACTTACTTATCCCTTATTCCAATACTGAACTTTGGGTCTGCCAAAAATATAGGAATGATTATAAAATCAATTCCCTAGAGCTTTACTCTGAAGTTACTGCGGCCCTTGGCAACGATTCAGGAGATAAGGTCTGGATAGGTACCAGTGAAGGCATGCTAACCTTAAAGGGGACAGAAACCCTACAAAAGTTTCTTTCTCAAGAGTGGGAATTAGGGAATAAGAGAATCCTGGGGCTTCAAAAAGATAAATCTGGAAAATTATGGATTCTTACCCTGGACGAATTATTTCGCTATAACCCAACCGATTCAAGCCTCAGGAGGTTCGGCAAAGCTGAGGGGCTTAACTCATTTACCCCAGCTTATTTAATCGATTCAGAAAACAAAATTTGGCTTTCCCAGCAGGATAGGCTGGAAATCATTAGTCTTGAAGACCTTAAATCTTATCCACATGCCCCAAAACCCTACTTAGAAAGTTTAAAGATCAACAACAGCATTTTCAAGGAATTTGGGAATATTGGCGAAAGGGATAAAATTGAACTGTCTCATAACCAAAATTCATTGGAGTTCAGGCTTGTTGGAATAGATTTCTATGCACCTGATGCTGTAAAAATAAGGTACAGGCTTTATCCTGAAGGTAAAGGAGAAAGCGAAGCTCCCTGGATCTTAGTTAATAATGGAGAAGATCTACAGTTCAACCAACTTCCATCCAGAAAGTACGTTTTAGAATTGGTGGCCATGAATACCAATGGCGTCGCCAGCAAATCCAAAAAATTGTATATCACAATCAAGTTACCCATTTACCTGAGGTGGTGGTTTATCCTAATGTGTGCAGCGGTTTTATCAGCTTTGACCTGGTTTACTGCCAGCTTTCTGGAAAGAAGGAGGCAACAAATAATTTTTAAAGAACGCAAGAGAATTCGCGGGAAGGTGCATGCTAAATTGGCTGTCCATATGAGTAAATTAAATGGAGAGCTCGACGAACTAAATGAGGTTAGTGAGCCAGAAAAACTAAAGGACAAAATTGGTCTTACCAAAGCTTTGGTTTCCGCTCTCGACAAGTCATTTCGGGCAGCTATTTGGATTATGAAACATGAAAAGGAAAGTTCCTCTCTTCCAAATTCTCTTGATTTTCTTCGTAGTACAGCAGAAGAAACACTCAAGAATCTTCAAGTAAAATTCAAGTATAATTCAAGCATTCCAAACGTTGACTTAAATGGAGACTATCGATGGTCCTTGGTTTTAGCCTTCCAGGAGGTTATAAATAATATTTTTGTCCATTCTGAAGCTACAATGGTTGAGATAGAAGTGGAGGTAAAGGAAGGCTTTCTAATCATGGGTATTCGGGATAATGGGAAGGGCTTTGATCCCAAAAACATTGTGGACAAGCCTGGCCGTGGAAACGGTAGGCGAAACATCGAAAGCGAGATGCAAGGGCTTGGTGGCTCTGTTCAATACAGCAGTTCATCGAATGGGACCCAGGTAATCTTGAGAAGTCCATTGAAAGGACTTTGAGGTTCATTTTTCCTACAAAAGTGGGATTTACAGATATGCATTGAATGAATACCTTTGATTGTATCGATTAAGGCACAAAGCCTCAATCAAAACAGTTCAATTTTAAAAATACAAATGAAAACAAATCTCATTTTTGGGAAATGGGCAGGAAATTTCTTGGCCATTCCTCTGGCAAAGGTATGGATGGCATGCATTTCCATCCTGATTGTGGGAGGGCTTATGTCCTTCGTTGAAAACGAGCAGGAGGAACTTGAAACCGTAGCTTCCGATGTCCTTCCGGACTCGTCCATGTTCTATGGAATGAATAACAGTTATGATTTGACAAATTCCAGTAACCTGAGTGGTAAATTTCTAGGAGTTTGGCGTGGAGGTAGCGATGGACATTTTTTATGGGTAGGAGCCAATTGGTCAGACTTTACCAAGAAGTGGAAGGAGTTGTCAAAGAAAAACCTACGACTTGTAGATCTAGAGGTTTATAAGAAAGATGGTAAGGTATTCTATAATGGATGCTGGAGAGCAGGAAAAGGGAAATACGGCCTGTATCAATTTGACAATTGGGGAGCCTTTACCAAAAAATGGAAAGAGCTTGCTGGACAAGGAATGCGCCTGGTAGATGTCGAAAGTTTTCGATCTGGAAACAAAAGGTATTTTGTTGGGGTCTGGAGAGGCGGCAATTATGCCTACGCCCTTTATCGCTACAACAGCTGGGGTGCCTTTACCAAGAAGTGGAAAGAGCTCGGGGGCCAAGGACAAAGATTGGTAGACATTACAACTTACAGCGAAGGTGGGAAAAGGTGGTATGTTGGTGTATTCCGCGCTGGAAATGATGGATACTACCTGTACCGCTACAACAACTGGTCAAGTTTTACGGGCAAATGGAAGGAACTCGCCGGTAAAGGCCAGCGACTGATCGATGTGGAAACTTACAAAGAAGGAGGTAAGACCTGGTACGTTGGGGTCTGGAGAAGTGGCTCAGGCGGCTATGCACTCTTCCAATACAATAACTGGAATGCCTTCAATAAGAAATGGAAAGAACTTAGTAAGCAGAACCTGAGGTTGGTAGACCTGGAAAGATTCAATTAATCAAATTTTAAATACAACCTAAACAGAAAAAAGATGGCTAGAATTCTTTCTTCAGAATTAAGTGCGACTCAAATCGCTCTTGGTGGCCCTTACCGTGTAGAGGTGAACTTCGTAGTCAGGTTTTCCCCCATGGAAAAACTCCTATCCAATTATGGATTGAGGTTTGTGGCCAGAATTTCATTTTATGATGTAGATACTCCTTCAGATAGCATTGATAATGATGATTTTCTCGACATAAGAAGGAGGGTCTTCATTAGCTCTGCCCAAATTGCAGGTACGCCTAATAACAATCGTTTGGCGCTCTCATTCTCCGATCAGTTCTCACCTGAGGAGCTAAGGGGGCCCGATGATGATGGATCGCTATACTTTGAGCGTCTCCGAGCCAGAATTTGTGTGGTTCCAACTCCTGGAAATGCTACCGAGGTGGTTAGGAGCTGCAGCATGACCAATTTTGTTCTGGTAGACACGCAGGGGCCAATTATCAACCCCCCTTCCTGATTAACATTCTAATAAAGTGAAAAAGCGATGACCTAATATAGGGTTGTCGCTTTTTGTGTTTTTCTTCAACTAATAACTAACTTTAGGAATAAGCCTGGGAGGTAGTATTTTTAGATAAATAAATAATTAAAAAACTTAGATAATTCACTATGAAAAAGTTGCTGGTAATCTCACTATTTTTTATTTGCTTCTCTCTTACCACCAAATCGGCAAGTGGTCAGTCTATTCTAAAGGCATTTCAAGTTATAGAGTATACAGAGAGTGCCTATGATTTTGGAAAAACTTTGCTGGAAGATATTGGATGGGCATGGTGGGACAAGGAGGGAATTCTTTCCCTGACTACTGACCGAAAAAATGGAGTTACTGTCCTGGTAAATGATGAAAAATTAGCTGAGGTATTTCCCCATAAACACGCCAACTACAAAGTTAAGGAGGGCAACTATGTGCTAAAGGCATATGACAATAAAAACCCTAAAAAAGTCTGGATCGAATCATTTAAAATTGAAGATGATGGGATCACAGAATTAACATTGTCTAAGGATGGATGGACAAAGAGGAGTAGAAAAATGAAGAAAAAATGAGATTGGCCTAGCTATGACCTAGGAATTGGGTGGTGCAAGGGTCTAAGACAGAATCCTGAGTAATAAAGCAATATCCGCCTTTACAACTGTAAAGGCGGATATCATTATCATAAGGAAATTCTTCTGACAAGCTGCCAGGATATTTCTAAAATGGCTTATTCAAAGGGTACTGCTCTTTGAACAGGCCATTTATCTGCATAACCTTTTTTCCATTTCTGGGAGGCAAGCTCCTCATCTGTTGCCAGACAAGAATCTAACTCAGCCCTTATGGCTTCCTCGTTCATCGCTTGTCCTATAAAGACAAGTTCATTTTTCCTGTCTCCAAATTCTTTGCTCCAATCAGACTCGATAATGTCCTGATTTTCGATAAAGGAGAGGTACTGAATCCGCCTCTGAAAGGGCATGCTGCTCCACCATACGCCAGCACTGTCCGCCCTAAGGGAACCTCCGGCCTGGCTCCAAACCAATGCTTGCTCTGGTCTTGAGGCCAACCAAAACAATCCCTTGCTTCGAATGATGGTTTGAGGAAACCTGCGTTCAATATAAGACCAAAACCTGCCTGGGTCGAATGGTTTTTTGGTACGGTACACAAAGGAGCCAATTCCATATTCTTCTGTTTCAGGTGTATGGCCTCCCTCTTTATTGAGCTCTTCTATCCATCCTGCACTTTGTTCTGCCTCTTCGAAGTTGAACAATCCCGTATTCAGCACCTTATGAGGATCTACCTTACTGAAGGTCGATTCAACAATCTTTGCAGATGGATTCAATTTCTGAATGGCTGCCTTCAAGGTTCCCAAATGCTCTTTAGAAACCAGGTCCGTTTTATTGAGTATGATCACATTGGCGAATTCTACCTGGTCGGTAAGGAGGTTTACTATGGTTCTATAATCTCCCTCCATATCAGTGAGCTCCCTGTCCATCAAGGTTTCAGGGCTTCCAAAGTCCTTGAAGAAATTGAAAGCATCTACCACAGTAACCATGGTATCGATATAGCTGAATCTTGACAGGTCTATCCCATTCTCTTCATCCTGGAAGGTGAAGGTCTGAGCCACAGGTACCGGCTCACTGATGCCTGTACTTTCGATAAGAAGATAGTCAAAGCGGTTTTCTTTGGCCAGACGCTCTACCTCTATCATCAAATCTTCCCTCAGGGTACAACAAATACAGCCATTGCTCATTTCTACCAATTTCTCTTCAGTTCGAGATAAGGTATTCTCATTTTTGACCAATTCTGCATCTACATTGACCTCACTCATGTCGTTGACAATGACAGCCACTTTTAATCCTTCCTTGTTGTGAAGGATGTGGTTAAGTAAGGTGGTCTTTCCAGCTCCTAAAAAGCCACTTAAGACGGTTACCGGTAATTTTTTTGTTAATTCCATGTTTTTAGGTGGTATTTCAGGCTAATTATCCTTCAACTGTTTCACAGTGTTCTTCGTCATCACAGTAACAATACTTTCTGTTGTACAAGTGCAATACTATCAAACTTGCCGTCGGAACATATATCCATGCTTCAGCTAAATGGATGCCTTCGAATTTTTCATTAAAAATTAAAAATGCCAGGAAAACCCAACTAAGGATTAATGCTATTTTGATCCATTGTTTTGAGGTCTTTTTTACAGCCCAATACACAGCGGCCAGGGATACTACCAAAAGGATAATATCAATAGCACCCCACCAAGCCGGACTTGCTTCGTGATGGCCAGAGACACCTGCTTGGGCCACAAACAAAAATGGCGTCGCCAAGCAATGGATCAAGCATAGACCGCTTGCTGTAGCACCTAGCACATCAGACTTACGCTTTTCTTGTTTTAGTTGTATATCAAGCATATATAGACTCGATTAATATTGGGTTGAACTTCGTTTGCTAATGCATTTATTTAAAAGCTTTTCAAGCCCTTGTCTTTGAATGTTTTTTCCAATAAAGACCATTACACTTTTCCTTTCTTCTCCAATTTCCCATGCCCTCTTTTTCTCAATATCCAGGCGGCTGCCTACGGATTGAACTACATATTGGTCTTCTGAGCCTTCAAGCCATACAAGCCCTTTCATGCGATATAATCCTTGGGACTGCAACATTAGGTACACAAAAAGATGCCTGTCAAATAGTTGGTAGTCGAATGCCTGGTCAAAATGAAACGTATGGGAAACAATCTCTTCAGTATGCTTGTGGTGATGATGAGAATGGGGCTTTTTTATTGGAAATTGCAGAGCCTCTCCCTCGAAAGTGTCTTTATCTGTTTTCTGAAAGATGCGATCCAGTGGAGATTCCTTTGAACTCAGGTCTATTTTAGGGAAGGCATTTTTATTGCCCCTAACAACATCAGCAAGGGGATTCAACTTTTGAAGTTTCTTTTCCAACTCTGAAACCTGCCCTTCATTAACCAAATCAGTTTTATTAATCAACAATATATCGCTATAAGCAATCTGATTTTTTGCCTCTTCGGTCTCTATCAATTGGCTTTCAATCAGCTCTGCATCTACCATGCAGATGATTCCTTTTAAGGGAAAATGCTTTTTGATGAGTGGGTGTGAGACAAAGGGCTCAGCCAAACCAGTTGGGTCTGCAACTCCGGTTGCCTCAATGATAATTTGGTCAAACTCATTCCTCCTGTCAAAAAGCTCACTAAGGATTTCGTACAAATTATCATTCAATGTACAGCATAAACAGCCATTGTTGAGTTCGACAATATTATCATCAGGTCTAATAACCAACTCACTGTCAATGCCCTGCTCGCCGAATTCATTCTCAATGATGGCATAACGAGTGCCATGATTTTCCTGTAGGAGATGGTTGAGAAAACTCGTTTTACCAGCACCCAGGAAACCAGTCAGGATGGTAACAGCTTTTTTCGATGATTCCATTAGAAAAAAAGTTTTGCTGTACTCAAGGGTTGATTTGCAGCTCTTTAGCTAAAAAGTCAATAAATACCTATTGCAACAGTGTTGCAAAATTAAGGGAATTGCTTGCAAATGCAACATTGTTGCAATAATTTCATGCAATGAGAATCGTCAGAAAGACTAAATCTGTAAGAATCATCCTTGAGCAGTTCGAACATACGAATGAAGCTATCTCCGTGGTGGACTTGGTAGAAAGTCTTAGAGAGGAGATGAACAAAACCACAGTTTATCGAATTTTGGATAGGCTGGATGGCAATGGAACCCTACATTCTTTTATGGGAATGGATGGTAAAAAGTGGTATGCCAAGTGCAAGGATTGTTTTTCTAGTACGCCCTCGACTTCTCATCCACATTTTCAGTGTAAGGTCTGCGGAAAGGTGGAATGTTTGGATTTTGATATTGAAATTCCCATTCTCCCTGACCGAAGAATAGAATCTGCGGAGTTATTGTTGGTCGGTATGTGCGAGCAATGTATTTCTTGTGACAATTGATACTGGTTTTCTACTTAATTAACAAACATTAGGGACTCCCAACTTCCTACGAATGCAATAACTTTTTCCCTCCAATAAACCATTTTCGAATTTATTTCGTCAATTATTTAAGCCTGTTGGCCTAAAATGGTATTGTCTCTAAATCCGGGTAAACAAATTTCCTCGTAGATTACTTGTATTGAGGTCAAGCATAGCCCCAATTATGAAGAAAAAGCTTCGTATTTTCCTATTTCCAATACTACTCTTGGCTGCTTGGATCACCTTTGATCTGACTGTACCAGTAAAAAGGGATATTTCTAGCATTAATGGCAAAGAGATTGGTGAAATGGAAGCCAAAATGTGGGAAGCGTATTACAGTAAAAAAAAGGTAGATCTCCTTTTCAATACGGCGAAAATCATGAGAAAGCAATTCAAGATTCCCTATTGGAGGTCCTACCTTGCTGCTTATTATGCAGCAGAAGCAGCCTTTATTTTTAAAAACGGAACCAACCGGGAGGAGTACCAGCTGGCATACACTTCTTTGGAGAAATACTTTCAATTGATCAATAATATCAGTATTCAGCAGTTTGACGTTGCAGAAGCGACGCAACTAGAACTTGAGTGGTGGATCATTAGGCGATATCGGGATGAACATCCTCCAATTGAGTGGGAAAAATGGTTGGCAAGGGTGGCTTCTACAGTACATGGATTACCAGCTAAGGCTTTTGAAGAATACGCTCATTTAAGGGTTGAAGCAATGCTTTACAGAGACAGAAAAGGAAGATCTATGACTGGTGAAGATTGGGAATATATTAGGAAACTCCTTCATCGAGCCTGGGGCTCTCTTGAACAAACCATTTCCGAACCCAAAACCATGGCTGAGTCCTGAATATTCTAGTCATATTTTATTCCAAAGTAATATCTTTACGTAAATTTTAATCAAATCTCTACCATTTTTACCCAAGAAAGCATCATTGCTTTTTTAGCTGCATTTATTGCTGTTTATTTGGCTTATTGTATAGCTCCTCAAAACCAATTTTTTGCGAAAATTTATAATTCTGGTTCGGTAATTGCAGTAAATGCGATACCAAACCCGTTCAGTTTTCTGTTGTCTTAATATGACTTAATCGACATGAAAAAGAACATTCTACTTTCCCCAAACACCCTTCTGGTTATTTTGATCTCATTTTTCACACTTTCCAGTTGTGAAAGTCTCCAGATTGGACCTGATGGAGCAGTAGCTGAGCTCGATTGGCTTGTTATGGGATACCGTGGGCAAATAACTGAGGATAAGTGGCTTACCTCAGACTCAGCTTCGCTTTTTAGGAATGATGTCTATGTAGATAATGGCCGTTTTGTCCGCCATAGTAGCGAAACCCTAGACAAAATCCTGGAGTGGAGGATAAAGGAAGACAGAAAAAAAGGCCTTTTTCTGTCTACAAAAATCAAACTCAACAAAACTGAGCCAAGGCTTCATATCTATCGGGCACAAGTAGCTTTTCTGGTTTCTGATCAGGCACGAGACAAACAAAGTATTACCTCTGACCTAGGCTGGTCAAATTGGTATACAGGTTTGGGGCAGGAACTGGTTCAGGCGTTTTCGGTCAGGGTGCCTAGCAACCAAAGGCTTGATTTTCCAAGCATTTCAAGTAGAAACGGATTTGATGACCCAACTGCCCTACAGGTTTGGCAGAATAGAACACGTTTTAACCAAAATGGTCAGAAAGGGAATATTCCACTATCCATTTATCTAAGAGGTGATGAATGGTTGCTGAAAAACGAATTTGACGATACTCCTTTCTTCGAAGGGGGAAAATTCAGTGGCTTCAACCTTGGGGAAGCTGTACCTGGTGAATGGCTGGATCTAGTGATTCGCATGGTCAATGACAAGAAGGACGGGCTTGTGCAGGTGTATACCAGGGAAGACGGGAATGGCTCCTATGAGTTGGTTTATGAATATGAAGGACCATTTTTTGGCCCCATTGATTCACAATGGTATCCAGGAGAAATCAATGCCAGAGAGGCATTGGGACTACCCAGCTATGGCATTTATCCCAGTACAAGGTTTGAGCCTCACCTGATTGACAAGTGGCTTGATATAGGCATTAAATCAGTTGAGGTTAATCACTCCGAAATAAGGCTCCTGCAATATGACAAAGGCGAAGCTCCAATGGAGGATATTTTGAAATACGCTGAGAAGAATTTCTAAGAGAAAGATTCTTCTTACAGTAACCTGCTTAAAGGTCATCCAGGTTGAATCTCGCTGATCTGGACGCCTTTAAGCAGTTTTTATTAAAGTCCTGAAAATAGTCAAATAACCGCCTATCCAGCCAATCCGGCCAATCATCATGGCCTTCGAGGGATAGTTCCATAGGCTTCATTTCCTGAAAATCCTTTTGAAACCTCATAAGTAGTTCTCTGCCCGCAATGGGATCACCTCCAGATGAAATTCCATTGAAGACCCCTTTCAATAGCTTGGGGTTCCTTGCATAGCCTATCCGCATGATGAAATTGAAACGTTTCTCAGATTCTGAGCTAAGGCTGCAGTAGATCACCTCCTTAACTCGTTCTACCAAGCCCTCAAACTTATTAACTCCACCTTGCATAAGGATTTTATAATTCTTCCCTTCCTTAAAGATTTTTACTGGAGCAAGCAACATCAATGGTTTTATGGAATTTGCCCTTGAGATACTGTACCATGTACCTATGCAATTCTCCAGAATCTCATCCTCTATTTTGCCTTGATTGGCAGAAAACTCCCTGAAATTTTTATAGCCAAGGTATTGGCATATCAAATCAATGTAGGTTTCTCTACATCCAATTTGTTTTTTTCCTTCATTTTCTATTTCCTTAATGTTGTTAAGCGTTCTATAAATATATCTATCCCCTAGTTCAAGTGTTCCAGATTTTTTGTTGATTTCATAGGTCAACGCCTTGCCTGCTTTGATGTCTTTGGGCAATTCGGCCTTCTCAAATGCCATGTCTAGCAACTCCTTGATCAGGTTTAACGGGTAATTCATCGCTTTTTTCCAAAATTATCCAAAAAACTGGAAAAACTATCCAAATTTCTGGAATTCAAATCCAAGCCAAAAACCACTTTCTCCATATAGAAAGATGAACTTTGAATTGTAGGTCGCTTACAAAGTTTCATCACCAAAGGCCAATCCTAGGTCCAGCCCGCGGTAACTGATTTTAATTAAAGCTAACAAAATCATGTTATTTAGTGAGTTCAATTTTTTTAAATTGGCTGGATTCCTTATTGCCTTGTTTTTGCTGTCCATCGCAGCACATGGACAAGGCTATTATCAGCCTTCAAACTTTGAGAATGGAGATGTCATCTCTTTGGAGTTTTCCATGGTGGCAGGAAATCATGGATCTCTGGTACAGTATGCCCATAGTTACGCCGAGGATGGGTTTTCCATAGAGGAAGAAGGTGAATTCCTGATGGAACTATCGGCTGTAGAGCCACATGTCCTTTCCGAATTTAACCTAAGCTATCACATTGACCATCAGCAAAAAAACATTGTTGTAAGCCTGAGTAGGCATGATGGAGGAGATGTAATCACTGAAGATTGCACATTGAGATTGACTGGTATAGGCATTGTGATAGATGAGGTGATTTCACGGAAAAGAGGAAGTGGGCATTCGAGCATCGATATATATCCCAATCCTTGCCGAGATTTGCTTATCGTACAAGGAAACTTTGACCCAAGTGATTCATGGGAATTCTATGACAGGATGGGGAAGTTGATGGCTAGTCAAAAATGTATAAACAAGGTAAGCATCCTAAAAATTGATGTGAGCAGCTATGCAGAAGGAATATATTACCTGAATATTCTTAGTGGAGGAAAAGTAGTGAGAAATAAGATAGTCATACGCTAATTGAGAAGGCAAGGCTGAGCGAATCAGCCTTGCTTAATTCTTTTCTCTAATTGTAGTAGAAACCAACTCTTATTCGCCAGTTTGGAATGTTCAATGATTTCTTTCTTTAATTTCAGGAGTTTATTTTTATCCATCTGCTTCAAAAGTTTGAGAAAAATATTGATTTGCCGCCTGTATGTCTCCTTTTTAGCCTCACTGATGTCTTTATTAGGTTTGAATGCCCAACGCTTCAAGTTGTTTAAAACGCCTATAATATGGTCAATTTCCGGGTTGGGGTGGCCTGTCCAGGATTCTTCGTATTTGATTTCCTGGAGGTGGATGGTATAGGAAATGTGCAGGATGGTATTTTTAAATGATTGGGTGGGATGCCAAGCTTCAAGGCTTTTGATTTTATCTTTTTGAGCTGTCTTATAGTAGAAATAACCCAGGCAAAACCTGTAGTATTCGCTTTCGTTTTTGGGTAAGTATATTTTCAAATCTTCCAGGTAGGCTTTGGCTACTTCATCCTGGCCAAGCCTAAGCGAGGTGACGATCATATTTTTATATTCCCTTGGGTCGATGATTCCGTTTTGAATGAGGAAGCCTTCACGAAGGCGCCAATCATACAATTGCATCAATTGTGGAGCCCAGTCCTGGAATTGTCCCTTATTTTGTCTGTGGATAATTCCATTTTGTACCAACTGACCAATTTCTAGTATTTCATTAGGGTTGAGTTTGGCATTGTCCTTTTCCACAAGTTGCAGGATTTCAGTTACTTGATCGGATTCATTTTTTAGAAATTTCAATACCACCAGAAATACATATGATAGGCCATCTTTGGGTTCGAGCCCTTTTTGGGATAAATAATCACTTACAAACTCAACGATCTCTGAGCTGTAATCCACCTTAAGGATATTGGAATATGTCCAGAGGACACAGGCCAATTTGAGGTACATGGCCTCAGTATAGGAATTGAAATTCTTGACCAATCCGATAAGATTTTCTTTTAGGAAAGTCTGCTTGACATTGATTTGGTTGAGAATTTGTTCAGTTTCGAATATGAACCGCATATCTGCAAAATCAATGATGTGGTAACCATCCCAGCTTTTGCACTCACTTTCATAGTACTTCTTAACTATTTTCCCAAAGCCCCTTTTTGCCAAGGCTCTGATTTTTAATGTTCTTTTTATGTCTTCTTCATCATGCAGGGCTTTTTCCATCCAGAATTTTTCAATTTTCTCCTTCAATTGATTTCTGTATTGCCGCATGGTGGTGTCTTTGTATTCCTCCCCAGGATGCAGATAAGCCCAACAGGAGTATCCCGTAATCTCTACCACTTCCTATTCCAGCTCGGGTACCAAATAGTTGAGCACTTGTTCGGGTAAGGAATTCATCAAGCGGGAATGTCTGGCATGCCAGTTTT
>JALEFZ010000015.1 GCA_022760475.1 Bacteroidia bacterium | reverse complement strand
TTCCTTTAGGCTTTTATAAGCATAATTGGCAAAAACAGAGGTAAGGTTATCCTTTCTGTTTGATCCAACAATAATCGTTATCATAATTTACTGATTGTAGTAGGATTATGGATAAGAAAAAGCATTGTAGGTTATGTGATCAAAAATAAAAATAATTAATGAAAACGTTTACATTTTTGAGTGATTATTTTTACTTTGTGTTGGGCAAACTTTTAATCCTGAATTAAAAACCACTTTTATTAACTTAAACTCTTATTCAGTGTGGCTACTCAACCTCCACCTGAAAGGATGTATAAATCTACTCGCTCGTGATTGACCTAATAATTGTCTTGGTGTATTTCCTGGCTATTTTCATTACGGCTTTGACCGGAAGGACGGGAAAAGATGTTACTGTCGAACAGTATTTTCTAAGTTCAAGAAATCTCCGATGGCCTTCCATTGCGCTTTCGTCCATTGCTACGAACATCAATGGTTACCAGTTTTTGGGAATGATGGGCTCTGCTTATTTGTACGGGCTTGCACAGGCCAGTCTTGAAATAAATGCGGTTCAGGGGATTTTGATGGCAGCCTTCATATTTGTGCCCCTTTACTTGCGAGAGAAAATCATCACGATTACACAGTTTATAGAAAAACGACTTGGTAAAACCATTGCCCTTTTTTATTCCATAGCTAACCTGAGTATTTTCTCTACGATTACTTTGGGAGCAGCTTTGTTTTGGGGGGCTTATGCAGCAGATCTGGTATTTGATGATTACCTAAGTATCATCAGCGATGACAGGGTTACACGCATTCGGGTTCTAATAGTAGGTTTGGGCATATTTTCGGCCATCTATACCTATCTGGGGGGTCTTAGTGCCGTAGTAAAAACGGATATCATCCAATTTGGCATCCTGCTTACGGGGGGGATAGTGGTCATGTTCATTGCGGTGAAAGAGCTTGGCGGTTGGGGTGAACTTTACGTCAAAACTCCTGAGAAAATGCACCTACACTTGCCTGCTGATCATGATAAACTTCCCTGGATTCATATTTTCGGGCTCTTCCTCCTAAACATAAATTATTGGTGTGCGAATCAGACCATTATCCAGCGATCTCTTGCGGCCAGGAGTTTGCGTGAAGCGCAGGTTGGGCTCATGGTAGGTGGCTTGATGAAATATGTGATGGCTGCTTTGATTGTTATTCCTGGTATTGCACTGGTAGGAATTTTGGGAGAAAATGGGCTTGCAGAACCTGACATGGCCTTCCCTTATATTGTAGACAATTACCTTCCCATCGGTATCAAAGGAATCATACTTTGTGCCCTATTTGCCTCTCTCATGAGTACGGTTGACTCCACATTCAATTCTCTGGCTACACTTTGGTCGATTGATATTTACAAGAAATACATCAAAAAGGACGCGACAGATCGTCAAGTGGTACAAGCTGGTAAGCAGACCATTCTGGTTACCTTGATTACAGGAGTAATCATGGGCTTGGTATTGTTATATATGAAGTTCGACAATCCAAATGAGGCTTTTACCCATACCCTGAACCAGTTGCGCTATTACATCAATTGCGGCATTGTGGTATTGATTTGTACAGCAGCGTTTTTGGCTGTTCCTAATAGAATATTGACCCTGGTAGCCTTTTTGTGTACAATACCTTTGAACCTGTTTATGTTCTACTATTTCCCTGAGATGAATTACTTTGTAAGGGCGGGGTGGGTCATCGTGATTGCTTTTGGTGTCATTGCATTGGGATCACTCAACAAAGGATTTGTGAACTGGAAAGATTTGATTCAATCCGATTCACGAGAAATCTGGCAAGTAGGCTTAGGTATTGCCTTATCGCTTGTAGCTTTGCATGTGATTTTTCACTAGAAAGTTTTTGTTTTGAACTTTAACCCTGACAGGCTTATAAGCCTGTCAGGGTTAAGTACCTAAAATCAGGTAGATGGAATTCCCTTTTTTGCCACAATTAATTGAAAACTTCCAAGCCTCTGGCCCAAATAGCAGGTACCTGATAGGTATTTGTGGCCCTCCGGCAAGCGGCAAATCCTGGCTTTCTACCCGACTTTCCGAAAGCATCAAGCATGCCATAGGTGAAAACATATCAACAGCCTTTGCCATGGATGCCTACCATTTTTATGAAAAAGACCTCCAGGAAAAAGGTCTCACTCCTTTTAAAGGATCTCCATTCACCTTCGACGCCCCGGCCTTCATAGACAAACTCATTGAAATAAAAGAAAAGCCAGGAGAGATTTTTTGCCCAATTTTTGATCGAAGCATTGATGAGCCTGTCCAGAATGCCCTGCGGATCTTACCTGAGCAAAGAATTGTAGTCGTAGAGGGAAATTATCTCTTGACAAGGGTCTTTCCGTGGAATACCATTAAGTACCTCTTGGATATGACAATTTTTCTGGATGTAAATGCAGATATTCAGCAAAACCGTCTCATACAACGCCATATGGCATTGGGTAAGAGTGAGACGGAGGCTCACGAAAAAATCAAGAGAACGGATGCCATCAATACGGAGCTAATTCGCAAGGAAAAAGACCGCGCAGATATTATCTTTATTCCGAAAGCTAATAGCTAATCTCTCATGGAACTTGCTACAGCCATATCATTGATCCAAACCGGAATACCCAATAAAGCAGAAGTATGGGCAGACCTAGGTGCTGGTACTGGCCTCTTCACCAGAGCCTTACTTGAGATACTTCCTGAAGAAGGCCTTGTTCACGCCCTTGATAAAAGCCCCCGTTACCTTTATGACCTTTGGCGAGGGTACAAAAATAGACTGATTGTGCATGACGGAGATTTTATCAAAGAGATGGAACTCCCCAAACTGGATGGAATAGTCATGGCAAACGCCCTTCATTACGTCCGTGAAAAGCGCAGCGTCCTCAACCATATTTTGTCCTACCTGAAGCCGAAAGGAACTTTTATCCTGGTAGAATATGATACAGACAGCCCGAATCCACCTTGGGTGCCCTACCCCATTTCCAGAAATAGCTGGAAAAACCTCTGCAAGCAGGTCGGATTGGAAGAGGTTGAAGTACTCGGCCAAACTCCTTCCAGATACGGATATCAATACATTTATTCATCCAGTGGAATTTTCTGCCCTTGATACACTACTCCCATATATTCTCATTGAGAATAGCATTTTGACCAGGGGAAAAATAACTTTTCCAAGCCTTGTTACTTTCTTTTGAATATTAACCCAATCCGCGTATTTTGTGCGCGAAAAGGATTTAGGAACACCACATTCAAGCTAAACTTTACAAATGAAACTTCACGAATATCAAGCCAAAGGACTCATCAGCAGCTTTGGAGTACCCATTCAGGAAGGAAAAGTAGCTTCTACTGTTGAAGAAGCAGTTGAAGCCGCAAAAAGCCTTTATGATGAAGGACCTGAAGGTCAGTTTTTTGTTATCAAAGCTCAGATTCATGCTGGCGGTCGCGGTAAGGGAACCGTTACTGAAACAGGCTCCAAAGGGGTAGTTGTAGTCAAAGGTCTTGAGGGAGTGGAAGAAGCTGCCAAAAATATCCTGGGTGGAACCCTTGTAACCATTCAGAATGAAGCCATCGGAGGTAATAAGGTAAACAAAATCCTGATTGCCAAGGACATGTACTATGACGGTCCTTCCGAAAGAAAGGAGTATTACCTTTCTGTCATGCTTGACCGTCAACTTCAGAAGGATGTAATCATCGCTTCTACTGAAGGAGGAATGAACATCGAAGAAGTAGCAGAGCATACGCCTGAGAAAATCGTTAAAGAGTGGGTTGACCCAACCGTAGGTCTTCAAGGATTCCAGCTTCGCAAATTGGCTTTTGAGCTTGGCTTTGAAGGGCAAGCCTTCAAAAATGCTACGAAGTTCATCGCAAAACTTTACAAAGCATATAAGGAGGTTGACTCAGACCTGATTGAGATCAACCCAATGTTCAAAGCTTCTGACGACCAGGTTCTGGCTGTTGACTGTAAAATGTCTATCGATGGAAACGCCCTTTATCGCCATGCAAACATTGCTGAGATGCGCGACGAAGAGGAGGAGGATCCACTAGAGGTAGAAGCGGGAAAATACGGACTTAACTATGTAAAACTGGACGGTAACGTAGGGTGTATGGTTAACGGTGCTGGTCTTGCAATGGCTACCATGGACATGATCAAAATGTCAGGTGGAGAGCCCGCAAACTTCCTGGACGTAGGAGGTGGAGCTAGTGCAGAAACTGTAGAACAAGGTTTCAGAATCATCCTGAAAGATCCTAAAGTAAAAGCTATCCTCTTGAATGTTTTCGGTGGAATCGTTCGCTGCGATCGTGTCGCAAATGGTGTAGTAGAAGCATACAAAAATATCGGAGACATTAATGTACCGATTATTGTACGCCTTCAGGGTACCAATGCCATCGAAGCTGCAAAAATCATCGACGAATCTGGTCTAAAAGTTACCTCAGCCACGACACTTGTTGAGGCTGCTGACAGGGTCAAGGAAGCCCTTGCCTGATTGGTCAAATCATATACAATTGAATAAAAAATGGAGGCTTAAAGGTCTCCATTTTTCGTATATATCTGATCAACAGGATTTTCCACTAAAAATTATGACAAATGATTTATTACGAATATCCTTACATCCCAGCCACCAACTTGGGACTGTAATCCTGAAATATTAACTGCTGATACAAAACATCTCTATTATTGGAATTTTTGGTCTTATAATTGGACTAGTTAAGAAGGTATAAATCAAGGCCTTCACCCCAAATAATACCGTCCGATTATGCGCCCTCTTGTTCAAAGTATATTCCTACTTTTAATTTTCCATTGGTTTATGCCATTGGTGAATCCAATTCTGGCGCAACCTGTCTTTTTGGAAGAAGATTTCGATACATGGTTCTCCTCCTGTGCCCCTAATTGGAATTGCCAGAATCTTGGCAATTGCACCTCTTCAACTTGTCGCTGGAGTAGACAAGACCAATTGCCTCAAAACAGCCTACCTGCGAGCACAGATTGTGGTGGCAGCGGATTCTATGCGAGGTGCTACACCCAAGCACTCAATCCAGGAGAACAGCCCGTCTTAATCTCCCCCTTCCTCGACCTAAGTACCTACACAGACTCCCCTTCTTTGGGTATCTATTTTTGTATGGTCAATGCCAGTCAAACCAGTTTTGATACTGATACACTATGGATAGATGTTAGCGATGATGCAGGACTCTCATGGACCAATATCTGGTCAAGTGATACGGTAAATCAAAATTGGGAAAGGAAAACTGTTGCTATCCCCACCAACTCATACACTGGAAACTTCAGATTCCGATTTCGAGCAAGCGGCAATGCTGCAAGCGGCGATATGGGTGTTGACAACGTTGAAGTAAGGCCTCAGTTACCTGAGTGTCAGGCCCTCCCTTCAAGCATCCAGGCTGATCGAAACACGGTCATTTGCAAATCAACTAACAACGCCATAGTCAATTTCTCAACGGACTATTCAGGATACGGTTCCTTTAGTTTTATCCTTACAGATTCTCTTGATAGGATTTTGAGTGAAATTCAGGGCAGCCAATTTGACGCGGCCTTACTCCCTGAGGGTCTTTACAGGGTCTATGGAATTTCCTATACAGGAACTTTAGAATACCTTCCATTACAACCCATTTTTTCTGTCCAAGCTAGCCAGTGCAATATTTTTGCAGCCAATAGCCTGGAACTTCATGTCTATCAGCCAAAAGCAGAGATCCAACTTCTGTCCGATTACAACGGCTTCGCTGTAAGTAGAAAAGGGGGACGAGATGGACGAGCCATTGTGAACCCATCTAATGGTTTTGCACCTTACAGCATCACATGGGAAACACCAATTCCAGTCATTGGTACGCATGCAAATACACTCCCTGCTGGAAGTTGGAACATAAAAATTAAAGATAGCAGAGGCTGTGTCAGCAATCAAACCATTACCCTAAATGAACCTGATAGCCTAAAACTTTCCCTGACGGCTGAAAATACCCCCAATTGTGCCTCAGATTCCATTGGAATTATTAGTTCGTCGGTAGAAGGGGGAGTTATGCCATATACTTATGAGTGGTCAAATGGTGCAAGTAGCCAGGATTTGGCAAATGTACCAGGAGACATTTATTCACTTCGGTTGAGAGATGCCAATGGGGTGGAAGTCGTGAAAGAAATTTCCCTGCTATTTAGACCTCCACTAGAATCTCAAATTGAAATCAGCAGGCCTTCTTGTTCCAAAGATCCTGAAGCCATGGTACTTGTTTCAGTTCAAGGCGGCCAATCGCCTTATCAGTACCAATGGAGCGATGGTGTAAGAACTGCATCCAGAGATGAATTGGGGGAGGGAAGTTATACCCTTCAGATCAGTGATGAACTTGGCTGTAAGCTAATCAAAACAATCCTTATCGAACCACCATTAGATACCTTGAGGGTAGATGCCATGTTAAATCAAGGCATTTGCGGTGAAGATAGCCTGGGAGATATTCTACTCAAAATTTCAGGTGGCCAAAGTCCATACGATATTTTGTGGAGTACAGGAGATATAAGCAACAATCTTTATGACCTTGAACCTGGTACCTATGAAGTAATGGTTAGCGATAGTCTGGACTGCCTGACCGAGGCTTCCTTTGTCCTGAATCCTCCGAAATCACTAGATATTGCACTCGAAGTAGTTGCCGATAACGGCGAAGACAAAGGTAGCATCGATGTAGATATTTCAGGAGGTACCTCTCCCTATACTTTGATTTGGGAGAATGGCACCAATAGCAAAAAGCAAGAAATGCTTTCCAGTGGCAATTACCCACTTCGTGTGGAAGATGCCAATGGTTGTACCGTGGATACACTTATCCAGGTCCCTTTTGACCCAAGTCTGCCAGCTGTTTGTGATGAACTTGAAATCGGATTTTCTCCGAATGGCGATGGAGTAAATGACTTTTTCGAGCTGCCTTGCCTGGAAAGTTTTGACAATCATGTCCTAGAGGTCTACAACCGCTGGGGGCAATTGCTATACACCCAACAAAACTATCAGCAGAACTGGGACGGGACTGTTGAAGGCAATTCCCTTCCTGATGGAAGCTATTTCTGGATTGCCACCCTCACCATTGGTAATCGCACTGTCCAACTCAATGGTACCCTTGTAATCGTCAGATAAGCCTGCATCATGAAAAAAATTCATTCCATCATAGCTTTTTTGTTTTTGGTTTTGGCAGTTAGCCCTTTGATGGCTCAGGAAGAACCCATTCTCTCCCAATACCGGACAAATATGTTCCTGATCAACCCGGGTTCTATTGGGACAAGTGGGGTACACGAACTCAGACTAAACTTCCGTCAGCAATGGCAAAGCCTGAATTTTAGCCCTACAACAGCCATCCTGAGTTACCAGGGATTTGCTGATAACAAAAATGGGCTTGGTTTCAGTGTGATGCACGATAGATGGGGAGCTAGCGTAAGGAATGGTTTTCAGGCTGGATATGCTTTCAGGATGCCGGTTGGATATCCCAATGGCCAAGGCCAAAGCTACCTCGCCTTAGGCCTTTCGGTGAAAGCCATGCAACACAGCCTTGACCTTAGCAATACCTTTTTTGTAAATCCCACTGATGTGGCTATTTCAGGCTCGGCCTACCAATTTTGGGCAGGGGATGTGGCATTCGGAGCTTATTTATACAATGATTTCTTTTACCTGGGCGTCTCCAGCCCCAACCTTATCCAGGCGGGGACTTACCTTCCTTCAAGTGAGCAAGGAGGGGTTTTCAGTCGCCTGCAGCGGTACTTTTTCCTGAATACTGGCTATAAATTCAATTATGGGAATTTCATGATGGAACCTAGTATCATGGTCAGGAAGATTGCTTCTACCCCTTACCAAATGGAGGGAAGTGTCAGGTTTTATTTTAATGACGAAAGCCTCATCATGGGGCTAAGCTACCGTACAGGATGGGTAGGAGGATTGCTTGCAGGCATCAATTATAATGGCCTTAAGGTAATCTATTCGGCGGACTTTATGCCCTTAAGGACTGATCCCAACCGCCCCTTTGGTCCAAGTCATGAAATTACCCTTGGATTTGATTTGGGTAAGGAACAAAAGGATTGGAAGCGGAATTACTATGTCCCTGAAAATTAATCGGCTTAGTTAAAAGAAGGAATACTTTCTTGTCCAATGTCGCTGTTTTATTGGCCTAGGTATTAGAATGATAAAACCACCTTAGTCCTCAGGCATGAACCTACCTAAATAGTTGGTTTAAATTTATCGAATACAAAAAACCGGACAGCCAAAGGCCATCCGGAAATATGGGTTTTCATACGCCTATACATCACCCATAGAAAGAACGAGAATCACTTCAATTTTTTTATCCAAAAAACTGCTCAGTTTCGGTAGAACCTTCCATTGCAGTTGTTGATGATTTCCCTGCGGTTATGGTATTCTGGACAGCATCAAAATATCCAGTACCTACGAAGCTCTGATGTTTGGCAGCCCTGTAGCCTGCGGCTTCATTGGAGAACTCACGCTGCTGAAGCTGGCTGTAAGCATACATACCTTCTTTGGAATAGCCAGAAGCCAATTCGTACATGCTGTTGTTCAAGGCATGCCATCCTGCCAGGGTGATAAACTGGAACTTGAATCCAAGTGCATTTAATTCTTCTCTGAAGACCTTCATTTCTTCATCTCCCAAATTGGCCTTCCAGTTAAAGGATGGTGAACAGTTGTAGGCCAATTTTATGTCAGGAAATTCGCTCTTCATGGCCTCGGCAAATCTTCTGGCTTGGTCCAGGTTAGGTTTTGAGGTTTCCATCCAGATCATATCAGCATAGGGGGCGTAGGCAAGTCCCCTTGCAATACAGGCTTCCAAACCATTCTTGACATAATAAAATCCCTCCGCAGAACGCTCCCCCGTAATGAATTCTCTATCGCGGGGATCGACATCTGATGTAATCAGATTTGCCGCATCTGCGTCAGTTCGTGCAATTACTACTGTAGACACCCCCAAAACGTCAGCGGCAAGTCTTGCAGAAAGCAGTTTATCGATCGCTTCCTGAGTCGGTACGAGTACCTTCCCACCTAGGTGTCCACACTTTTTCGCAGAAGAAAGCTGGTCTTCAAAGTGAACCCCTGCGGCTCCTGACTCGATCATGGCCTTCATGAGTTCAAAGGCATTCAGATTACCTCCAAATCCAGCCTCGGCATCTGCTACAATGGGTACCATCCAATCAATATCGGACTCTCCATTCATCCAGTGTATCTGATCTGTGCGCAATAAGGCATTGTTGATGCGCTTTACCATTTTTGGAACAGAATCCACAGGATATAGAGACTGGTCAGGATACATTTGTCCAGCAGAGTTTCCATCTCCGGCCACCTGCCATCCTGAACAGTAAATCGCATTCAATCCGGCCTGCACTTCCTGTACAGCCTGGTTTCCGCTAAGCGCGCCCAGACCACAGACAGGCCCTTCTTTGTGGATTCCTTCCCATAATTTTTGGGCACCATTTTCTGCCAGGGTGTAGGAGATCTTGAGAGAACCACGGAGCTTAATGACATCCTTGGCAGAATAAGGACGCTTGGTGTTTTTCCATCTGGGGTTGGTGAGCCAATCTGATACCAGATCGTCGATTTGCTGGGCACGATTATCCATTTTAGAATAAGTTAAATAATGAAAGCAGAGGTGTAGTTAGTGTTTAGCAGAGCTTGGGCACAGTTTTTCCAAGGCATCAATCAATGACACCTACCCAATCAGGATCGATATATTAACATCACAATTAAATAAAGTCGTACGCTTTGAGCGTGAGGAATTCTTCGAGTTCCTCACTCATAACCAGTTCATCAAAAAGACGTGCAGCCTCTTCAAACTTTCCAGCTTTGAAACTGTCTTCCCCCACAAGGGTCTTGATATAATCCAATTGCTGAGGCAAAATTTCCTTGTACAATTCTACAGTGATCTGCCGCCCATCCTCGAGTCTCGAATCAGGATTTTTTAGCCACTGCCATACCTGGGTCCTGGAGATTTCTGCCGTAGCAGCATCTTCCATGAGGTTGTAAATTGGCACACAACCATTTCCCCTAAGCCAAGCTTCGATGTACTGAATACCAACATCGATATTTTTACGTAAGCCCCCTTCAGTTATACTTCCCTGAGGAATTCTTAGCAGATCCTCCGCCTGTACCTCTATTTCAGTTCTTTTCCGGTGAACCTGATTGGGTCCAGGCATATACATGTCAAACTGTTCCATGGCAATTTCAACCAGGGCAGGGTGGGCAACCCAGGTTCCATCGTGTCCCGCCTTGGCCTCTCTTTCCTTGTCTGCTGCCACTTTAGCCAGCGCCTTTTTATTGGCTTCGAGATCATTTTTAATGGGGATTTGGGCAGCCATTCCGCCCATGGCGTGTACGTTCCGTTTATGACAAGTTTTGATTACCAAAGAAGTATATGCCTCCATGAAGGGTACTGTCATGCCGATCTGATCCCTATTTGGCATCAAAAATTCCGGCTTTTTACCCAGTTTTTTAATGAATGAGAAGATATAATCCCATCGCCCACAGTTCAATCCTGCTGAGTGGTCTCTGAGTTCGAATAGAATTTCGTTCAACTGAAAGCTCGCTGGAAGCGTTTCTATAAGGACAGTCGCCTTAATCGTTCCAAGGGGCAGGTTCAGCTTGCTTTGGGCATGAATAAATACATCATTCCAAAGCCTGGCTTCAAGGTAGGATTCCAGTTTGGGCAGGTAAAAATAAGGGCCTGATCCCCTGGCGATAAGTGTGTGCGCGGAGTTACACATGAATAAGCCAAAGTCCAAAAGAGAACCACTTACGGGCTCACCGTCTACAAGTATATTTTTCTCAACCAAATGCCAGCCTCTTGGCCTTACCATGAGGGTTGCGATCTCTTCATTTAATTTATAAAATTTTCCTTTTCGCTCATCCTTGAACGTGATGGTACGGTTGGCTGCATCCCGCATATTGATCTGCCCCTGTATATTGTTAGCCCAGGTAGGGGAATTAGAGTCCTCAAAATCCGCCATGAACACCTTTGCGCCTGAGTTCAATGCGTTGATAACCATCTTGCGTTCGACAGGCCCGGTGATTTCTACTCGTCGATCCATGAGATCCGGCGGGAGAGGAGCCACTGTCCAATTTCCCTCTCTTATAGATTTTGTTTCAGGTAAAAAGTCAGGCATGATACCTTCATCCAGGAGTTTTTGCCTTGATTCTCTGGCTGCCAAAAGTTCTACTCTACTTGTATTGAACTTTCTATGCAACTCGACAATCAACTTTAATGCATCCTGGTTCAAAATATCTTCAAATCCAGCCTGCATGGAGCCCTTGATCTCTAGCCCTGAAGGAAGTGTCATCGTCTTTTCAGCTATCATGATGAAGGTGTTTAGTGGTTAAGTGTTACAAATGTATAAATAGCGAAAAACAAAAACAAGCGAATTTTCGCTAAATGTGATTATTCGCAAATATAAGTTCCTTCGCATTCAGAAAAATAAATGCAATTGGCGTATATTTGTTTTAAATTAATATGCCTAGTTTTATAAGTCAGTGTACGAAGAAACAAGAAACCTGAAAGATTATTCATGCTGATAAATAAGCAGAACATAAGGTTAATTTTTGGCCTCAAACTCAAGCAGTTGAGGGTTCAGAAAGGAATGTCCTTTGCCCAGCTATCCAAAGCTGCAGGGGTGTCTGTATCTTATTTGAACGAGATTGAAAAAGGGAAGAAATACCCTAAAACCGATAAAATAATTGCACTTGCTCAGGCCCTTGGGGTTTCCTACGACCAATTGGTTTCGCTAAAGTTGAGCAAAAAAATGGCTCCAATCACTGAATTACTCAATTCAGGTATCCTTGAATCCCTTCCGCTTGAATTATTTGGGCTTGACCCTTCCACCCTGCTGGAATTAATTTCTAATGCGCCAACGAAAATCAATGCATTTATTAGTACCATTCTGAAGATTGCCAGAAACTATGAAATGACCGAAGAAAATTTCTTCTTCGCAGCCTTGAGGTCATTCCAGGAAATGAAGGACAATTATTTTGAGGGAATTGAGGAGGGAGTATTCAACTTCTTAGAGGAATACCAATTGGACTCCAAAGAAGTATTGACCCATGACACCTTAAAAATATTACTTACAAATAAATTTGATTACAGAATTGAGGAACTTCCCCTGGGCAAGGATGACCCACTAAGTGAATTCCGTTCTGTTTTCTTCAAAGACAAGAAACTCCTCCTTATCAATCCCAACCTTAGTGATACCCAGAAGTGTTTCCTGCTTGGGAAAGAATTGGGTTTTAACTATCTCAAACTTTCTGATAGACCAAAAACTTCGACCATTTTTGAGGTAAAATCATTTGAAGAAGTACTCAACAACTTCCGGGCTTCTTATTTTTCAGTTGCTCTGCGCCTCAACAGGGACCTCATGAAGGCTGACCTTGAAGCGTTTTTCTCCAAAGAAGCATGGGATGGTGATGCATTTCTGGAATTACTGGACAAGTATAAGGCCTCACCAGAAATGTTTTTGAGCCGAATGACCAACCTTCTCCCAAAGTATTTTGACTTGGACAATATCTTTTTCCTCAGATTCAATAATGACAGCAGCAAGGGCAAAAATTACTTCAGCATTACCAAAGAGATTCACCTCAACAAACTCCATAGTCCACATAGAAACGATCTTGAGGAACATTACTGCCGCCGTTGGATTTCAATAAAAATCCTTCAAGAGCTCAAGGATATGGAAAATGGAACTGCCCATCCCAAGCCAATTATTCGTATACAAAGGTCCAGATTTGGTATTTCTAAATCTGAGTACTTTTGCTTCAGTATTGCCAAGCCCAACTATCCTACCCCCAAATCCAATGTAAGTGTTACTTTGGGTATTTTTGTAGACAATAACTCAAAGAAGAAAATTAATTTTCTGGACCACCCAGATATTCCCATCGCTGAAGTTGGGGAAACCTGCCAACGCTGTAGCATAGCAGATTGTGCGGAAAGAGCCTCACCACCACTCGTCATTCAGAAAAAAGAGCGTAAACACCAGATAAATAAAAGGCTCAGAGAACTGTCTTCAAGGTATTGACCTTATATAGCTAGTTATGAGGGAAATTTCATCTGTTTTTCATTCTCATTGAAATAATCCAATAAAAAAAGCTCCCACATCCCTATTAAGGGAATGATTTTTGCCTTACAATGTATTGAGTATTTGAGTTTACAGTACAATAATATTTCCAATATTAGGACATATTTTGGTACAATTCATCAAAAGAAAAAATTGCTAAGGATAAAACTATGGGTTAATTTTAGCCCAAATTCTAGCCCTTGCATTTGATCTTTTAAAAACCAAGCCCAGCAACATCTCCCAATTATGACGAAGATGACTAGTCTTTTAATGAGCTAGTTATCAATGACTTTAGCTAGCTCCCCAAGGGGCGGCATGGATAATCAGTGTATAGTTTTTTCAATAAAATAAGGGGTGTTTCGTTCTTACTTCCCAATCATGCAGATAACAAATTTACGCACATCAAGAGGCTTTTTATTAGCCTTCGCCTTTTTCTACTTACTAGGATTTGGCAAATCCCTGGCCCAGGTAACGGTGGTTCAATCCTGCCGGCTTACCGACTTCGATGTAGTGGGCGCGTTCCACTCTATCTACCTATCCCCCATTCCAGGACAAAGCAATCAACGGTATTCCTTTGATTCCAATGGAGGATTATTGACCTTATTCAGCGACGGCTCTGCCCAAATTACTGGTCGCGTCGTCAATGTCGCCAATTCAAACCTTCAGTGGAATGTAGATTTCTGGCTGGAAAATGAATTGGACTTCAATTCATGGTCTGCCCTTGGCAGAGATGTGAAAGTCGAATTGGCTCCGCCAGCAGTAGTAACTGCTAACCAGCAAAACTGGCTTTTCTGGGAATTAGACTCCCTGCGAAGTCAGCTGACAGGTGTTGCAGGAACATTTTATGATGGCGACACCCTTCAAATTTCTCATGACCCACCCAACAGACAATTTGGATTCCAGTTTGGTATAGGTGCGAATGCCAAAAATGGAAATAACGGAATCTCAGGATGGTTTCGTTTCAGGGGTGTTTATTCAGGACATGGAGATATCAACTCAAATGCTAATTGTGGGACAGCTTGTAGCCTCGGATTGACTCAAGCGACTCCTTTATGTGAAAGTGATTCCACTTTTGGTGTACGCGTGGGCTTAACAGGAATAGGAAGCAACTTCGAAATTCTGGATGGAAATGGCATTTCTCTTCTGAGCAACCTATCTGCAGGAACCTACATTGTTGGTCCCTTCCCACACAACTCAGCTGTGAGCCTAACCATTCGGGACAACAACCAGACAGCTTGTGATACCACCATCCATGGCATTGTTACAGACTGTACTCCGATAGAGGAATGTACGCTAACGGATTTTGATTCAGTTGCTGCTCATTCCATATATCTATTTGTATATCCGGGTCAAACAGATCCTCAGTATTTATTTGATGCCAACCAAGGAACACTTACCACCTTTGCAGATGGCTCAGCTCTTATTACAGGCAGGGTCATCAACGCTAGCAACCCAAATTTCCAGTGGGATATCCGTTTTTGGCTAGTCGAACAAAAGGATTTTGCCACTTGGAGCTCTCTTGGCAGAGGGGTTAAAGTAGAACAAGCACCTCCCGCCGTAGTGGCTGCCAATCAACAGAATTGGAAATTCTGGGAAATCGATAGTTTAAGAAGTGTCATGACAGGGGTTCCAGGTACTTCCCTCGCTGGAGATACCTTGTTTATTTCCCATGATCCTCCCAATCGCCAGTTTGGTTTCCAATTTGGCGTAGGGGCTAATGCCAAGAATGGAGGATTTGGTCTTTCAGGTTGGTTCAAATATACAGGTTCATTTAGCAACCATGGCGATATTAACGTTCTCGCCGAATGTGGTCCTGTAAGAAATTGCGACCTACAACTCAACCACGCTCAGGCACATTGTATCACCGATTCTACCTTCGAAATTCAGGTTAACTTTTCAGGTACAGGTAATGGATATAGAATCTCTGATACCCAAGGCAATGTATATTTTTCAGGAATTGGATCAGGAACCTACTTCCTGGGGCCTTTCTCTAATGGTACCATTGTAGACCTTATTATTTCAGATACCACAATCGCAAACTGCGACACAACCATCGTTGGTTTGACAGAAGATTGTACTCCTCCCCCTCCGGTCTGCGACCTTGAGGTGCTTTCAAGCTCCGTCCAGTGCTTGAACAACAATGAGTTTGAAGTCAGTATCGCCATAGGTGGAACCGGAAACAACTTTATCCTAAGCGATAACCAAGGATCTACCGTCCAATCTGGAGGAGCCGGAACCTACACCTTCGGGCCTTATGCCAACAATACAGTGGTTGACATCTTTGTCAACGACAGCTCTAAAGCTAACTGTGATACCACAGTCGTGGGACTGACTCAGGATTGCATGCCACCATGTGATCTACAACTCTTGTCTGCCATTCCTAGCTGTATTTCCAATAGCCAGTTCCAGGTAGTAGTTACCTTCTCTGGAACAGGAAATGGATTTGTTTTGACAGACAATCAGGGTTCACCTGCACAAGTGGGTGCAGCGGGTACTTACACCTTCGGACCTTATAACAACAATACACAGGTTAGCATTTCTCTTAGTGAGCCTAACATTCCTAACTGTGATACAACGGTTACAGGGCTGACTCAAGATTGTACACCTCCATGTGATCTTCTGCTAGATTCGGCAAATGCAGTTTGTATCAGC
>JALEFZ010000014.1 GCA_022760475.1 Bacteroidia bacterium | reverse complement strand
TCAAAATATTTCAACGCCTCTTCCAAATTTCCTAGATCACTATGCGTTTGACCCAATTTCGAATAAGAGATCGCCAAGCCGTTTTTAAAACTCACATTCTGAGGATAGGAATCATAAAGACTTAATTCTAAGTCCCGATACTGCTCAAAATATTTCAACGCCTCTTCCAAATTTCCTAGATCACGATGCGTTTGACCCAATTTCTCATAAGAGATCGCCAAGCCGTTTTTGTATGAAGCATTCTCTGGTTGGGAATGGACAAGTTTTTCAGAAATTAGTTTGTATAGCCTGAAACTCTCAAGTGCAGATGGTAACTCTCCAACTCCTTCTTGAAAAGTCCCCAGTTTATCTACTATAAGTGAGATATTCTGTGAGGGAGTGGCAACTTTTCGAGAAAGAAAATCCACATAATCAGCTAACACCCTTGCTTCTTGGTAAGGTAAATTTTTAAGGTGTCCCCCTTCATCGTAATCCAGGGCATTATCAAGTCCTTCTATTAGGGATTGACAATCGTCCACCAGCTTTTCCTTATTCTTATCCAGAACAATACTTTGGATGACTGGACTGCACCTGAAAGACTTGTCTTCTTCATTGAAGATCAACCACCCTTTTTTGAAGAGGCTTTTCAGGTTTTTGTTCAGTTCATTGCCAGCTTCTAGCAGGTTTTTGAGTCTGTGTAGGGGGATATTTTCAGGTGGCAGTACAGAAAATACGGAGAGCAAAGCAACTTCATCCACTGAAAGCCCGCTAAGGTCGTACATGGCAGCGATGACCTCATCCGGATGGGTTTGATTGAGTTTCCTGGGCCCATTGTACCAGGCAACATTGATTTCTTCTGAATAGGATTCCAGCTTTAACAGGCCTTGTTTTTGGAGGTCCTGAAGTAAGCTCTCCATGGGATAAGACTCATCAAAGTAGTTGTATTCATGCAGGCTTTTGGACAGGATTTCCAGTACGAGGGTATTTTCATGGACGGCTTCTCTTATTTTCAACAAGATCGCCTTTTCGCTTTCATTTAGCTTTTTGTAGTGTTTTTCAAAAAGTTCTATGGCTTCCTTTTCAGAAAGTCCATGAATGGTGTAGGTGGTAGACCCACTTTGCTTGTAGCCTTGTATCCTCGACGTGAGCAGGATGTGGAAGTTTTTACATTCCTTTAATGCCAGGAAGACATTGTTGAGGTCTTTTTCGTCATTGGCATTGTCTATGACCAGGAGGTTTGGACCTTCAAGCGTTATGAGTTCGTCTATGACTTCATCGAAGGAAATTTCTCGAGGATTTTCGGGATCGGTCAATTCCAGGGCAGAAGCGAGGTCGAGGAGGTCCCGGCTAAGGTTTCCTTCAGACAGGACCCATGCCATGTGATTATAGTTGTCTCTGTGCTTGTTGTAGAAATGGGTAGCCAGGGTGGTCTTGCCAATGCCTCCACGGCCATTGACCAGGAGCAGGAGGTGGTCTCCTCCGAGCAAGCGATTTTGAATGGTCTCCAATTCATCTTTGCGCCCTATGAAATCATCGGGTGCTCCAGGATCCTGGGTGGAGAGTACTTTCGATACCTTTTCAAGTACAGCAGAATCAAGCCCATCTATAAATTCCAATAAGGCATTGGCAATGTTATTTCCTTCTAATGTTTGTTGATGTTGGTCAAGGGCTCCTTTGATGTTGTCAGATTTGAATTTATTGTGCCTCCCTTTGATGATGGTGAGGGCATTTATATGATGGCTATCGGATAGCTTTTTTTCAAGAAGACCGAAGGCGGTTTCCAAATCGTTATTTCCTACATAAAATTTAACTTTTGAAATAAATTTCCTAGATCTAGTCATGGCTTTGTATATGTCTTAATCTATGTTGCTGGCCACTTTTTAGCTATTAGAATACTTGTGGCGAGGTCAGAAGATCTTTCGTCGCTCGCCTTACAGGCTCACTCCTCTGGAGGACAACTGCGGTTTTGAGTGCTTTTATACTGGAAGTACGTATAATGAATTGCAAAACTTGTCATGCAGAGCGATAGCGAAGCATCTTGGCCCCCTGGCGCATCAAACTTTTTCTCCTTGCAAATAACATTTTGAGCATGAAGCAGCAAGCACTTCATAGATTAGCTTCCAAGCTAAGCTAGACCCTGTCAGGCTTATAAGCCTGACAGGGTCTGGTTTCAATCTGGTATCATACCCACAAAAAGCCAAGTCCTACTCCCCACCTGGCGTCGTCAGACGTGTCCGGTTGATCAGGGATCTCGCCAGCGTAACCTCATCTGCAAACTCCAGGTCTGTCCCCATTGGGATTCCCCTCGCAATACTTGATATACTCACTCCCTTGGGAGCCAACTTCTTGGATAAATAAAAGGCCGTCGTATCCCCCTCAATGTTAGCCGTAAAGGCAAAGATGATTTCCTTTACCTCCTCGCTGGCAGCTCTTTCTACCAAGGAGTCGATGTTGAGCATCGAAGGTCCAATCCCCATGAGTGGATTGATCAATCCGCCTAGCACGTGGTAGGTTCCCATAAACTGCTGGGTGCTTTCCAAAGCAATCACATCCTTGGCATCTTCCACCACACAGATGATGTCCTGCTTCCTGCGCGGGTTTGAGCAAATCTTGCAAATGTCTTCATCGGAGATGTTTCCGCAGCATTTGCAAAACTTCGTTTCCTTCCTCATTGCGATGATGGCCTTCCCCAGCCGCTCGGCTTCCGCTTCGCTCTTCTTCAAGATATGCAAAGCCAGGCGCAGGGCGGTCTTCCGACCTATTCCCGGCAGGCTCGCCAACTCCTCTACTGCTTCTTCTATCGTCCTCGATGGATATTCCATACTTATGTTCTATTCTAACAAATTTAGCTTTTAACCGGGGCTTATGCAATGGGGCAATCAGGCTCGATCCCCCTCTTTTCAAACGCTTACTTTCTATAAGCGCAGCCGTTTCAAGCCCGCATTTCTTGCGCCTCGCTCCATCGCCAATTGAAGCAATTCATCAATCAATTCTCCGTAAGGAGTCCCCGCCTGCGCCCAGAGGGCAGGGTACATCGAAATCGAGGTAAAGCCAGGAAGGGTATTGATTTCATTGACATATACAGCTCCCTCCTCTGTAAGGAACATATCAACCCTCGATAACCCTTCACAACACAAAGCCCGATAAGCATTTTTAGCTACCAAAATTAGTTTGGCCAGTTCCTGATCGTCCAGGTTCTTCGCAGGAATGTTCAAATCAGCAGCTGTGTCGCTCTCATATTTGGATTCAAAATCGTAGAAAGTATCCTCTACCATGTTGATTTCGCCGATGGATGACGTCGCCAGCACCGCATTTCCTAAAACAGCACACTCCAGCTCTCTACCGATGATGGCCTCCTCAACAATGATTTTATGGTCGTATTTAAATGCGTCTTTTACCGCCAGGTCAAATTCTGCCTTGTTTTCAGCTTTTTTCACCCCTACGGACGAACCCATGTTCGCAGGCTTGACAAAGACGGGGCTCCCCAATTGATTGATCACAGCCAGGTAATCAATTGCATCTTTTTCATAATAATGAAAGCACATGCCCTCAGCCACCTTGAGATCCGCCTCTCTTAACAACCTCTTCGCTACATCCTTGTCCATGGCTACGGAAGAACCCAATACATCCGGCCCTACAAACGGTATCCTGAGGTGATTAAGAATTCCTTGTAATGACCCATCTTCTCCCATAGGCCCATGAGTAATCGGGAACGCAACATCTACCTTTGGCATTCCACCTTCACCCTCCAAAAAAACAAATGGCCTGTCCGTCTGCCCAGGTACAATGGCTAAAGCCTTACCCAAATCCTGAATCAGGCCATTTTTCTCAAAAAAATCATCTTCCAAATGATACCAATTACCATCCTGAGATATCCCCAGGAGGTGTACCTCATACTTTTCTCTTGGAATCGCTGCATAAATATTCTTTGCAGACCTTAGTGAAATTTCATGCTCAGGTGAAGCCCCACCAAATATCAGGGCCATGGATGTTTTGCTTGCCATATTCAAACTAAATTGGATTGCAGGCAAAGATACATTTCCGCGAATTGATCTGTGGAAAAAATTAAAAAGGGTAGGAAAAGTATGCGTAAATGGTAAGCCCTAAATATTTTTCGAGAAATGGTATGTTAGTTATCAAGGACTTATAAACAAAAATATGTGCATAACCCTGTGGAAAAAGTGTAGATATTGGCTCCCAAGTTTTTTAGCAGCACCATTTTATAAATAACTTAACATTCAGCTAATATAATTAACAAAAAAAGTGGGTAACCCTGTGGATAACAGGTGGGTAACTTGGGGAAAAGTATGCTTAAAAAAATTTTTCCAAAAAAGTCCCTGATTTTAAGTGAAGTAGGATTTAGGATCTATTGTTAATCATTTTCAATCAAACGATCCATTGCTTTATAAATTACTTCATCTTCAAAGCCTTTTTGTGAAAGATAATTATAAACCTTGACCTTAATAGTGAAGGCGGGAGCAGCCTTTAATTCCTTCTTTTTCTTCAGGAGGAATTTTTCAAGGGTAGCCGTATAGTCTGAAACTTCGATTTCTTCAAGGACTGCAATTTCGATCAAATGCTTGGGTACCCCCTTCATCCTGAGCTCTCTTCTTATCTTGAGTTTCCCCCAGCCTTTGATCCTGAATTTTCCCCTTGCGAAGTTTCTTGCGAATCTTTCCTCATCCCAAAATCGCTCGATTCGCAGGTGTTCAAGGATTTTTTCAGTCTCTTCTTCACCTTCTACCCCCAAATCTGCCAGTTTTTCAAGAATTTCTTTCTGAGACCTGTCCTGATAAGCGCAGTATTTATATATTTTTACTAAAATTTCCTCGTTCATATCAGGGGGCTATTGAAGTTTTGTTACATGAATAACTAGGGTAGCTGATAAACCGACCCAATTTTATAAATTTGAATCAATTTATTTTGTATATGAAAGCATCTCGTCTATTCAAAGTCCACTTTTTCCTTAGTTTGACGCTGATCATCGGTATGGGTCTCCTGGAATCCTGCCGTAAATATGATGATGGCCCGACCTTTAGTCTCCGCTCAAGAGAAGAGCGTGTCGCCAATACCTGGACTGCCAACTCACTTACCAGAAACACCATTGACGAGACCAATCTCTACGAAACTTATACCATGAAGTTTGGAAGAGAAGGGAAATTGGAATGGACGACCAAGAAGTTTGATGGAGATCAGGAGGTGATTTTTGCAGATTGGGAGCTTTTCCGTGTAGACGAAGAAATCAAAATCACACTGACTGATCCTGACCCTGTAAGTGGAGAAAGGTTGTCATTTTCTTTTGAAATCAGAAGGCTGAAAGAAACGGAGTTGTGGCTTCACTTTATCATGTTTGGTGATGAATGGGATGTCCAATTGGTAGAATAGGATTACCTTTTTACATAAAGAAATTAATATATTTGTGGGAGTTGAACTCCCACATTTTTTTTGCATGAAACACATCTCCTTTATTCTTATAATCCTGATTTATTCCTCAACAATCTACAGCCAGGATACCTACAGCTCGCTAAAGAAAGCATTGAAAAATCCCGAAGATGTCAAACGCTTAGATCTTTCAGGGCAAAAGCTAAAAAGCCTATCGCCCAAAATAAGTAAACTCACTTCGTTGACCTATCTTGATTTAAGCGGAAACTCCCTAACGGACCTTCCTAATTCAATAGGGAACTTGAAGCAACTGGACAGCCTTAATTTGAAAGACAACAATCTTAGGTATATCCCCAAAAGTCTCTGTGAATTAAAGAATCTTAAATGGGTCAGTTTTAAGTTAAATCCCGTAGGAGCCAAATCCCTCAACACCCCCAATATCAACCAGGTTACAGGGGTATATTGTCTCTGGAAAAATAAAGCCTTTGTGGAAGTGGATGACAAAATCTATGATCCCAATAAGGAATTTGCAGGTCTAAAAGATTTTGATTTTGCAGATACGCAACCAGAACCCATTGATTTGGATAGGATATTCAACAAAATCAAAGATCCTTCTATGCATCAAGGTTTTACTAAGGATGGCCTGGTAGTAGCCCGAATAAAGGTCAATGCCGAAGGTGGATACGAGGAACACAGGATTATCAAGTCAAATGATGAAGCCCTAAAGGCATTTGTAGAAAAAGAAATTATAAGTCTGAAATTCAAACCTGCAACATTGAATGGAGAGCCTAAAGCCTTTTGGGTAAATATCCCTTTCAAATCCAGGTATTAGAGAATAAGATTTGTCACATTTATGAGCCTGGAAAGCAAACTTTTCCGGGCTCTTTTTATTGGTAAATAATAAATGGGGGTTGTAATTTGCCCCCATACGCCATTGCTTTCTTCAAACAATATTAAAAAAGACCCACACATGTCTACAGAATTTCGCATTGAGAAGGATACCATGGGAGAAATCAAGGTTCCTGCTAACAAATATTGGGGAGCACAGACCCAACGTTCCCTTCAAAACTTCAAGATCGGAGGGCAAAAAATGCCCATGGAAGTTATCCGTGGCTTTGCCTACCTGAAAAAAGCAGCTGCATTGACCAATGCAGAGCTAACAGACTTCCCGGCTGACATCGCCAATACCATTGCACAGGTATGCGACGAAATCCTGGAAGGAAAACACGACGAACATTTCCCGCTGGTTGTATGGCAAACCGGTTCTGGAACCCAGTCCAACATGAACGTGAATGAGGTTGTTTCTAACCGATCGATAGAAATCCTTGGAGGAGAAATCGGTAGCAAAACTCCTGTTCACCCCAACGACCACGTCAACAAATCACAGTCTTCCAACGATACCTTCCCTACGGGCATGCACATCGCTGCCTACAAAATGATCGTAGAGTACATGATCCCAAGGGTCAAAAAACTTCACGACACTTTGGCTGCGAAATCTGCAGAGTTCATGCAGGTAGTTAAGATCGGTCGCACCCACCTCATGGATGCGACTCCAATTACCCTGGGACAAGAATTTTCAGGATATGCGGCTCAGTTGAAGCGCGGACTTGAAACTGTAGAAGACAGCCTGAAGCACCTTTCTGAGCTTGCGCTCGGAGGTACTGCAGTAGGTACTGGAATTAATACTCCTGAAGGGTATTCGGAAAAAGTAGCTGCAAAAATTGCTGAGCTTACCGGACTTCCATTTGTAAGTGCCGAAAATAAATTTGAAGCCCTGTCTGCACATGATGCCATGGTGGAAACTTCCGGTGCGCTTAAGCGTCTGGCGGTGAGCATCATGACCATTGCAAACAACATCCGCCTGTTGGCTTCCGGTCCTCGTTCGGGAATCAGTGAGATCATCATCCCTGCCAATGAGCCAGGATCTTCGATTATGCCAGGCAAGGTGAACCCAACCCAGGCAGAAGCCATCACCATGGTATGTGCCCAGGTTATCGGTAATGATACAGCGGTGTCCGTGGCGGGTTCACATGGCCACTTTCAGTTGAATGTATTCAAGCCCGTGATGATTTATAATGTCTTGATGTCTGCTCAGTTATTGGCAGATGGTTGTGAGTCCTTCAATGACAAGCTTGCTGTGGGCATTCAGCCTAATTATGATGTCATTGAGAAAAATGTAAACAACTCCTTGATGCTGGTTACAGCCTTGAACACCAAAATCGGATATGACAAGGCTGCCAAAATCGCCAAAACTGCTTATGAAGAAGGTTCTACCCTGAAGGAGGCAGCCATGAAACTGAACTTTTTGACTGAAGAAGAATTTGATCAAATTGTGGTTCCATCCCAGATGGTAGGCCGCATATAAAACAAAATTCAAAAGCATTGCTTTAATTTGGGGTTTACGTAGGTAAACCCCATTAATTTTTCCTCAATGAATAAAACTACTACCCTACACAGCCTTCATTTGGAAGCAGGAGCCAAGATGGTTCCATTCGCAGGATATGACATGCCTGTGAGATATTCCTCGGACAAAAAGGAACATTTGGCAGTCAGGAATTCTGTAGGAATTTTTGACGTTTCCCACATGGGGGAATTCATCATTCGTGGACCCAAGGCATTGGAACTGGTACAAAAGGTATCCTCCAACGATGCTTCAAAACTTGTACCTGGCAAGGCCCACTACTCTTGCATGCCCAATCAGCAGGGTGGCATTGTGGATGATGTAATTATATACCACATTCGCGAGGATCAATACATGATCGTGGTAAATGCTTCAAACATTGAGAAGGATTGGAACTGGGTCAGTGAATCCAATCAATCCATTGGAGCAGAGTTGATCGACATTTCACAAGAAACCTCCCTTATTGCCCTTTCGGGTCCCAAGGCTGAAGCTACACTTCAGAAGCTGGCTGATCATGACCTCTCGACCATGGGAACCTACCACTGTTGGAAAGGAACTTTTAACGGAGCTGAAAAGTCGTTGATAGCAACCACGGGATACACTGGAGAAAGAACTTTTGAAGTCTTTGTCTATAACAAATACGCTGAAAAAACCTGGAACGACATCCTGGAAGCAGGAAAGGAATTTGACTTGGAGCTTTGTGGTTTGGGTGCCAGGGATACCCTAAGGCTTGAGATGGGCTATATGCTCTATGGAAATGACATCAATGACGAAACATCTCCCTTGGAAGCTGGCCTTGGTTGGATTACCAAGCTGAAGAAAGGCCCATTTAATGGTTCTGAAGCCATTTCAAAATTGAAGGCTGAAGGACTTCAGAAGCGTATGACAGGCTTCAAGATGAAGGAAAGGGGAATTCCCCGTGCGGGATATGAAATCGCAAAAGGTGGACAGGTCATCGGGAAGGTTACTTCAGGAAGCATGAGTCCAGTACTTAACGAGGGGATCGGAATGGGCTATTTGCCCATGGAGCATCGCGAAGCTGGAACCGAAATCGAAATTTTGATCAGGAATAAAGCAGTGAAGGCTGAGGTAGTAAAGACTCCATTTATTCAGAAATAAGGAGGAAAGACCAGGGGTCGAGGAATTTTTGTACGCCTTCGACTCGGAGAACTATAAGCCTGACAGGGTTTAAACCCTGTCAGGGTATCTATAACAAGCAAATCTGATTTCTAATTTGCTTGCCTTCCATCAAAATTGATTAGCCTTTACTCAGCGAGTAACTAAGCCCTTGACTAGCCAGACAAGCACTAATCAAATCTCCTTTAACACACAAAAAAACCCACGCCTGATCACTCAGCCTGTGGGTAAAATAAAGCACCTGTTTGTTGTTTTATAAAGGGACCAATCAATATGCCTTTGACTCGTCAAAGGTTCTAATCGGTATGACCTTTTCTTTTTTGCGGGCTTTCTCATGGCCTGTCAACCCTAGCCTGACTCCAAATTGTAATCCCTGGCGAATAATTAGTCGAAAGCCATCACCATTTCCAGCGTACACCCTGTCTCGGATGTTACCCTGAGACCAATCCGCCCCAAACACAGTCGGATCTTCTACTTGATCTGTCAGCCTGAAATTCAACGCAGGGCCACCATAGATAGAAAGACCTCGGGCCAACTTAAGTTCAAGGTTGGCCTGGCCACGATATAGTTCATTCAGATTCGTGTCCCAAACCCTTTCTTCATTGAGGTGATAAGCCACCGCCTCAAGATTCAAATTCAATATCCTTATAAGTTTGATGTTGCTACCAAAGCCCAATCCTACCGCCCAGGGGGTCTGCTCTCCATTTGGAAGAAAGCCTTGTTCTGGGGCATATCCAACACTGTAAATGTTATATAAGTGTCTGCTTCCCATTCGAAGAGATAAATTGTAAAGCCCTGCATCATTGTAGCCAAAGTCTATCTGTTTGGTTCCACCCCTACGAGCAAAGTTGAATAAACCAATCATCATGCCCCTGTCTATGCTATCTGCATAGTTGACCACTCCGATTTGAAGTCCGTTCATCTTTTTGGCTACATTCAGAAATCCTGCCATTTGAATACCCTTGAAATTTCCTGGGGCAAAATTCGCAAAGCCCGCAATTTGTGCTCCCTTTACATTTCCAGAGGCAATATTGGCAAAGCCAGCTACCTTCAAGCCACGACTATTTCTGCTTGAAATATTGGCAAAACCCGCAAACTGGGTTCCATTCGCATCACTACCGCTGATGTTCGCAAAGCCCGCAAATTGGGCTCCTGTCATTTCTTTTCCGCTGACATTCATGAAACCTGCTGCCTGGAATCCCTTAGAACTTCGGCCTACAATGTTGGCAAAGCCTGCAAATTGAGCTCCATACATGTCGTAGCGGATAATATTGGCAAAACCCCCAAATTCAATTCCTGTCAAGCCTCCCGAATAACCCGCAATCATATTGAATGAAATGGCATGGTTAAACTGGCCTGATTTCAATCCGCTGGTAGAGATCGGATGGATCAATGAGATTTGAAAAGGTCTTGTCCTGAGCTCTTGCCCTTGGGCACTTCCCAGAAACAAGACCGCAATCAGAATGAATAAGAGTAGTTTGGTAAGGTACTGTGTTGGTTTGTACATGATAATTTTGTTTTTCTTAATCATGTGTCACCTCAGGAGCTACCTACCCTTACTCAAGGCGTGATTTTTTTTAAAACCTATTCCAACATAGAAGCCAACCCACACTTGTCGGAAGCTAGAAGAATTGCCAAAACCCTTCCATAATGCATAAGGAAGGCCATCTTCCAAACCATCCAGGGCTACACCACTGAAGCTGGAATAATAATTTACAGATGGACCAAAAGCGGCATAAAAGTGCCTTCCAAAAGGCCATTCTGCCCCAGTACGCAGTTGAATTCGCTGCCCATTAATTCTATTTCCCAAGAAAGAAGAATAAAGCCCTTCCAGTTTCCACTGCATGGGTCTCCTGGCTGTCAACATCAGCCCCATTCCAGCACTATACCCCAAGTTGCTGTATGGATTTCGAGGATTGTAGAGGACCTGGACAATGGTGTAATACCTGGGTACTCCCATTCGGATGGTCCCCTGTAAAGGCCACCACTCATCAGCACCGAACTCGATGCCTTGATAGCCTTTCCTGACGATATTGATCAGTCCGATAGGTGCGCGGGATACACTGTCAGCAATATTGATGATGCCCAACTGAAAGCCGGATACATTAATTCCTACATTAATTGGAGCCAATTGAAAGCCACGCATATTTCCAGCGATATTCAACAAGCCAGCCATTTGCATACCCTGGACATCTCCTCCAAGATTAAGCGCTCCACTAATCTGTGCCCCCCTCATTCTTCCCCAGGATAAAGAACTGAATCCGCTTATCTGGAGTCCGTTTATATCGCCTGGACTTAGGTTAATGGCACCTGCAATTTGCGCTCCGTTCATGCTTCCCCTGAGTAAATTTGCTGCACCTGCAATCTGTAGGCCTGCCTTCATCTGACTGGCTGCATTGAAGAAACCCGCCACCTGCATTCCTCTGAAATAAGAAAAGTTCAAGTTAAAACCACCTGCCGCTTGTAACCCATTGACGCTTCCACCTACAACATTCGCCATTCCAGCAATTTGGAGACCACTCATATCTTGCCGAATCGCATTCAGACAACCCCCAACTTCCAGTCCTTTCAGGCTGTGGGCATAACCAGCAATCAGATTTACAGAAATCCCTCCCAAGTCATGTTTGCCTTGAAGCCAATGGGTACCAATTCTGGGTAGGAAACTCAGTTGTAAGGGGACCACTCCTTTTTTGCTTTCTACCGCCTCCATCAATGAATCATTAACCAAAAACCTTACCCACAAAACCTCAGAAAGGGGATTGATAGGAACGGCCAATTCGGTCCTGACCATCCGATCTGAAATGTTGGCTACGGTAAAATTTTTTAATTCAATGATCCCTATTTCCTGATCCAGTGAACTGTGAACTTGATGTCTGGTAGGATGAAAATTTTCTTTATAAATGAGAAGAGAAAAGGAGTCCTTTCGGGCTAATTTAATTTCAAAACGACCTTCATCATTGGTGTAAATGGGTTTAAATTTGTCATTCTCCTCCATGATAATGGCATTCCCTAAACCCTTTTTGGAGTAATTGTCTCTCACCTTTCCCCTGATGTAGACAAAACTCGGAACAGCAGGAGAGCTTGGCGTTTTAGGTCTGGATTCAGGTAAATTATTCTTTCTGGCTGCCTGTTTTTGTAAAATTATATGATCCCCCAACAATTTGTATTTCAGAGAAGTCCCCTCCAATACCTTATTGAGGCCTTCTTTTACGGTGGCATGGCTCGATGCAATGCTAACTCGTTTTTTCTCAGGTAAGATGGAAGGGCTATAAGCGATGAAAAAGTCTCCTTTTTCAGCAATATCAGTAAGGGCCTCCGATAAAGGGATACCATTATATTCGAAGGCAATTTCCTTATTTAAAATATTTACCTGAGCCTGGGAACAGGATATGACAAGCAGGATAAAAATGAAGCAGACCAATAAATTTTTTCTAGCCATACGAAAGGCTTTTATTTACAACCACCCCCCATCAGGACATAGGCATCGCCCTTTTGTTCCCATTCAAACTCAAGCATCACTCCAAGGACATCAAGAATGTAGGGAAGGGACTCTCCTTCAAAGCGGGTAGTTACTATACAGTTATTTAGGGCTGAGTTATTTATAGAAATATCAACTTGGTAAGTTGCCATGAGGTCAGCTAGAACATCTCTCATGTAGGTATTTTCAAAAAGAAAACTCTTATTCTGCCAGGAAAAACGATTGCTCTCTATGGCTAGAACTTCAGGATTCCAATTGGATGCAGATACCGGATCAATTTTTTCTCCTTTCTCAAGAATCACCTTTTTCTCTTCACTTGCAGAAACCTGAACTTTTCCTCTTTGTACGGCTACTGCAACGCCATTTTTTCTCATATCCACTTCGAAGACCGTTCCCAGTACCTTCACCTCAACGTCATTTGCAATCACCACAAAGGGAACCTCAGGATCAGGTTCCACGTCAAAAACAGCTTTTCCTTCCAAAATCATCTTTCTACTTCCCTGGCCATAATTGGATGCTACCTGCAGTTTAGAAGTTTGCTTCAGGTAAACTTGACTGCTATCCGCAAGTATAACTGTCCTATCCGAATCTGTAGACTCATATAATGTAAATGCAGGAATTGCTTCCTGAGTTTGTCTATTAAAAAATAATATGGCTCCAATGGAAAGGGCGAGTAGGGCAAAGGCAGCAGCCATCAGCCAATAATTCCTTTGAAGGGGAAGCACCTTCGGGCTGGCAACTTTTTCTTTGAAATTGCCCCAGGCCCGATCAAGACTTTCGAGATCGCCTTGATCTACCTCCGTACTTTTCCCCCAAATCAGGGATAATTCATCGAAATACCTCTTGTTTTGAAGATCTTGAGCCAACCAGCGCTCCACCTCTTCCCTTTCCTGGGTAGAGGCCTCATTGCCAAGGTACTTGACCAGCAATTCATCGGGCGCCAAAAAATCTTGATCTTCCATATAGCTGTGTCACTTCAAATTCAATTATCCCTTATTCCATAAGAAAAATATCCAAAATAAAATTGGGAGGTAGTCCCTCAGGCTTTTTCTCAAAAGTTTCAAGGCTTTACCCATTTGCACCTCAACAGTTTTAGGTGAGATGTTCATTTTTTGTGCGATCTCTTTATAACTTAATCCCTCGAGTCGACTCATTTTAAAAACTTCGCCACACTTTTGTGGAAGCATCCCGATGGCTGCTGCAATCCTATCCTTTAATTCCACCGTCTCTGCGGGATCTTCAAACTCCAGTTTGGTCCCCTTGCTTTGCGCATACTCCTGATGGGCATGACGGACTTTTTCATGCCGATGGATGTTTAAAACCTTATGATATACCGCCCTGAAAAGATATGCCTTGATAGAAGTATTGATGTTCAATTGAAAGCGTTTCTCCCATAGTTGGACAAAAACTTCCTGCACAATCTCTTCCGCTTCTAGGGGATCTTTTAGCCATTTTTGGGCATAGGCTTTCAGGGGAAGAAAGTGCAACCTGAACAGTTGCTCAAATTCTTCATCGCTTTGGATGGCGTATTTATTTTCCTGAGCCATGGCAATATTCGAGTCCTTAATGAAGGATTGCAGGGATTGCCTTCAAGATGCACAATGAAGCTGTTTAAAAGAAATTTCAAGCCAGTCATATCTACTTTGAATGATATTTTGGGCAAGATTGAACACTAACAATCAAATAGCCTTATTTATACATGATAAAAAATCCCTTCTAGCTGATTCTCAACTAAATATTGCCTCTATTATTTAGTAAGCCTGATTTTTTCAAAAAAACTGGGCAAAAGCCCTTGAAATATTCTACAAAAAAGCTACCTTAGGAATGCGAGATGGCACGTAGCCATCGACCACAGGAAAGAGTAAGCTACGGGTAGTGCCGAGCTGAGGCCTGCTGGGATGTTTCACCTAAAAGAAAGGAGGTAATCATGAATCGACTTAGTTTCCAGTTTGTCAATTTCATCACCATTAACGCTGCGAAGTTCTAATCGCAAACCGTTTGGTACCTTCGTTGGCTTAAAGGTGAATGTATCCCCCACGGATACTTAGATGAAATACAAGCTAACTTAGGAAATATGGCCAGTACCGTAGCGGGTGCTGGCTTTTTTTGTAGCTGCTTCGGTAAGAAAAAGCTGGTTTGGCATTATTCATTGAGACAAGGCACATTAGCTATTTTTCATAGCAAAGGAATTTCTTAAAATTGTTACCGGACAATGAAGTCAAGCTCCCTTCTTTCCTACCCAAATTCAAATGGCACAAGTTACCCAACAAACTCATCGAATCAGGCCTCATCATGTAGGTCCCAATCGAAAGATTACTGTCCCTTCCCTCATAGATATGATGCACATCGTTGCCTGGGACAATGCAGAATTATTGGGGGCTTCTGTTTATGACCTTCACAATGAGGGTATTACCTGGGCAATGATCAAATATCGCCTCGAAGTCCATCAATATCCTGACCATAATGAAGACCTGACCATAGAGTCCTACCCTTCCGGAAATGACAGGACATTTGTGTATCGCGATTACAGGGCATTCAACCAGAAAAATGAACTGGTTGCTGAGGCCGCTTCCACTTGGTTGGTCATGGACCTCACAAGTCGTAAAATGACTACCCTACGGGATTATATGGAACCATTGGTTCAGGTCCCTCCAGGACGCGAGCCTCTGCCAAGGGCAAACCAAAGACTAAGGCCATTAAAGGAGATAGGTGCTTCGGCGGAGTTTCCTGTAAGCTGGCACGAACTTGACCCCAACCACCACGTGAGCAATACCCATTACTTCCGTTGGGCCCTGGAGGCATTTGGCGAAAAATGGCTGGACTCTCGCCAACTTCAATCCATAGAAGTACACTTCAAAGCAGAAACGCATGCCGGAGATCGGGTCAAATCCTCCTATCATCAAAAAGGAAAATCAGAGTTTTTACATGAAATTCAAAGATTATCAGATGGGAAGCCATCAGCTCTGGCTATCTCGATATGGAAAGACTAATTAGCTCAAGTTTCTGGTGGTGGTACACGCTTCTATTCGATTAAAGGCGAAGTTGTCAATTCCAGACAACCTACAGTTTTAGTTCGGGCAACTTGGGTTAATTAATCATCCCAAAGCGTTAAACTTGATATACCAAAATGATTCTTTATAAGTGAACAATATCAAGTTTCGCTAGGCAACACTCTCAATTTTTTGAATATATTTGAGCTGAATTAACCTGGACTATAAGCAATGGAAAATAACATTCAACCGAATGATTTTTTCTTACTGATAAGTGTCGGAATCCTGGCCATGCTACTTTTTGCAATTGGGCTGTTGGTCATTTTCTTCACTTCTCAACGTAGACTTCTCAACGAAAAAATGCAACAGCAAGCCCTCCTGCTCAAACATCAGGAGGAGATGCTTTATTCTACCATAAAAACCCAGGAAAAAGAAAGAAAACGAATTGCAAGGGATCTTCACGACGCAGTGGGTTCCAGGCTAAATGTCATTCTACTGAACCTGCGCTTCCTGAAAAAGCAATCAGGAGAAGAGGAAACCATTGATGAAATCAATGAGCTCCTAGTCAATACGGTGGATACCACCCGACAAATTTCTCATGACCTACTACCCCCTGTACTCGATGATTTTGGCTTGGTAGCTGCCATCAATGAGTTGAAAGACAATTATGAAAAAACAGATCTTGTTTTTGATTTTGAAGCAAAAGGAGCAATCGAAAGGCTGGATGACAACCTGACTGAGCTGAATCTATTTCGTGTCGTCCAGGAGTTGGTAAAAAATTCGGTGCTGCATGGGAAGGCTTCGAATGTAAAGTTGGAGCTGGAAACTTCTCCCCCGAACTTTCAAATCTCTTATCAAGACAATGGAAAGGGGGTTGATGTAAAGAAGCTCAAGGAAAGCAAGGGAATGGGGACCCTCAACATTGAGAGCAGGTTGAATATGTGCGGAGCAAACATTGACTATGAATCCGAAATCGGAAAAGGATTCAAGGCCATCATTACCAAAACTGCGTAGGATTGAGCTTTACCAGCTTGTGTTGAATGGCATATACCACCAAGCCAGCAATGTTTTTACAGTTTAATTTCATCAAAAGGTTGTTTCGATGAGATTCTACTGTTCTTCGACTGATGAATAGTTTTTCTGCTATTTCCGGAGCCGTATGCTGTTCGCAGATCAATTGGAGAACTTCCTTTTCACGGGCAGTGAGTTGTGGCTCAAAACTGGCTTTGACCTTATCTTTATTTCGAAGGTTATCGATCATGATTTTCATGACCTCATCATTGTAATAGCACCCTTTTTCCGCTACTTCAAGAATGGTTTTTTCCATTTCCTCTGGAGGCATGCTTTTAGACAGATATGAAGAGGCTCCCAACTCAATCATATTTAGCACAAAGGCTTTGCTGAAATGGGTAGAAAGAATGATCACATTTATTTCCGGGAAATCCTGCTGCAAAGCTTTGGCAGTTTCAACCCCGTTCATGACTGGCATTTGAAGGTCCAGCAATAGGCTATCAGGCAGTTCCTGACCTGAATCACGCAAGTCCTGAAGCTGCTTCAAAAGGTCCTGACCATTACCTGCTTCCAACACGACCTTTACACCTTCAATACTCTCCACAAGTCTGAAAAGACCTTTTCTGAAAAGGACTTCATCATCGACAATTCCTATAGTACTCATATAAAACGGGATTCTTTTTCCTGGGTCATTCAGTTCTAAAAATGACCCTTTAAGATAATAGATCTTCCTGACAAAGATAGTTCATGCTGATGGATTTTTAAATCCAGCAGAATTAAACCCAATTTTACAGGCAATTTGTCATCGACAAAATCAGGAGAGTAACAACCATTGTCTCTGTAGGATAAACGCCAATGGCCTTCGATAAATTGCCAACCCATAAATACCTCATCAGCTCCATGCTCATCTATGGATTGCTTTAGCCAGGACTCGATAATTACAAAAATCCTCGTTCTGGTATTTGGACAAAAAGGAATTTCAGGCTTATCAGGAAGCACATTGATGTGTATGTTGGCTTCCCATTTTTCAGAAAGTTCATGTAGTGCAGGAAAGAGCCCAAGGGTGAATAACATCGGAGGGATAATAGACTCCCCGAGTTCCTCAATAAATTGAAGGGAGGAGGCAGTCAGGTCAGAGGTATCCTTAAGAATTTCAATTCCTTTGCTGCTGGATACCTGTTTTTTGAGGCTAAACAAAGCAAGGTCAATGGCGTGGATTTGCGACTTGAGGTTTGAATGAAGGGCATGACTGGTTCGCTCAAGCCATTTTTCCTGTTCTTTGGCAAGTAGTTTCAGGAGATCCCCATTGGTCTCTAATTGTTTCTCTTGTTTTCTCGCTTTAATCAGCCACAGCCGATACCACTTCCATCCGAAAAAGGAGGTAGCAACAAAGACCAAGGTCAATATGATGATTAAAGTGATCAAAGAGAGATTATTTATATATAAGATGTCTACGACTTGGGGAGGCGAGAAAACTTATTCGCTTGGAATTATTACATCTATCAATTTTGGGTAAAAGATCTCCAGGAAGCGCCCAAAAATGGGGGGGAACAAAATGGGGGCTCCTGAAGAATAAAATATATGAGTTGCGAGCTTAAACTAATTTTGAGTGTTTAACCACAAGCATTGGGGCATGGCTCGGTGATGTCCAGGAATTCATCATCATCGTCATCTGCTACTGTATTCCCCTTCAAGGGCTTGGGATAACCGCCTAATGGGGGACGGTCAAAATGGAATATAAGGTCAGAGACATAGGTGTTGGGTATGGGCTGATCCAGGTACGAGGTACGTGGCACGGCACTAAGGCTAATAAAAAAGTACTTGTTACTTCTACCTTTCAGGATTTTTTTGATATCCATCAGGTCTTCCTGACTGAAGGCAAAATACCTAGCAATCAACACACTGTCCGTTCCATTGGAGAGAAACCTCGTAACTGAAGCCAGTGTGTCATAAAAACAATTGTAGCGTTCAACCATCTTTGTCGCCTCCTTCGCTGTAACTGGGTTTCCAAGGGCATTTGTGGTTTTTTCAGAGCAATTTGGAGGACAAGCTCCAATATATTCACGAAAATTATCATTATCTGGACTTTTTAACAGTCCATTGTTATAAGGACGTATGTTATGAAGAATTAGGCTTGGGATCAGGTTATCCCCACTTCCCTGTCGTTTTACACCAAAACTCCCATAAACAAGAGGAATACATTTAGCTTCTGCTGATTCGTCTACATCTTCACCAACTCCAAATTTATTTAGGAAGTTCAAGAAGGATTTTGAATTAACCTGGTAGTACCTGGGAATGATCAGGCGACCTTTAAGGTTTTTGCAAGATTTACAATCGTTTCGCTTGCTGAGAAACCTGGCTGACGAATCTGCACCGTAGATCTGCTCGTAAATGGTAATCCGATTCTCAGCTCTCTTGGGACGAATTTCCTTTCCGTCATTGATATAGGAAGCATCATGGATTAGCGATGCTTTATCTCCCTTGGGCTTCTTAGGGTTTACTTCCTTAGGTCCCTTGGGTTGGCAAGAGATCAAAAGTACAGCAATTAGGAGTGTGGACGTGTACAGTAATCCTGTTAAAACCTTCATTCTTGAAAATAATTAGGGGGTTAGTATGATATTTTCAACAATGAATTTATACAAATAATTTATTCTTTTTATCCCCTATTTTAAAATTAGGTAATATTACCTAGAACTAAATAAACAAGTCTTCAAATCTGACTATCAACCCATTAACTTCTCCTCAGACTCCCTCCTCCTAAAGATAACAAGGCCAAAAGACACCAACATAAGGATGGTAAATAGCATATACAAAACGGAGTTGAACACCAGGATATAATTCGAATAGTACTCTAGGTTATTTTGAGTGAACTTGTAAAATAAATAGACAAAAAAGCTACCCGAGTAATACAAAAGAAGGGCCGTATTAATTATCCTGAGGGAGCGTTCATAAGCATCCACAGTCAGAAGTTGCCGAGATCGGTTGTAAAAGAAATTGGTGGAGAGAAATATGATCACGAACAGTAAGAAAATCTTAGCATTCGTATTAAAGGTGTTGATTTTTTCTATGAAAAGGGTATTTGTGATGATCAAGCCAACAAGTAAGGCAATGAATATTTTAAAGTATTTTCTAAAAATGCTCCCTTCCTCTGACACTTCCCGATAAAAGATAAATAGGAAAATAGATTCACCCAAGACTAAAATATGAGTCGTTGACAGGTTATTGACTTTTTGTCTTGCCAACAGGATGGCCACGGTATTAATTACCAGCAAAAAAAACAGATAGTAGGCGATGATTTTCCCTTCGGTTTTGAGTCTTTCAAACCCCACAAAACACAAGAGGCAACATGAAATCATCACATATACCTGACAAGTATTTATCCATTTAAGAATCTCCAAACTGCTCATGATCCGAAGGGAAAATTAAACATACATAATTAAAAACAGCCAGGGTCTACAAGGATAGCATTGACTGAAATAAGAGCAAATTTACCATTTGAAACTTGAACTTGAATTTATTCAATCATACAATTGATTGCAGACCCTGATTAATCAGCTTAAATGACAACTTTCACTTATCATTTTAATTGGGAATTAGCCATCAGGTACCGCATGCATTGGGACATGGCTCAGTGATATCAAAGAATTCATCCGTTTCGGGATTGCTCAGGTTCCCCTCCAAATCGGGACGGGTGTAGTGAAAGACCAAGTCAGAAAGATAGGTATGATCATCAGGCATGGTAGCTGGATCCAGATTTGCCCCTAGACTTACATAGAAAAACTTATGTGCACGGGTGCTCATTGCACTCAGTAACTCATCAATGTCATTTTCACTGAACTTGAAGTATCTCGGAAGCAAGATACGTTCAGGGGTATTTGTGATAGTTATGTACTTTTTCGTATTCGGATCAGAGCCATATACACAGTTATAACATTCAATCCTGGCTTTTGCATCATCTTTGGAGACAGGCCCCCCATCAAAACCACCATCCTTATGAACCCCATGTTCATTACAGTCGATAGGACAAGTATTGCTATAATCCAGGAATTCTTCATCCTGATCACTGGGTATGGTGCCATCAGGATTTGGTCTGTTCTTGTGGAATAAAAGGCTGACTACAGGCGTAGGAGTCTCAACTACCCCATTTGTACGAAGTTTTATTCCGAAGCTGGCATAAATACTGGCCCCATCACTGACCGACTTCAACAGGTCATTGAATTTTGCAGAGTCAACCACAAAATACTTAGGCAAGGTAACCGTTTGAGCCAGGTTTGAACATTCGCTATCACAACTGCCCTGATTGGAAAGAGAGGGAATTCCATTTTCAGATGCAAAAAAGCCAATGTAAGTATCAACAGATTTAACGGCATCATCCTGGCTGATTCGAACTTTGCTGCCATCTATTAAGCTTGCCCCGTCTTTCTCTGCCATTTCATTGGTTTTCTCGCCTTTATTAGAGGAAGAGTCATTCTGGTTCTCACAAGCGACGAGGCTAAACGCCAATAAAATCGTCACCAAAACGTAAATTTGAGTGTATAGTTTCATCGTTTTAATTGTTTACAGGCTTCAATGCTACACACCTACGAATAAAATCAAATTTTACTCTATTTCCAATGAATTGATTATTCCAAATAAGGTAATACTGTAGCCCTTAAGGGTTAATCCGCTAAAAAAAGAAAACATCTAATATTCCAGTTTTGTAGGGGCTAAAAGATTTTTTGCTGACGTTCAACATGACACAAGAGTTGTGAAATGAGGCAAAATATGAACTCTACGATTCAATGATTCTAAAGAAAGTTTCCGAACCCTTAAAGAATAGCATTTAAAGCTGTAGATGGATTAGGAGATATAATCGGGGGACGTCATCCATGACAAGCCAGGAGACATACAAAAGAAAAAGGGTGTCAAGTTTGACAAGCAAAGCTGACACCCTAAAAAATCTATTAGCAACTACTTAATTCACTACACTGCCCGGCTGGATCTCATCCTCTGGATTCAGGCGATGAAGTTTCCCGTCAGGATCCTCGGCAAACAGAATCATCCCCTGAGATTCTACTCCTCGGATCTTCCTGGGAGCCAGGTTAGCCAGTACGGTAACCTGCTTTCCAATCATATCCTCTGGCTCGAAATGCTCAGCCACACCTGATACGATCGTACGTACATCCAGTCCTGTATCAACCTTGAATTTTAAGAGCTTTTTGGTCTTTTTCACCTTTTCAGCCTCCAGGATGGTTCCAATTCGGATGTCCATCTTCTGGAAATCATCAAAGCTAATCTCATCCTTCAAAGGTTCGAGATTTACCTCAGTGGTTTTTCCGGCATTTTTCAACTTTTCCAATTGAATCTCAATTACTTCATCAGGAATCTGTTCGAAGAGTACAGGCAAGCCTTTTCCAGTCTTAATGGTATGACCGGGAGGAACGAGGAGTTTCTCTCTCTTCCCTGCAAGGTTTTCCCAATCCAGTTCCGAACCATCAATCTGAAGTAGATCGAAGATTTTCTGCGAAGTATTAGGCAGGAATATTTTAGCCGCAGTTCCAATGGCAGCAATCATCTCCAGGCAAGACCAAAGGATAGGTTTTACGGCATCTGGATCAGTTTTCCATTTCTTCCAGGGCTCTTCGTCTGTCAGGTACTTGTTACCTACACGAGCCATGTTCATGAACTCCGCCTGTGCATCGCGGAAACGGAAGTTTTCCAGCGCCTCTTCCATTTTGCCGACATGCCCTTGAAACTGCTGGTAAGCAGCAATAGCAGAAGCCGGTGGCTTGCCCAATTCGGGAACCATACCTTCGAAATATTTATTTGTCAAAACCACAACCCTGTTGACAAAATTGCCCAGGATGGCGGCTAATTCATTGTTATTTCTGGCTTGAAAATCCTTCCAGGTAAAATCAGCATCCTTGTTTTCAGGCATGATCGAGCAAAGCGCGTAGCGAAGTACGTCCTGTTTGCCAGGAAAGTCTTCCAGGTACTCATGCAGCCAAACGGCATAATTCCTTGAGGTAGACATTTTGTCTCCTTCGAGGTTCAGAAACTCATTTGCAGGCACATTTTCTGGCAAAATGTAATCCCCATGCGCCCTTAGAATAGAAGGAAATATGATACAATGGAAAACGATATTATCCTTACCAATGAAATGAATCAGCCTGGAATTTTCCTCTGGATTTTCCTGTTCCTTCCAATACTGCTCCCAATCCTTGTCATTGTCCTCTGCCCACTGCTTGGTGGCTGAGATATAGCCAATCGGGGCATCCATCCAGACGTATAGCTTCTTGCCTTCGGCATCTTCAAGAGGGACATCTACTCCCCAATCCAGGTCTCGGGTCATCGACCTGGGCTTAAGGCCTTCTTTGAGCCAGGATGAACACTGTCCGTAAACATTGTTTTTCCAGACACCCTTTTTGCCTTCCAGCAGCCATTCTTCCAGCCATGGTTGGTACTTGTCCAATGGCAAATACCAGTGCGTGGTTGATTTCAAAATTGGCGCTTTGCCACTAAGGGTAGAAATCGGGTTGATCAACTCGGTCGGTGAAAGAGAAGTACCGCAGTTTTCGCATTGGTCTCCATAGGCACTCTCATAATGACACACTGGGCACTCTCCAGTGATGTACCTGTCTGCAAGGAATTGATTGTATTCCTCGTCATAATATTGTTCGATGGTTTTCTCCTCAAATTCTCCTTTTTCATGAAGAACTTTGAAAAAGCCTTGAGATGTCTTGTGATGAAGGGGTTCGGAGGTACGGTGATAAATGTCAAAGCTGATTCCGAATTCTTCAAAGGCATCCTTGATCTGCTTATGATAAGTATCAATGATGGATTGTGGAGTTACTCCTTCTTTTTTTGCCCGAAGGGTAATCGCAGCGCCGTGCTCATCACTTCCGCAAATGTAGACCACATCTCTTCCACGCATTCGCAGGTACCTCACATATAGGTCAGCAGGAAGATATGCACCGGCTATGTGGCCAATATGCAGGGGGCCATTCGCGTACGGAAGGGCAGAAGTAATGGTATAACGCTTAGGTATCATTGCTTTGTAATTGAATATGCAAGCAAGTTGGTAAAATAGGTGAAAAATGAGAAATCCCGGGGCATGGAATTATGCCTCGGGATACTTAAGAGGTTATTTTGTTACGAAAATGCAGTTTAGGAGTTTAATCTTCCCAAACATTTATATAGACCTTCCACATCTCATCTTCTGACTGATCAACCAAAATATAGCTCTGGGGATCATGCTGGTTACATTTGAAAACCATGTACTTGTGAGGTAGTTCCCTTCCTTTCCAAAAATTGTACAAAGTCCTCATCTCTGGATTGAAAAACTCTGTTTTCCCATTAAAATTGAGAGATTCACGCCAGCACTCAGGACCATTGTTCAACCAAAGGTTAATGTCCACGGGCTTTGCTTCAAATTGAATCCATGAGCCCAATCCAAAAACAGGCTGTTCTTCAAAATGAATGTTTTCATGACTGGCTGGCATTTCAATCTCCGTCAGATCCTCTACATAATTTTTAGCCAGCATTTCAGGATAAGCCACATTTATAAAAAACGCCGCCGCAGCGATCAAGATGGCAGGAACAAACACACTCAACGTCCATTTGGCAAAATAAATCTCCTTCTTCTTCCATGCCCAGGCTGTAAATACTCCTCCTATGATCAAGAAAGCCAATCCATGAAAAGTAGCCATGACAAAGGTAGCTCCGATCCTCCCATTGAATAAAAATAAAGCCACTACTGAAAAGGGCAACAAAAGCAATCCCATTCCTACAGGCCAAACAACCCCGGAAGAACTCCTCAATGCGGTCAACCCAAGAATGGTTGGCCCCAAATAAAGGCAAGCTGCCCCGACAAAAATTGCTAATGCTCCATTTCCTCCCTTCCAAAATGGTAGGCTGTATAAGACTCCTGTCAATGCCAACAACAACAAGACAAAGCCAAGAATGGTCCCAAAGTAAGCCAGTGAAGTTGCCGTTTTTCTTTTCATGACAGAAACCACCCCTGAAAGCACTAATGGAAAACTCAATATAGGGAGCAGAAATATGGCTGTTAAGCTTTTGGGAACTTTAATATCCTGATACGCTAGAAGGAAAGAATTTATCCATAAAAAAGTCAGGGATAGCCCAAGGAAAATGGAAATAGGCCCAACATATCTGGCAAGTGATCTTAAAAAGGGATGGTTTTCTTTCATAATGCTGAAGTCTTGGCTACTAAAGGAGAATTTTGTTTAGGGAGGCTGACGAAAAGAAATTACACAAGAGCTTCCACTTCCTGCATGAAAGACGCCTGAACAGGCAAAATTTTATTCTTTGTTGCTGTTATTTTTTCGTTCGATCTCTTCCAGCAGGGGCTTGAACTCTGCATCTATATGTTGCAAAAACCATGCATCAATGATGTCTTTTCTAAACCGCCATTCTTTTCCGATTTTTGCAGCCGGAATCTTCCCTTTCTGAGCCCAAAGGTAGATGGTCTGAGGCTTCATTTTCAGGTAGCTAGCCACATCCTCTACTGTCATTATTTCATTCATTGATCGTATCCTCTCTGATTATGTGGGTTGAATCCATGGATTGAACACTAGAGACAGACTCCTTCTTCATGCCAAATTTATTTTGCACCCGTTCTACGCCCTCTTCTACACCTATGAGTTTTCCGATGGAACCAAAAATAGCAGAATATACATTCCCCTGGGTATTTTGCCTGAATAGCTCAAATGGCATTTCTTTGTTTCCCACAAATGGGCGTAGGTTCCAGGACAGCTGTAAGCCTACAAAGGCAAAAATCACCACCCAGACCTGGAAAACTGTCAAGCCAATCTTGGGATAGACCTCAAGGTTCATGCAGGCATCTTTCAAGGCATCCAATACCACATTCATTCCAAAAATACCTGCAAAAATCATGATTCCCACATGGAGCAATTGGATGAAATTATAGTTGTCCCCAGTCAGTTGGAAGAATATCACAATGGGGCCAAATGCAAGCATGATGGTGGAAACCATTACCAAGCCACTCAATAAAATAATCAACAATTGTTTGATCCCGATTTTTGAGCCCAAAACGATCTGAACAATGTAGAAAGAGGGAAAGCAAATCAGGAGGGTCAATAAGAATAAACCCCATAACTTCAGCCCACTGGTCAATGCCTGAAAAAGGCCATTGTAACTTCCCATGATCAGACCATAGCAAAAGGTAAAAATGGCAATCAACAGGACCTGCCCAAGGATGGTAGAGGTCGGGTATTCATTTTGACCAACCTTTTTAAGATAAACTTCCCTGTTTTGGAATACCTCAAAAGCATCAGAAAATACGTTTTTAATCATTTTGTTACTGTTTATACATATTTAATACTATTTATTATTATTTAAAAGCTTTTATAAGCTGATTATTCGTCCAAAAAAAAATCCCCTTGCGGGGATTTCATTTATATAAGAGCATGATAATTGTTAAAGCTAGTCTTGCCACCAACTTCTGTCAGAGCTGGAATAACCTACTACAGTGTATCCATCCAGGTAGGAGAGCACAAAGTCCTTCATGCTGTCTCCCTTGGCTGTGTAGATATAATCATCACTTGTGATGTCTATTTCCTCCAGGTATTTGGGAAATTGTCCATGATCTTCCTGGTATTCATATAGCTTCTCAACTACGAGGTTGGCGCTATTTTTTCTTAGTTGTGGAAAAAGCCAAATCGAACCAATCAAAAGAAAGCTTACAAAAAACAAGCCCAGTCCGATTATATTCAGAAAGCCTTTCATTGTGTGTAATTAGGATAGTTTTGTGTTTTTGACAATAAAGAACATAAAGGTCACAACACTTGTATAGAATGGATTTTTAGAGACGAAAAGCGATCAGCTTTGTTTGCTCAAAATCAAACTTCATTCACAAATGATCAAAATTGGATCAAAACAGTCGCCAAAATGACTCAGGCTTTGTTCCGCGCTTAAACCTTCCATACCAACGACAGACGGGATACAATATTACGAGTCCAACCAACCAAAGCAGGTACATCATCCCGAAGCTTGATCCCATGGGAAATGCCGCTCCCATCAGAGAGTAAATGTAAAGGTGAAGGACGTAGAAAAACAGAGCAGTCTGCCCGAAGATGGTCAAGGGAGATGAGGGGCCGATTTTATCATTGAGGTTGGAAAAGACAAAAAGCAAAAGAAAATTAAGCCCCAGGGTCCAACTGATATAGGCCAGACTTGGTGGGTACTTTGTGACATTCATAAATGCCATCCAATCCCCTCCTTCGTAGGGATGGGTATTCCCAAAACCTTCAGTTAGGCGAATCAGGAAGAACAGGCCGATCAGGGCCAGGCCAATCCACAAAGAACTCATTTTAGCCTGCGCTTCATCATTTTTGAGCCAAAGGCCGAAGGCATAGCCCACCATGGCTATCCCTAACCATGGAAGAAGGGGGTACATCACCATGGTTGGAGGAGTCATGCCTGGAATAAGGATCAACCTGGTATAAAGCGGATAGCCTATTCCAATGGCTTCAGGCCCTGGGATTATCCATTGGGATAAAAACATAAAGCCAATACCCAGAGACAAAATGGCCCACCAGGGCAATCTGCGCAGGAATGCCATGACAATCATGGATAGCCCGAGGGAGGTAATGACACCAAACACAAAAATTGGAGGTCCCATAACGCCAGGTAAGGGGTCTCCCTGCGGGAGATCAGGCGAAGGAAATACTACCAGGCCCAGTATCCAGGCAGGATTTTCGATGAGTTGATTGACCAACAACAGCAGCCCTCCCCTTAAGGTAAGGTGTTTGGTGATTTTGCCCTCTGACCATCCTGATTTCCTACGAGAATTTTCCAGTAGAAAAATACCCATGCCCATAAACAGGAAAAAGCCAGGTGCACATATATGTGTGATAAAACGGGTAAAGAAGGCCAGTGGATCGTCGTAGACATGCATTTCTACCCCCCAATACTCAGCCGCATGCTGACGCAGGATCAAACCAGCAGCATGATCTATCGCCATGACGATCATGATAAAACCACGATGAGCATCTAACCATCCAAGCCGTGAGCTGTTACTAGATGCAAGAGATTGTTGGGAGAGGGTCGCTTCCATAGACTGGTGTGTTCGAAATAATCATTCGAGGGGGCTTTATAAGAAACGACCTTTTCTCTAATTATTTTATAACTTATTCTATTAATTTTTCCAACTCCAAAGCAAAATGAAAAGATCTACCCTTGTTTCTTTATTCCTGCTAATCATATCAATAACTCCTTCCTTTGCACAGGTAACGGTCGAAAAAGTCAAGGCTGCGCAGGAACTGATGGGACTTGATTTCAGCGAAACCGAACTGGAAATGATGCTCAAAAGCCTTGAAGGGCTTCAGGAAGATTATGAGGCCATTCGTAAGGAGTCCCTGGACAATGCGTTAAGGCCGGCCTTCATTTTTAATCCCCTTCCCATCGGAGCCAGTTTTGAGAAAGAGCAAAAGGAGATCAACTGGAAACTGCCCAAAACCAAACTGCCCAAGGATCGGGAAGAAATTGCCTTTTATTCGGTTGGGCAGATGGCCTACCTTTTGAAGAATAGAAAAATCACCTCTACAGAACTCACCCAACTTTATATAGGTCGCTTGAAAAAATACGGCGACTCCCTGCAATGTCTGATCACATTGATGGAGGACTATGCCCTGGAACATGCAAAAAAGGCAGATGAAGAAATTCAGGCTGGAAATTGGCGTGGACCTTTGCATGGCGTTCCTTATGGGATCAAGGATTTGTTGTCTGTACCGGGTACAAAGACCACCTGGGGCGCGGCGCCCTATAAGGAGCAGGAAAGAGACGAAATGGCCACAGTAGTACAAAAACTCGATGATGCCGGTGCAGTATTGGTGGTCAAACTTACCCTTGGAGCCTTGGCAATGGGAGACGTTTGGTATGGAGGCACGACCAAAAATCCCTGGAAGCTGGATCAGGGCTCAAGCGGTTCCTCTGCGGGTTCGGCTTCTGCGACGGTAGCGGGTCTGGTAGGCTTTTCTATTGGGACGGAGACCCTGGGTTCGATTGTATCGCCTTCAACTCGCTGTGGAGCGAGCGGTTTACGTCCGACCTTTGGCCGAGTGAGCAAGTACGGGGCTATGGCTTTGAGCTGGACGATGGATAAAATCGGTCCCATTTGCAGGTATGCAGAAGACTGCGCGATGGTATTTGATGTGATCAGGGGAAAAGACCCCAAGGACCCCAGCACCTCTGACTTCGCCTTCAACTACGATCCACAAAGCAAAATAAAAGGATTAAAAATCGCTTATGCCTCCAACCTTTTTGAGAAAGACTACTTCAACTACAAACGAGATTCGGCATCCCTGGAAGTTTTCAAGGAAATGGGAGTAGAATTGATTCCTTTCGAATGGAAAACTGAACTGCCCATTGGCGCGATGCGCCTGATTCTGACTGCCGAAGCCGCTGCGGCATTTGATGAATTGACCCGTTCGGGCAGAGACTCGATGCTTGTACGCCAGACCGCCAATGCCTGGCCGAACATTTTCCGCGGTTCCCGCTTCATCCCTGCGGTAGAATACATTCAGGCCATGCGCTTGCGTCAGCAACTGGTTCAGGAGATACATAGCTTGATGCAGGAGGTAGATGTATTGATCGTTCCGAGTTTTGCGGGAAATCAGTTGACGACAACGAACCTGACGGGGCATCCGGTGGTGGTCGTACCGAATGGTTTCATGGAGAATGGTAGCCCTACCAGCATTTGTTTCCTTGGGAATTTATTTGATGAGGCGAAGATTCTGTCGGTGGCGAAAGCCTTTCAGGCGGCCAGTGGGCATGATGACGTACATCCTGGGGGTTTTGAGGGACGCTGAGGACGACGCTAGCTGCCATAGGACGCTATATGCCATTGCTGGGTATGTGAATTTTAAAAGTTGTTGGGAAGGAGCTAAGGGGGAAGTATGATCTTCTGCTTAAGATATATTATATATACGAAACTGGTGGTGTATGCGCAATCTGTAACAATTAAGCCATGGAAGGCTAAAGGCTATACAAAGCAGGGAAGTAGTAGTTTCAGCAGGAAGTCCATTCATCATACATGAAATGAATTTCGTATAAGGGAAGTATGACGAATTTCGCTTTTGAAGCCTACTGGATATGGACCCGGTTTGAATTGCCATTGGGGAGAGGCAAGTTCTTGCAACTTGAGGTAGTAGTAGGATGGATGGTAGAATTCTTTGGATGAAATTTGGCTACATTTATAGGGAATATATACGCAATATTGCGTATATACTATAGTTGTGATGCAATCACAAAAAACCCCGATCTAGCTTTATTTTCGATGCAATTTTTGTAGCTTTTGGCTAGTGTTAAAGCTTGTTTTAAACGCTTAGCAAAAAGCTACAAAAACCAGCTCAAAAACACCTCATTTCCATTCTGGCAAATGACATATTTTTAGCTTTTACACAAAAATAAAAATAAGCAGAAGGGCTTAATATGTGACTGCACACAACATTTTTCTAAATGTACATGTCTCCTTTCGTCGACACGTCATTTAGAAAAATAACGTTGTGGTTAATTAGATAAAATGAAACTATTCGGATTCAATAAGAGAACAAAAGAGCCAAAGTTTCGAATAACGGAACCAGATAGAGATTGGGTTGAGGATAATTTCAAATGGCTAATAAAGGTTTTTGGTTATCCTAGTAGACGAGGTGAGCAAATTCTAATTACAGATAAATTCTTTCCAAAGACTTTTTCGACTAGTGAATTTGTTGTCCAAAATCTGATTGAAGACCTTTGCAACTTACTAGGCTTAGATTCTAGTAAAATTACGTTTGAGCTACACGAAGATTTACGAGATATTTATGGGATGCCATTTGAAATGCAAGGCAAACCATTTGAAACTGAAACAGAAATAACGGATAATAATTACAAAATTTACATTGCCAAAAGCATTTCTAAACGACCAAACCGACTAATATTCAGCCTCATTTATGAATTCATTAAAATTCGACTAACTGAAAACAAATTGCAATACGACACAGGAGATGATACTTCCCTGTTCATATTTATTGCAGGAATCTATTTCGGCTTTGGAATTCCACTTTCTCAAAACTTAACAGATAGAGGAAGAATTGATGATGGATTTTGGGAAACCAAATGGAACTACGTTTCTGAAATGCCAAATGAAGTAATGGCTTTCGGATTAGGAACATATTCAAAGCTAATAGAACAAGATGATCCAGAATGGAAAAATGAACTACCTCAAGAACTTAGAATACAATTTGAAGGTGCTATTGCTTTTCTGAATGATTCGCCTTCGACAGTTTTCAGTAAAGCTGAATTGGACGCTAATGACTTATTCAATCAAGCGGATAAGGAATACCAAAATGGTGATTTCGATTTAGGCATTGCGACACTTCAAAAAATATTGTTTTTAACTGAAGACGAAATGCTAAAAGCAGATGTCTACAACAATATTGGGTATTATCAGCTAAGAAATGGCGACTTTGAAAAGAGCATTCAAAATTTTCGTAAAGCACTTCAAATAGATTCAAATTATGGTTTCGCATACGATAACTTAGGGTATTCCTTAATTCAAACAGGCAATCTAGAAGAAGGAAGAAAGCAACTTGAAAAGGCTTTGAAAACGGAAAACAATGACAATGCCTATACATATAGAAACTTAGCCTTGTATCATCTAGCCAAAAATGAATTAGAACAAGCTGAATCAAATTTTAAATTGGCTTTTGAGTCCAAAACTGTCCCAGTCGACCTTTTGGAACTACATTACGCAAATTTCCTTATTAACCAGGGTGAAACTGAAAAAGGCTTAGAATACTTGAAGAAAGCTGTTGAAAAAGGATAGCCAGAAGCGATAAAACGTATGAACGAATTAAAGAAAAACTAACCACAACACTGTATATGAAATCATAGCCGCCTATCGGCAGGCTACGCTTCATACACGAAACGTTGGGCGAAATGACAATAGCCCGTCTGGACGTGAAATAAAAAAAAAGGACAGTTTGAGGTGAACAGTATTCCTCTAAAAATAGTAACTTCTCCCAACATAAGCTATCCGTCAACCCAGACCGAACAAGTGGCCGAGTAGCTGCATTGCGTTATAGAAAATGAAAAACACGGGAATATTTCTATTAGTACTTTTGATTAGTTCTTGCGTGAATAATCAAACGAAAGAAGCTCAAAGAAACGAAAATGTTACAATTAGAGCTTTAGAGCCGCTTGAAGTAGATCTTATTAGCCAGTTAAATATTGATTCAGCAACTGTTCAATTCCTATTGAGCTATACTGATTCAACTCTAATTCCATTTGATAAGGCCCAACTTCAATCAGGAGCTGTATTGTTCGCTGATTATATTGTAGCCGAACGATTCTTAACTGAGGCACGTGATAAATTGAGAAAATTGCAACTTATTCCAATGTACATAGAATACCCTCTCCCTGGTCAACCTGTGAAAATAGGCATTATAAAAGCTGTTGATCAATTCGGAGCTCTAGAGAAAGTTGGAACTATGGCCTACAATGAAGTCCCCCAGAGATATATATCAACAAAAAAACTTATTGATTTAATTAAAGAGTGGGATAAGAGAAGCAAATTGATACTAATTGGTGCAGATGACGAATGGATACGGTTTAAATTCGGACAAGAACGCAACGATTTGGATGAAATAGCACAGGTCATTGCGAAACTTTGTCCTGAACAATTGGGGTACCATGGAACTGTTAATGATCTAAAAAGGTACTTTGAAGCCAAAAGGATAATTGAATTTGAGTGGCATTAACAACTTTCTACAACACTGTTTAGCAGTCCCTAACGGGCAAAGCCTACACGCTATCCCTTTACGGACGCTACACTTATCGTTCGAGGCAATCAGAAAAATAAACATCATGGCAATTTTTATCACTCAAAATAAAAGGTGGACTAATCAATACATTCCTTATGTTCTACCAGAAGATGATTATCCTATCGGCTCACTACGAAGAAATAATATCTTAAGTGCAATTAACCATTGGAGAAATTTTACAATTTTAGAATTTAGAGAAAGAAATAAAGAAGTCAGTTTTGTCGAATTTACTACGAATAATTCAAGTAGAACTTGTAATTCACGGGTTGGACGTCAAGGAGGAAGACAATTTATTAGATGTAGCGGAACGAATGTTGGAACTGTAATACATGAAATTGGTCATGCTGTTGGATTATGGCATGAACATTCACGTTCTGATAGAGATAGATTTGTAACAATTCTATTTGATAATATTGAATCCGAATTCAAGCATAATTTCAATAAACATATAAGCGATGGACGGGATATTGGCGAATATGATTATGATGCGATTATGCATTATGGTGATTCATTTTTTGCTATTGATAATACTCGACGAACGATTGTTTCACCACAGCCAATTGGGGTGACAAATGTCTTGAGTAATAAGGAAATAGAATCTATAGAATTAGCATATGGGGATAGAAGTGATTGGACACAATTAATTGGCAATTTATCATATATATCAAGTTCGATAAATGCTCAATGGGGTATAAACAAGTCAGGTAGTATTTACTTTAGCGGGACAAATGCAATGCAATGGAATAGAAAAGAAGGTGGATTAAAACAAATTTGTTCTTCAAACTCAGGCACAATTTGGGGCGTAAACAAAAAGAATGAAATATTTTATAGGAAGGACGGTATCGGATGGGTAAAAATAAAAGGGAATTTAAAATATATTTCAATTGGTCAAGACGATGAAGTATGGGGTGTGAACAGTAAAAATGAAATTTACAAACTAAATTTTTCTGTTTTTTCGTATAACAATGGCAATGAAAATGATGACAACTTATGGACAAAGATTTCAGGAAAACTAAAACAAATATCTGTCGCAGATAATGGTGATGTTTGGGGAGTTAATTCAGATGATAAGATTTATAGAAGGAAT
>JALEFZ010000013.1 GCA_022760475.1 Bacteroidia bacterium | reverse complement strand
TAAATGTAGTTGGAGCTGCAGGCATCTGTGCCTCTCTTGACGCCGCAGGCGCACCGATCACAGTGGAAGAGTGTACAGCAAATGCAGGAACGATCACCGCTGATTTTTCAAATGTAAGTTTGGTAAATGGTTCAGCGACCCTGACTGCAACTCCTGATGGCAACATCAATGTACCTGCTGGATACTCTGTATTGTATGTTTTGACTTCAGGTTCTGGGCTTGTCATAGAGCAGGTCGCTGGAACCCCTAGCTTCACCGTAGCAGATACAGGTCTATTCACGATCCACACCCTGGTTTACAATGGGGACTCAACTTCGAGCGACTTCCTGGATCTGAGCATCGTACAGTTTGGAACCACTACTGGTTTTGATGTGCTAAATGTAGTTGGAGCTGCAGGCATCTGTGCCTCTCTTGACGCCGCAGGCGCACCGATCACGGTAGATGACTGTTCTTCAAATGCAGGAACCCTTACAGCGGTTAATAGCACCGTAACCATTGTAAATGGTTCTGCAAGCCTTGCCGCTACACCAGATGGCAACATCGTAGTGCCAAATGGATATGCAGTACTTTATGTACTGACTTCGGGCAGCAACCTGGTAATTCAGCAGGTGGACACTGTGCCAAACTTTAGCGTAAGCAGCCCAGGACTCTATACCATTCATACCCTGGTATTTAATCCTGATACCTCTTCTACCAACTTCTTGAACCTTGGAGTAGTAGTGCCAGGAACAACTACAGGAGGAGATGTATTGAACATCATTACCACCAATGGCATTTGTGCATCTCTTGATGTAGCTGGTGCCCCAATTAATGTCATGAATATGCTTCTCCAAAACCTTCGTGCTGTAGGTGGAGTGGTTGAAAACAGACTAAGTTGGACAATCTCAGGAGGTGAAGAGGGAGCTACCATGTTCATCGAAAGAAGTTCCGATGGAGTGATCTTTACCGATATGGGACAAATTGAACTTCAGAAGAACTATGTCCAAAAAGAAGACTTTGATTTTGTAGACAGGAGAACTCCACTTAGAGATGCCATCTATAGAATCAAGTATGTCTCATTGAGCGGTTCTATAGGTTATTCTAAGCTCGCCAAAGTAGAGTTGGAAGCTGAGCCTAGGGTAATTGCATTCCCTAACCCTGTAATGAACCAGTTACGTTTGAAGAAAGGAATGGATGACCTCATGCGTTATCAGCTTGTAGACCTAAATGGAAGGGTACAGCTTTCCGGAAAACTTGATTTTACGGATAAGTCCGAATTGGAACTTGACCTTGGCAAGCTCACCCCTGGTATGTACCAATTGCTTTTGATTTCCAATGGTGATAACCACAAAGAGGTGATCAAGGTGATGAAGCGATAAGGGTTATTTGAATCTAAGTGTCTGAACTGGGAAGATCAAAATGGTCTTCCCATTCTTCTTTTATACTTCTCTGAGTGATGTTCTTGGGATCTTCCTCCTTCAGCTCTCTTGATCGGAGGAAATTCTCCACTTCTAGCAAAGGGTCTTTGGATACCCTGATAACCAGGTCTCTTCCCTCTCCAATATTGATTTGTGTATGAAAACTGTCAATTTCAGACCTTAGCCATTCGTTTATCAGGTTTTTAGGAGCATGAACCGCCAGTTCGTTGGCAATTAGACTTACATGAAGCCTTTCATAGGAATGATTGGTCTTGAGGGAGAATACAATTTTATCCCCAAAAGAAGGACCAAATACCACCGATTCTTCTACTTCCTGATATTTTTTAAATCTTTTTAAATCATCGGGAGAAACAATAAGGTGAATGTAGTTATCTTTAAGAATAAGTTGCATAGCTTAGTATATTATGGGGCTAACTTACAAAAATTAGAAGGATGAAGATCAATATACTTGCTTTTGGAATTGCAAGAGATATTCTTGGTGAGAGCGTGCTCGAATTTGAGTGGAATGGGGAGCCAAGGGTAGGAAAATTGAAGGAAGAACTACAACGCAAATTTCCAAAATTTACAGACCTTGCCAGCCTGAAGATTGCTGTTAACGAAGCCTACGCTAAGGATGAGCTCGAAATCCATGAAGGCGATGAAGTTGTCATTATTCCTCCAGTAAGTGGAGGCTAATTTTTTTTAAATGGAAATTTTTGTTCACATCAGTGATTTAGCCCTGAATGCAGGTGAGGTAAGCCAAATGGTGCAATCTCCTAGTTGTGGAGCCATAGATATATTTGTCGGGACAGTCCGGAATCAAACCAAGGGTAAAGCAGTGGTTCGCCTTGATTTTGAAGCATACAAACCGATGGCATTGAAGGAGATGACCAAAATTGCAGAGCAAGCAGCAGAAAAATGGCCAGTTGACAAGATTGCCATTTACCATCGTGTGGGAAGCCTTGATATTGGAGACATTGCTGTTGTGATTGCAGTCTCGACCCCTCATCGTCAGGCTTCTTTTGAGGCCTGCAAATACGCCATTGATACCCTTAAAGAAACTGTGCCTATTTGGAAGAAGGAGATTTTTGAAGATGGAGAGGTATGGGTGGCAGCACATCCTTAATATTCAGCATAAACAAAGTAACACAAATAATCCATGAGCAAGTTTGAAAGCCTGGGTATTCCTGCCTGGGTTCAAAGCCGAATCCTTACCTTCTTTAATGAAGCAGAAAACAGCACTGACCTTACTGAAGGAAAAGTTAAGGATTTTTCGACCAGAGATGGCAGTGGCTACACACTTGGTGAAACCGTAGCAGAACGCATCATTGAAAAGAGAAACAGCCTGCCACTGAAAAAATTCAGGTCATTTGATCAATTGGATGACATCCAGGGGCTTGGAGAAGATAAAGTTCGAGACATTTCGATAAGCATGTCCATCCCCGCTGATGCAAGATTCAAGGATAGCCTATATGGTGGTGGAATTTTATACGATAATTTTATCCTGAGAGATCATTCGGTCCTGATCGAAGAAAAGGAAAGATTCGATCAGATTGTCAATACAGAATCTCTCCTTAGAGAGGAAGTAAAGAAACTGATCCACAAAGGCTGTTTGGTAAAGAAAGAGCAGGCCCTTGCCTGTATGCTTTCTGTCGATAGTATCAATCATTTATACCTAGAAACCCATCAGAGTACATTTGTTGGTGCATATGCCTTTGCAGTTTGGTTCATGGGCTTCGATGAAGATAATTGGTTTTCATTTGAAACCATCCACAGAGAGTTGGACAAATACCTTAACTCCTATCCCGATTATGACATGAGGCTGGAGTTTGGACTCTTTAAAGGCTTTTTTAATGGTGGGGTACTTGCAGGAGGAATTACAGTAAAAGACCTTCCAGTGATTTTGAACCATGCCGAACAAAGAATAACGATATGGTCTGGTCAATTAAATGACTAGCTAAACCTCAAAAAACATGAGCTTGATCCAGGGCTACTTCCTTATGGGTCGTAGCCTTTATTGTTGTTTTGTTTGTATTCCTGGGATGAAACGAAGAACCAGCAAAAACATTAGGATAAACAAAGACCATACAAAGACCAGGGCTAGCCTCAAGCCAGCCAAATCCGCCAAAAATCCTATCAATGGAGGCCCAACGAAAAATCCTGCATAACCAATAGTAGTAGCCATGGCTATGCCTGTGCTTGGAGATACTCCCGGAGTATTTCCAGCTGTAGAGTACACAATGGGTACAACGGTAGATAGCCCCAGACCGATGATAAAGAAGCCCAGCAGGGTAGGGAAGGGGGTCGCAAAAGCCAATGCCAGACCCAATCCTAAAATCGCTAGGATGCTGTCGATAATGAGCAATTTTCGTTTACCAACCAAATTGGTAAAGTAGTCCCCAAAAATTCGTCCAATGGTCATGGAAACTCCAAATGTACCAAAGGCAAGGGCACTTATAGATTCATTCTGTCCCACTACCGTATTCATGAAAATGGCAGACCAGTCAGACATCGCTCCTTCTCCCGACATGCCACAAAATCCAATGATTCCAAGCGGTAGAATGGCTTTTGTGGGCAGGCGAAAACTGGATTCTCCTTCCTCATTTTGGCTTATCGGACTATCAGGTACAAGGAAAAAAATTGCCAGCACAATAGAAATCAAACCTAGAATAGAAATACTTAAAAAGTGGATGGGTAGCTCTATTCCAAATTTTGCGAATAGGGCTCCTGAACCTGCTCCCAGAGCCATTCCAATAGAGAAAATAGCATGGAAGGAAGACATGATTGCTTTCTTGTATAGTTTTTCTACTTCTACAGCCTGCCCATTCATGGCCACATCCATGGCACCTGTGGAGAAACCTACAAAATACAAGATGGCACCGGCTAGGTAAACGTTGGGAAATATGGGGATGAATGCTACAAATATGCAAAAACTCAATCCCGCTAGCAGGATTATTCTTTTAGTCCCCTGACTTGCCGTTATCCAACCCGCCAATGGCATGGCGGTCAAAGCTCCGGCAGCTGCCACCAACAAAAGGGTGCCTAAGGAAGTATTGTCCAGACCAAAATACCTCTGTATTTCAGGTAATCTTGCTGTCCAGTTGGCATAGACAAAGCCATTAACAAAGAAGAGGGTAGAAACAGCAATACGCGCTTTTTGCATGGGGATCAGTTAGGGAAGTGTTGAATCTGGTGCGAAATTATGGAGAAAATGTCATGTGTTATGCTTTTTTTGTAGAAAAATGGGTACAGAATCTAAGTGAGTGCCTTATATGTCCAAAGACAAGCGGTAAATCTTTCAATTTTTCTGAATTACATTATGAAGCGATTACTTTTACCATTTTTGGCAATGGTATCTGTCCTCCTGTTGGCGGCAGGTACGATTGACTTGAATAATTTGATCAATTACTCTAACCGGGACATTCCAATGTATGTCCTGAAGGATAACACCCCACCTTTTAATGACCTCACAGATGCAGGGGCAACCCTTGGCAGGGTGCTGTTTTACGACAAAAAGCTATCCGCCAACAACACCATTTCCTGTGCTTCATGCCACCAACAAGAATATGCTTTCAGTGATCCCAGCATTGCCAGTGTAGGCCTGAACGGCGGTTTTACAGGGCGTCATGCCATGAGGCTCGCCAACAGCCGCTTTAGTGATGAAATGGCTTTCTTCTGGGACGAGCGTGCAGCAAGCCTGGAAGAACAAACTACCCAGCCGATCAGGGATCATGTCGAAATGGGATTCAGTGCCATAAATGGAGCACCTGGCTTTGATTCCCTCATTAGAAAAATGGGAGCCATCACTTATTACCCTCAGATGTTCGAACTGGTATTCGGAACTCCTGAAATCAGTGAGGAGAGAATGCAGCAGGCGCTGGCTCAATTCATCAGGTCAATTACTTCCTTTGATTCAAGGTTTGACTCAGGTTTTGCGGCCGTAAATAACCTTGGACAGCCCTTCCCAAACTTTACTCAACAGGAAAATATGGGTAAGATGCTGTACCTTCAAACTGGAGCGCAGGGAGGTGCGGGTTGTCAGGGATGTCACAGGGCACCTGAATTTGATATTGCTCCCAATTCTGGGAACAATGGAGTGATTGGTGTAATTGGTGATCCTGCTACCCTAGACCTGACCAATGTTCGTGCCCCATCTCTAAGGGATTTGGTTAATCCCGCCGGAATTCCAAATGGACCTTTTATGCATGATGGCAGCCTGGCAACCCTGATGGATGTCATCAACCATTATGACAGCATTGCATTTGATCCCAATGTGAACAACAATTTAGACCCAAGGTTGAGGGGAGGCACCCCCGGTCAAGGACCCCCTACCGGACAAAATCTTCAATTGACTCAGGATGAAAAAGATGCTTTGGTAGCGTTTTTGATGACCCTTACAGGATCTGATTTGTATTCCAATGAAATCTGGTCAGATCCCTTTGATGCGAATGGAGAATTGAATTACATTCCATTAAATACGACCTCCGTTAATGAAATGGTAGAAAACCAACGTTTCAAAGCCTTCCCCAACCCAGCCATAGATCAGGTAAATTTTTCCCTTCCCTCAGGCGAGTACCAACTCCATGTCCTTGGCATGAATGGCCAGTTGGTAGCCCAGTCGGCGATCAGAAATGGTGGGAGTTTCATGGTCAGCAACCTGCAACCTGGCATGTATATCTTTCATGCAAGATCAACCACTGGAGAAGAGAGTTTTTCGAAGAAAATCATTGTACGTTAACAAAAAACTCCCTGGACATTATGCTGTCCAGGGAAACCTTTTATAGGGATTTGTCTAAGTAAGGTGGATTTCAAATTGTCGGATTTCCTGGAAAGGCCTATCAAATACACTTTCCATTTTTTTTATCACACTGCCTTCCCCTTCACTGGTTTGGGTGATCATTAAATTACTTAGGGGATCAAAATCATAATCCGCCTTCCAGTCTTCATGATTGGCAGCCAGCAGGCCAATGCAATCTCCAATATTAGTTACCTCCTTATTGGTCATGGTTGGATGAAGGGAAACCCGAATCCAACCCGGCCTTTTGGATATATCTCCCTTTTCGATCAGATTTTCAATGTACTTGGATTGAACCGGATCAATATTCAAAAGGTAGTGTCCATAGGTGCCTGCACAAGAACATCCTCCTCTACATTGAATGCCAAAACGGTCATTGAGCATTTTGACTCCTACATTGTGATGGAGGTCTTCAATGAAAAATGAGATTACAGGTAACCTATCCATGTGCTGGGGAGCAAGGATATGAAGGTTGGGAATACTGGATAATTTGTTCCACAAGATTTCCAACAATTCCTTCTCCCGTTTATGGATGTTTTCTTCCCCCATTTCCTCTTTCAATCTAATGGCCATGGCAGTCTTCATGGTTTGTAGAAAGGCAGGTGTACCCCCATCTTCTCGCTCCTCAATATCATCTACATATCTATGTACTCTCCAGGGACTGGTAAAACTAACTGTACCTCCACCTGGATGGTCAGGGACGGGACTTTGATAAATATTTTTGTTAAAAATCAACACAGCTGCCGAACCAGGGCCTCCCAAAAACTTATGTGGAGAAAAGAGTACTGCATCCAAATGTGCACCTTCCTCCTCCGGGTGCATATCAATCTTTACATAGGGAGCTGAACAGGCAAAGTCTACAAAGCAAAAACCTCCATATGCATGGGTCATTTTTGCAATTTCATGATAAGGGGTTTCAATACCTGTTACGTTTGAGCATGCTGTGATTGATGCAATGAGCATGGGGGCATTTTTGCTTTCTTCAAGCATCTCTGCGAAGGCATCAAGGTCCACCAGACCTTCCTGATTGGGAGGAATGATCTTTACATTAACAATGGTTTCCAGCCAACTCGTATGATTGGAATGATGTTCCATATGTGTAATGAAAACCACAGGCTTCTGTTCCTGAGCTATGTCGTTCCATGGATTGTAACCATAAGTCCTTAATCCAAGCATTCGCTGAAACTTATTGATCAGCCGCGTCATGCCCGATCCCGCAGAAATGATGCGATCTTCACTAGAAGCATTTACATGCTTTTTGATCACCTCCTTTGCCTTGTGATAGGCATAGGTCATAGCCATTCCGGTAGTACTGGTCTCGGTATGGGTATTGGCCACCAATGGCATGATTTCTTCCTGTATTCTTTTTTCTATGGGAAGATAGTTTCGGCCACTGGCTGTCCAGTCGGCATAAATGAGTTTTTGACTTTGACCATTCTTGTCTGGGATACATTCATTGATCCCAATGATATCTTTTCGAAAAGGGAGAAAATAATTTTCCATGATTCGGGGGTAGTTGTAGCGTTATATTTAGCAAAGAGTAAGCAAATTATCTTGAGCAATAGCTGTACCTATAACTGTAGAACGGCCCGAAAAATTGAAATTTTCTTCTAAGCGAAATCTTTAATCCCAAATACCATTCTCTTCAGTCAATATTATAGGCCCATCCTTGCCTACAATTAAGGTATGTTCATGCTGAGCAACATAGCCCCCTCGGTCTCCTACAAGTGTCCAGCCATCATTGAGTTCAACTGCCTTTGAAGAGGCTGTTGAGATAAATGTCTCTATGGCAACCACCGAATTGGTTTTGAACCTTTCTCTGGCTAGTAAATCCCTGTAATTCAGTATATGGTGAGGTTTTTCATGCAATGACCTTCCTACACCATGTCCTGCAAGGTTTTTGATTACCCTGAAGCCCATCTTTTTGGCTTCTCGTTGAATGATATGCCCCACAAAAGAGATTTTTATCCCTCCTTTTATTCCAGAGATCACTTTCTTCAAAATATCCCTTGAGGCTTCCACAAGAGGCTCAAAGTTATTCTTGTCCTCTCCCAATACAAATGAGCCTCCATTATCCGCCCAAAATCCGTTCAATTCTGCCGATACATCAATATTGATGAGATCTCCATCCCTGAAAATCTTGTTTTTCGTTGGAATGCCATGAGCTACTTCATCATTCACACTGATGCAGGTATGTCCAGGAAAGTTATAGGCCAGTTTCGGCGCTGATCTCGCTCCGAAATCAGCCAACAATCTTGCTCCATATTGATCTAATTCCTGAGAATTCATCCCTATTTTTGCGTACTTCCTCATTTCCCGAAGTGTAATGGCAACTGCCTTACTTACCTCCTTCATCCCCTGCAACTCACTTTCTTCTGATATAGACATTTCCTGTCAATTTTTAGAATTACCAATATGCCTTGAACGAGATCGTGAGCATTAAGTTAAATGGACCACTGTCTAAAAAACAGACGGATTCATTGTCATATTTACACACCCACTCATCCAAAACCGTTAAAGGAAAACTTTTTTTCAAAATTCAAATAAGTTTAGTTATTTTCAAAATGTAAAATGCTGTTTTAAATAGTGAAACACTTCTTGTATGAACCTCAACGAAATTGCATCTACCCTTGATCAGGCTGTTTTGGCCGTCAACGCCATTCCTCAACTCCATTTAAATGAAAAAATTAGCCTCCATGAAGCCTATCAGGTGCAGGAACTAGGATTGAAAAAGAGGATGGAAAGAGGAGAAGTACTCACAGGTGTGAAAATGGGATTTACATCCGAAGCCAAAAGGATTCAAATGGGGCTGGATGATTTGATTTGGGGAGGGCTAACTGATAAAATGGAGTTAGCCAATGGTGGTAAACTTGATTTTCCTTCATTTATTCATCCCAGGGTAGAACCAGAAATAGCTTTTTTGATTGGAAGAGACATCAACGCTCCCATACAGTTGGAAGAAGCCACCAAGGTAATTGATGGAGTAGCTGTTGCACTGGAAATCATAGATTCAAGGTATGAAAATTTCAAGTTTTCACTTGAGGATGTAGTTGCAGATAACTGCTCCTCTGCAGCCTATGTCCTGGGTAAATGGAACAGCCCAACCTCTGAAATTCAAGAGGATGTATTGGAACTATGGATTGATGGCGAATTGGTTCAGCAGGGAGAGGCCAAGGCCATCATGGGAAATCCTTACAGGTCATTGGTCGATGCCATTCGACTGTCATTGAAGAGTGGCTTGAATCTCAAAAAAGGACAAATTGTTTTGGCAGGTGCAGCTACTCCGGCAGTTTACCTTCAGGCAGGACAAACAATTAGCTGTAAATCCATTGCCCTGGGAGAAGTAAACATGTTAACCTAAATGAACTTTCATGAGTCTCCCCAGTGAGCCCAAAACATTCAATAACTCTATAGCCAAGGCATTTGCCTTGTTAGAGGAGTTTTCTCCCCAGAAAAGCAGCTGGGGGGTGAGGGAGCTTGCCCAAAAGTTGAATGCCAACCAGTCTACAACTTATAGGTTGATGGCTACCCTTGAAGGCTTGGGTGTACTCAAAAAAGATCCACTAACAGATAAATATAGCCTAGGGCTCAAACTTTTTGAACTCGGACAAAGGGTTTCTATCCATGAGGCCTTCGTCTCCAAGACACATCCCATACTAGAAAAGGTTGCTGAAGAAATAACCGAAACGGTTCACCTTGGGATATTTCGCCAAAACAAGGTCTTTATGGTCGATAAGGTCGAAAGCCCAATGGGTTTGAAATTGAGTTCCACTACAGGGGCATTTTCACCTGCATATTGTACAAGTATTGGTAAAATGTTGTTGGCCTACCTGTCTGAATCTGAACTGCGTGAGTTTATGGACTCTACTGAACTTACCCCTAAAACTGATTTCACAATTTCATCAAGTGCAGCGTTGCTAAAAGAGCTGAAAGAAATAAAAACTCAAGGCTATTCTATTGACAGGCAGGAATTTGAATTGGGTTTGACCTGTGTAGGGGTGCCTGTGTTTAATCAATTAGGGCAACAGGTTGCAGCCTTGAGTGCAGCAGGGCCTGAAATGCGTTTTAGGGAAGAGGCACTTGATGAGTATGTAGGGATTCTAACTCGTGGAGCAGAAGCGATCAAACATAAAATTGGAAGTTTTCATCCATAAATCATCAATTGAGTGATTTAATGAAGAAATATAGCACCATTCATTACAAAAACTACCTGGGACTTGAGAATATCCTTGGCGCCCAGAACCCTCGTTCAGCTTCTATCGATGCTGAACCAGCACATGAGGAAATGTTGTTCATCATTGTGCACCAGAGTTATGAAATCTGGTTCAAGCAAATCATCCATGAATTGGATTCTGTCATTGAAATGTTTCGAAAGAAATCCGTGGATGAGAGGAATATTGGAACGGCGGTAGTCCGCCTGGACAGGGTAAAAGAGATCATCAACCTCCTCACTGAGCACATTGGGATCATGGAGACCATGACACCTCTGGATTTTCTTGACTTCAGAAATTATCTTTTCCCAGCCTCTGGCTTTCAGAGTTTTCAGTTTCGAAAGATTGAAAACCTTCTGGGATTGGCAGAGAGTCAGCGCATGACCTACGGAGGGCATCATTATGGAAAATTCTTTTCTGAGGAAGAAAATGAGGAGTTGGGTAAAATAGCTGATGGCAACAACCTTTTCATGCTCATGGAGGATTGGCTTGAAAGGACTCCTTTTCTTCAATTCAAGGACTTTGAGTTTTTGGAGCTTTATAAAAAGGCAGTCGAAAACATGGTAGCTAAGGAGGCTGATGCAATAAGGGCTTCGGATTACCTTACCGAGAAAGAAAAAGAGAGCCGCTTGAAAATGATGGGGTCGACTGATACTTACTTCAGGTCAATTTTGGACAAAGAAGTACATAGGAAAATGGTGGATGAAGGGCGTCAAAGATTGAGTTATGAAGCGACTTTGGCAGCTTTGATGATCAACCTATACAATGAAGAACCCCTGCTACAGCTCCCATATAGATTGCTTTTGACCATCATTGACATAGATGAGTTGCTGACCAATTGGCGTTATAGACATGCCCAGATGGTATTGAGGATGTTGGGAAGAAAGATTGGCACCGGGGGTTCAAGCGGCCATGATTACCTGCGTGAGACTGCAGCCAGACACCGGATCTTCACCGATCTTCATAATGTATCCACCTTGTTGATTCCCAGGTCAGAGTTGCCCGAACTTCCCCTAGAGCTCAAGCGTCAACTTGGATTTTATTACTCCAATCAAAAGTCTTCCTAGCTATGATCCATTTGTCTAATTACATCAATGGAGAACTAAGGGCACCCATTAAAAAAGATTACCTGGATGTTTATGATCCTTCGTGTGGAGAGATTTATGCCAAGGCCCCTTCCTCCACGGTGGAGGATGTGGAGGCCGCTATAAAATCAGCAGAAAAGGCATTTCCCGCCTGGTCATTGACCTCCCTGGAGGAAAGGAGTAAAATCCTTCTTAGAATTTCTGACTTAATTGAATCAAGGCTTGAAGAACTGGCTAAGGCAGAATCCAAAGACAATGGCAAGCCATTATGGCTAGCCAAGGCCGTAGACATACCCAGGGCAGCATCGAATTTTCGATTTTTTTCCCAGGCAATAACTCAGTTTGCCTCTGAATCACATCAAACTACTGGGAGATCTGCCATCAATTATACTTTGAGAGAAGCCTTAGGAGTAGTGGCATGTATTTCTCCCTGGAACCTTCCCCTGTATCTTTTTACCTGGAAAATTGCCCCGGCTTTGGCTGCGGGTAACACAGTGGTAGCCAAGCCATCAGAGGTTACTCCCATGACCGCATATCTGCTTTCAGAGATTTGCAATGAAGCAGGCCTTCCTGCTGGGGTATTGAACATTCTGCATGGACTTGGCCCTACAATTGGCAATTCACTGAATGTCCATCCTACGATCAAGGCCATCTCTTTTACAGGAAGTACCCGAGTGGGAGCAGAAATATCCAGGCAAGCGGCTCCATTATTCAAAAAGTTATCCCTCGAGATGGGAGGAAAAAATCCTAACATCATTTTTGACGATTGTAATTATGAGAAGATGCTGGAGACTACTTTAAGGTCTTCCTTTATCAATCAAGGTCAAATTTGCCTTTGTGGTTCAAGAATTTATGTTCAGGAAGGCATATACGAAAGCTTTATTGAGGATTTTGTTGAAAGAACAAGGCAAATGCAAGTAGGACCACCAGCGCTTGAGTCTTCCAGATTGGGCGCTGTTGTTTCTGAGGCCCATTTCAACAAGGTCATGTCCTACATTGCCCTGGCGAAAGAGGAAGGTGGAAGAATCCTGACTGGTGGCCATGCCATCCAGCCTGAGGGCTTTGAAAAGGGTTGGTACATAGCCCCAACCATCATCGAAGGCTTAGATAACAACTGCCGGACCAATCAGGAGGAAATTTTTGGGCCAGTGGTAAGTGTCATGCCCTTCAAAACGGAAGAAGAAGCCATTGCATTAGCTAATGGCACAAGCTATGGTCTGGCAACAACCTTATGGACGGAGAAACTTAGCAGGGTCCATCGACTAGCACCGCGACTCCAAACAGGAATCCTATGGGTAAATACCTGGATGCTTCGCGATTTGAGGACCCCATTTGGGGGAGTTAAAAACTCAGGTGTCGGCAGAGAAGGTGGATTTGAAGCCCTTCGCTTTTTTACCCAATCAAAAAATGTCTGCATTCAATATGACTAACATGGAAAGACCCGCTAAAAGTCATTCCACATAAAATAAAAATCAAATGAGGATTAATGGTCATTCACATCTGTTGCCTTATCCAGAACAAATTCCTGACTTCATGAAGAAGAAGGAAATCTTCTGGATTGACGATGACAGGAAGTATATGCTCCAAAAAGGTTGGAAGCGCCCCATTACTGATTCAAGTTTTTTCCTGAATGAGAAATTGGAGTGGATGGAAAAAAATACCATCGACCATGCTGTGGTCTTGAACCTTTCCCAGCTATATGGAAATGGGCTTCGGTTGGAAGAAATGAAAAAGGTCCTCCGCTTTCAGAATGACTTTAATGCAAGCATTCAGGAACAGTATCCAGATAAATTTACTACTGGATTTGTGGTTCACTGTGGCTATGTCAGGGGGGCTTTGTGGGAAATAGAAAGATGTGTAGAAGAATTAGGCCTTCGGGTTTTGTGTTTGCCAACGCATTATATGGATTCTGTAGGCAGTTGGAGAAGTGTATTTGACGAAGAAACAGAACCTATTTTTGAGTTGGCGAATTATTACAAATTGGCCATTGAAATACACCCCTATGATGGCGAAAAGTTCATTCACCTTGAGAATACTGCATGGAGGTTCCACCTGATTTGGATGCTCGCCCAATGTGCTGATTCTTACCACTTTTACACACTCCAAGGTTATCACGAGAAATATCCTGGTATCAGGGTGTGTTTTGCCCATGGAGGCCAACTTGCTCAAATTAACCTGGGCCGCAGGATACAGGGTTTTGATGGCCGTCCAGATCTTTTCCAGGGAAAATATCACCCCAGGAAGGCTGTAGGCCATCCCAACATTTTCTTTGATACCCTGGTTCATGACTTGGACTCTCTTGAGTTGATGATCAAGAGACAAGGAACCGATCAAATCATTCTCGGCCTTGACGACCCTTATCCCCTTGGAGAAATGGAGTCCAAACCCCAATCTTCCTACCCAGGGAAGTTATTGGATCTTGCCTTGGGAGCTGATGCCATCGACGGAAAGCAGTATCAGGAGATCTGGGCAGATAATGTGTTGAGATGGCTGGGAGAGGATTATGGATCAGATTTAAAAGAACGCTTGAGTACTAAACTTGAAAAAAAGGATTAAAAGCATGTCAACTTCACTCAGCTTGGAAAGCGCTAGCAAACAAGAAGAAGCATTTGAGCTATCTCACTTTAGAGAGAAGTTTCATCTCCCCCTGAAAGACAATGGAGAGCCTTTCATTTACCTTTGTGGAAACTCCCTTGGTCTCCAACCAAAATCTGTTAAGGCTCACCTTGATCAGGAGTTGAAGGATTGGGCCAATCTGGGAGTTGAAGGCCATTTTCATGCAAAAAATCCCTGGATGCCCTATCATGAGTTTTTGACAGATTCTATGGCAAGGGTGGTTGGTGCCAAGCCTTTAGAGGTGGTGGTGATGAATACCCTCTCAGTCAACCTTCACCTAATGATGGTTTCATTCTACCGTCCCAGCCCAAGCCGACACAAAATTCTGATTGAATACGATGCCTTCCCTTCAGATAAATTCGCTGTTGCTTCGCAGATTCGGTTTCATGGTTTTGATCCCAAAGAGTCATTGATAGAATTAAAGGCAAGGGAAGGGGAGGAGTGTCTCAGAATGGAGGATATTGAAGCAGTGATTGAGCGAGAGGGTGATAGCCTGGCTTTGATTATGCTGGGAAATACCAACTATTATACCGGGCAATTTTTTGACATGAAAGGAATCGCCCAGCTAGGCCATGCCAAGGGAGCTTTTGTTGGTTTTGATTGTGCACATGGGGCAGGCAACTTGCCTTTGAACCTTCATGACTCTGGAATTGACTTTGCTGTCTGGTGCAGCTATAAATACCTGAACTCAGGTCCCGGAAGCCTTGCAGGCTGTTTTGTCCATGAGCGCTATGCTCAGGACAGGCAAATCCCAAGATTTGAAGGCTGGTGGGGCCACAACAAGGAAACGCGCTTCGGAATGAGGGACTCCTTTGATCCCATCCCGGGAGTGGAGGCATGGCAATTGAGCAATCCCCCGATTTTATCCTTGGCTGCGATTAAGGCATCCCTTGAAATTTTTGATCAAGCAGGCATGGAAAATCTCAGGAAGAAATCCCTTGCCATGACGAAATTTCTGGAAAAATGCCTCGAAAGCCTGTTTCCAGGTAATGGGCAACAAACAGTCAAGGTCATTACCCCTAAAGATCCCTCAGAGCGTGGTTGCCAATTATCTATCCAGGTAAAAGGAGCCGATAAAAGCATGGCCAAAGCCCTCTATGATGAGGGGGTGATCGTGGATTGGAGAGAACCTGATGTAGTTCGCGTAGCCCCTGTGCCGCTTTACAATACATTTGAAGAAGTACTCAACTTTGCCAAGATTTTAAAGAAGTGTGTAGAAAAGGTATAGACCATAGCTCAAAATGAAAATATCCCATGAAAAAAAATAAAATCATCATTGTAGGTGCCGGCTTATCCGGAACTTTACTAGCCATAAGAATGGCTCAGAGAGGCATTGAAGTAAGCCTCCACGAAAAGCGCAGCGACATGCGCAAGGATGCCTGGGAGGGAGGACGCTCCATTAACCTTGCCTTATCAGAAAGGGGATTGATAGCACTTGATAGGGTAGGTTTGAAGGAAGAAGTATTGAAAGAGTGTATTCCCATGAAAGGCCGAATGATCCATTCTGAGACGGGAGAACTTCGGTTTTCTCCCTACAGTGGCCGGGAGGAAGATTTTATCAATTCGGTCTCACGATCAGGCCTCAACATCACCTTACTCGACGAGGCCGAAAAAATGGATAATTTGACTCTTCACTTTCACTCTTCATGTCAGAAAGTAGAGTTGGAAAATGGAGCTATCCACGTCAAAAATATGCAGAGTGGAGAAGTGCGCCGGGAAGAAGCAGATTTAGTTATAGGGACAGATGGTGCTGGTTCTGCAGTTCGTAGCAGCATGATGGCAAGGACTCCCGAATTGTTATTCAACTTTTCTCAGGACTTCTTGAGGCATGGCTATAAGGAGTTGAGCATTCACCCAGGGGATGGAGGGGCTTTTAAGATTGAAAAAAATGCCCTTCATATTTGGCCTAGGCATGAATTTATGATGATTGCGTTGCCAAACCTGGATGGGAGCTTCACACTTACGATGTTTCATCCCTACAAGGGAAAGGCAGGCTTCGATGAGTTGACTACAAGAGAAAAGGTAAAAGCCTTTTTTGAAGAAGCGTACGCTGACTTACTTCCTTTTATCCCTCATTACCTGGATGAATATTTTGAGAATCCTGTGGGCATCCTCGGAACGATCAGGTGCCTTCCATGGCAGGCCTTCGGGAAAACCCTGATCATGGGGGATGCCGCCCACGCGATTGTTCCATTTTATGGCCAGGGAATGAACGCCAGTTTTGAAGATGTCCGGGTCTTTGATGACCTGATGCAAGAGATGGGAGACGATTGGGACAAAATACTACCTGAATTTGAGCGAAGAAGGCATGCAAATGCAAATGCTATTGCTGATTTGGCCCTTGACAACTTCATGGAGATGCAGGACAAGGTGGCCGATGAGGCCTTTATCCTGAAGCGAAAAATTGAGATGGAACTGGAACAGACCTATCCGGATTATTACTCAAAATACTCCCTGGTGACCTTTCGCCCTGAATTACCGTACGCTCAGGCCATGAAACTAGGAAGATTGCAGGACAAGCATTTACTTGATATATGTAAAAATGGAAGTATTCATCAGATGAATCTTGAGGAGGTTCACCATCAGATGATTGGCCTACAGGATGTCATTGAAATGGCATAGAGGAAACTCATTTTTACCGATGCATAAATTACCTTTTCCCATGCTTCCTATGAGAAATTGATTTAAATTAAATACATCAATGAATTTCATAACAATGGAAAGCAAAACCTTCGCTCATAAAGCACAACCCTTAGGAAAATATCCCCATGTAAAGAGGGTAGGGGATTTTATATTTGTGTCAGGTACCAGCAGCCGTAGGCCTGACAATACCCATGTCGGGGCAGAGCAGGATGAAAATGGCAATTGGGTATTGGACATCAAGAAGCAAACCCATGCCGTCTTGATGAACATCCAGGATATACTTGCTGGAGTGGATGCAGGATTGTCAGATATCGTCGACATCAGTACCTTCCTGGTTGACATGAAAGATTTCAAGGGGTATAATGAGGTATATGGTGAGTTTTTTGGCGCCGATGGTCCTACCAGGACAACTGTTGCAGTCCACCAACTCCCCCATCCCAATCTGCTGATTGAACTAAAGGTTGTTGCATACAAGCCCCTGGAGGAAGATCCAAAGTTTCGTCAAAGCGGCAGCATTGGATTTGGTGAATAAAAAAAAGGCATAAAAGCCATTGACATAAAAATCCCGAAATTTTGCGTAGAGATGTAGTTCCGATTACATCTCTACCTTTTTTTTGACCTAATCTGAACAACTCAAAACCTTCGTATAGAAATTGCCGTCTTCTTTATATTGCCAATTACTTTTCCCTACATGAAATAGATCTACATTTTCCGGTTTTAGTTGTACGATAATCGATTTAGAAATTAATCTCAGTGTTCCGTGCAGTGGGTTGAGCTTATGTTACAATTCTTCCGGAAAAAATCCTTGTAACATGGGGATGATCCCCCGTTTAGATCTTATTTTCGCATGACATACTTTCCAATTAATAGGCTAACGACAATGGCGAACGCACGCATACTATGGGTTGATGATGAGGTAGACTTGCTCAAGGCGCACATCATTTTCTTGCAGAATAAAAATTACTCAGTAGAAGCAGTAAGTAATGGGATTGATGCCCTGGACTTGATCAAGCAGGAAAACTTTGATGTGATTTTCCTGGATGAACAAATGCCCGGTATGGATGGATTGACTGTTTTGCAGGAGATTCAAAAGATCAAACCCAACCAGCCGGTTATCATGATCACCAAGTCTGAAGAGGAGCATATCATGGAAGATGCCCTGGGAGCTCAGATCACTGATTACCTAATCAAGCCTGTAAAGCCTTCTCAAATACTCCTGGCCTTAAAGAAGTTGACGGAGAATAAGAAACTCATCAATGAAAAAGTAACCTCTGGTTACCAGCAGGACTTTAGGAATATTGCCATGAAACTCATGGACGCGAATGATCACAAAGATTGGGTAGAGATTTATAAAGACCTGATTTTTTGGGAAGGGAAAATGGAGGAGAATGACGATGAGGGCATGGAAGAGGTCCTGGACAACCAATTGAATGAGGCAAACTCAAACTTTGGTCGTTTTGTAGCCCGTAATTACCTTGACTGGGTCAATACAGGAGACATTGACGACAGGCCATTGTTGTCGCCGGACATCATCCCTCAGACGGCTTTTAAGCAACTGGGGCAAGGCTATGACTCTGTATTCTTTATCCTGGTAGACTGTCTTCGATACGATCAGTGGAGAGCGTTTGAAGGAATCATTAGAGATCTGTATTACATTGACAAGGAGGAGGCATATTATGGTATTTTGCCTTCGGCAACTCAATATGCGAGAAATTCGATTTTCTCAGGTCTGATGCCTCTCGAGATTTCAAGAAAATACCCTAAGCAATGGCTGAATGACGATGAAGAAGGTGGTAAGAATATGCAGGAGGCATTCTTCCTAAAGGAGATGATCAAAAGGCATCGCCTGAATATCAAGCACTCCTACCATAAGATCATTACCAATGAAGACGGGAAGGTTTTGGCTGATAACATCCTTAACCTCATGAACAATGACCTGAACGTCATAGTATATAACTTCATTGACCTGCTTTCGCACTCAAGGACTGAGATGAACATCATCCGCGAGTTGGCACCAAATGAGGCCGCCTACCGCTCAATTTCAAGAAGTTGGCTTGAATATTCTCCCTTGCTTAAGGTTCTCAGGACACTTTCTGAGAAAAATGTAAAAATCATCTTGACCACTGATCACGGTACCATCAGGGTAAAAAGACCCGTGAGAATCATTGGAGATAGAACCACTACCACCAACCTGAGATACAAGCAAGGAAGGAACCTGAATTATGATGAGGGACTTAAGTATCTATTCACAATCAGAAAGCCTGAAGAGGCCAGGCTGCCTAGGTCTCATGTGAGTTCAACCTATGTTTTCTCCATGGAGGATTACTTTTTTGCCTACCCCAACAACTACAACTATTATGTGAATTATTATAAGGATACTTTCCAGCATGGGGGAGTAAGCCTTGAAGAAATGGTGATCCCAATGATTGAATTGAGTCCCAAGAATCGCTGATAAAAGTGCGTTCCAGACTGGGAAGAATTTTAAATAAAACGTTTATATTTGGTAAGTCGACAGGTAAATATAACACCTGCCGACTTTACCTTTTTTTAGATGCCTGGACAAAGCTATGTAAGTGAGCAACTTTCTGATAATTTTTCCATAGCGGAAAGTATTTTGGATAGTTGTAAGGATGTCAGAATTTTTGCATTTTACGGTGAGATGGGGGCAGGCAAAACCACCCTCATCAAAAGTTTCTGCGAGGTTCTTGGAGTAACTGAAAGGGTTAATAGCCCAACTTTTGGTTTGGTTCATACCTATAAAGGAGCTAACAATTCAATATTTCACTTTGATTTTTATCGAATAAAAACTTCAGATGAGGCCTATGAAATGGGAGTGGACGAGTATTTTACATCTGGAGAGTATTGCTTCATTGAATGGCCCCAAAGGGTTCAGGACATCCTTCCTTCCGAAACCGCCTCAATTTACCTTGAGGTTGACGAATCACTCAAAAGAATCATTACTATAACCTCAGTCTGAATGGCTAAAAGAGAGTATTCCATTGATCAAGGACTGGTGTCAGGAGTATTTCCCGGCTCATGGGCTGTGCCTTTAGAATCCCCTGTTAAGACCAACCGAGGCAAAAAAAGCCTCCGTATTGGGATTCCCAAGGAAAAGTTTATTCAAGAAAATCGAGTAGCATTAACCCCTGAAGCTGCGGGTGTATTGGTTGCTAATGGGCATCAAGTCTATATTGAACATCAGGCAGGAGTAGGAGCCCGTTACCTTGATAATGATTATTCTGAGCAAGGGGTAATTATTTCTTACAAGACAGAAGATATATTCACCAATGCAGACATCATTCTTAAGGTTTCTCCCCTTACCTCTTCAGAATTGAGCCTGATGAGGGAAAACCAAACCCTCATTTCTGCTGTAAACATGGGGAATTTGTCTCCTGATGTGATTCATCAGTTGATCAAGAAGAATATCACCGCCATCGGTTTCGAGTTTTATAAGGATGAAGATGGCTCCTTGCCATTGGTACAGATGATGAGTGAAATTGCAGGGGTGTCTTCGATACACATTGCTTCAGAATTGCTTACAGGTGCAAATGGTGGGCAGGGGATTCTCCTTGGAGGGGTAACCGGAATACCTCCTGCTGAGGTCGCCATCATTGGAGCGGGTACTGTGGGCTTCAATGCAGCCCAAACTGCCATGGGGATGGGAGCAAGGGTACGTATCATTGATCAGGAAATATATAAGCTTAGAAGAATAGAGAAGGAGCTGGGGATAAATGTCTATACCTCTGTTGCTCAGGGGAATTATGTAAGGGAAGCAGTAATTGCTTCAGACGTAGTCATAGGGGCAGCCTATAGAGAAGGGCAACGCGCACCATTGGTCGTTACAGAAGACATGGTGAAAGAAATGAGAGAAGGCTCCGTCATCATTGATGTGGCCATTGACCAGGGAGGATGTGTAGAGACCAGCAAGATGATGACACTCGATGACCCCACCTTTGTCGAATATGGGGTTATCCATTATTGCGTACCGAATATTGCCTCAAGGGTAGCTAGGACAGCATCTATTGCCATCAGCAACATACTAGGGCCATTGATCATAAATATGGGAGATAGTGGAGGCCTGGACAACCTCATCAGGCATAATCCAGGAGTGAAAGAAGGTATCTACGTTTACAGGAGACATGTAACCAAAAAGAATATTGCCATGCTATTTGGAATGAGCATGAACTATCGGGACATAGAGCTATTGATTGTTTCTATGTAAATTTTGCAAGGCTGCCATGTTACCTTCTTTTATTTCACGGGTCGTTAGTGACGTTTAATCAGCATGCCCTTCTAAATAAAAAACCTAACAATTATGAGAAATACCTACTTAATCGCTACAACAATTTTTCTCTTCCTTTTTCAAACGAATCTCTTTGCACAGGATGTCATGGAAGGAATCGAAGACCTTCCCAAAAAGGAAAAAGGAAATGCACTTTCAATTACAGTTGAAGGTGAAGTCAGAAATGTCCAGGAGGTCATGGACCAACTGTTCAAAGAAGGGACAGGTAGTAAGGTGAGACCCAAGTCTGGCTTAAGGATGGCTCAAGGGGCACGTTTTGGAGAGATCTCCTCTAAAACCCTTGACTATATGTATCGAGTAGAAAGGGCTTCTCGTAAGGATAAGCTTCGCTCCACCGTAACGCTTTTCATCTCTTCCGGAAATGGCAACTACATGACTTCTGAAGAATTCCCAGACGAAATGGAGGCCGCCAAAGCCATGTTGGAGGGGCTTCAATTGAATGTGAATATCTACGAGATGGAGCTATTGATTGGTGAGCAGGAAAAACTGATTGGTAAGGAAGAAAAAACCTATGAAGGCCTGCAAAGAGACTCAGTTAAACTTGAGCAGGTACTACTTGAAACCCAGGCTTCATTAGACGAAAACAAAGCCGATCAATCCAATCAGAGATCTAAAATTTCTACTGAAAAAGAAAGGCTGGAAACTTTCAAACTTCAGCTGGATGAGCTCAGAAACAGGAAAGATAACCCTGATGGTACCATTGATGATGAAATTCTTGACGCCCTGGATGAAGAAGGAAGCGACATAATAGAAGAAGATGGCGATGACGGTGATGATGGAGGAAAATAAAGTCCGAAAGTAACAAGTATAAAAAAAGGGTGTTGGTAGATACCAACACCCTTTTTTATGTTTCAAAGTTGAGTTTTAATCAATCTTCTGGGGTATAGTAACTCAGGTAGTACTTATTCCTACTGAAATAGAAGGAAGTGGAGGCAACCTTCAGGTGCTTGATCTGGCCATCCTTGGAGGTTACATAAGCCATATTGGTGTCAAAAGTACCATCCTCAGGTATCTTGGCAATATTTGCCCCTACCACAGCCCTGTAATTTGGATCCGGATATAGCCTTTCAAGGAAGCTAATCTCAGACTCATCATTTGCCTCAGCCCTGTTATATCCCAGCATCTCTTCCAGGCTCTCATTGAATACGAGGAAGTATCCCTTGTGGTCAGAAACAGAAATTCCTTCATTCTCAAGGCTCTGAAGCGTTTCATATACCGATGCGGGTAGAAACTCCTTCATGCTTCTGTTGAACTCAATACCCAATTCGGAGAAGCCTTCTTTTAGAAGGGCACCTTCGGCTTCCATGTTGGTATTCTTTTCAGCTGATGCCTGGATGTTCTCTATGGTGTATTCCCTTGAAATAGATGACCAATCGGTATCAGAATCATTCAAAATAGGCTCGCCTGCCACCTCTTCAGGAGCAGAAGGAGTAGTAGAAGGCCCTGAGGCTTTCAGTCCATCGATCTCCTGCCTCAACTCTTCGATGAGTTGGTCTTTGTCAGACAACTGGGTCTGAACCAATCTCAAAGCTTCGGGAAGTCCAATTCTGCTTTCAGTCTCAGGAGTATCAAAATCAAGTTTATCCAGTTCTTCGTTGAAGTGAGAAATTTCAATGTCTCGTTCTTCCAGTTGCTTTTGTAATTGCTCAAAAACGAACTTGGGACCAGGGTCTTCTACTTCGGGATCTTCAGTTTTGGGAAGGAAATCAAATGCGGCAGTAAATTTGGCTAGTTCCTCATCCTTTTGTTCAAGTGCCAAGCGAAGTTTTGC
>JALEFZ010000012.1 GCA_022760475.1 Bacteroidia bacterium | reverse complement strand
ACTTGTTCGGGTAAGGTATTCATCAAGCGGGAATTTCTGGCATGCCAGTTTTTAAACTCATCTATTTCATTATTGTCCTTAAGATTCTTAATATAGTGGATAATGGTCCAATTGGGGTACATATCTAAATCTAACAATTTGGGGAAAAAGGTAATTGATGTACAGAATTAAAAGTAATAATTTAGAATGACTATTCAGTTTTTAATATAGAATATTTAATAATTGATTATTTTTCATGGTAGATACACTAAGTTTTGATCAGGCCATCGAAATCCTGGAGGTGGTGGATATCTCTAAGCTAAGTTTGAATGAACTCCCCAGTTTGGTAAAAAAAGCCAAGAGGAGATGGCACCCTGACAGGATTGCGCATCAACAGAATGCTACAGAGATTGAAAAGTACACCCGAAATTTTCAATTGATAGATGATGCAGCTCAAATGCTTGAAGCCTATCTGAAAGGAGACTATCAGCCAGGGGCCAAATTTGAGAAAAATGAAAACTTCCATACGGAAAGTTCAGAGGATATTTTGAGGTCTCAAGCTCCAAACATGCAGGAAAGTGTTTCTGATATTTGGGCATCTGTTAAGAGGCAAAGTTTCAAAAAGACCATTGAGAAGGTCCAACTCAGTGATGGCTATCGATTGAGAGAATTGCTTCAAATGGACTTTCAGGAAGATCTCTCCAGTCTGGCAGTAATTTCTATGATATATGGATTCTTCATTTTTGGAATCCTTGCAGCTATTGCCACTATATTTCTTCCCGTACTGGGGGGGATTATTGCCATTGCTGGCTTGATACAAGTCCTTGCTTGTGTACTTGGGTTTTTACCTTTATCAAGGTTCTGGCTTCCAACCGTAGTAACTGATTTCGTAATTACCTGTGTGGATGCAGGCCTAGCTGCTTACTACAGCATGCGGGAAAGCAGTTCCAATTTAATTGCACAGCTTTTGATCAACATCCCTTATTTGCTAGCTAAACTCATCAAATACGTGATCCTATTTCCTCTTTATGAACTGGCGAAAGCCCTTGTGGGAGATAAAGTCGTAGGGGTAGTCTACCAAACAGTCTCTTATTATGCAGGTGTGGCTGATTGGTATGTGGATTCATTGATCTCAAAAAATCCAAGGGAAATGGACATGGATGACTTGTATGCCCTATCTCACCTATACGGTGAGTTCAAAACAGTTCCCAAATAAGGGCATGTCTAACTTTCAATCATTATAAAGCCTCCCCAGTCTTTTGGATTGGGGAAGTTTTGTTTTACAGCTAATTGAGCCATTTTCAATGCTGTCTGTTTACTACTTCCTTGAGAAAGCAATTGATAGAAGACCGAAAATAGCTGTTGGGTAGCCATATCTGATACAGCATGAGTACTAAATACAAGGGTGTTAACCCCTGCAACTCGAAATGCCCTTTGTAAACCGTAAACACCTTCTCCATTTTCTACCTTCCCAAGTCCTGATTCGCAGGTGGATAAAACAACCATTTGGGTATTGGGAAGGGCAAGGTTGGCTACCTCGTAAGCCATTAACCAGTTTTTCAGGCTTTCGTTAGCACCAGCCAGTGCAAGCCCGGAATTGAGCAGGGGATTATCTGCCTCTTCGATGTTCAGCCATGAGTGCCGAGATTGGCTTGATATGTTATTAATCTTTATGGCCTCAATTTGGGCCATAGGTTTGGATTCGGGACGAACAAAGATCCCGTGGGTAGCAATATGAATGATGTCTGGTGAACCACTTTCCAGGATGGTTTCTTTCCTAGCATCTGCTCCCAGGTAGAGTTCAGTTGAAAGTCCCCATTTCCTTAAAACCTGGAATATATCCAATGCTTCCTGCCTGGAGCCCGGCAGGGTATTTAAATCGGTGAATTGAGCTTTTCCAAAATCTGGATCACCCAAAATCAAACAGTTTTTTAGCTTAGAGGAGGTGATTTTTTTTCTCCGGCTAACAATCGAACGTAAGCTATCTACATAGATTAACTCATGTTCCTCGATTAAGTATTTGCCATTTTGAGAATTTAGGAGCGTGTTGAAGTTGAATAAGGATAGCTGTCCATCCAGGGAAAGAAATATCTTTTTGGAGCCTTTTAGGATAGACAGAAGCGGGTGCCAGATCAATTGCCATAAAGATTGAGAATTGAGTTCGGCTTCTACTTTGCTTTGATGTTGGAAATTGACTTTCCGAATGAGTTCATCTATAAGCTGAGCTTCTTCCAGAACGAATGAAAGGCATCCTTCATAGCTAGGAGAGATTATGAGAACCAGGTATTTGGGAGATTGCTGGGTACTTCGAGGGGGAAGGTAAATACACTCAAGGGCTAGCTCCCCCTCTTCCAGGCAATTGGATATATCTTCATAGTTTATTTCCTCAAAAGGAGGAACCCAACCTATCTCCCAATTCAAGAGCTTTTCAAGCTGTTCAATTTGTACATCTAGGTTCTGACTTTGAGGCCTCTGGATAGTTCCTTCATAATAAAAATTGAGTTTGGATTTTTTCAGGCGTTTCCATTCTTCGAAAAGTTTCCTCTCGTTTTCATCCAGAGATTCTGTAATTTTTTCTCTGATTCCCTGACTTGAGTATTGTACCAAGCCATTGATCCTTAGCCAAATATCCAGAAGCCAGGGTGCAGTCTCATGCCTCCCAGTAAAACTGAGGAATATATGGCACATATCCTGAAACTGAGTCTTGAAGCCTTTGGTATATAGTATCTTTTCTTCTTCGCTGAGAAAAGGAAAGGTTTTTTGGATAAAGAATAGCTCATCCTCAAGTCCCTCAGAGTAATACTCAAGAGCTGATTTATGATCTTGCAAGTAGAAATATGCGTCGCCAATCCAAAATGGTGTTTCAATTTTAATTAAATCAATGGGTTCTGGAAAAGCCTCCGCAAATCGAATCAATTCTCTATCAATTAAATCCAAGTGCAAGCCAGGACCAAGGTGGAAGTAAGTGAATTTTATCTTTGTAATTAGGAAGCTGACATAGTTCCTTCCCTTTCTTTGGTCAAGAAGTCGCTTGTAGTAGGTCTCACATTCATCAATGAAAATTTGTGCTTTATCGAGCTCCCCGAGTTCTATAAATACCCTCGCAATTTTATTACAGACCCATGCAAATAGATGAGAGTTTTTTCCACTCTCCTTGATGATATTTGTTAACGCCTTTTCAAGAGATGAAACGGAGAGTCTATTGTCGCCAATCTTTGCAGCAACTTCCGAAAGACTCACAAGAAGGTCTTCCATGCTGACCATCGGTTTGTCTTCCTCAATATCAATGGCCTCAATTGCTGTTTTATAATAAAAGATGCTTTTCTCTAGCCTCCCACTTAGTTCACAAGCCCTGGCCATGGTATGATAAACATCTGTAATTTGACTAGCGTTTTGGGGTAGCTTTTGAATCACTTCGGAGAAGGTTTTCTCGGCTTCAGCCGTGTTGCCTATGTTGAACTGGCAAATAGCCCAATATGCCTTGGGCAGCAGGTAGTTGTTGGGATCAACCCCTTCTATTGCTTTTTGGGTTTGATAGCAAGTTTCCAAATAATCCAGAGCTTCCTCAAACCTTGATGAATAAAGGTAAAATAGGCCCGCAAAATAGTTCACCGAGAATTCCCACTGGGATTGATTTTTACACTTGGACAAAAGTTCTAGGGTCTCTTTTAGGAAATATTCTGACTCCACTACTTGGCCAGCACTGGAGTAGGCATAAGCCATAAATAGTTTGATTTGTAATTCTGGATCATCGTAATCGTCAGTATCTATCAAATTCAGGTATTCCAATGCTTTTTTACCATGATCAATTGATTTTGTGAGGTTACTGCTTTCAGGGTTGAGGTAGAAGAGAATGCACAATTGCCTGTGTATTTGGAATAGTTCATCTAAGTCCTCCTTCTCGGATTGTAGATGTAAGTACCTTTCATAATACTTCTTACAGAGTTCATTCTGCCCCAGACTGGCAGCAAGTCTCCCGAGCCTGAATAACAACCAACATAAATCTGTTTCGCTGTTTTTGTACTTGTTTTCAGCGAACTTCATATAATCCTGGAAGACTGTTAGGGTATAGAGACCCTTGTTTAGTTTTTCTCCAAGTGGTAGAAGGATATCATAAATGGTGTTCAAATAAAGTTCCCAATATTCATGGTGGGGAATCCTTTGGTCAATAAGGGCAGAAAAACGTTGAACCAGGTCCTGGTTTTCCGCTGTTCTGGGGTCAAAATCTTCGGGAATACCTCTGGCTTTCTGATACTCTTTTTCAAAATGCTCATAAAGAAAGTCGGTCATTTCAAGCCCCAGTTCAAAGGCTTCCTCCTCTTTCCCAATCTTCCAGAGTACTTTTGAATATGGCAAGACATATAGACAATGAGTAAGATTCTCAGGCGGATATTCTTCTATCAGTTGGCTTCCAAACTTATATGCCACCTCCAACTTTTCCATGCCCAGAAGGATGTTCATAAATTCAATATGAAATTCTTCCCTTTCTGTTGTCGGTCTTCCTTCATTGATACACAAAAGGTTATGGTGGTACATCGCATCATCCAGGCAAGCCATTGCTTCATCCCACTGTTCAATCCGCTGACGATATTGACATTCCGCCAGGCAAACATTCATATAGAAGTACGAATCTTGCCCAGCCAGGTCAGCTACGATTTCTCTAATGTCAGCGAAAAAATTATAATCATGATCTTCCCAAACCCTGGATATTAGTGTGGGAAGGATGTTGCTTAAATCCCAAAGGAAAATGAACTCCCCTGGATGCTCGTCCAAATTATCCGTGTTACAGTGATTAAATGCGTCATAAAGGGCCTCTTCCACTTGAATCAAGGCAGAATAGGGATATCCGGCTTCAAAATCCTCCAGAATAATTTGCCATCTTTCTGCTAAAAAATTGTCCGTATCAATTGCTCCCTCTCCCATTTCATAAGATTTTTTGAAGGATAAAATCAATGTGTATGCCCGAAGTGTAGCTGCTATATTCCTCCATTATAAATTTTCTTAAGCCCGATTTACGAGCTTGAGGACCTATGGGCATTTCAAGACTTATTAGATTCATTTTTTCCCAAAAAGGGATTATGGGTATTAGGCAAAAACTGAGCTTACAGATTTTTTGGCCAAGAGCTTTCTCCTGATTTATTTTATAAAGTATCCTGCTAACGGTAGTTGAGTTCTGCTGTGTGTGGGCGACTTTGCTTTCAAATAAGTCTTCTCTGGAAATTATGATATGCTTTCCTGAAGTTTGAAGGGGATTAATGAGCATTTCACCGGTTTTACTTTCTACGGCGATTCCCCACGAATCCAGCTTCTGATCTGTCTGCAAGGGGGGAAATGGGAAGTAGCAATGATCCAGGACAAGGATAGGCAAGGCATCTTCTTCAAAGGTCTGGAGAAAACTCTCTGAGCTTTGAAAGGGTGAGTTTCTATATTGGTGGAGGTAAACTGGGTTATTTTGAACCTCCTTCCACTTCATCAGGACAGGCATAGAGGTTTGATCTCCCTTATTTTTCATTTGATTGTAGCGGCTAATGGGATCAATTTTGGCATTTCCAGAGCCTGTAGGAGGGGCTTGAATGGATAGTTTTCCGGGTTTTCCCATTGCTAAGGAGAGGACATCCAGGTTATTTTTCGCACTGGGGTATAAAAGTGAATAGGAAGGGATTTGTCTGTATGCATTTTGAGCAAGGTCCCATTTTTCCAGGAATAAAAATAGGTTGCCAAGATTGACCTGACTTTGTTCATATAAATGATGCTCAGGCCCCAGTTTTTGAAAACTATTTATGGCTTCATTATAGGCTCCCAAGGCCATTTGACACACTCCTTTTTTAAAATTCAACTCATCCAGTGGAACATCTTCAGGCTTTTCAATCTTGGCGAGGAAGCCTAGGGAAGATCGGAAATCTCCCATCCAGTAGGCCCTGATTGCCAACACCCAATACAAGAAAGAGTGGATATCAAATAATTCGAAACTACCTGAAAAGATACTTTCCTTTTTTAATACTCTGCCTGTATGATTATCCAGCTTCCCAGCATGCATGCCCTCATTTCCAAATGTCAGGAGATACCTCAGTCCCATCCTAATCTGACCAGCTTGTTCATAGAAAGTACCATAAATGACAAGGTCAATATTTTTCCTTTTTGCAAATTCTTGCAATGCAGCTGTGGAGAGATTTTTAATCCCTTTATCCTCCTTTTCTATCAGAATGTTCATTTGTTCCTGGTAACCTAGGTCTCTGATGTTGTTTTCTACCAATGCATTCACGTTGATCCTGGAGGAGGCACTGCTAAAAAGTTCGTCAAAAGGCAGAAGTAACACGTTAAAGTTATGATTTACCTTGAGGTTAGGGATGGCTTTCAATGTTGGAGTCAAGCTACGATTTGAAGAAAGCAGACTGGCAATAATTTCTGAAATGCTTTTTTTCTCTGAAAAAGAAAATCGCGTAATGTAAAGTGGGTGTTTTTTTATGGCTTTGTCTATGGGGATTTCGCGTACGACTACCGTAATTTTTCTTTCCAGGCCAGCAAGGGCATTAAAAGCTGTAAATTCCTGTTGAACATAGCTCCCATTCATCTCCCTATATAGATTTGGGGTGTAGACCAAGATGAAAGAATGAGATTTTACCAATGCATCATTTATGCTAGACGTCAGGTCTTGCCCCATGCCAAGGTCTCTTCCTGAGAAGAATACCTTTTTTCCACTGGCTTCCAATGCCTCTACAAGTGGCAAAACATGCTCCTTCTGATCTTGAACCAGGTGGGAAATAAAATAATCAAACGAAAACTCCATTATTTCTAAATCTGGACTTAGCTAGCAAGAAATCCAAATGGAATCCTAGCTAATTGGATATAATTATTGTTCTTGTATTAGCTGTAATTTTGAAAAATTTAACTTGAATAAAAAATTGCCATCCGAAAGTATGGATGGCAATTTTCTCAACTCACCGTAATACTTAGGCCTCCTTTACGTAGACCGCAAGGTAGGTTATCTTAGGTGCTCCTATCCCAAGGCATCCTGGTTTTTGAACCTGGAATACAGAATGGAATTTGTAGCCTTCTTTGGCATAGCCGTTAAACTGGCCTTCAAGATTTGAGATAGCCTTATTGGAGAATTCCGCTCCAATTTGAACAATCTTGTAGTTCATAATAAAAAGATTAGATGTTGATTATAATTCGTCAATTCCTCCATTTTGGGGCCTGCATCGACAAAGCCTATTCACTGTAAGGAAAGTGCCTTTAAAAAAGCCCTTTTCGCGATACGCTACTTCTGAATAGTGTGAGCAACTGGGATCAAATACGCACCGATTCCCCAGGTTGGAAGAAATATTCTTTTGATAATACCGGATGGCCTTTACGATCCAATTTAGCCAAATGGGCTTTTGAGGAATTGGTAAGGCTTCAATTTCTTTGTCCCTTTGGGTTTTGTGAAAAAATTGTCTTTGAAGTAAGATGGAATCCTTATCTTCTACTATGAACTCGATATTACTATTCTCTGACAAATCGTTTTCAACTGAAAAAGGGAGGCTGTTCTTATCTTGAAATTGCATAAGCTACATTTTTACTTCAGAAACTCCTCCAAACTGCTGGGCGTCCACCTTGATTAGGGTTATGGCATCCTCCAGGGACCGAGATTCCCCAATTTGTTTTTCACTCCAACCGTTCTTGTCGTAGCAAGTGAATTTGCTTCCGTTTTGCTTGACTCGATATAGTTTCCAGCCTTTCGGAGTCTTTACTTTGACTTCTTTACTTGACATTGATTTGGTATTAAATGGTTAAACTTTATTTTTTAGTGCGATGATCTCTACGATTCTCTTTGAGAGTCCATCATCCAGGATGAATTTGTTTTTTAATTCTTCCAGATACCTTTCTTCGTCAATATCCACGGTACCATCGGAGAACAATAGGTCACATGCCATGGCAAATGTCCCTGCACGAAATTCTTGAGGAAGGCTACTTGCTGATAGGTCCAGCAGGGTACCTACTCCTTCGCGCTTCAGGATTCTGAAGAGCTTGTCAATGATTTTTTTGAATGCGTTGCCATGGATGTTTTTTAGGATTTTTGCCTTCCAAACGAAAGAGTTGAAGTCGTCGACTTCCTCATCCGAGATGTGCCCATCTACAGCCACTGCGCCAAGGAGTACACCAACAAATGCCTCCTCTCTGCTAAGGGTGGTAGGGGTTCCTTCACCACCCAGGAGGTTACTGAAAATGCCCATGCTTTAATTTTTGAGATTAGAATGAATAATTTTATACCAAACTAAGCGGTATGACAGAGGCATTCAATGACCAAAAAATCCCAATTGTTAAAATTGAAAGAGGGAGTTTCTAGTGGAAAAACTATTTTTTTGGCTTGGCTATTTACAGAAATTGATGATCCAGGGCTATGAACATCGTGCTTCTAACTCAGTTCTATCAAAAAAATCTGATAAGGATGACAGTTGCCATCCCTATCAGACTTAAAGATTATGAATGATTTGTACGCTTAATAGTTCAATGCCAACAATACTGTGAGTCCAGTAATCAGGGTTCCAAATAATCCAACCCCTGTATAAATCATGGTATTGTTGAACGAGGCTGTACCTTTTGCTTTTTCCCACTCATTAAAAACTGTTTGATAAGTAGTCCTGGCTATATCAGGATACTTGTCAGTTGGGGCCAATACAGAGCCTTCGTATTGCTCAAATTGACCTCTCCAATAAGAATACCATGCTCTTTCATCTTCAGAACTAAAGTCAGGTCGTGGGGCGCTTACTTCATTGGCTGCCAGGTTGAGCGTTGGACTACAGGCAATACCTACTGAGGAAAGCATAAGGCAAAGAAGGGCATAAATGAAATTTTTCATAACTACTACATTTTAATTTAGAAATAGAATTTGGGTTTATCATGCATATCGATCTAAGGTGGAGCCTGATTGACTTTGTACCTTCATCACGCATGGGAACAAAACTATTTCTCTTACTGTAGCAGCTCAATGGCTGAAAAATGATGATTGTTAGGACTCCGCAAGCCGAAGCCCTTCCTGGTCTTTTCCAATCCTAGAGTATCTGGATCAAACTTGATTATCGCTCATTGCCCCCTCTGCCGTGCCTATTTTTCTTTGCACGATTTGCCCTGCTTTTCCCAATTCGCTTACCTGTTCCCTCTTTGCGTTGCCTTCCGAGCAATTTTTCTACCATGTCATACCTCTTTATGTGGGTAAGTTTATCCTTGATTTTACCCTGATTTTCAGGCTTGTACCAGAAGAAAAACAAATGTTGGGCAGCACGCTCAATTTTGGACTTGGCAGTATAAATTGGGTTGAGATTATAGGGGTGAACCCCAGTATAGTAAATGATTGTAGCAACCGTCATTGGGGTAGGTGTAAAACCCTGGACTTGTTCGAGTTTGAAGCCCATGTCCTTTGTTTCGCAAGCCAGATGGGCCATGTCTTCTTCCTTACTACCGGGGTGGGAGGAGATGAAATATGGAATCAATGGCTGATCCTTGCCATGCTTTTTATTCAAGCGATCATATCGCTTCTTGAACTCATGAAAAAATCGGAAACTGGGTTTCCTCATGATATGCAAAGTTTCATCCGAAGTATGTTCGGGTGCAACCTTCATTCTACCTGACAAGTGTTTGGAAACCAGCTGGTCCATGTACTTTTCCATGTCCTTGTCATCGCCTTTTTTGTTGTATTCCTTTACCAGCAGGTCATAGCGAATTCCACTGCTCACAAAGGCATTTTTAACATTGGGGTTGGCATCAACCTTTTTGTATATTTCAGTCAAAGGCTGATGGCTGGTGTCCAGATTATGACAAACCACCGGATGAATACAGGATGGAGCCGAACATTTGTCGCAAATTTCCTGGACCTTACCTTTCATGCGGTACATATTCGCCGAAGGCCCTCCAAGGTCGCTGATGTAGCCCTTGAAGTCTGGCATATTAGTAACAGACTCAACCTCTTTCAAAATTGATTCCTCAGATCTTGAGGCAATGAATTTTCCCTGGTGGGCCGAAATGGTACAAAAACTACAGCCCCCAAAACAACCCCTATGCATATTGATCGAAAATTTGATCATCTCGTAGGCAGGAATGCTGCCACGTTTTTTGTACTTGGGGTGTGGGAGTCTGGTGTATTCAAGGTCGAATGATTGATCAATTTCGTTCTCCGTCATTGGAGGATAGGGCGGATTAATTACCAAGGTTTTTTTATCAACCTTCTGTAATATTCTCCTTGCCTTTACCTTATTGGATTCTTGTTCTATGATCTTGAAGTTGGAAGCAAAGCTGATTTTATCACGCAAACATTCCTCATGGGAGGCAATTTTAACATCCTTCCAGTTTTTATTCTTGGGTAATGATTCGTCTTTATTGATAAGAAAGCCTGTCTGAGGAATGGTTCTGAGAGATTCCAGGGGGACTCCCCTGTCCATAAGCCTAAGGATTTCATGAAGCGGTTGCTCACCCATTCCGTAGACCAACAAGTCAGCACCTGATTGTTCCAGTATACTGGGATAAAGGGTATCCGCCCAATAGTCGTAGTGGGTTACCCTCCTTAGAGATGCCTCAATCCCCCCGATGATAATTGGCACATCAGGATAAAGGTTCTTTAATATTTTACAATATTCCCGAGTTGCGTAGTCGGGACGAAATCCTGCCTTGCCTCCTGGTGTGTAGGCGTCAGTAGATCTTTTACGTTTGTTAGCTGTATAATGGTTCACCATTGAGTCCATACAGCCAGAGGTAACTCCGAAAAACAACCTTGGCTTTCCAAACTTCTTGAAGTCCCTAAGGTCATCCTGCCAGTTTGGCTGGGGAATAATGGCAACCCGGTATCCAGCAGCTTCTATGATACGGCCAATAACGGCAGGCCCAAATGCAGGATGGTCTACGTATGCATCCCCTGAGATCAAAATGACATCCAGTTCTTCCCATCCACGCTGTTCAATCTCTTTTTTGGTGATTGGAAGCCAATCAGTTATCGGTCTAGTTGAATTCATGCTGCAAATTTACACACAAATAACCTAAACTGATATAAATGGTTTTTCTAATATGAAAAAATGAGAAAATTTTGATCCCAAATTAGCTTCTAATCTTTGTAAACTCACGAAACCAGGTCTGTAGGTGTTCATCATAATGGTTTTTTGCATAAGCAGTGCCGTTGTATGCCCTGGCAATGGCTTGAAAATCTGTCAACGTGGGATTCTTTTTAGTTAATGCATTTCTGGCAGACCTAGAAAGTTTGGACATAAACATTCCAATGGATTTTATTTGTTCAGGTAGGGGAGCAGTATAGAGAGCTTCTGCTGATTGGGCACCTGCATTCTTATAATTGAATCCCATGATTTGCCCAAGACCAAAGCTCATAGCCTCAAACCTTATTTCTTCCAGGCTTTTTTCAGGATTTTGATTCGCTCGCTTGGAGAAAATATGTTGTTCAAATTTGGGACGAATAACACCAGCTGTTTCTTGGCGAATGATGGCTAATATCCATTCCGTTTGAATAATTATTCCCTGATTTGTTTTGATTTCTTGGACTGCATTTTCGACTAAACTTCCATACTTGATGTTGATTTCCTTACAATTGAGCATCTTTCGATTCTGTAAGGCATTCAGTTGGAAGATCGCCTCTTCAAAGCTGCCACAGTTTACCTTATTTTGTTGAATATTTTCCTTGGCTACTTTAGCCATCTTTTCAAGGGTCTGGAGGTTCAGGCTTACATCAGGAATAGCTTTTATCAGATTAGCGGAATTATTCCACTGGCAAGGATATGTTAGTTCCTTCCTGCTTATTGTGCTTGCAGCTAGTCCATGTTCGAATTGGAACTGAGCCAGCCCTCGATTGGTGCCCCTACCAAAACCTCCATCAATAGAGAAGGAGCCTTTGGCAGAAGTAGAATATCCTAGAAAGATCATTAATCTTTGAAGTGCCTTTATTGAGTTTTCACCTGCAGAATGTCGGTTCAGGCTTTGATCTCCATTAATTAATTTTTGTAAGTCCCTTTCCCAATCCATGGGGGTATCTGGGGGAGATAGGATTTTTTCTATTTGGGGGTCGTGAAATATTGAAAACATAGGAAACTAATTGAATCGAAAAGTATCTTTTATTGAAGTTAATATTTTCGATTCAAAAACTTAGCCTGTGTACTCGATTTCTTCGAGAAATTCATCAATCCAAATTTCGAACTTGCCGGCCTCCGTTACCCTTTCTAAATCGGTATTGATGAAGGAAAGGTCTTCTGGACCCAGTTCAAAGCGGACTTCTTTCCATTCACCTGCTTTTAAGGCTACTTTTTCATAAGCACGGAGGCGCTTTTGACTTGGGCTAACAGAGGCAAAGAGATCCTTTGAATATAATTCAACCGCTTTGTTTCCATCTCTAGCTCCGGTATTTTTGACAGTAATGCTGATTTCGATTTTATCATCAGGGCCAAATTCCTGCTTGCTGACTTTGAAATCGCTGAATTCGAATGAAGTATAACTTAAGCCAAAACCAAAGGGGAATTGTGGCTTATAGCCCTCAAAAACGATGTTCCCAGGTGTAGGTTCCTGAACAATGGCTGAGAACTTATGATCATAAGGAATATGGTCTCCTGACCACCTTGGATAGGAAAAGGGAAGGATACCGGAGGGGTTGTGGTCTCCAAAAATAGTCTCAACAATGGCTCTGGCACCTTGAGATCCAGGTCTATAAGCCAAAATAATGGCTTTGGCTTGGTCGGCGATTGCCCTGATAATTCTGGGTCTCCCCTGGCACAATACCACGATAACTGGCCTTCCTGTGATGAATGCCTTATTGGCCAACTGAATTTGCCTTGGGTCCAACTCCAGATCATCAATTGACCCTGGGGATTCTGCATAGGCATTCTCTCCAAGGCAGAGAATTACTGCATCAAAATTATTGGAGTGGGGGAGAAGATAGTTTTGAGGACTTTCCCAATCATCATCCGCCATGCAAAGGACTTGGTTAGCTCCCAATTTGTCTTCTAGGGCTTCCCTGATGGTCTGAGTGCTGGATGGATAATAACTATTGTCCTCCCCTTGCCATGTAAATGACCAACTCCCATGCAATGGAGCCAGGCTATTGGCGCATGGGCCTGCAAGGATGACCTTGGGGTATCCACCAAGAGGCCCATCCAAGGGAAGAACCTGCTCGTCATTTTTGAGTAATGTGATGGTTTCTCGGGCGGATTCTAATGCTATTTCCTTGTATTTATTTAAGCCAAAATTAGCCCGAGCCTCTGGTTCTAGCGAAGGATTGTCTAGCAGACCCAGTTTTTCCTTTAAAGTCAGTATTCTACCAACGGCTTCATCTATTCTTGATATGGGTACCTGGCCTTCTTCAACCAGTTCGAAAAGAAGGGTAACAAAATCAAAGTCAAATGGAGTCATGCTCATGTCGATACCAGCATTTATTCCGATTCTGATGGCATCCTTGATAGAAGTTGCAATCTTATGCCTGGTATGTAGCCTGATAATGTCTTCCCAATCGGTGACCACAAGTCCTTCAAAGCCAAGTTCATCCCTAAGCACATCCGTCAATAAATATTTGTTTCCATGTACAGGTGTCCCATTTATTTCTCCCGAATTGATCATGATGGTTGATGAGCCTAGAGAAATGGCATGTGCAAAGGGAGGAAGGAATATTTCCCTTAACTGGATTTCAGGGATATAAGCAGGAGTTCTGTCCTTTCCTGAAGCAGGGTGTGAATATCCCAGAAAGTGCTTCATGCATGAGGCGACATTTTGGGGTGAGGATAGGTCATCTCCCTCGTAAGCCCTGATTGTAACCCCTCCCATGCGGCCACATAAATATGTATCTTCTCCGAATGTTTCTTCAAACCTTGACCAAAGAGGCTGTCTTCCGACATCTAGCACAGGGTCAAAAGTCCAACGAATTCCCGATGCCCTTGTTTCCAAGGCTGAGACCCTGGCCCCTTTTGCTACCAACTCGTCATTTCTACTAGCAGCCAGACCAATGTTGTGCGGGAAAAGGGTGGAATCCTGGGTATAATTGGCTCCATGTATCGAATCGATTCCATACAAAATCGGAATTTGATGTTCTGTCTCTTTGGTAACCGCGTTTAACTTACTAAGAATACCATCCCAGGTGGGTAGGTCATAAGCATGTACCAAAACATTGAGCATTGAACCAATCTTCTTTTCTTTGATAGCAAATCGGATTTTTTCAAGACTTGCTTCAGTAAAACTTCCCTCTTCCAGAATTACATTAATGGTCAATTGGGCCATCTGACCAACTTTTTCCTCTAGGGACAGGGAGTCTAACAAGGATTTAACTCGGGTACTCAACATTTAATAATTTTGTTTAACGATCCTCAACATCGGGATTTCCTCTTAGCACAACAAGTGTTTAGAGTATTTTTTACAAAAAAAATATGTATATAGCTCCTGATAATTCCAGGTTTAAGAATTGATTGGGTCCAAGGGCTATTTGTCCGCGCAAGATAGGTAAATAAGGGTAGTGTTCGGTACCAAATTCTTGGATTATTTGATTGATTAAACCAGGCGAATTAAAATTAATCAGTTTACAAATTGGTAATTTTTAAAAACATGTTCCTCTTAGGTCTAGATATTGGTAGTTCTTCAATCAAAGCTGCTCTTGTTAATGTAGAAACAGGGCAGAGCGTCGCCTTACAAAAGTCTCCTGAAGTTGAAATGTCTATCGATGCTCCCCAGATTGGTTGGGCAGAGCAAGATCCAAATATATGGTGGAAGCATTCAGTAGCTGCCATTCGAAAGATATTTGATCAGCATCCAGAGAAAAGATCCGAAGTAAAAGCCATTGGGATATCCTATCAAATGCATGGCTTGGTTTTATATGACCAGAACATGAATTTGATAAGACCTTCCATCATCTGGTGTGATGGCCGTGCTGTGAAAATTGGGGAAAAGGCATTTAAGGAAATTGGACAAGAATATTGCCTTTCACACTATTTGAATTCACCTGGCAATTTTACAGCTTCCAAGTTGGCTTGGGTTAAAGAGAATGAGCCTGAGAAATTTGATAAGGTCAGGTATTTTTCTCTTCCAGGAGACTTTCTGGCTTTTAAATTAACGGGTCAGTTGAATACCACTGTTTCTGGCTTGTCAGAAGGGATTTTTTGGGATTTCAAAGAAGATACCTATGCGGACAATTTGCTTGCGAAGTATCAGCTTTCGAAAGATTGGATTCCACCACTTGTACCTACCTTCGCTAATCAGGGTAAATTGAGCCAGGAGGCTGCGGTTGAGCTGGGTTTGACATCTGGCATTCCAATTACCTACCGCGCAGGTGATCAACCAAACAATGCCCTTTCGTTAGGTGTGTTAAATCCAGGAGAAGTTGCAGCAACAGGTGGCACTTCTGGGGTAGTATATGGAATAGTCGATCAACCCAAATACGATCCACAATCAAGGGTCAATGGTTTTGCGCATGTAAATCACATCAAGGATGATCCCAGGATTGGAATTCTGCTCTGCATCAACGGGGTTGGAATCCAATACAATTGGATGAGACAGGTGTTAGGCGGACAATTTTCATATGGTAAAATGGAGGAATTGGCTGCTGAAATTTCTCCAGGTGCTGAAGGTCTTTCTATTCTTTCGTTTGGTAACGGACCGGAGAGGATGCTGGCAAATAAAGACATCGGTTCCCAGATACTTGGCTTGAACTTCAATGTTCATAAAGCCCCGCATCTTATTCGTGCTACCCTTGAGGGCATCGCCTTTGGCTTCGTATATGGGATGAATATTCTTAAAGAAATGGGAATGGATGTTTCTGTCATGAAAGTAGGAAATGACAATCTTTTTCAATCCACGATTTTCTCTCAAACTCTTTCCAATCTGATTCAGGCAGAAATTCAGGTAAATGAAACTACCGGAGCTGTAGGAGCAGCCTTGGCTGCCGGGGTGGGTATAGGCCTCTTTCAATCTCCTGAAGAAGCGGTTGCTATACAAGTAAAAGTGAATGAGTTTACTCCAGAATCCCAATTTAATGATCAACTACAGGCTTATGATTTGTGGCTTTCGAGACTGAATACCAAGTTACAAAACTGATTCGAAATACCAGGATTACTTCAAACTAATACTCAATAAAAATGGCTTACAACAACATTCTACTTGGCAACAGGGAGTATTTTCCCAATGTACAACAAATCACTTTCGAAGGCCCGGAATCTGACAATCCATTCGCTTTCAAATACTACCAGGAGGACTTACAAGTTGGTGGGAAGACCATGGCAGAACATTTCAAGTTCGCTGTTTCCTATTGGCATTCGTTCTGCGGTACCGGTGCTGACCCCTTTGGAGTAGGACCCAGACCTATGCCTTGGCTTAGTGCCTCAGACCCAATGCAAAGGGCCTACGATAAAATGGATGCAGCTTTTGAGTTTCTAACAAAAATGGGCATTCCTTATTATTGTTTCCATGATGTAGACCTGGTAGATGAGCCGGAATCTTTGGTCGAATTCGAAAACAGGCTGAACAAAATTACCGACTATGCCCAGGCTAAAATGGCTGCAACTGGTGCTAAGCTACTTTGGGGAACCTCCAACCTATTTTCGAATGCAAGATACATGAATGGAGCTTCTACGAATCCTGATTTTGATGTTTTGGCTTATGCAGGGGCACAAGTTAAGAATGCCATAGATGCGACTATTAAGCTTGGAGGCGAAAATTATGTCTTCTGGGGAGGCCGTGAAGGGTACATGAGTCTACTCAATACCGATATGAAGCGCGAATTGGAGCACATGGCGAAATTTCTTCACATGGCTAAGGATTATGCCAGGAGTCAGGGATTTAAGGGAATATTTTTTATCGAGCCAAAGCCTGCAGAGCCCTCCAAGCATCAATATGATTTTGATACAGCCACAGTAGCTGGTTTTCTTAGAGAGTTTGACTTGATGGATGATTTTAAGGTAAACATTGAAGTCAATCACGCTACCTTGGCCCAGCATACCTTCCAGCATGAATTGCAGGTGGCGGCCGACCAGGGCATCCTGGGAAGCATTGATGCCAACCGCGGAGATTACCAAAATGGCTGGGATACAGACCAGTTCCCAAATAATATCCTTGAGTTGACAGAGGCAATGCTTGTCATCCTTGAAGCGGGGGGATTACAAGGGGGCGGAGTAAACTTTGATGCCAAATTGAGGCGCAACTCTACCGATCTTGAGGATCTTTTTATTGCCCATATTGGTGCAATGGATTCCTTTGCCAGGGCGCTTATTGCCGCAGATAAAATCTTAAGCAATTCCAGGTATAAAGAAATGCGCAAAGAACGTTATGCTTCTTTTGATTCTGGAAAAGGAGCTGAATTTGAAGCTGGTTCACTTTCTCTGCTGGATCTACATGCCTTGGCTCATGAAAAGGGGGAACCTGCCATGAGTTCTGGAAAGCAAGAACTGTATGAGATGATCATTAATCAATATGTCTAATTTTGGCTTTTTTGATAACTGAAATAATCTAATCTTGTAGCTGATAACCATTCTAAGATTTCTCAACCTAAACCCTGGGAGACAATGAAAGCATATGTGGTAAGTCAAGCTGGAGGCCCAGATGCCTTGGAGCTGAACGAGATTCCTGATCCTAAGGCCAATGCAGGTCAAGTTTTAATTCAAATCAAGGCGTTTGGCCTCAACCGAGCAGAGGCGGTTACAAGAATGGGCGGTTCAGGAGATGCAGTAGTTTTTCCTAAGGTCATAGGAATTGAATGTGTTGGGAAGGTGCTTGATTGCCCAGGTGGAGAACTTCAGGTGGGACAGACAGTAGCAGCTGCCATGGGCGAAATGGGTCGCAAATACGATGGTTCATATGCTGAAATGACAGTAGTTCCAGCAAGCAATGTATTCCCTATTGAAACCAAGCTGGATTGGACTACACTGGCAGCGATTCCCGAGACCTATTTTACGGCATGGGGTTGTTGTTTTGAGGCACTCAAGCTAGAAGAAAAACCAAGAGTTGTAATGCGTCCCGGGGCTTCAGCCCTGGGAATTGCTGTTACCCAGATAGTAAATCATCTTGGCGGAGAGGTGATTGGAGTTACCCGATCACAACACAAGGTCGAAAGACTTCTATCTACAGGCATGGCCAAAGTGATCGTCTCTGGCGAAGCCATCCAGGATCAAGTCAGGGAATATTGGCCTGAAGGTGCAACAGGCGTAATTGATACTATTGTAAGCAAACTCACGGTTGAAGATGATCTGGCGATGCTTGCTCCTGGAGGACGTCTGTGCATAGCGGGCTCATTGGCAGCCAGCTACCAAACAGAAAAGCAGCTTGATTCCAAAAGTGTCTTTCAGGCTCCAAATGTTTCATTTTATGGAAGTGATACGATATCTGTAGAAAAGAATGGAGCCATGATCCAGGAAGTCGTCAAGAGAGTAGAAGCAGGAATTTATCATCCCCACATAGATTCTATCTATGACTTCTCACAACTCATTGAGGCTCATCAAAGAATGGATGACAATCAGTTCGCAGGTAAGGTTGTGATCAATGTAAATCCAGAATAAAAAAAGCAATTATTCTAATTTTTTTGAAACTTATTATTATAATTGCAGTATCAATAATTGATAAATCAATTTTCAATGAATGCCCTTGATAAAGTCGTCCTTTTTCAAATAGATAAGACCAATAAAATTGCAAAGATCTTTTCTCAAAGAGAATTTGATCAGAAGAAACTGGGGATCACCATAGATCAATGGGTTTTGTTGAAGGTTATCCATGAGAATGAGGGGATATCCCAAAAAGACCTGGCTGTAATTTCTTATAGAGATCCAGCTTCCATCACCCGGACACTTAGCCTGCTTGAGAAAAAAGGGCTCATTTTCCGAAGGGTAATTCCTGAGAATAAACGGCAACATGAAGTCTTTCTATCCAGAACAGGGAAAAATTTCATAGATGAACATTTTCCTATGGTACAACGTCAACGAGCCCAGAGCCTCAAAGGATTCACTGAGCAAGAGATTGAACAGCTTTGTGGAATGTTAAAAAGGATGCAAAAGAATTTAAGCGAATAATTTTTTTTATTAAATGTTGATATATCAATAATTATGAAATTTTTGTTGATTTTTACTTTCTGCCTGGTCTGCTTAACGACCATCTTGAACCTGGGCCTAATGGGATATTATCCAAAGCAAATCGAGAAAAACGACATGAAGGTGAGTTGGGAATTTGAAAAGGATGTAATAAACATAAGGCTATCTGCACCGACCCAAGGGTGGATCGCCATTGGCTTCAATGAAGTTTCAGGGCTAAAAGGAAACTATCTTCTAATGGCCAGGGTAGTGGAGGGCAAGGCAGAATTGGTAGAGCATTTTGTTTTTGCACCTGGAGACTATCAAGCAATAACAAAAAGCTCCCCAAATCCAAAGGTAATCGAAGTTTCTGGACAGGAAGAAAACGGTACCACAGATATCAGCTTTAGCTTGAAGGGTAATTTCTCGGATGAATTCAGAAAATCACTGGTACCAAAAAAGGATTATCATCTACTCATGGCTTATAGTGTTTCGGATAATTTCAAGCACCATTCAAGAATGCGCACTTCAATAAAGATTCGATTATAATTCGCTCTATGAATTGATATATCAATAATTGATCAATCAAACATTAAACTATAAATAAACATTTTAAGATGAACAGACTAGTTTCAATTTTCATTGTATTCATGATGGCATTAACCCTAAGTAGCACTGCTCAATCGCCCGAGCAGAAGCAAATCAAGAAAACCATCCTGGCCTTTTCAAAGGCAGGCGATAAGCAAGATGCTGCCGCATTGGAAAAGTTGTTGGATGGGAACTACAGAATTGTAATGAACCAGTTGTTTGGGAGTAAGGAAGTGGCTGTGATGCCTCGAACGGTTTACCTGGACAAGATCAGGAAAGGAGAATTTGGTGGTGATAAGCGAACGGTTGATGTAGAGGAAGTACTGGTAAACGGCAACACTGCCACTGCAAAGGTTGCTTACAAAGGAGAGAAGATGAGTTTCAGTTCTTTTATTGTCCTGGTGAAGGATGTAAATGAATCCTGGAAATTGATAAGCGAGGTTCCGGTTATGTAGGCAAACAGCTTTTTTATTTCTGATTTGAATTAAGTAAAGCCTCTAATCCAATGGAATTAGAGGCTTTTATATGTTAACACAAAGCCTTATCAAAGGCGGTAATTGACCCCAATTCCCACCAATGAAAGTGCGTCAGGACCCCAAAAAAGCATTCCTGGCCAAAATCCAAGAGGGTTAGTTGCATGCAGCCAGCTATTGGTAAGGCTTACATGGGCTCCGAGTTTCTCTGTAAAACGGTAGCCAATCCCGATTCTGGTTCCGAAATCTCCGTTGTAGGTGGTCAAAGATACCTCTCTTGCAAATCCTTGATTAGGCTGATTCAAAGATCCATCTACCATATTTATCCGTAGGCCTGCATAAAGGCTGGCAAAAGTGTATAGCTTTTGCTTTGCGAAATAGTTTCTCTCCAGACCTGCATGGAGCCTAAGGTGGAGCCCGCCATTGAATTCATTTAGATTTCCGGAAGTATTGGGGGAGGAGCCTGGGGCTCCAAATCCATAGGCCATGAGACCTAGCTGGAAATTTCGTTTACCTGTGGCTTTGATCCAATGGTTGATACCAAGACCCAGACCGAGGGCTTCATCAAAGGTGGCTTTTTGATACTCAACTACAACAGAGTTGATGAATGGGCTTTTGTCTTGTCCAAATAGCTGACAAGCAAAAACCAATGAAAGAAAGACTGTTATGATAAACTTCATTTGCTTGTCTGATTAGTTGGGTGGAAAGAAATATTTGATGCCTTCTCTAAAGCCGACTTCGGCATTTGCAGCATGTCCTCTGGGATACCTTTCGAATTTGTAGGTCAGGTTCTCAAAGTTTCTATCCATTAACCTGCCTTCAAAGTCATCAAAAAAGGCATTCCAGGTTACGGACTCAAGCGTGCCCATGGTCGTATGTAGGTCAAAAGGTAGGCTTGCAGAATTTTGAGCAGCGAGATCTGCTGTCAAAGCTGTAAGAAAGCCGTCTGCCCACCACAATGCAGGACTGCCTGCTTCTACATTTCTAAAAATGGATGAATCACTGTTGGTCAACATCTCCCAGATTCCATAATACCCACCCAACGAGTGGCCCATCACCGTTCTCTCTGAAGCGTCCTCAGGATAGTCCTGCTGCAGTTTCACAAGAAGTTCTTTTTCAAGGAAATTTCTGAAGTTTTCAGCCTTTCCCCCAAATTCGTCTCCATCATTGTTCTTGGGAAAGGTAAAATCATCGATCCTGAGTTCAGATATTCTGGAGTAACCGGCCAGGCCATTTGGGTTAAGCCCTTCATAAGCAATTCCTACCAGGATTACCTGACTTATATCGCCAGCCCTATACATTTTCTCAACGTCCTTGGATACCTGGGGGTAATGCCAGTGTCCATCCAAAAGAAATACCAATGGATATTCTTTTGTAGGATCTAATTGGACAGGTCTGAGGACAGTTATTTCATAGTTTTGCTCCGTAAAGCCCGAAGTTATTGAAAAAACATCCTCGGTGTATGAGTCCAAGTCTTCAGAGGTACAAGACCAAAGTAGTGGAACTAAAAAGAGGATTAATAATACTTTTTTCATAGCGTAAGTTAGTTTAGCAGCCTACAATTGTAACCCTGTTTGTAGGTGAAAGTTTGTCCAATTCTTGCGAAAGAAGAAAATGGCAGAAAACTGAAGCTACTTTTATCTAATTCTCTGCCAAATCATTTCTTGAAATTATCTTAAAGGAAAGAGGCTGCACCTCAATAGGTAGGAACTCTCAAGGAGCAGGAATTCTTTGTGGGTTGCAGGTGCCCAACTCAGGTCACCTCCTACACCCATCATAGCCACATCGACGTATAGGTGTTTGTGTGTGTCTGGGACCAGCTCATGTGTGTGATTCTTAGTCGACAACTCATTTATAGAATAGGGAGATACGCTTGCATTAAGATTATTCCCCTGAACCCTTAGGCCAATATTGTTATCCTTAGCCACAGAAATCCACTTTACTCCTGTTTTGTTTCCATAATGTTGGGGCTTGATATAAGGAACATAGTCCTTGCTGATGGTATTCTCCCAAAGTCCCATACGTCCACCAGATTTACGATCCGGATAGGTGGATTGAGGGCCGAGTCCTAGCCATTTTAAGTTTTCGGTTTCTTTAGGCAAAAGAAAATGCAATCCAACTCTTGGCAGTGGGAGATCTCCCTCTCTATCAAGTTTCATGTCAATGTGTATCGGAGCGTCCGAATAGTTGTTAAAAACATACCTCAACAGATAACTTGCCTTGAAGCCTTTCCCACGGATTTTCCCTTCTACACTGACATCAACCTCTGTATCATTCTCTTGAACCCTAAATGCAGTCGCTTCATAAGTCAAGTTGTCCAGGCCTGCCTTTTGCCACATTTTTGTGAATGATTTGGCCATGGGATTGGTCCCTGAATCATTATCCGTAGGAGCTCTGTACAGGTTGATCTCCATCCCTTCAATCATACTTTCTCCTGCAATGCTATAGCTGCTGATAAATCCGGTATTCTTGTTCAGGCTTAACTTACCATCGTTCAGGTTAATGGTAAATGAGTTTCCTTCTTTCTTATATTCGAGTTTGTTCTCTTCGTAGGGGGCTTCCACCAGGCTCATAATTTCTCTGATTTGGAATTGGTCCCAGGCTAATACATGTCCTGAGGCAGCCCAGTTTTCATCTTCTATCAGTTCGACCTGGACATCCAACATCAAGTTTTCGTTGGCATTGAATACCATAGGCCTGATATCGGCCAAAGCACTGAAGTCAACTACCTGATTAGCACCTGGCTCCAGGGGCTTAATTTCTACGACACCCTTGGCGAAACCTTTGCCTCCAGAAGAGATTTTCCACCTTAGGAGATGATTTTCAAGGTATCCATGAGGATATTTATTGCTTATGGTGAGTTTCTCATTTTCGTAATCATAATCAAACCCAATCCACTGCTGGACATACTTGATTTCTTGCATCGCAGGCTTGAAACTTCTGTCAGGGAATACCACCCCATTTAGGCAGAAATTGCCATCATGTTTTTCTTCTCCGAAGTCTCCTCCATAAGCGTAAACTTCCTTGCCATTCTCTTTTTTGATCAAAGCTTGGTCAACCCAATCCCAGATAAATCCTCCTTGTAGGTTGGGATTGTTTTCAAAAATTTTCCAATACTCATCAAAATTACCGTTGGAATTTCCCATTGCGTGAGAGTATTCACAGAGTAAAAATGGCCTTGATTCATCCTTTCTGGCATATTCGTAAGCAGCTCTGGGAGAAAGGTACATCCCTGACATGAAATCAAAGGATGACTCTGGCCTTTCAGCCCTGTAATTAATAAGGATGCCTTCTTCGAAGGACTTGAATGAACCAAAAAAGTGTTTGGGGTTCAGCCGCAATGCCTTTCTCAAGGCGAAAGTCCCATTCATGCCTTCATAATGGATAGGTCGGCTCTGAGGGTCTGCAGCCTTCATCTCTTTGTACATGGCTTCGAAATTAGGCCCCAAACCTGTTTCGTTCCCAAGGGACCATATGATGATTGATGGATGGTTTTTATCTCGCTCTACCATTCTTAGGCCTCTTGAAAGCATGGCTGCTTCCCATGATTCATCTTCTGCGGGTGTCTTGCCTGCAAAAGCATCCAGAAAGTGAGACTCAATATTTGCCTCGTCCATGACATACAATCCATATTCATCACATAGTTCATAAAAACGTGGATGATTCGGATAATGAGATGTCCTTACTGCATTGAAGTTGTTTTGCTTCATGAGTTTGATGTCCCTTGCCATGGATTCCTCGCTGATTACACGGCCATTTACAGGATCAAACTCATGGCGATTGACCCCTTTTAGGAGAACATATTTACCGTTAACGAGCAGTTGACCATTCTTTACCTCAACCTTTCTGAAGCCCACTTTTTGATAAAGGACTTCTTTGACTTCGCCATCCAACATGAGTTGAACTTTCAATTCATACAAATCAGGAGTTTCTGCGCTCCATGTCATTGGATTTTCGAGTTGAACACTCATGACTGATAGGCTGTCAGTTTGAAGGAAAGGAGACTCTTTTTCATGAACTAACTCTCCCAGGGGGGAAGTCAGGCTGTACTTGATAGATCCCTTTTGTCCCTTGCCTGAAGGGCGCTGTAGAGAAGATTTTACTTCAAGCTTTCCGTTGGTATATTCATCTTCAAGATCAGCATGAATTGACAAGTCCGAAATGAAGGTAGAAGGTCTACGAATTAAATTAACATCTCTGAATATCCCCGAAAGTCTCCAAAAATCTTGGTCTTCGAGGTAGGAGCCATCAGACCAACGAATGACTTGCACGGCTATGTGATTCTTGCCTTCCCTGATGTAGGGAGTAAGCCTAAATTCCGCTGGAAGCATTGACCCCTGGCTATACCCGACTTCCTTCCCATTAATCCATAAATAAAAGGCTGACTGAACTCCTTCAAACCTAAGGTAGATTTCATCTTTGCTCCATTTGGAAGATAGGTTAAATTCAGTCTTATATAGACCTGTCTCGTTTACCTTGGCTTTTATTTTGGGAGGGTTTGCCTTGAATGGGTGAACAATATTGGTGTAAATGGGCTGCCCATAGCCCTTGAGCTGCCAGTTGGAAGGGACAGATATTTTCTTCCAAGTATCTGACTTAAAGTCCTCCTTATAAAAGTTGGCGGGCACTTGATCAGGATGGTTAACCATCATAAAATCCCACTCTCCATTTAAGGATGTGAAGTAATGAAAAGGAGTTCCCCCACGGTCAGAAATATGGGAATAGGGCAAGAAAGAAGCATGTGCTTTTTCTTTGTTGCGTTCAAATACGAGTTGGTTTTCCCAATCATTTTTTTGTCCGTAGGCTGGGATGAGCAGGACCAGTGCTAACAGACTGATATAAAACCGAAGCATAGAGTCAAATTGTATATTTTATCCGGGAATGAAGATAAGGGGATTCCTCTCTATTTCAAATTAGGGTAGGTCTTCCCTGATCACGCCTTCTACTTCCATAATCAGGTCCTGGCCGTACATTCCCGCAGGAGTCTGATGGCCAGCTTTCCAATTTCCTTCGAGTACCTTCTTCGAAATCATGAGGGCTGTGATGGCTGTAAGTGTATAGCCTTCAGGTACTTGAAGTCTAGCTTTAACTTCTTCACCTTTAGCGTTTCGAACCTTCCCCCAAACGTGGCTAGAGGCTTTTGCCCGCATTTCATCATTTGGACCCGCGGGACGCTTTTCTACTTGTCTTTTGGCAATGGTCTTAACTAGAGAACTTCTCATAATCCAGTTGAAAGGCCTCATCCGCTTTACCATTTTATGAGTTTGAGGTCTTACCCTTGTAAATGTTTCTATATTGGGAATGCCTGTGGTATAAAAAGCTGTAGAGACATCTCCCCATGGAATGGCCATACAGTAAATATCCTTAGGGATGAAGGGTACGGTCATTCCATCATGTCCCAATGGGACAGCAATGATCTTTCCATCCTTGCGCATGGAACCGGGCTTGCCCAGGTTTTCGACCATCGTCAAGGAAGTGCCATGAGATATGGCTCCTCCGAGGTTTGCAAAAGCCAATTGAAGGTGGGTTGCGTCCGGTAATTTATTTTTCAAATAGGCTGCCATGCAATCCGTGGGGACCACATCAAACCCAACCCCTGACATGACCATGATATTCGCTGCTTTGGCTTTGGCATCCATGTCATGCGCCAGTTCAAAAACATCGATTTCTCCTGTAATGTCCAGGTAGTGTACACCTTTCTCGATGCAAGCTTCCATCATGGGCTTGGCAGTGTACATAAAGGGACCTGCACAATGGAGTAACAGGTCAACTTCTTCCAAAGCTGCATGCAGTTTGTCAGTCTCCTCCAGTGAGAAACTCTTGCTTTCGTAAGGATAATCCTTGGCAAAACTTTCAAGTTTACTTGCGTTTCTGCCTGCAAGAATGGGAACTAAGCCGTAGGATTCGACCATCCTGATAATCAGGCTTCCAGTGTAGCCATAGGCTCCATAAACAAGGACTTTCATATGATTTGTTTGGGTTGGGGCAGTGGTTTGTATGGTAAGGCAATGGACTTATTTCTTTTCAGCCATTGATTTATCAATCTTTTGCTGAAACTCAACCATTTTGTCTAATTGATTTTCAAAAAGTCCTGGGAAGAATTTCTTGATGAAAAAGTTCCTCCTAGCTTCCTTGGGGAGAATAATTTCCATTTTTCCTTTTCCTGCCTTGGTCAATACTTCACTTGCAACTTCATTGGCAGTGACTTTGGATCTTTCCATCATTTTTTTTGCAAAAATATGGTTGGACTTGGGGCCACGGGCAGATTGCATGATGTTGGTAGGGAAGAAGGTGGGCATCACAGCAGATACCCCAACCTTATGTTGTTTGAATTCATGGTAAAGGGTTTCCGAAAGAGACCTTACAGCAGCCTTGGTAACATTGTAGGCAGACATATAAGGTGCATTAGAGAAGGAGGCTGCACTGGCAATGTTGATGATGTGCCCACCTCCCTGATCGATCATTTTGGGGGCAAAGAAGAAGCAGCCATGCACCACACCCATTTGGTTTATGCCAATCATCCAATCCCAATGCTTGAGGTCATATTGAAGGAAGGCAGCACCGTCTCCGACTCCGGCATTGTTGATGAGCAGGTCAATCCCGCCTGCATCTTTGATGAAATCATAAGCTATTTCATGATAAAGTTCCCTGTCCACCACATCTAGGCGATAGGTAAATGCTTTACCCCCAAGGTCGGAGACTTCTCTGGCCACCTTGGCCATGTTTGCTTCATTCAGATCTGCAATTCCTACTGTCCATCCGTCCTTTGCCAATTCAAGGGCAAACTCCCGGCCTAATCCTGAGGCGGCGCCAGTGATAAATGCCCTTTTTTCCGGGAACTTTTGACTTAGTTTATAATTCATTGCTCTATGTTTTACCGAATCCCATCAAATTACGAAAAGATGGGCTAGGGGCAAAATAAGAGCGAGATACAAATTTGGCTGTATCTCGCTCTTGGATGCATTATATTTGGTTATAGGAAAAGTGATTCTGCTAAGGAGATTAAGGATCTACTGCCTGATTGAAACCTTTCCTGTGTAATGCAGCTTCCCACCATTGATTTCCAGGTAGTATTGTCCATTTCCAATGATCCAGTCCTCATTTTTCAACTGGAAAAAGTCTCCTGCAGGAAATACCTCCTTGTAAACCAGTTTCCCCATGGTAGTGAAAATCCTGATTTCAACAGCTTCAGTACTCGGGCTGGCTAGCTGGATATTAATTGGGAATTGATCTACAGGGTTGGGATATACCTGAACCTGAGACCAGTCATTGTTCCAGTCATTGAAGTCAATGAAAGTAGGACCAGCCTGTCCCTGGTGGCCATAAATCCCGGTTTCTGTTCCTACCAGGAGTTCATCATAGTATAAAAACTGGATTTGGGTTCCTCTGGGATAGCTATATCCAAGTGTCCAACTTGCTGCACCCACAGGTAAAAAGTAAATGTCTTCATCGACAGCCACATAGACCGTGTCAATGCCATATGTAACTGCCTTTGCGACCTTTCCGCTAAAGAAAGGGAAGCCAGTGGTTGTGTGAGGAGTCCAGACAGCTGAACCTTTCAGGTCTTTATAGTAGCTTACCGGATGCATGCTACCAACGTCTGTCCCACAAGCGACGAGGGTATCACCTGTTGGGCTTTTGCTGATATCCAATATACTCGCCACTATGCTGGACCCGGTACTAGTTCCTGTTGGGCCCATGTCTTGAGCAGGAATCCAGTTTGAAGAGGATTTCTTTATCCTGTAGATGCTGTGTCCACCCGGGACAGATACGTTATGCTTGGCTGCAACGTAAGCAATGGTGTCAGGTCCCTCAATGGTAAACACAATATCCATGACATTCACATCGTAACCAACGGTAGATGCGCTTAGCAGGATCTGATCCCAACTCGCTCCTCCATCGGTAGAAGCAAATAGCCCTCCATTGTTGCCCCATTCAATTCCATAAGCTGCCATGACAATGCTGGTATCATATGGGCAAACCGCAAGGGCATTGATTTTTGCAGCACCTGTGGAGTTATTCCCGGCGGGAGGGAAATTATAAGGTGGATTTTCTGCTGAAAATACCCTTTGCCAGCTTGAGGCGCCATCCGAGCTTTTATACACCCTCAGATTTCCGGCATATATTTTATTGGTGTCCTGACCTGCCATACATACTGCATGGTAGGGAGAACCATCTCCCATGGGGAAGAATGGCCCTGTCCAGCTAGGTGTACTTCTGTAGGTACTGACTTTTCTAATGCCTGATTTGGAGGCGGCCCAGGCCGTACTTTTGTCGAGTTTCATAGAGAAATCATTTACCTGGACAGCCTGAATACCTTCATTTACTTCATAGATTTTTTTTCCCTGGCTATGTGAGGCGCCAATCCCCATATCTGTAGTCATGTAGACCACTTCAAAGTTGGTGGGATCGCCCCATACCGGGCCATCATTGGGGTGGGTTTCTTTACCCATGATGCCGAAGGTATGCCATTTCCCCGAAGCTCCCATGGAGTCATTGGCCATGTTGGCATAATAGACATGGTAAAAACCTGAGTCTCCGCCGAAGCTGATGTTTTTACCTGGTGCACCACCAAATCCACTTGCATAATGCGTCCAGTTGCTATCATTGATGGCAATTCCTATGCTTTTCTGCATAAAATTAGACCCGGCTGCAAAGAGCCTTCCATCGGGTGCAATAGCAAAGGATGACCAATCTGTTACTCCATTTAAGGAAGATACATTGAGGTTGTTGATGACCTTGGTCATCCCCAGGCTATCAAAGCGGTCATTGGACCTGAGTAGAACGGGGTTGTTGCCCCCACCAAATATGTAAAGGCAGTTATTTTGGGGGTGAATATCCATTTGCGGCCTTGATAATCCAGTGGGAAGAGCAATAGGCCCCGAAGGGTCAGGGGTATAAGCACCAGTTGAATCAAGGGTTCCAAAAAATAGATCTGATCCTTTGATATACAGGAGTGTCTCCTTGGTAATGAATAAACTTTGAACCCCACCCATGCTGTCCACAGGATAGTTAATCGGGCTACTGATAGTGGTTCCATAAAGCCTTCCTTCATGGATAAAATAGAGGGCTGAAGACTTCCCATGAGCAGCAATTTGCTCTATTCTTCCTCCAAAACCAGCGGAGGAACCCAGAGATGACATCAACTGAAAACTGCCAAATGTTGGCTTCATGCCTGGACTACCTTGCTTGACATCCATATAAAATGCGCTGTTGGCACTTTCAGTGGTGACAAAAACTCTGGAGCTATCCGAAGACAACCCAATAGCAGTAATCGCATTGATACGACCACCGTAAATAGCTTCTGCTTTTGGGGGGGATAGCTGTGCAATTGAAGGACTGGTAAAGAGGAGGAAAAACGAGACAATGGTAAGCAATAAAAGCCTTGAGTGCATTTGGATATTTTTCGTCCAAAATATTACGATGTGCTTAATTTTCTCGTTCATCTTGGCTGTTATCCAGACACTTGAAAGCAGAACTACCAAAGTGATGAAATTTTAAAGCGTAAGGTGAAAATGCCCATTTTATCATATAGGTATTTTTACCCTATTATCATTGGATGTTAATAGGCAACTTTGATTAAACAAACACCAATAGCAACCCGAGGGCATCTGGGAATTAACGTTTACAGGCAAGGAGAGTTCCCGGACGTTCTTTTATGAGCTTAGCACTCCCTACGTGAGTTGGGGGTGTTTTTTTATTTCCTTACATGATTTAAGTGGAGTTAGGCCTCGACAAAACTTTATTTTTTCTTAATAAAATAATCTCCTAACTAGTCCAATATATACTTTTCGTGGCACAGTCCTTGGAAGAAAATGAACATATTCCATTCAATTGGTTCTTTATATCTTCAGATGGGACTGTATTTTGGCTTGTCAAATAATTGAATTGACAAATATACTTCCTAAGCAGTCATTTTTGCCTTTGACTGATCCTTTCCGTTCTTGAAATATATAGTATTTTCGCTCGTACATATACGCAACGTGTAATTTTTAGATGAATAGACACACTTACAATTACGGCCTGATAGGAAACTGTGCCTACCTTGCATTGATTGACACTGAAGCCAATGTTGGTTGGCTCTGTTGGCCACGATTTGACAGCAGCTTTCTTTTTGGAGGTTTGTTGGATAATGAGAAAGGTGGAGAGTTTTCGATCAAACCTGCTACTGACAATTACAAAACCCACCAGTATTACATAGAAAACACCAATATCCTGGTAACGGAGTTTTTCTGTGAAGATGGCGAGTTCAAGGTGGTGGATCTTGCCCCCCGTTTTTATCAATACGAACGCTATTACAAACCCTTGATGCTGGTCAGAAGGGTTATCCCATTGAAGGGGACTCCAAAAGTAAAAGTAGTTTGCCGCCCTAGAGGGGAGTATGGCGAATTGGAGCCGGAAGTACTTTTCGGATCAAGCCACATCCGTTACATGGGCCTTGACCGTCAAGTGAGATTGACTACCAACATTCCGCTGAACTATGTAGCGGAAGAGAAAGCCTTCAGTCTGAATGGACCGAAGCACCTGGCATTGACCTGGGGAGTACCTTTGGAAGGACCATTGGAAACTACCCTGGATACATTCTACTCCAAAACCAGGGCTTATTGGAGACAGTGGGTGAAAAGAACTTCTATTGGACAATTTCACCAGAAAGAAGTATTGCGTTCTGCACTGGCATTGAAAATCCACCAGTATCAGGATACAGGGGCAATCATTGCAAGCCCTACAACTTCACTTCCTGAATCTCCTGGTAGTGGTCGAAATTGGGACTACAGGTATTGCTGGATCAGAGATGCCCATTATACCTTGAAAGCCCTTACCAACCTTGGGCACTTTACTGAACTAGAACAATATGCACATTACATCGAAAATGTGGTATTGAATGTAGAGGAGGATGAGCGATTCCAACCCCTTTATTCCATCACGGGAGAGGCAAACCTGGTTGAGAAAATCATTCCTCTCTCAGGGTATCAAGGCAATAACGGACCTGTTCGTGTAGGAAACCAGGCATATGAGCATATTCAGAACGATGTATATGGCCAGGTATTGACTTCTTTGGTACCTCTGTTTGTAGATGAAAGATTGGCAGATGATGACAAGCGTTCTTTGCTTCCTATCGTGATGAGAATCCTTCGCAAAATAGAGGAGACGATGTACGAGCCGGATGCAGGTCTATGGGAGTTTAGAAACAAGGCCCAGTACCATGCCTATACATTCCTGTTCCACTGGGCGGGTTCTCAGGCGGCACTTAAAGTTGCAAGAAAATACCGCGATTTTGAGATGATGACACTTGCAGAGCGCCTCGTGAAGGAAGCTGAGAAGCAGGTAGAAGCGGCCTTCGATTCCGAAAGAGGAGTTTATACCCAAGCGATTGGTTCGAAGAACCTGGACGCTTCCATGTTGCAGTTGATAACCATGAAGTATCTGGATCCAAATAGCGACCGAGCAAGAAAGCATATCGAGGAGTTGGAGAAGGAACTGAAGACAGAAGAAGGTCTATTCTACCGCTATAAGCATCAGGATGACTTTGGTACACCTGAGACTACCTTCCTGATTTGTGCATTCTGGTATGTGGAGGCACTGGCAGATGTCGGAAGGGTAGAGGAAGCCATTGTGATTTTCGAAAACCTGATTCGCTACACCAATCACCTTGGATTGTTGAGCGAAGATGTTAAAGCTGAAGATGGTTCCCAGTGGGGGAACTTCCCGCAGGCATATAGCCATGTAGGCTTGGTGAATGCAGCCTTTGCCATCTCGAGGAAGTTGGACAAGGAGCCTTTTATGCTATAAAAGGATTTACTTCTATAAGAAGAGGCCCCGGATTTCCGGGGCCTCATTTTTTTACTCTTCATTACTGAGTAAGGATCATTCTTTTGGTACTAACTTCCTGACCATTGATGATCAAGCTGTATAGGTACATTCCTGCTTCCAACTCTCCAGAGTTGATGATAAGTTTTCCGTTTCCATCCAGATTGTAATTTCTTACTTGCTTACCCTGCATATCAAATACAATCATTTGAGCAGTTTCGCTATTTTGTGGCAGCTCATATCTGATTTCAGTTTGGGCGTTGAATGGATTAGGGCTATTCTGATACAACTTGGCATCACCAAATGAAGCAGGAAGTCGGGTTTTTCCATCATTCGAAGGAGAAGTCTTAGCTTGGTCAAGTACACCTGCAGCTTCCAATTCTTCTCTAAGCTGGTCTATTTGCTCCTGCTGGGCTTCGATGATTGCTTTTTGATTTTTAAGTGAAGCTGTAAGAATAGGAATCAAACCTACGTAGTTTACATTTCTGAATCCCTTCTCATCCTGGTCTACCAGATCAGGTACGATTTCTTCCATTTCCTGGGCAATGAAACCGTAGATCAGTCTTCCATCAAATCCCATTTCAGGGAATTCTTCCTCTCTGTGGTTATATGTTACAGGTCTTAGGCCATCAAGGATCTCATCAGATCTATCGAGATCTGCAATGTTTTGCTTGTACCTGACATCTGAAGAGATGAAGTAGTTGTTACTGGTAACTATTTTTCCATATACTGTAAATGAAGGGATGGCAGAGCTTGGGGTTGGAAAAATAGAACCCAAATTACCGGGGCGGTTAAACTGTGCAATCAGGTAACCACATCCTGGATCGGAGGGGCGGTTTTTCGCGATGATATCGAAGGTCGCGTTGGGGCCAAAAAGGCTTATAGGACCCGTAGGGCTAACAATTTGTTCAGAACCAAAGCTCAATGTAGCTCTACCTGTACCTCCTTTGCCTACTTCACGACGGACACCAAGGTTTACAAAATCAACTTGAGTAGTCGTGCTGCTAAGTGAAACACCAACTTGAGACCTGAAACCATAGAGATCACATGGTAGGGGAGCACCACCACCGCTTTCTCCAAGGGCATTGAAGGTCCGCGGAATAGGAGAACCTGGAAGAGAAGGAGTTCCCGGAGGGCTTAGGAAGATATTAGTTCCTCTCACATCAAAAGTAGCAAGGGGGCTACTTGTGGCGATGCCCACATTACCGGGTACAGTGGAGAATCCAATTCCACCGCCTGGAACAAATAGGGTTTGGGCACTAAGATCTGTGAAGAAGCACAGCAATAGTACCCCCATTAAGATTGTAAATCTTTTCATGATAAACTTGTTAAAGTGTAGATATATTTCAGTTTAATTAACTATTAAAATTTGTTTAATGTTATGTGAATTTAAATATCTACATTTTTATAATTAGCTATATGTGGAATTGGTTATTTGTTCTATTTGTATGAATAATTAGTTATATAATAATATTTAAAGAGTATGAAAATTCCATAATTATTCTCAGGGATTTTTCTGATATTTTTTTAAGAAAACATGATTTTTGTTTTTAATGGATGTTTTATGAAGGATTGGAATTGAAGTTAGAAGGCAGCTTATACCTTTGTGTAGAAGGTTTTTTGATATTCAAATGTAATTATTTCAAATTTACGAAATTCAAGAGCTAATCAAGTTGAACCTTTTATTCATAGAAATAATTACGTTATTGATCAAAAAATAATTATAAATATTTCAGATAAAATAAATATATCTGTGTTGCTTGTATTGATTTTTGTAATGTAAATACATTTGAATTATTTATGTTTATTGTAAATTCTAATATCCCAAATACACCACACTCAAACGTTTTTGATATTTTTCAATTACCTTAAAAATTTCTCTCAAGGTCACCTTTTCAATCTTGCTAAGTTCATGAACTGGAATGAGGTTATCAGGGCTTTGTCCATCGAGGATCAGCTTCGTCTGATGTTGTAGCCTGAGTCGCATCATGAAGTAATAGGCTTGGTGTAATTCTGTGAATTCTTGCTCCGTCAAGACGTTGTTTGATGCAAGATTCAGAAGACGTTCACCGGTATTGGTGAAGGGAAGTTGCTCCCGCAAAGCATATATCCGAGCAAAGTCGGTGATGGTTTGCATGGCGCGCTTGATGTTGATGCCCTTCCTGTCCTGTGTTTTGGTCTCCTGAAGGATGCCAAACCAGCCCAATGGCGGGCGGTTGACCAGGCTGTGCCTTGCCAATTGGCCCAAAAATGCCTGACCGGATTGCTTCATAAAGCCCCTTACATAAGACAACAGTTCCTTCATCAGGCTGAAATCTCCATAAATACCCTTGGCGTCAAAGAAAACCGAGGCGATCAGGGCCTTTTCGCCCATAGGCTGTGAAATCCAGCCTTCATAGTATTCTTTCCAGGTCTTTAAGGGTTGGTTCCAGACAGAATTGCTGGCCATCAAGTTTCCCTCACAGTAAGCGAAACCCGCAATATTTAATTCGTCAGAAATTTCTTTGCCAAGTTTCAAAAAGTATTCCTTGGCTTTTTCCAGCTTTTCCCCTTCTACATCCTCGATGATCAGGGCATTGTCCTGGTCGGTTTTCAAGGTTTGTTCCCTTCTTCCTTCTGAACCCAAAACCATAAATACAAAGCGGACAGGCGGTTTCCCCAGCTTGTGAATGGCCCTGCTGATGATATTTTGAGTGATTGCATCAGAGACACTACTCACAATCTGATTGACAATCTCAGGACGGGTTCCCCTTTCCAGTAATTTATCTACTATTTCGGGAACTTCGTTCCATTTCCCCTGGAGGAAACGAACTTCATCGCTGTTTTTTATGGATTGAATAAAAAGGAAAGGATTTTTTCCTTGAGAGTTTAGTAGGCGATTGAGGCTAATGAGACCTGCAATCTTTCCCTGACTTTTGACCAACAGATAGTTAACTTTCCTTCGAAACATCAGTAGGATGGCCTGATAGCCAAATGCATTTTCTCCGATGGAGTATATAGGGCCTCTCATGACTTCCTCGACCTTCGTTTCGAGGTTTTTACCCTTGGCAACGATCTCATTTCGAATCATTTGATCCGTGATGATCCCTACATACCTTCCATCTTCAGCCCGCACCATGATATAGCTGCGTCTGCGATCACTCATCTGAATGGCTGCATCCTGAATACTTGAACCCTTGTGGCAATAATTGATATGGGTAGAATACAAGTCTCCCACCCTCAATTGGAATACACGATCTGAGGCCTGGAAATCAGTTTCTACTCCTGGACGTTTTAGTAATTCACTGGCATATCCCGAATGCAACATTCTTCTTCCAAACTCCTGAAGGAAAAATTCATAAAAGGAAGAACGTTCTGCACATAACTTTTGGAAAAGAGCAGTTGGAATAAGAAGTATGGTACTTTCTTTGAGTGTTCTTACAGCCCTTATGGCCTTTAAGTTATTTAACAATATTGATACAGCCCCAAAGCTCTCTCCAGCCCCAAAACTTTCTCGATGGATCTTTTGTCCATCTGGACGCTCAAAGAATTTTTCAGCTTCTCCCTCAAGGATAATGGATAGTCCTTGGATGGTAGATTGCCCCTGAGCGTATATCAGGGTTCCAGCCAGAAATTCCATGATCTTTGCTT
>JALEFZ010000011.1 GCA_022760475.1 Bacteroidia bacterium | reverse complement strand
GGGAATGAGGGAAGACTATAACCTTTGGTTTCGCCGTGGACTGGTATATATTAGGCTAAATAGGACAAAAGAGGCTCTTACGGATATAGAAGAAAGCATCCGTCTGAACCCAATGAAGAACAAGAAGAAAGCCGCAAAAAACACCTACCCTAGCCTTATAAAATCGACTTTTGCCAAGGCAACAATTCTGGATAAGGAAGAAGACTTTCCAGCTGCGATATACCAATATTCTGAAGTTCTCAGGCTATCAAATGAGATGAACATTGAGAATGCTGAAATAAGCCAACTAATTCCTCAAGTACATCTGGGTAGAGGATACCTCTATCTTGAAATTGACTCCCTTAAACTTGCCAAAGACGACCTTATTGAAGTATCCAAAGATACCTCTCAATACAGGTGTACAGCCTTTCAACTGTTGGCAGACATCGGAATCAGAGACAGTGCTTATGAAGACTTATCCAAGTACTATGATGGGCTTGTGGAATGTGAGCCTGAAGAAGACCTGTTGAAGTATAGCCGAGGATATTATTCTTCAAGGGCGGGGCAATATGAAAAAGCCCTTAAGGATTTTGAATTTGTACTCGACAAAATAGAATTGACACAATTGCTTCAGGCAACTCACAATCAAATGGCATATTGCTACCTTGGACTTAAGCAGTATGACAAAGCCCTCGAGAGCCTGGATAAGACCCTGACTTTGAACGTTTTGAATGGTGAGTCCTACTATTACAAAGGTAAAGTTTATGCAGCTAAAGGAATGACAAAAAAGGCCTGTGAAAACTTTGAAAAGTCCCTGAATTACAACGCTCAAGGCGATTACAGGAATGAGGCGATCAGTCAAATGAAAGAGCTTTGCGGTGGCTGGGAAGAGGATGAATAAGGAATATTCCACCTCCACCACAGTGAATTTATCGACTATTTAATTGATCCAGGATGATAGCGGTTTCTCTTTTGACGAAATCATATGCATCCTGGATCAACTTTATATTCCTACTTTTCAAGGTATTTTCTTCAATTACAGCGAGCTTCTGTACCAGGTCAAGCCTGCCTATTGAGGTATAAGGATACTTCAATTTATGTGTATGCTGGTGAATTTGCTCCCAATCCTGAGCATTGATCTGATGTCCCAAGCTATCCAGTTCCAGGGGAGCCTGGTCCTTGAAAAGGTTAATCATGTCTTCTATAAACTGTACATCGCCATCAGCAATCTCTTCCAGATAGCTTGTATCAATGGAAGCTGTGGCTTGATCTTCGTACCTCGTATCAAGGGATTTTTTGGCTCTTTTCATCAGATAGAACTTGATGATTCCCAGCAGATTGTCAGGTTCAAATGGCTTCATGACATATGAATCCATACCCGATTCAAGAACTTTCCTTTTTACAGTCTCTCGGACTGCAGCGGTAAGCGCAATAATAGGCACCTTGGATTTCGGTGTAGGCAACTCATTTCTGATTTTAATTGCTGCCTCATAACCTGACATAACAGGCATCTGCAAATCCATCAGGACCAGGTCAAACTTTTTATCCCTACACTTTTCAAAACCTAAAAGGCCGTTTTCGGCAATTTCAACTCCTGCTCCCCATTTTTTCAGCATCCTGACTCCAACCTTCTGATTCATGGGCGTGTCCTCAACCAATAAAATATGGTATCCCTTTAATTGACTCCCTTTTTCTACCAATCCACGATCCTTACTATGGGTACCAGCCTCCTGACTTACTCGTCCTAAGGGAAGGGTAAAATAGAAGGAAGAGCCCTCACCCGGTTCACTATCAAGTCGGATTTCACCTCCCATTAGCTCTAACAGTTGTTTGACTATGGGGAGTCCAAGACCTGTCCCTCCAAACATTCGGCTGGTATAAGCCTCTGCCTGGACAAAACTTGAAAAGATGCTTTCCTGCTTTTCTTCGGGGATGCCAATTCCAGTATCTTCTACCTTAAAAAGGTAAAGATCCATGCCATTTTCCTCACCCAAAAACTTAGCAACTATGTTGATTTCTCCTTCCTCCGTAAACTTCAGGGCATTGCTAATTAAATTATTCATGACCTGATCAAATCGGAATTGATCTCCAGCGACAAATTGAGGTACATTAACTCCTAAATCCAGTTTTACATTCAGCTTGCCCTGATCAGCCCTTGACTGAGCCATGTTGCACTGACTCCTCAACCTGCCAATTAAATCAAAACGAACTTGCTCAATGATAATTTTCCCCTGCTGGATCTTGGAAAAATCAAGTATATCATTCAAAATAGAAAGGAGGGTTTTGCTGGAAAGAATCATGTCATTCAGGTATTCTCTCTGCTCCTCCGTGAGTTGCGTACCTCCCATTAAGTTCATCATTCCCAACATACCGTTTATCGGGGTTCGGATTTCATGGCTCATATTGGCAAAAAACTGTTCCTCTGCCTCTTTAGAAGTCCTCAGTTCCTTCTCAACCTTCTTCCTATCCTGAATTTCTTTTTTTAACTGTCCGTGCACCATGCAAGCACGAAGAGAGTGAGTAAATTGGTCAAGAACCTTGTTTAATTTATATAGCTGTTCATGTTTTAGGGTATCCTTTTTAGAGAAGGAGTATAATTTGAGAAATCCCACATCCCCCAATTTCAAAAATGCCAACTTACCCATGGCTTCTCCTTCATTGTGATAAAAATCCTGGAAAACTGGATCTGAGGATTCTACGACATACACTTCATTTTTTTCAAGGATGCTGTGAATTTCGTGGGAAAAAGATAGGTACTGTTTTCCAGCTCGAAAGTGTGGATAAGCATAAATTCTTTTGTAAAAACCACTCTCCTCTTCATGGCTCAGTTTTTCTGCTTTAATCCACAAAGACGCATAAGAAAGCCCCTTTCGGCGCATCAAGGTTGAAATAAAATTTCCAGCATTTTCCTTGATGTCATGAGATTTTCCCAGTGAAAGGGACAACTCATACAAAAGGGAAATATCATTTATGATTTCGGGATTGATCATTTCCTATTTTTCCAGTAGCCCAACAACTATCGTCTTATTGAAAAACTCCAAAGCCCCCTCTCCATAGGACGAAATCTCTCCAAGGCTTAAAATACCCTGTACCTCATCCAGATTTGCTGCATCGAGGGTCGACTTAACTGTACTCAACTCAGCTTGAAAGTTTGACTCAAGGAATAAAACCCTTGAAATACAATCCACTACAAGAGGAATTGCCATTTTGCCTTTGCCTCTTTTAACCGAAGAAACGGTAGCAGTTGTGGCTGCCCCAACCAAATTTTCTTCTTTACCTTTAAGTATGTTTATGACTGAATTTTCAGGGACATCCCCGACGCAGACGAGCTCTCCATTCTCATTGGTAAGGATAGGGTCTCGGACTATATCCTCATCTCCCTCATTTAGCAGGCCAAATGGATAGCCTTTGGCAATGCCAAAAAAGTTTTCCTGATTGATATCTTTCCCTGAGTCTTCTTTTATGACTTTTTTATACACCTCAAATGCATTCTCCCAATTCAATTCGCAAATAACATTTTTTTGAGTCTTTGTAGCCACAAAAGGCCCGATGATCTTTTCCCAGCCATGGGCAACTCCCAGGTTAATTGCTTTGGGTACGTACAACAACAAGGCTGCATCCTGCCAAACACCCTCATTGCTTATCAGGCAAGCTTGTTGCTGAAGGCTGAGCGACCCTGCCCCTCCTCCAAAAAAATTCATTTTACTTCCAAATTGATTGTGGACTTCCCAAAGGAAATCAGCAATATGGGTAGTAAGTCCATCCAGAAATATCAGTCCTGTACTTTTATCCGGGTCAGTTTTAGGTATATCAAGCTGAGGTAACATGAAATTATCTGAATCAAGTCCTTCAATTACATGAACTTGACTATCTGCTGGAAGGTTAATGATGATAGCTCCCTCTTCAGATTTTGTAGTCCCAGAAATAATGCCAGGAAAAACTCCACCTGCAAATTGGATATTGGCCTTGTTTAATTGTGCGACCAGTAAATCAAGATCTGGAGTGTTATTCTCTCCTAAAAATATCAATTTAAAATTATCACCTGTAGGATCAGAGTCTATGCAAGCATTGAGGATGGCTTCTACACCGGGTTTGATAATTGCCATAAAGGGACTTTTGACCAAATGAAATCATTTAGGAATGTTTCCTATTAATTTTTAGACAAAAGTTAGCTACTCCAGGCCTATTGTTCCAATGGATTATATATAAATGTTAACATCAAAAGAAAAGATATTCCCAAAATAATAATAGCCATTTTAACAAATATTGGATATCTATCCTGGACGTGTCTATAAGATATATTTTGGATTTTGCGGGTTTCCAATTGAGAAATCTCAGTAAAAATCTGCTGAAGTCGGGTTGGATCAGAGGCTCGGTAAAAATTACCTCCTGTGATTTGGGCTATTTTTCTCAATGTTTTCTCATCCAAATCAGGTAAAGGCAGGTTATTATCTGCCGCTTTGGTAACGGTACTCCTTCTACCCATTCCTATGGCATAGGTTCTGATGCCACGCTCATTGGCTAATTTAGCGGCAGAAATGGGGCTAAGTTGTCCAGCATTATTTGCACCATCGGTCAGGAGGATCATTACCTTTGAACCGTTTTCACTGTACTCCATGCGATTGATACCCGCTGCCAAGGCTTCACCTATGGCAGTACCCTGAGGCGAAATCATCCCAAAACTTACTTGCCGTACCTGCCTGGAAAGATAGGAATGATCAAGGGTAAGAGGTGAATAACTAAGGGCTTCGGCTGCAAATAACACCAAACCAATGCGGTCTTGCTTTCTTCCTTTTATGAACCTAACTGCATTGGACTTTGCTACTTCCAGACGGCTAGGCGGATAATCGTCAGATTCCATGCTTCCACTTATATCAAGCAACAACATGATATCAATGCCCTCTACCTTTTCATTGATTACTTCATCTGCTGACTGGGGCCTGGCAACTGCAATAATCATTAAAGCAATAGCTCCTAATTGAAGCAAGCGTGGTAATAACCTAAGCAATGAAAGGTTATATTTTCTTTTCTCCAGAGAAAGAGGATCGTAGCTAAGGCGAATTACAAGCCTTTGCTTCTGGTAAAACCTGATGTACCAAAACAAATAAAGCGGAATCAAAAGCAACAAAAAGAGTGCTTCAGGATTCGCAAATAAATCTATACCCAACCATTTCTTCATTACTACAAATTAAAATTTCTTCGAATCCTAAAGCAAGTTAAACAAGTTGTAATTATTTCCATTCAAAAGGCAGGATCAACCACTTGGATTAAAAGATTCTTTCTATCTTTGAAACAAAGCGGATGATAGATGAGAATTGGCGTTGGAACCAAACCCCTAAAGTTTCTAGTAGTTTTTATTTTTCTGGCCTTGAATCACTTTCAGGTCAACAGTCAGGTACTCAAAATTCTTGAAAGATTCGAAGACTACGATCTCCTTACCTATGACCTGGAGTTACAAATAAGTTCGGAAAAAAATAGGATAGCAGGAACTCAAAAAATCACTTTTCAACCAGAGAGAAATACCCGAACGATCTGGTTGGATATGGGACCTGAATTAAGAATTGCTGAGATTAGCTGGAATCAACACAAACTTGGCTATGACTACCTAGGGGAAGCCCTCCGAATTGATTTTCCTGAAATGCTTCAAAAGGACAAGGTCGAAGAGATCCAGATCATTTATCATGGCAACCTTCGCGGCCTGAGTCCTTATCCTGTTTGGCAAAGGAATGAATTCAACAGGTTACAAATCGGACTGGGAGCATCGCATCTACCTGCATATTTCTGGTGGCCATGCAAGGAACATGGCGATGACCCAGCCAATCACATGAGGATCAGTGTGATTCTTCCAGAGGAAGTATCTCTTTTTTGTACAGGCAAGCAACTTTCCTCCATACCCTTGGCTGGACAATTTGTCAAAAACACCTTCTTCCTGGAAGGACCTCTTTTGCCGGAAGAATTGAGTCTATATGTTGGAGAATTTGAAAGCATCAAAGACTCACACAACAGTAATGGGAAATCATTTGAAATGACCTACTTTGTGCAGCCAGATAAAAAAACACAGGCCTTTTCTCATCTTGCACAAGTTAAACGGATCTTCAATACCCTGGAGAATTACTTTGGAGAATATCCTAGAATTTCAACTGGTTACTCATGGTTTCAGCCCTTGGACATAGGCCCCTCTGAATATCTGTATAAGAACAACCCATGGGGTTTTGACCCTTTCTTGCTTAGAGATATTGCCAGGCAGTACACCACCTATGTCCCCCATAATTCTGATTCACTCGGTCGAAGAATTTATGAGGCTTTCCCTTATTATGTGGAGTATTTAATGGTCGAAAATTGGTTTGATAAAGCAAGCGCAAGCAGATTTTTGACTCAAGGCAATGCCCCAATATATCATACAGTTTCTCTTTTGGAGGCCATTCGAAAGCAAGCTCCATCTGAAGACCTCTGGTTTAGCAAACTGATCGGATTTCTCCAACAGGAAAAAGACGGAAAATTTTCCATAGACTATTTTAAGTCCGAACTAAATTCGGAATCCGCAACAAGGATGAATCAGCTTTTTGCCCTAAAGCAGAAACCAGTCCTCCAATATCATTTGAGTGGTAAAAAGAGAAAGCTAAAATGTTACTACAGATGGAAAGGAGCTGAATCGGACTTTTCATACCCAATCTATTTGATCACAGGAAGCGAAAAGCAAAGAATCATTCCTAATGCAAACTGGCAGAGCCTTACTTTCAAAGGAATTTCACCCAAAAATATCAAACCTGAAGATTCTCAGATTTGGTATGAGGTAAAAGAGGAAGATTTTTTGAAAGATTAATAGAAAGACATTTTTTCTATTTTTGAGCAAAACTGTCTCTATGCAAATGTTTCGGACCATTCCCTGGATTATTTTTCTAATGCTATTAACTGCCTGCCCTGCGATCCGTGAAACAAGCACCACGGGTAGAACACCAGCAGTTAGACCTACTCTATACTATTCAGATTATTCGTATTCCAACAATGTAAGGACAGTGGAATTGTATAGAGAAGGCTTACCCGAGTCCTATCCTGTCCTTTACCTGAAGAGGAACCAACGCCTTGTTCTTGAGTTTGATGAACTCATGCCAGAAAGTCAAAGGGAGTCAGACCTTTTTGTAGATATTATCAGTTGCGATGCCAGTTGGCAAGAATCCGGGATCTTACCGATTGAATTTTATGAAGGCTTTCTCAAACAAAGAATTACAAATTTTCAGCGGTCGCAATTCACAAAGATACCATACGTCCACTATGAATATTCTTTCCCAAGGGAAAATGAATTCTTTAAGATGAGTGGCAACTATCTTTTGAAGGTCTATAAGGATAATGATGAGAATAAGGTACTCATGACCAGAAGGTTTGTTGTTGCCGAACAAGAAATTCAGCTAAGCCTGAAATATCAGCTTTCAGGCCAGATGATCCGTCAGCAAATGGAGAGTTTTTCTTTTGAAGCCCAGACAGGAAATATTCCTGTATTCAATGCTTCAAATGACCTGAATGTCAAGGTTTTGCAAAACTTTCGATGGGACAATGCCCTTGAGGGACTCACACCCAGGTTTCAGAACAACAATAGGTTTGAATACTTCATTGATATATTACAAAGTTTTAAATCCGGTAATGAATTCAGGAGGCATGAATCAGAAAGCATCAACCTATATGGACGGAATGTTCAGGACATAGAAGAAAGGGAAAATGTAAATGACTTGTATATTTTCCAGGATTCAAAAAGAATCAGAAATACCTTTGGCCCACAGAGAGACAGGAATGGTTCTTTTGTAGTCAGGGTAATGGAGCATAGGAATGACGATTTGAATGCAGATTACCTTCGAAATCATTTTTTTATAAAATCGGACAGCAAATTGGAAGGGGATGTATATGTCTTTGGAGAGTTCACAGATTGGAATACCCTGCCCCAGTTCAGGATGGACTACAATGAGCAAATTAGACGGTATGAGGGTGAATTTTTGTTAAAACAAGGGATTTACGATTACCAATATGTCCTACTTGGGGATGATGATGACACGGTCAATCCCATTCCATTCGAAGGCATGCACAGCCGATCGGAAAACTTTTATACGATTCTTATCTATTATCGCTATCCCACAGACCGGAACGACAGGCTTTTAGGTTTTCAACCCATCAACTATAAGGAATAAAAAAAGGTCCCGTTTAGGGACCTATCGGCAAAAAGTATTTTCTTGGATCTTTTAGGGCTTTAGTGTTGGGAATGACTGATTGATCACTCCAAGGGCTTCTTCAAGTATTCCTGTACTTTTTGATACATTAGCTGAATTATCTACGATTTCTCCTCCTGTCATAAGTGCCACTACCGTCACGGCCAACAACAGGATACATACAACTACTAAAATTATGTTCTTACTTTTTTTCATCACTTCATGCCTTTTTGTTACAATTTAAAGGTAGGCCTAAGGTTTCAAACTGCCTAGATGAAATGAGTAAGCGTGAAGATCGGGTGGATAAACGTGAAAAAAGTGGTAGTGAACCTTGCTATTTTCAGTTGACTTGACTCAAAGATTGCGCAGCAATCCAGCCAGTAGTCCAAGCAGCCTGGAAGTTAAAGCCACCCGTAACAGCATCAATATCAAGAACTTCACCTGCAAAAAACAGCTTTGGATGGATCTTACTCTCCATGGTTTTGAAATTGACCTCCTTGAGCTTTACTCCTCCTGCCGTAACAAATTCGTCCTTAAACGTGCTCTTACCTTTGACCTCAAATTTACCCATTCTCAATTCATGATGAAGTTTTTGTGCCTGACTCTTACTCAGATCAGCCCATCTTTGCTCAGGCCTGATACCAGCTTCCTTCACGAGAGATTTCCATAGTCTTGAGGGAAGTTTAAACTGGTTAGTCCCTTGAATTAACTTCTTTGCCTCCCTGATTCTCAAGCCTGCAATATGCTCCTCCATAGGCTCCCCCTTCCAATCAGCCATCCAATCTACCAAGATTGAAAAATCGTAGTTTCTTTGATTGAGTTCTCGAGCACCCCAGGCGGAGAGCTTTAATACCGCAGGTCCACTTAGCCCCCAATGAGTTATCAATAGAGGCCCTGTGGCCTTAAGCTTTGAACCCGTAACGGATACTACAGCCTTCTCAACTGACAAGCCCGGAAGATCTTTGATCCGGGGATCATTGATGTTAAAGGTAAAAAGTGAAGGAACGGGTTCAACAATTTCATGTCCGAGTCGATCAAGAATCGACCAAATCAGTTTGGAGCTTCCGCTTGCAACAATCAGGTAATCACACAGGTAGCTGCCAGACTTTGTAATCACTTCCCATTGCCCTTCATGAGGTTGAATATCAACCACTTGCTCTCGACATTTAATGACCACCCCTTTTTGATGTGCCTCTACACTCAGACAATCTATAATGCTCTGAGATTGATCAGAGACAGGAAACACTCGGCCATCGTCTTCTATTTTCAGTTCCACTCCTCTTGATTCAAACCATTCCATGGTGTCGCCTGTCATGAAGCGGGTAAATGGCCCCATCAAAGCTTTATTGCCCCTTGGATAAAACTTACAAAGCTCGCGGGGTTCGAAACAAGCATGTGTCACATTGCACCTACCACCTCCTGATATTTTAACCTTTCCCAATACCTTTGGGCTTTGTTCGAGAATCAAAAACTCAAGTTCAGGGTTCATGGAGGCTGCATTCACCGCAGCAAAATAGCCCGCAGCTCCTCCACCCACGATAATAACACGCTTCGTCACCATGAAGCAAATCAAGTTCTTGTATCCATATTTTCCAAAAGGCACAGCTAAGTAGGAAAATTCTTAACTTGGAACTACAAGAAAACTTATGTTGATTATTCCTGACAAACTCCTTCACGAACCTTTTATTGAAGTATTTTTTCAGTCCCCTGAAATGATATTCATGAAGAAAAAACTGTCTCAAGAACTGCGGGGAAGGGAAGCCTATATCTCAAGACATGCCATTTCTTTTGTGATAAAAGGGAAGCAGCACATTCGCACCTATGAAGGAGAGATACTAACCGCAAATGCAGGAGAATTTTTCATATTCAAAAGAGGAATTTATTCTATCAGTGATCTCCTTGGGAAGGATGAGGGTTTTGAATCATACCTGGTTTTCTTTACTGATGATTTGATTTCAAAACTAGGTTTTGATTCACAGCAGGGATATGCCCTAGGTGAATCAAAAGATTTGAACTTATTCAAACAACCTCCCTATTTAACTGCCTTTTGGCAATCCATTGAAAGTCTATACCATAATTATAAGGAAAAGGCCTCCAAACTATTTCCCATTAAATTACAGGAACTATTCTCCATTCTTGAGGTAGAAATAGCCGAATTTTCTCCTAGTCTAATCGCTTTACAGGAATTGAAATCTTTGAGTCTAAAAGCCTTCATGGAGCAAAATTTTGATAAACCTTTGACCATTGAAGATTATGCCTACCTGAGTGGAAGGTCAGAATCAACTTTCCGCAGGGAGTTCAAAAGTAAATTCGACATTACTCCACGAAAATGGATCATCTCCAAACGAATGGAAAAAGCCAGGCAATTATTAGGGAGTACCCACTGGGAGGTTGGTAGAATAGCCATGGAAGTAGGTTATGAAAATACCTCTCATTTTATTTCCGAATTTAAAAAGCACTTTGGATATACGCCAAGTAAGGCAGAAGTTTCAAGGCTGGGAATTTCTGACCGAAAAACGGCATCCTGACGGAAAATTGAGATTCTTCCCGTTTTTCGGAAGTTACCTTTGGATCAAAAGTAAAAAAATATGTCTAAAGTAACTTTCATCGGACTGGGAATAATGGGGAGCCGGATGGCCAAAAACCTATTAAAAGGAGGGATTGAGCTTACTGTCTACAATCGCTCCACCGAAGCAGCATTGGAACTGGAAGGCCTAGGAGCAAAAAGGGCAGAAAGCGTTGCGGAGGCAGTAAAAGGAGCTGATGTTGTCATTAGCATGCTTTCAAATCCAGAGGTTGTAGAAGCTTTGATGTTATCGAAGACAGGAGGACTCTCCAACATGAAACCATCCTCGATCTGGATGGATTGTTCGACTGTAAATCCTTCTTTTGTCACAAAATGCCTCCAGGCTGCCAAATCAGCAGGTGTGAAATATCTGGATGGACCTGTTGCAGGTACAAAACCCCATGCTGAAAATGCTGAATTGGTGTTTTTTGTAGGAGGAGAGAAACAAGAGCTCAAAAAAGTTCAGCACCTACTAGATTTAATGGGCAAAAAGACCATGTATATAGGGGAACATTCCATGGGAGCATCCTTTAAAATGCTGGTTAATGCCTTGCTCGCCCAGTCCATGCTTGTATTTTCAGAAACCGTTTTGCTCGGGCAAAAAATGGGATTGGACAGGGATTTTTTACTCAATACCCTACCCAATCTTGTGGTTTCTGCTCCCTTTACCAAGGCAAAGGCAGAGATGATCAGGTCAAATGATTATGAAGTACAGTTTCCGTTGGAGTTGATGCACAAAGATCTCCACCTGGCTACTTTAACCGCTTACGAACAAGGTCAACCCCTTTACCTTGCCAATCTGGCGAAAGAGGTTTTTGCCAAAGCCAAAGATAAAGGTCTTGGAAGGCAAGATTTTGCAGCTATTCATGCCTACCTGGAATCATAAGGTGTACATAGCGCTGAACCTAAATTCTCACATCTATCGGATTTAGATGTGAGAATTTTGTTTTTCCGGCGATTGATTTTGATCCCATTTCTTCTTCACATTATATTAAATGGAAATTTGAACTACGGTACTTCGAACATGGATTATAGACAACGAATTTTAGCGGATTACAGCAAGCCTACCATTCTCGAAATTGCAGAGGATATTGGTGATGATCCAAGAAAATTCAAGGATCTGATGGATCTTTTCACAGAAGGACAGTGGCTATTGACACAAAGAAGTGCCTGGGCAGTCAGAGCTGTTGGTAAAAAGCATCCACGACTTTTTCTACCACATTTAGAGAGAATGATCCAGATGCTTACTGAAGAGCACCATGATGCAGTAGCCAGAAATAACCTGGCCCTCATGGCAGAATGGGACATTCCTGAGGAACACTGGGATGATTTGTATGCCATTTGCTTCGAAATCCTGGAAAATCCCCAAAAGGCAATCGCTATCAGGGTACATGCCATGCAAATCCTTTCAAATATTGCCTCTAAAATTCCCGATTTGATCCCAGAATTGCTACTGGTAATCGAGGCTCATCTTCCTAATGGTAGTAAGGGCTTCCAATCCAGAGGGAAAAAACTCGTTAAGAGATTAAATAAGATCCATTTAAATGGAATGAGATAAATCATCTACCAGAGTGATCAGATGGGGGGCACAGAGATCAAGAAGTAATTAAATTCAAGGAAAGACTAGGCTCCACTCATGTCAAATATTGAAATTCGTCCCAGATTTTCCAGGAGATCCATGGCTACCTCCGAGGAGATCCTTCATGCATTTGAGCAACTCCTGGAGGACAAAGATAAAAATGTCCGAGGTTTTGTTATGGATCAACACATTTACCTAAAAATACCCAAATCAGAGCAGCACTATTGGTCTCCACAACTAAACCTTGAAATTATTGATCAAAAAGAAGGTACCAAAATCAGAGGAGTTTTTGGTCCAAGGCCATCTGTATGGTTGATGTACCTCTTTTTTTACTTTGTGTTGGGTTTTGGTTCTGTCATCATTGCCATCATGGGATTCTCCCAAATGAACCTTGGGCTTTCGTCCAGAATTCTGTGGCTGATCCCTGTTTTACTTGCATTGATCGCGCTGGCCTACTCAACAGCCCAAGCAGGTCAGCGAATGGGCTTGCCTCAGATGGAGTTGTTATACAAATTTTTTGACCGCAATTTACCCAAACCTGAAGGTAGTTAGCCCTTGCAATTTCCCTATCTCCATTCCCTTCTAATGTGTATATTAGCAGCCCTATTTTGAGGGAGGTATATGGAGGCATTTCAAAGATTTATAAGGGTTCATAATTTTTCTTTGGCGTTCTTCGGAATGGCATTGATCTATTTCCTCAACTTATTCCTCGATGTAATGGATGTTGATGCAGCCCAATATGCCTCCATATCCAGAGAAATGTTGGAAAGTGGAAGATTCCTACAAGTCTACCACCGGGGACTGGATTACCTTGACAAACCGCCACTTCTCTTTTGGTTGAGTGCCATTTCATTCAAACTTTTTGGTATTAATAATTTTGCCTTCAAACTGCCTGCAGTTCTGGTTGTTGTGCTTGGAATTTTTAGTACATACCAGCTAAGCAAGCTTTGGTATGATGACAAAACAGGCAAAATCGCGGCCTTGATATTGGGTTACTCTCAGGCGGTATTTCTCATGACCAATGATATCAGGATGGATGGCATGCTGATGGGTTGGGTCATTTTTACAATTTGGCAATTTTCTTTGTTTTTAAAGAAAAATCGATTCGTTAACCTGTTATTGGCCTCGTTAGGACTTGGTCTCTCCATGATGACGAAGGGGCCTTTGGGCTTGATTATACCGGCTGCAGCCTTTACAGCACATTTCGCAATCAAAGGCCAGTGGAAGAATTTTCTAAAATGGGAATGGCTTGTAGCCTTGGTTATTGCTTTGGCCACCTTGGCTCCCATGCTTTGGGGCCTTTATCATCAATTTGACCTACAACCCGAAAAAGAGGTGTATGGATTGAGTGGTCCTTCGGGAGTAAAGTTTTTCTTCTGGACCCAAAGTTTTGGAAGGATTACTGGAGATATTTATTGGGATAATGGTGCCCCCTGGCACTTTTTCTTGGGAACTATCCTTTGGGATTTTAGCCCCTGGATACTCTTGCTGATTCCTGCCATTGTTTTGCTGATAAAGACTTTTGCTTCACCTAAGATTTTAAACAAGAACTACCCAGAATTTCTAAGTATAGGTGGCTTTGTCTTGGTATTTATCATGCTCTCCATGTCAAACTATAAGTTGCCGCACTATATATTTCCCCTTCTACCCTTTGCAGCCATGCTTTCTGCAAGATATTTGAGCTTAGCCAATACTAAATTTCTCCATGGGCTCTGCAAGGGGCAATTTGTATTTTTGCACCTATTTTATCTGGCCATGGCAGTTTATTTCGTCCAGGTATTTAGTGGAGATCTGGTTTGGATAGCATTTTTAATTGTTTCCTACCTCTTTTTTTGTTCAGTCAAACTTTTCTCCGAAAAAACAAGCAACAAATTTCTGAATACTTCACTGGTTGCGGCCTTTACACTCAACCTGATTCTGAGCCTACACTTTTATCCTAAATTACTTGAATATCAAGCTAGCAACCAGGTGGGAAGGATGGCTGAAAATACCAAAAAGGAGTGGGATGAATTTCACTCTTTGTATCACATTTCCCACAGCCTTGACTTCTATTCTCGTAGGACAAACGTATTTCGCTTTCCCGAATATTTAGTTGAAACAGATAGTGGCTCCTGGATATATACAGGAAAAAGGGGCAAAGCAGAAATCGATTCGCTTGCCCCTGGAAAATTTATGGTAATTGATACCTTTAAGGTTTACAAAATATCGAATTTGAGTTTGGAGTTTCTTAATAAAAACACCCGAGACTCTGCAACAAAAGAGCTTTATCTCCTTGAAAAGCTAGAGTAGGCTCATTCTTTTTCAGTCGACAATTCCTTTACCGCCTTCTTTTTGGCCTGATAATCCTTTCTGTAAGTATGGATAGAACCACCTGTTTCTTTAGCGATTTTCACATAATCAGGGTGGATTTTTTGGCCTTTTTGATCACAAATAATGACTCTTACTGGCTGTTTAACTTTAGAAAGTAATTCGATATCCCTCACAGCACTTTTGTTGTCGGCTATCAGGATGACTTCTTTATAGTCTTCAAGAAACTGGGTTCCTGTTAATAAGGCTTCCAGGTCATTTTCTTCTGCATCTCCTCCATTCCCCTTCTTCATGACGTACATCATGGTCTCTACCAACTCTTCAATTTCGTCAGTCCTTGCTCTATACACTCCTCCAGTCTTTCCAACTGTTTTTTGCCAGCTTCTCTTTTTGTTCCCGTCATTGAAGAATACAAAATGTTTGACTGAAGAGTGGTTAGCCACCATGTTTAGTTTATGCCAAAGAACCAACTGGGCACCATATTTATACATACTTCCTGTCCAGTCCATGACAACCAGCATATCATCCCATTCCGGATGCCTTTCCATGACTTTCAGCACCGTAGAATCTCTGGTAGTTGCTATACCTGAAATTAATGCCTTTAACTCCTGTGGAGTTCGGACGTCAGTTACATACTTGACTTTTTTAGGACGATACTTAATGACAAATCCATGGAAATACTCTTTGGCGGTCTCTTCATCGTGAGGGTCAGTCTGAAGAACCATGTTCCACTTTATAGGGACTTTTTCAAGGGAGGAGTCTATGGCGAATAGTGCCTTCATCCTACCATTTAGCAGGTCAAAGTAATTTGTACGCCAATCTTCAATATTTTTGGGGTAAAGAGTAAATACCAAGTCTACCTCATAAGGGACAACCCTATCTCTCTTTTCAAACCATTTTTCGGGATTTTTAATCTCATCATCCGCGTAGGCCATCTCCAGTTTTATCTGGGGAGTTAGTTTTTGAAACGCATACTTACTGACCTCTACCTTTCTAAATGCCAGGTTACGGTAGAGAAATCGATCATCGTCGTCTTCGCCAAAGGATGGAATAGCGAAGCATGCGATACAGAAGAAAAGAAATATCGAATACTTCATGGCTAGTTTGTTTGGGTGTACCGAATGTTAACAGACCAATGAGTAAGCAAGGGAATCAGATATTTCAATTAAACTAAAAGCAAGCTAATCTTCCTGCTCTGAACCCAAAACTCATTAAGTAAAAGTTAAGAAAATTCGTTTTCTAATTCAATCTAAGGTGTACAAACAGCCAGATTCCATTCACCAACTGGATATTTCATCAATTACAACTTCGCGTATTTGAGACATTTCAACAAAATGGCTATGTTTCTTTCGATTGTACCAAGCACTATTTTTGTCGATAATTTCGATGCCCCCTTTCTTATCCACCCTTGCCAAGCCTGAAAAAGTAGTCCCATCCCACTGAATGAGCTGAATTTCTTGTTGATCAAACCTATTCAGATGCTCTTCCAGTTGATGATGTAGGTATCTTTTTGTTCTTTTTCCCATAAGATCCTTCATTTAAAAAACATCTGAGAATTGCTTATCCCTAACATATAAACGCAAGTTTTAAGAAAAGTTACGGAATTGCCCTCAGAGGTCTCCCAATTGAGGGCGAATTACGATATCCTCTACCACTGATCTTCCGGAAAGTTTGACACAGGTAAAAACCAGTTCGGCAATGTCCTCAACGGGCATCAATCTATCCTCTTCGACCTCTACCCCTTCCCAGGAGGCAGTATAGGTCGCACCTGGCATCACACTGATCACCCGAATGCCATGGGGTTTCATTTCTTCCCTCAAGTTCTTTGAAAACCCAAGCAAGGCATATTTTGAAATTGAATAGGAACCTCCATTGGCATAGGCAGAAATACTTGCAATGCTGGCGATATTAACCACAGTTCCGCTTTTTCTGGAGATCATCAAAGGTAAAATACCTTTTGTCATATAGTAGGCACTGTCCATATTGGTACTCATCATGGCTTCATAGACAGCATCTTCTTCCTCATGTATAGCTCCAGGCTGGAAACTACCAGCATTGTTTACCAGGACATCCATTGCTCCAAATTCCTTATTGATTTTTTCTGCCAATGCCTTTATTTGGCTCACGTCAGAAACATCACAATTAAATGTATGTATCCCAGGCAAAAGCGCCTTGGCCTTGTCTAGCCCTTCCTGCTTTCTGGCACAGATAATCACCTCATAGGCTTCCTCATAAAACTTTTGGGCAATGGCCAACCCAATCCCCTTGGAAGCACCTGTGATAAATATTTTTTTTCGAGTCATGTCGTTAATTTAATAGAAGACCAATCTAAAGTCTGGAAGAAATAATTCAAAAGTCGCTTTCTTTATATGAAAGCCTATTTTTAGCCGTATTAGATTGGGGAATCTGAATTAATTTCCCTTTTTTCGTAACCCAAGCTGATGAAATAGAGCCGGATGGAGCGTTTTTTTTACCACATTGGTCGTTTTGTAATGTTGTTAGGGAGTATGTTCCGGGCCATGGAAAAACCCAAGGTCTACTATAAACTTACCCTGGCCGAATCCGTCTCCATGATAGGTGGCTCGATGTTGATTCTTGTGGTGATCTCATTCTTTGTAGGAGCTGTAACAACCGTCCAAACCGCCTACCAGCTTACTTCCAACCTTGTTTCAAATACAATTATTGGTGCGATTGTTTCTACAACAGCCATTCTGGAATTGTCTCCGGGTATTGTAAACCTTGTTATTGCCGGAAGGATTGGTTCAAAAATCGCCTCCGAAATTGGTACCATGAGGGTAACGGAGCAAATTGATGCACTGGAAGTCATGGGGGTCAACTCCAAGGCTTACCTTATCCTTCCCAAAATTTTTGCTGGACTAATTTCATTACCCATTCTGACCACCATTTCAGCTTTTCTTGCCCATGCAGGAGGGATCACCGCTGGACACTTTTCAGGAGAAGTTACTTACACAGAATTTATCCTGGGGATGAGAGAATATTATAATCCTTACCAAGTCGTGGTAATGTATGTAAAAGCGGCTGTTTTTGGCCTTATCATCGCTTCTGTCTCCTCTTACCAAGGATATTTCACTCGGGGTGGTGCACTGGACGTGGGAGCCTCTGCGACCCGAGCAGTTGTATTTTCTTGTCTGACCATTACCCTGGCCGACTATCTGGTGGCGCAGCTTATGCTCTAAACCCACATATCCAAATATTCATTGATTGGCAGCGTTTTTGCGCTCTTTCGAATCATATGATGGTTTTTGGAGATTTATTCTCCATTGATGACTATTTTGCTAAAAATCATTATTTTATGCTTAAATCAGTTAAGGAAACAATCTCCTCAACTGTCTAATTGATTTGATTGAATTTCACATCTATTTAACAACAAATACCCCATGACAACTATGAAGAAGGCGCCCATTTTCCTCATTGCAGGTGCCATTTTGGTGTCATGTCTTATTGGCTCTTTTTTTTGGTTCAACAAAAAGAAGGAACTCAAGACATATGCCACCTACAACTCCGAATTTGACCCTTACATTTCGGCCTTTACCAGTGGCCAAATAGGGCGTAAATCCCCCATTGTTGTTCGCTTCTCTGAAGACCAGATCCCCAAAAGCTCTTTAGGAAAAGCTGACATTAGCTTGATGAACTTTGAACCAACAATCAATGGGAAGCTAGAATGGATGGATACCCGGACTTTGGCATTCTATCCAGAAGAAGCCCTACCTTCCGGACAAGTTTATAAAGCTGACCTTGACTTTAAACAGTTACAGGAAAAGCTCCCCAAAAATCTCCAAAGTTTCCGCTTCCAATTCATGACCATGCCTCAGGATTATAAGGTTGATTTGACAAAAAATCGACTTTATTCTGTTGGGGACAAACAGTTTCAGCAGGTTCATGGAGAGGTAAAAACAGTTGATTTTGAATCCAATGACTATATAGAGAAGGTATTTGCTGCCAAGATTGAGCACAAGGATGTAAAAGTAAACTGGAAGCATGAGGAGGAAAAAAACCTTCATACATTCACCATTGACAGCCTTCCTAGAAAAAATAAGCCCTACAGTTTTAAACTCAATTGGTTAAAAAATGGCCAGAACAAAAAGGAAGAAAAGGAAATTCTAGTTCCTGCCAAGAGCATTTTTAGGCCATTACATACCTATGCATATACTGAGCCTGAGCCCTTAGTGGTATTAGAATTTACCAGCGAGTTAAATCCTGCGCAGGACTTGACAGGATTAATCAGCATACCTGGTACCAAACTGAAATTTAGCATTGAAGAAAACCGTGTAAAGGTATATCCTAAAAAGAGGCTAAGCGGTTCGACAACCATTAAGGTTGAGCCTGGCATTCAGAACACCAACGGGGAATCACTAGGAAATCCATTCCAGGATCAGATCAGCTTTTCAAAAACAAAACCTTCAGTAAGGCTGATAGGTGGAAAAGGTGTGATCATGCCAAAAGGTCAAACACTGCCTTTTATTTTTGAGGCCATCGGTTTGAATGCGGTAGATGTCAGGATCATCAAGGTCTATGAAAGCAACATTCCTCAGTTTTTCCAGGCCAATAAGATTAGCCAGAGTCGTGAATTGAAGCGTGTAGGTCAAGTTGTGGCTCAAAAGAAAATCGACCTTACCGGGCAGAAAGATTTTGACCTTAACCAATGGCATAGACATTCTTTAGACCTTTCCAAACTCATCAATAACGAACCTGGAGCCATTTACGAAGTCGCAATAGGTTTTAGAAGATCTTATACTACCTACGATTGTGGAAGTGGGGCTGATGAAGATGTAAATATGCTCGATGTGGGCGAAAACTGGAGGGTATTCACCGAATCTTATGAGCAGAGTTACTGGGACTATTATTATTACAATTATAGCGACAGAAACAATCCATGTAAAACTGCTTACTACAGATATCTAAAGGCAGTAAAACGAAATGTCCTGGCCTCTGACCTAGGTTTGATCGCCAAAAGGGGTGCCAAGGACTTGCAATTTATTACAACCAACCTACATTCAGCCCAGCCTGAGGAGGGCGTAGAACTTGAAGTGTACGACTACCAGCAGCAGCTAATGGCTACATTGAAGACTGACGCCAAAGGAATGGCTGTCATGCCAGAGTATGAAGTTTCTCCTTTCCTCCTTGTAGCTAAAAAGGGTAGCCAGAGAGGTTATCTAAGGATGGATGACGGCTCCTCTCTAAGCATGAGTAGATTTGACACAAAGGGAAGCACTTACTACAAGGGTGTAAAGGGCTACCTCTATGGTGAAAGAGGAGTTTGGAGACCTGGAGACCCTATGTACCTGAGCTTCATGCTAGAAGATAAAGATAAGGTCCTACCTAACAACCATCCTGTTACCTTTGAATTGGTCAATCCAAAGGGTAAGGTAGTTGATAAAATAGTGAATAATGAAGGCTTAAATGGATTTTATGCTTTTGAAACCTCCACATCTGATGATGCAGTTACAGGAAACTACACCGGAAGGGTAAAAGTAGGTGGGGCAAATTTCACAAAAACCTTAAAGGTTGAGACCATCATGCCCAACAGGTTGAAAATTGAACTTGATTTTGGGACTGAAAGACTAAATCCAGGAAGTTTTGGCAAAAAGGGCAGCTTAAAATCGCGATGGTTACATGGAGCCATTGCCAAAAACCTCAAAGCGGATGTCAAGGTTAACATGACTCCTGGCAAAACCACCTTCGCCAAGTATGGAGGTTTTAATTTTGATGATTTTGCAGGGACATTCGGCTCAGAATCTAAAACCCTTTTTGAAGGAAGGCTTGACGAGGCTGGATTGGCTCAAATTCCCACGAATATCAAAGTCAACAAGACTGCGCCTGGTAGGCTAAATGCTAATTTCAAAGTCAAAGTCTTTGAGCCTGGAGGGGCATTTAGTGTGGATCGATTCTCCATTCCTTACGATCCATACCAGACTTATGTAGGAATAAAGGCACCAAAGGGGGATGCCAGAAGGAATATGCTGTTAACTGACAAAGACCACAATTTTGAAATCGTTACCGTTAATCCTGACGGCCAAGCCGTAAATACAGATCTGGATGTGAGGGTATACCAGATGAAGTGGAAATGGTGGTGGGATCAGTCTAGGGACAGGATTAGCATTTACAACGGTAAGGTTAACCTGAAAGAGCTAAAATCAGCGAGTGTTACTACAGTAAATGGCAATGGAAGCTACAAGCTGAACATTGCCTACCCATCATGGGGTAGATATCTTGTTAGGGTAAAAGATAAAAAGGGAGGACATGCAACCAGTACCATTGTCTATGTGGATTGGCCAGGATGGGCAGGTAGATCTACTGATAACCAGAGAGATGGAGCAAAAATGCTAAGCTTCACATCAGAAAAACAGAAATACAATGTTGGAGAGGACATCACATTGAATATTCCATCCTCCAGTACCGCAAGAATGTTGGTTTCTATCGAAAGTGGCTCGAAGGTACTTGAGTCTTACTGGGTCAATGGCGAAGAGGGTACCACCCGTTTTACATTCAAAGCCACCAAGGCGATGGCCCCGAATGTTTATGCCAACATTACGATGCTACAGCCACACCAGCAAACAAAAAATGACCTACCAATCAGGATGTATGGCGTCATCCCTTTGAAAGTGGAAAATCCTGAGACACACCTGAGTCCAAAGATTTCTATGCCAGGAGAAATCCGTCCCAACTCCGAATTCTCCGTAAGGGTAAGTGAAGCTACTGGTAAACCTATGACCTATACTGTCGCAGTGGTTGATGAGGGATTGCTAGGACTTACCAGGTTTAAAACTCCAGATCCTTGGAACAATTTCTACCAAAGAGAAGCCCTCGATGTGAAAACCTGGGATATGTTTGACGATGTCCTAGGGGCTTACGGAGGAGAATTGACAAACTTACTGAGCATAGGTGGGGGTTCTGACGGAGGTCGTCAAGATGGCAACAAACAAGACCGTTTCAGACCTGTAGTTAAATTTATAGGGCCTTTTCAGCTCGAGGCTGGCAAAACTGCTACACACAAACTCAAAATGCCCAACTATGTGGGCGAGGTTAGAACCATGGTTGTAGCTGGAGATCCCAAAGGAGTTTATGGATCGGCAGAAAAAGCGACTCCAGTTAGGCAGCCCCTAATGGTTTTGGGGACCTTGCCGAGGGTTCTTGGGCCTGGAGAGCGTGTGAGGCTGCCAGTTACCGTGTTTAGCATGAAGGAGAATATCCGTAATGTTCAAGTGAAAATCGATGGAGGCAGTAAAGTTTTGATTAGTGGAAAAACTACCCAGACCCTGAATTTCAATGGAATGGGTGAACAAACCACAGCATTCGAGGCAGATGTACTCAAGTCTATTGGAACCAGCCATGTGAAGTTTACGGTAAGTGCAGGCAGGGAATCAGCCGTTTACGAAACGGACATTGAAATTCGAAATCCCAACCCAAGAATTACAGACGTATTCGCCTCTACGGTCAATAGCAAAGAAAGCTGGAAGCAGGAATACCGGCCCTTAGGTATGGCAGGTACGAATAATGGAAGTTTTGAAGTGAGTTATATGCCTCCTCTGAATCTTGGACAAAGACTTAAGTACTTGATCAGGTATCCCTATGGATGTATTGAGCAGACCACTTCAAGTGTATTCCCTCAATTGATGCTTTCTTCACTCACTGATCTTGATGATGGTCAAAAATCACAAATTGATGAGAATATCAAAGCAGGCATTAAGAGATTAAGGCATTTCCAACTACAAAATGGAGGCTTGGCCTATTGGCCAGGGAATGGAGGAGTCAGCGAATGGGGTACCAATTATGCAGGGCACTTCCTGGTTCTAGCCAAGAAGGCGGGCTATGACCTACCTAACAACATGCTGGAAAATATTATTTCTTTCCAGAAAGGATACGCCAGGGGTTACTCATTCCCTCAAAATGACCGAAGCTGGAGAAAAAGATCCTCAGCCAACACACAGGCATATCGATTGTTCCTCCTATCATTGGCTGGTAGTCCTGAAATGGCAGCGATGAACAGGCTTAGAAAAGAAAGAGACTTACCAGTAACAGCTAATTGGTACCTAGCTGGGGCTTACCACTTGGCAGGCCAGAGAGACATAGCCAGAAAGCTGGCAAAATCACTATCTACAGATGTGCCTGAATACACAGAGCTATCCTATACCTATGGTTCAAGCGTGAGAGATAAGGCCATCATTCTCCAAATCATGAGCATGATGGATGAAAGAGACAGGGCTTCAGGTGTCGCTAAATATCTCTCAGATGTCTTATGTACAAAAAGATGGTTGAGTACACAGGGAACTGCATACACCCTGGTGGCCATGGCAGAATACGGAGGAAAAGGTGCAAGCAAACGCAAGGCGAAATTCCAGTATAGGCTCAATAAAAAGGACGATTGGAAAACAGTAACTATGAACTCACCTATATGGCAGATGGACATAGCATCAGTTAATACTGGAGAACTTGAGTTCAAAAACCAGTCGGGTGGACCTTTGTATCCTAGGTTGGTTCTGGATGGAATTCCTTTAGAAGGAGACAAAACCAATGCAGAAAATGGATTGAAAGTTGACTTGAAATACATGACTTTGAATGGCAAGGAGATCAATCCATTTAAAATTGAACAAGGAACGGATTTCATGGCCAAAGTAAGTCTGAGGAATACCGGAAATAAAGACTACAAAGAAATGGTTCTCAACCAGGTCTTCCCTTCAGGATGGGAAATCCACAATAACAGATTGGATGGAAATGGTCCCAAGGGAGACAAGGCAGACTATATCGATATCAGAGATGACAGGGTCTACACCTTCTACTCTCTCCCAAAGGGCAAAAGCAAAACATTTTATGTAATGCTCAACGCTTCCTATTTGGGTAAGTATTGGCATCCATCCCTTACTTCTGAAGCCATGTATGACAATACCATTGGCGGAAGAGTAGGCGGAGCCTGGGTAGAGATTGTACAAGTCGGAGAAGGCGAGTAATCCATACCACTAGAATAAAAAAAGGTCTCAATATATATTGGGGCCTTTTTTTATAGATCTACCAAATACGAATAAGGGTATATTTTCATAAATTGGAGATCCAATTCAATTATTTGACAATGAAAAAAACACTACTTTTACTACTCCTTTTACCTTTAATGGCATGTAATCCAAGCGGATCTACCGAAAAAAAGGGAAATAAGGAAAACGAATTTCAATATGTTTCAGAGAGATTTGAAGACAAAAAAGTTCTGCGTTACACAGTTCCCGGTTTTGAAGATTTGAGTTTGAAAGAGAAAAAACTTCTCTATTACCTTTCTCAAGCTGCCATTTCAGGAAGAGACATCATTTGGGATCAAAACTATAAGCATAACCTTACCATCCGAAGAACCCTCGAAGCGATTATACAAGACGCCAAGGGAATTGATGGAGAAGAATGGAATGCTTTTATCGACTATGCCAAGGAGGTATGGTTTGCCAATGGCATACACCATCATTATTCCTACGATAAATTTCAACCTAAATTTTCTAAAGAATTTTTTGCCGACCTGGTCAGAATGGCCAATGAAGAAAATTTACCCTTAATGGAAGGAGAAGGTCCTGACGAACTGCTCGAGCGCCTCACTCCCATTTTGTTTGATCCCTCTGTAGCGGCAAAAAAGGTAAACAAAGCTACCGGCATTGACCATGTGAAAGAGTCAGCGGTTAATTTCTACGAAGGAGTTACCGAAGAAGAGGTAAAGGCTTTCTATGCTGAAATGAAAAAAGGAAATGAAGTAAATCCTGTTTCCTATGGACTCAATTCGAAGTTGGTTAAGGAAAATGGAAAAATAGTTGAGAAGGTTTGGAAAATTGATGGAATGTATGGTGCCGCTATCCAAGAGGTTGTAAAATGGCTTGAGAAGGCGATCACAGTAGCAGAAAATGAAAAACAAAAAACTGCCTTAGAACTCCTTGTCAAATACTATAAGTCTGGTGATCTGGCCGATTTCGATGCCTACAACATTGCGTGGGTCCAGGATGTAGAATCCAACATTGATGTGATCAATGGATTCATCGAGGTGTACAATGACCCCATCGGATACAAAGGATCTTTTGAATCGGTTGTTTCGTTCCGTGATCCGGAGGCGTCCAAAAGGATTGAAGCCATTTCGAAAGAAGCTCAGTGGTTCGAGGACAATTCTCCCTTGGTTGAAGAACACAAGAAGAAGAATGTAAAAGGAGTTTCTGCAAGGGTCATCAATGTCGTCATGGAGTCTGGCGATGCGTCCCCAGCTACTCCCATCGGGATAAACCTTCCCAACTCAAATTGGATTCGCAAAGACCATGGTTCAAAGTCAGTAAACCTGGCCAATATTGTTTCTGCCTATGATGAAGCAGCCAAACAAGGCGGTGGCTTCCTGGAAGAATTTGTCCACGACCAAGAAGTAATTGAAAATACCAAGAAGCATGGTGAACTGGCAGACAAACTTCATACGGATATGCACGAGGTAATTGGCCACGCATCAGGACAGATCAACCCTGGAATTGGAGAGCCCAAGGAAACCATGAAAGAATATGCTTCTACCATGGAAGAAGGTCGTGCTGACCTGGTAGCCCTGTACTACATGATTGATCCCAAATTGGTTGAGCTAGGCCTTATGGAATCCATTGATGTAGGGAAGGCTGCCTATGATGATTATTTGAGGAATGGTTTAATGACCCAATTAACCAGAATCAAGCCAGGAGACCAAATTGAAGAAGACCACATGAGAAACCGCGCCATGGTATCCTACTGGTGTCTGGAAAAAGGAAAAGACGACAATGTCGTGGAGATGAAAAAGATTGATGGAAAAACTTATGTTGTGATCAATGATTACGAAAAGCTGCAAGAACTTTTTGGCCAATTGCTGCGAGAAGTTCAGCGCATCAAATCTGAAGGAGATTATGAAGCCGCCAAAGAATTGGTTGAAACCTATGGTGTTAATGTAGATCCTGAATTACATGCTGAGGTGCTAGAGCGATACGAAAAGCTGAATTCTGCACCTTATTCCGGTTTCATTCAGCCAAGACTAGTTGCTGTAGAGCAGGATGGAGAAATCACTGATGTGAAGCTCGAAGTTCCTGAAAATTTCAAGGATCAGATGCTTTATTATGCCAAGAAGTATTCCTTCTTGCCAAACTACAATTGATAGCAACATTTATCTAATAAGAATGCCCGGTCTTTCAACCGGGCATTTTTTTATTGGGAAAGAGTGTTTTTTCTTCTTCTTCGAATCCCTACAATAATTACAACCAGCACTACAAGGACAGCCAAGCCAATCGGAGCCAAGACATTAAAATCTACATTACACCACAAACCAGTACAGACTGGCTCGCAGATAAACTCCTGGATATCGCAATCTTTGGTATATGTGGTATCACCCACTACCCTACCGCTGATGGCCAAGGGCCAAGTAGGAGTACCAAGATTTATGAAATTTGGACTAGAGAGATTGGTCCTTAGGCTACCATTTACTGACATAAATACAATGTCCGCGTAAGTCCTCAAGGACTGGTTCGTAGGATTATCAAGGTGAACCGTTCTGGTTTTAAATTTCACCCAACCTCTACATGAGTCCAAGGGCACATTCCCTGCCTCATTGGTCCCCCTAAGCCTTAGATTGGACAAGGTAAATACCAGCTCATCACAATTTCTTGATTGGTTACTGCCAGTTCCCTGGACGAAGTGTTTCTTAAAACAAATGTTGTCATTGTTGCAAATGTTGCTGGATATATGTGGGGCATACCACGAGTCAAGCTCTATGTAGTTTTTATCCCAGCCCTCAGGTATCGGAATGGTGATTTCTACATTTTGTTCAACCGCCTGTCCATCATTTTCAAATTTTACTGTGTAATTAAGTTCTCTACACTGGGTGCTGTCAAAGTATGGAATCCCAGGTTCGATAGAATTATTCGAATCCAATGGAGCCAACTCGTCAAGAGGCAAAATAATAGCATTTGGATCATGAGCCTCCAAAAGTGAGTAAGACTCCGAGTATTCATTTTCCCTACCATAGCTTCCCCATTCTAGCCTATCTCCTGTTTCGGAAGGCTTATATACAGCAAGAATATTCGTGGATTCTAACTCAATTTCTTGTTTTATGGCAAGTTCCAGATAAACAGTCTTGTTTTCCGGGCTGTAGATAACAGTTGAACCATCATCCTTTAAACCTTCCATCTTTTTTTCCTTCCTGAATAAATCAATTTCAAGCAATATAGGATTTCCAAAAAATGGTAGGTTTCCTGAAATGTTAGGTTGAGCATTTATAGAAACCAATTCCTCGCCGAAATAGGACAGTAGCCCCTTTACCACAAATACGTCCCTATCCAACAAAAGAGAAATCTTATCATTTGTACGGTTGGGGTCGTTATCCTTATAACTAATGCAAAGGATCATCCTACTTCCTTTTGCAGGATTCAAAGCCGATTCGAAAAATATATTGCCAGAGGGACCGTTCAAAAATGGATCATGGGTAGATTGCCCAGCTTGCTGAAACGAGACATAGTTTAAGGGCGTTCCTCTGTACTCCAGGTCAATGTCAACTGCCATAAATCCCCTGGGGGGCTTCAATGGTGGAATATAAGTCTCCATTATATAAGCACCATTCTTCATGTTGCTTTCAGATGACCTGCCATTTGCTTTGGTATAAAAAGGATAGGTGTGAGCAGATCCAATATATCCAGTACCTGAGCTACCCAAAGCACCCGAAGCAATGTTATAGGTTCCATCACCGAAAATTTCAAGAATTCTCCAATTGCTGATAGGAGACGGATTTGAAGGCCCTGAGTACCCTGGTAAAGTAAACTTCATCCTCCCTGAATTGACATCAATTTTCATGTCGACGGGATTCCCTGCTCCTTGAATCCCGTCAAAATACTGCCCAGGATCCCCACTAACAGTATTATCCCAACTTCTCCAACCACAGAAATAGTCTAAACTCAAAGGAGATACACATGAGAGTGGATTTGAAAAAACAGGATTTTGGGGCTTTGAGCTTCCGAATGAATCATATGTCCTTACCAACGGCTGGGCAAAAAGAAGTCCACTGATTCCAAATAGGAATACAGCAAGGGGGAGAATTAATTGTTTCATCGTGTGTTTTTTGTTTGTCTAATTATTTCTTCTTAGACAGTGCATTTAATAATTACCTTAACAATGAGAATATTTATTTCTTAGGGCATATAGCTCCATAAAATTAGGAATGTCTGAATAATCTACGAATCCGAAGCCTTTATTATTGGGATTTATCTAATTGATTGTAATTTTAAGAATAAGATAAATGATAATATGACTGAAGAACCCATTCAGGCGCACCCCAACTGTCCAGAAGACCTGGACATATTAAATGGGATTCATCAAAAAGGAAGCCAGAGGGACAAGGCAATTATGACCATGTTTGAAAGCTTCTCCTATTTTGTAAAATTCGGACAGGGAAAATATAGGCTAAGTGAAGAAAACGCCCAAACGGCTTATAATGAAAGCATTCTGGCTTGTATCAATGCCATTGAGAGAAAGAAATTTAAAGGTGAAAGCTGTTTAAAAACTTACCTCCACACAATTTTCAGGAATAAATGTGTTAATGAAATTCGCTCAAATAAGTCTAATCAAGCAAATGAGAGCCTTGAAGATTTCGTCCATATACCTGATAAGGCAAAAAGTATTTTACATCAAATGGACCTCGAATCTCGGCTGGCAGAAACACTAGCACTCCTGGATAAAATTGGAAAAAAATGTAAGGAGGTACTTCTCCAAACCGCTAGAGGGTATTCCTCTTCTGAAATCGCTGTGATGCTAGGGTACAAAGATGACAACACTGTAAATGTAATTCGGAGAAGATGTAGGGCGAGTCTATTAAAACAAATGGGGTAAAACAATGGAGGAAGAAATTCAACGTATCGTGGCTTATCTGGATGGAGAAATGAGTCCGGATCAACAGTCAGATTTTGACAAAGAACTGGATCAAAGACCTGAGCTCAAAGAGCTGCTGGAAAGAGAATTGGCGCTTAGAATTCTTCTCAAAAAGGAAGAGGAGCAAGAGTTGCTCAAGGCCTTTAGCCAGAAATATCAAGAGTTGAAAAGCTCAGGGAAACTCCCGGAAGTTCCAGTAGAGCTGGAAAAAGAGTCTGAGAGCAAGGTAGTACCTATGACCCGTTGGTTTGTCAGGATCGGTTTAGCCTTGGCTGCAGCTATTGCCCTTTTTTTCCTGCTCAGGGGAATCTCGCAAGAACCTAGCATGGAACCTACACAGATTTTTGCATCAAATTATATATCTCCTGAGTTCGATGAGGTAAAATCAAGCATGGACTCTGACAGCCTTTGGAAAAAAACAGTTTTCGCCCTTAGAAATAATAGCTATGACTCGGCAAGAAAATATATTCATGAATTGCTTCTGGATAGCTCATTTGCTGATAATTCAAGGGCATATCTATACCTGGGCCATCTTGAAATGGAACAGGAAAACTACGAAGCTGCCATTGAAGCATATTCCAAGGTGGATGTAGAAATTCAGACAGCCGAGTGGTATAGCATGTTAGCTTACCTGGCTTTAAATAAGAAAAACGAAGCCATAAAGCTCCTGAATCGACTCCAGGATTACGATTATTACAAGAAAAAAGCCACTCAAATCAAAAAGAACCTGTCTATTCCATAGACCTTATTGAGATAAAATGAGACCTAAAACGCATGTTACAAAGGGTCAACTTTTTTTCGTCAGTATCCAATTATTTATACATATCATTACATCAATCGAAAATTGAACTAAATTAAAACCCCAATCCCCATTGCACATTGACCATTTAATACCTAAACCTTAACCCTATGAGAGCTTCATTCTTTAATTTCACCCTGATTATCTTGATTTGTGTACTTCCCAATATAGGCCAGGCACAATGTAAAGGAAATTGTAAAGACGGCAATGGTACCTATCGCTACAAAAATGGCGAGGTGTATATAGGACAGTGGAAAAATGAAGAAAGAAGCGGCGAAGGAACCTATAAATACGCCAACGGAGATTTCTATACTGGTCAATGGAAATCCAACGTCAAAGAGGGAACAGGAACATATACTTATGCCAATGGAGATGTTTTTGTTGGAACTTACAAAGCTGACAGAGAAGTTGGAATGGGAAAATTCACCTATGCAAATGGGGAGATTTATGAAGGGAACTTTGTCAATGGCAGGTTCCAAGGCCTAGGTAAATATATCTACTCTGATAAAAGTGTGTACGAAGGAGAGTTTGTAGACAATCAGCCATTTGGAAAAGGGAAAATGATCTATCCTGATGGAGGGATGAAAGAAGGAAACTGGACAGAGTCAGGATTCAGTGGTACTGTAAATAAGTATTATGCAAATGGCAATGTATACATCGGTGGATTTAATGGAGGAAAACGAAATGGGCAAGGAAAACTGATCATGCAGTCGGGCCATGTCTATGACGGAGCTTGGGTAAATGACCGCAAACATGGTACAGGAACACTTGTATATAGCAACGGATTGATCTATGAAGGAAACTGGATGATGGGTAAAATTCAAGGAAAGGGAAAGATGACCTCACCCAGCGGTACTGTCTATGAAGGCGACTTTATTAACGGTAAGTACCATGGAAAGGGGAAGCTAAGCTTTTCAAATGGAGATTATTATGAAGGCGCATGGATCATGGGTAAGAAAAAAGGAAAAGGGAAGTATGTGTTTTCGGCAGGAGGTTTTTACGACGGAGACTGGGCCTTTGACAAAAGACATGGATACGGTACCTATCTTTTCCCTAATGGTGACAAATACGAGGGGCAGTGGCACATGGGACGTAAACATGGCCTTGGCAAATTTACCCCAGTAGAAGGCGAGATTCTGGAAGGCCAATACAATAATGGTCAATTTGTGGGTACAGCAAGGGGCAACTAAAGACCTTTTACCACAAATTTATAACAATACGCGGCTTTTATTATTACGACAAGTGAAAATTTGTCAGAAAAACTAATAATTTTTCTTAATTTTAAGGGTATTCAAATAATAATCTTGAAACCCAAATACCCATGAGAATATCATTTTTTCTCACTATTGTATTTTTCCTATTTTCTTTTCAGAAGCTTGAGGCTCAGTCAAAACCGGATTTTTTATTTTTGATTGACGGGACGGTAGAGCGAGTTGTTATACGTGGCAAGAATAATTCACGCAAGCTCATTCAGTACACCAGATGGAATGGGAATAAAGAAAAAATTGAGAGTACAGATTTTGCTTCCATCCACAAGATTGTTTACAGCTATGGAACAGAGGAGGTCTTCAATGCCAGCTCTTCTGACTCTGAATCTGACTCTGACGAAGACATTCTAGACATTCTATTCGGGGGTGTAGATGGCGTTGAAGAAGAGGAGGAATTAGCAGTTCCTGATGTCGAAAACAGCCTTCTCTTGCTGACAGATGAAACCAAAACTGACCTTGTAGACTTTTCATGGACTGCCAATAGACTCAAACTCCTCAGGCCAAAGAGGTACAAAAGGACCCGTAGAAGATCCAGGTATAACTCAGCCTATCAAGCTATCCCTCAATGGGAAGAGATTGAGCTTACTTATGTCAAAGGAATTGTACTTCCAGGGAAAGTAAGACTTCATATCATTTCTGATGAGATGGAGACCATCAACGATTCTACGGGATGGATTGAACTCCGAAATGGCCTGAAATATGCTGCACAAAACATCGAAATCCGCGATCAAAAGGTCAGTTTTGAGGAGTATTATACCAAGAAATTGTTTCAATGGAATGCCAGTGATGTAAATTTCCTTGTCTGGGAAAACAAAAAAGGAGGTATAGACTTCCTGAAGCCTGGTGAAAGTAGCATGGAAGGCGAAGAAGGTGATCAAGGCTTAGATGGAGACTCTTATGATACAGGAAACGGAAGCAGAGGAGTGGATGATGACGGAGATTCCAATAATGAAGGAGTCATAGAAAACGGCGGTGGTGGAAATGGAAGTCAAGGTAGTGGGGGCCTGGGCAATCGCACAAATCCAGACTTGGCTGCATTTAAGTTTGAAGGCAAGCCATCCGAATTTTCTCCAATCGGATTTCCTATCTTAGAACCAAGTAGTATCCTCAGGATGAGGATTAATCCTACTACTTCATCTACCAACTCACTTTTCTCAAAAGGAAATGCAGCAAATGAAATTGGGGAGGTCAAAGAAAGATTGGCTTACCTTTTTGGAGAAAAAAATTACCAGGAACTCAGGTATTTTCCTATCGATGGTGGCTTTATCATGTTGTGTCCTATCGAAAAGTATAACAGTGATGGCAGCACTGCAAGTTTCTACCAGAGGTTCAACGTCAGGCTAAAAAGCGAAAGGAGAAATAATTTTGAAGATGCCATAAAGAACATTACTTTTTTATCTTCGGGTTATTATCGAATGTTCGCTGTTGCGGTAACTGATGTTTCCAAGCCTTATGGCAATAATCCTTCAAGCAATGTAAAAGGTGCCTCTAACATTAACTCTCCAACGGCTGCCACACCCATCAACTCAAAGCATAAGATTACCTTCATGGTTTATGAATGGGTGCAAGTAGAAGAAGGGAAAAAAGCCACCCTGAAGGAAAGAGGTTCAAATAGTTTTTCTGCTTATAACCATCTCTCATTTGCTGGGATTCTAGAAAAGATCAACGAATAAACTGCCCTAAATAACTATGTATAAAAAAGGCCGATGGGAATCCATCGGCCTTGTATTTTTTGGGGAAGGGAATTAATTTTTCAACTCACCCAATTTCTTTCCATATTCAAGCATTTCATCGTCTTTTCCGATGATCCCGGAAATTTCAACAAGACGCTTTAGCCATTCAGCTTCATTGGGCTGTTTGTTGTGAAGCCATACCAGGAATGGGTAGGCCTTTCCTGCATAACCTTTGATTTCAGCATCAGCTTTATCAATGTCTTCCATTTTAGTATAATCAGACTTTTTGGCGCTCAGGTCTGCAGCCTTGTTTACATAATAGGCAGCAAGACGATAGTTTGCCTGAAGGTCCTCAGGATTTCTTTTATAAGCATCTTCGAATAATTCAAAAGCTCTATCAAGTTCACCATTTCTCTCAAGCATAGCAGCATAAGCAAGCTTGATTGGGAGGTCTTCAGGATTTTTTTCAATGGCAGCTTCGAATTTAGCTTTTGATTCTTCAAACAATTCAGGGTTGCGGTTGTAGATGTTCAACTCTTGTCTCTTCATGTCTTCATCTCCGGGAGACAGTTTAAGACCATCTGAAAGCGTGTTCAGGGCTTTTTTAGGTTCTCCCTTAACATCATAAAGTACAGCAAGCTGCTGAACAATGTAGCTCAACTGGCTACTATCTACTGATTTTTGCGCTCGGAAGTCAACTCCAGACAAAATCATAGACTTGGTTTTCTCTTGAATTTGAGCTTCGGTCAGGCCTTCATACTGTTTTTGGTATGAGCTAAGAGCAGTTTCAAGGGCTTGAGTAGCTGAAGCAGTATCCTTTACCATCATGCTGGAAGCACCCAACATACGGTTGGTGAGGATATGATCTGGCTTGTAAACAGCAGCAAGTTTATAGTGTGCAGCTGACTTGCCGTACTGCTCACTATTGAAATACTTCAACCCAAGGTTGTAAAGGGCAGACCATATGGAATATTCAGCCTGATCAGTTTCAGCAAGCCTTTTGTACTTAGTGGCATACTGCTCAGATGTCATCACTTTTTGGTAGTATTTGTGAGCATCTATGGCTGGCTGGTCAAATTTCTTCACATTAACCGTGTCAGAACTCACCATTTTCGCCAAACAAACTGCGTAGTAATAATACCCTTTATAAAGGGCTTTTTCTTTCTTTGGATAGAATAAGGTAGTATCTGATAAAGCTGCTTGAAGTTTTACAGCGGCCTCCCCGGGTTTCTGACTGCTGGTGTAAGTAACTACTGCGCCATTGATTTTACCGGGCTGGGCCATTAACACACTACCCATGCTAAAGCACATGAAAAGTATGATTGTTAATTGTTTCATAACTGAAATGATTAGTTTTTGCTAGTTTAATAGGTCGATGAAATGGTAATCAAAATTCCACAACATGCAAGAGACCAAATTTTGGAAAATTCACCAAATATGGATCATTAGAAAATGAAAATACATCCATCTCAATCCCGAATTTTTCCATGAAATCCGTTATTTAGATGGATGTAAATATATTTAGTCATTAGGTCAACGAGCCTGTAGTAGCTTTATTCTGTTTCGGCCTGATCTTCGGCGCCTTCTTCCTCTTCGCTCTCTCTTTCTACCACCTTAGCTACAGATGCAATGGCATCGTCTTCTCTAAGAGAGATCAATCTCACACCCTGAGTATTCCTACTGAGTGTGCTGATCCCTTCAACTCTCATTCTTATGGTAATCCCCTTGCGAGTGATGATCATTAGGTCCTCATCTTCTGTTCCTTCTACTTGCTTGATGGCAATGACACCACCTGTCTTAGAGGAAACGTTCATCGTTTTTACTCCTTTAACTCCACGGTTGGTTTTTCTGTACTCAGAAACGGCGGTCTTTTTACCATACCCATTTTCTGATACAACCAGAATTTTCTTTTCCTCATCTGGTACGACCACCATGCCAATGACCTCATCATCCTTATCTTGCAGTGAAATACCTCGAACTCCCATGGCATTTCGGCCCATTACACGGACTTTTTCCTCTTCGAATCGAACGGCGTAGCCTGACTTAACCGCCATCACAATTTCACTTTTACCATCTGTCAGTTTTGCCTCGAGCAATTCATCACCCAAAGCAATATTTATCGCGATGATACCATTTGTGCGGGGACGGCTATAATCCTTGAGGCGAGTCTTTTTGACCTGCCCCAGGCGAGTTGCCATGATAATGAAATGATTGTTGACAAAATCTTCATCATCGAGGCTTTCAACAGTCAAAAATGCCTTAACACTATCATCTCGGTCAATCGCAATGAGATTCTGAATGGCCCGTCCTTTATGAGTTCGGTCGCCTGAAGGAATTTGATAAACCTTGAGCCAGTAACATTTACCCATTTCGGTAAAGAACAACATGTAATTATGTGTCCTAGCCACAAATAAGTGCTCAACAAAGTCTGCATCTTTCCTTCCGGTTCCCCTTGCTCCCACTCCACCGCGACCCTGGGCCTGGTATTCGTTGGCATTGGTCCTTTTGATGTATCCTTTGTTGGTTATGGTAATGACCATATCCTCGTTGGCGATGATGTCCTCAATGCTGATTTCACCATCAGCAACTGTAATTTCTGTTCTACGGGTATCGCCAAACTTATCCTTTACTTCGAGAAGCTCATCCTTGATGATCTGCATCCTTAGACCTTCATCTGCCAGAATAGACTCAAAGTATTCAATCTTTTCAATCAGCTCTTTATACTGCTGTTGGATTTTTTCTCTTTCCAGTGCAGTAAGGCGCTGGAGGCGCATGTCCAGAATTGCCTTGGCCTGGATCTCACTCAAGCCAAATCGGCTCATAAGTCCTTCCCTCGCTTCATCGGCATTCGCAGAAGCCCTGATCAATGCAATAACTTCATCCAAGTGATCCAGGGCGATCAATAAGCCTTCAAGAATGTGGGCGCGCTTTCTGGCCTCTTCCAGTTCGTACTTGGTGCGGCGAACTACAACCTCATGACGATGGTTGACATAGTGCTTCAACATATCCTTGAGATTCAGGGTCTCAGGACGACCGTTTACCAAGGCCACATTGTTTACACTGAAAGAAGTTTGTAAGGCAGTTTGCTGATAGATCTGGTTCAGGACGACATTGGGATTGGCATCTCTTTTTATATCAATTACAATCCTGAGTCCATCCCTTCCCGACTCATCTCGGATAGCAGAAATACCCTCCAGCTTTTTGTCGCTGCTGAGGGCATCTATTTTCTGGATTACGTTAGCCTTATTTACCTGGTAGGGTATTTCGGTTACGATGATCTGTTCACGGTCATTTTTGGTCTCTACAATCTCAGCCCTTGCGCGGATTACCACCCTACCCCTACCCGTGGTAAAGGCTTTGTGAATCCCTTCTACCCCATATATAATACCAGCTGTAGGGAAGTCGGGTCCTTTTATATGCTGAATAAGCTCATCAACTTCTATGTCATTGTTGTCAATGTAGGCGATGGTAGCATCCACGACCTCGGAGAGGTTATGCGGCGGCATATTGGTGGCCATACCTACTGCGATGCCACTTGCACCATTTACCAACAAGTTGGGTATTCTGGCGGGTAGAACTGTCGGCTCAGAAAGAGAGTCATCAAAGTTCAAGCGATAATCCACCGTATCTTTGTCGATGTCACGGAGCATTTCCTCTGAAATCCTTCTCAACCTGGCCTCGGTATATCGCATTGCTGCAGGATTGTCTCCGTCAATGGAACCAAAGTTCCCTTGGCCATCTACCAGAGGATACCTAAGAGACCACTCCTGAGCCATCCTCACCATGGTGTCATACACAGCCCCATCACCATGAGGGTGAAACTTTCCAAGCACCTCACCTACGATACGTGCTGATTTCTTGTAAGGGCGATTACTGGCCAATCCCAGTTCACTCATGCCATACAAAACCCTCCGATGAACAGGTTTCAAACCATCTCTTACGTCCGGAAGCGCCCTGGAAACGATAACTGACATTGAATAGTCAATGTAAGCAGTCCTCATTTCCTCTTCTATAATTCGGGGAACAATTCTATCTCCTTCTGCCATTCTAAAATGTGCTTTTCAATAAAATTGAGATTTTTTCTCACAAAAATAATAAGGCTAAAATAAGGAATATTAAGCTAGCTTGAAAGTGGCTTTTACACACATTAATGTGGATTTTAATAATTGACTTTCACTGGCTTATGATTGTCCAAAATCCAAAAATTCTAAATAGAATTAACCTTAAAAATGGACTTTTGACCATTATTGGGTAAAAAATATTGATTTCCAAGCAATCTACTGGAGATCAGCCCTTTACAAATTGACACATTCTAAGAATATTTAGTTTTTCTTATATTTTATCAAACCAATCCCATTGATCCACGAAATTCGAAGTCAGGAATATTTTAATGTCTCCACTTTATACACAATTTCTTTCTAAATTCCTCTTCATTTAGATTTAGTTTTCAAATCAAAATATTACCTTACTAAAAGGTTCGAAATTTTGGCAAATCCACTCATTTTCAACGTAATAAAAACCATTGGGGAGACGATTTGAACCGAAAAGGGAATGTTTGATTCTGATTCTTTTAATCTTTCATAGATTGGTGGCTGACTCTACATTTACAGTGCTAGAATGAAGCATCATTATGCGAAAAACAGAATTGACTAAATCCCAGCTCCGAGATCTAAACATATTTAATTTGATTCTAGAGCATCACGGTTGGGATGACCCTAGCAATACAGAATCGAGGCTTGATCAAGGAGAAAACGTAAAACCCGAAGGATACAGATCAACCAAAAACAGCTGCTTGACCCTGCTGGCAAGGTTTCATGCACCTGTAAACATGATTAGCCTCAGCCTGATCGATATTCTAAGTAGAGAGAAAGTTCAGTTTCATTTTCTCTACACAGAAAAACCAGAGCTCATCATTGAGTGGATCGTCAAAGTTGCAGATCAACTGGATTTGGAGAATTATTCGGAAATAGTCAAAAAGTCTCAAGTTCATTGCGACATGATCCTTCTTGAGATCTCAGAGAGTGAAATCTATGAGGTTCGTCCCTCTGCAAGGGCCTAGGATCTTATTTATCCACAAAGGAAAAGCCGACATAATTTATCGGAAGGCCCATGGCCAAAAATTCCTTCTCATAGGTAGTTTTGAATTTATAGTCTTCCGGCATCTCTTCCGCAGCATGAAGGTCAAAGCTCAGTTCATCCAATTTGACCCCTTCTTTTTTGACAAATACTTCAAGGCTGTACAGGAATAATTCCCGATTATCGGTTTTAAATTTCACCTTTCCATCTGGTTTAAGTATTGATTTATACTTCTCCAAAAATGGAGGGTTGATCATCCTGTGCTTAGCTTGCCGGGCTTTGGGAAATGGATCTGGAAAGGTAATCCAAATTTCATCTATTTCCTTTTCTCCAAAGTGTTCATCTATTTCAAGCAAATGAATCCACAAAAAGGCCAGGTTGGAAAGACCCTCATCCACAGCAATGCTAGCAGGATACCACATCCTGTCAGTTTTTAAGTCAATCCCAACATAATTTCGTTCAGGATATTTCTTCGCTAAAGCTAAACTGAATTCAGCCTTTCCACAGCCTAATTCCAGAATGATAGGCAAATCATTTCCAAAATATTCACCCCATCGTCCTTTATTTTTGGTATTGCGATCAAAACAATTTGGGAGCTCGTGAAACCCGGCTTTTCTCTTTTCTTTTTTCCTGGCCATTCTATCTACTATTGTCCTCAAAAATTATCGGGAGCGTAAATTAGCTATTTTTTCATTTTTTGACTTAAAACTGGGAAGTCATTACTTGTACCTTGAACTAAAAAGCGTGTATCCCCGCAGAAGGTTTGTATTTTGTCAGATGTTCCTGCAAATTTGCCGCATTGAATTCTACTCATAAATACTAAATATATGGCTTACCTTTTTACTTCTGAGTCAGTATCAGAAGGCCACCCGGATAAAATTGCAGATCAGATTTCAGATGCAGTACTAGACGCAATGCTTCGTCAAGACCCTTCCTCACGGGTAGCATGTGAAACGTTGGTTACGACAGGACAGGTAGTTCTGGCAGGAGAAGTTACGACTCAGGCTTATGTTGACCTCCAAAAAGTAGTAAGGCAAACCATAAATGAAATAGGATATACCTCTGACCAATATCAGTTTAGTGCCAGTTCATGTGCCATCCTTTCTGCACTACATGAGCAATCTCCAGACATCGCAAGAGGTGTAGATGAAGGGGAAGAAAAAGAACAAGGTGCCGGAGACCAAGGGATGATGTTTGGTTATGCAACCAATGAAACGGAGGAATATATGCCAATGGCCTTGGCATTTTCTCACAGATTGGTAGAGGAACTTGCAAATATCAGAAAAAATGAGCCTGAGTTGATGCCATACCTTCGTCCTGATTCCAAATCACAGGTAACGATTGAATATGATGACAATAACCAACCTATTCGCGTTCATACGGTAGTCCTTTCGACCCAGCATGATGAATTTATTGAGGCGGAAAACAACACGGCGGAAGCCAGGGCTGCTGCTGACAATGCTATGCTGGCAAAAATTAAAGAAGATATCATCAATATTCTTGTACCCAGGGTAATCCCAGCCAAGTTACTCAAGGATACCATTTACCACGTAAATCCGACAGGAAAGTTTGTCATTGGCGGTCCTCATGGAGATGCAGGACTTACCGGAAGAAAAATCATTGTAGATACCTATGGTGGTAAAGGAGCGCATGGTGGGGGTGCATTTTCAGGAAAAGACCCTTCGAAAGTAGACCGTTCGGCAGCCTATGCTTCCAGGCACATTGCAAAAAACCTGGTGGCTGCTGGAGTTGCAGATGAGGTTTTGGTGCAATTGGCGTATGCAATCGGAGTGGCTGAGCCTGTTTCAATCAATGTCAACACTTACGGTACTTCCAAACTCAGCCTTAGCGACAGCGAAATCGCTGAGCAAATCATGAAAAACATCTCTTGTACTCCAAAGGCTATTGAGGAAAGGTTGGAATTGAGAAACCCAATTTTTAGGCCAACAGCAGCTTATGGCCATATGGGAAGGAAGCCTTATGAATCTGAAATTGAACTCAATTATGTTAGAATTGAGAACCATGATGGAGTAGAGTCCCAGGTCAGAACCAAAAAGCTCACCAAGGTCAACTTTTTTACTTGGGAAAGGCTTGATTTGGTTGATAAATTCAAAAATATATTCGGATTGAGTTAGTAGCTTCTGATTTAAGCTACATTATGAAATAAAGAACTGTTGGGAGTTTATCTCAACAGTTTTTTTATATTTAAACTAAATTTTTCATATATGAAAATAAGGATATTGTTGAGCATTTTCCTGGCCTGTATACTCTTTTCATGCCAGCAAGAAGAGGGTGAAAAAGAGGAGCCCGAACAATCTTCAAAACTTATTGTAGGAACCCAAATTTACCGAGATGGGCTTGACTTTGTAAGAATAGGAGATGATTTGGTAAATCTTGACCTGAAAAAGTTGGGATTTGTCTCCGTGGGAGATTCAGTTGAAGAAGGAGGAGGATATATTTGGTTGTCGCGAACGGTTGATCTGGCTGAAGGCAAGCTTGTATTTGAAGGGGATTTTATTGACGATAGACAGTTCACTGATGAAAAACTGAATAATAGCCGTCTAAACAGGATCAGGATAGCAAGTCCCGCCTTCCATACAGCTGAAAAAATATCTGTAGGCATGACATTGGCCGATTTACAAGCAGCGAATGAAGGAAGAGAATTTTTTGTTACTCCCTTGCCAAGGGAAGGCTTGGTCGATTTGGAGGACCCAAATGGACATATTCATTATTTGGTTGAGGCAGATATGACAGTCTTTTCAATCATATTAGAACAAGCTAATCCGATATCAGTTATACCTCCAGCAAACACGATCAAATACATTGTAGTGATGTGATTTGAAAACTAAATCTTTACGACAAATGCATGAACTAAAAAAATGTCTGTACCCACTACTTTCATTCCTTTTCCTGCTAAATGTATCAAATGCACAGGAGTCAAAGTACTGGATATTCTTTACAGATAAAGGAGAGACAGGAGACATAAAGCCAGAGGATGTTCTATCTCCCAGGGCAATTGAGAGAAGGGCTAACCAAGGGCTGAGTCTGGATTTTTATGACTTCCCTGTGAACCAGTCCTATATAGGAATCTTGGAAAATGCTGGCATCACCACCAGACTAAAATCCAGATGGCTCAATGCGGCTTCAGCTTTTTTGACACCCCATGATGCAGCATGGGTCAGGACCCTGTCCTTTGTAAAATCGGTCGAAAAAATCGCCAGTTATGAGCTAATCCTGGATGAACCTTCTGCTTTGGGAGCTATTATGAGCTGTCCAGAAATTGAAGATGCAGAATTACCTAGCAGGCAATTAAGCATGGTTGGACTCGATCGATTACATGAAATGGGTTACTCCGGCAATGATGTTTTGGTAGCAGTCTTTGACAATGGCTACCTCAATGTAAACGAATTGGACGGATTCAAGCATTTGAGAGACAATGATAGAATTGTTGCTACCAGAGATTATGTAGATGGAGATGAAAGTCTTTACCACTCCTGTGAACATTGTAGACATGGAACCTATGTCTTCTCCATTTTGGCTGCTAGAGATACTGCGCTCGGACTCATAGGTTCAGCTCCTGATGCCGATTTCATCCTTCTCCGAACCGAAAATGACGCTTCTGAAACTACCCAGGAAGAAGACAATTGGGTAGCAGCGGCAGAATTCGCAGATAGCATGGGCGCACAGGTATTTACTACCTCTTTGGGGTATTTCACCTTCGATGGTGGCATAGGAAACTATGGACCCAATGACAGAGATGGAAATACCTCCATCATTACCAGAGCAGCAGACCTTGCAGCTTCCAGAGGAATTGTGGTAGTGAACAGTGCAGGGAACAGTGGTGCTGGAGGACTCGTGATGCCTGCTGATGGTGATTCGGTATTGGCCATCGGTGCAGTAAATCCATGTGCTGAGTACGCGACATTTTCCTCCCAAGGTCCCTCTGCTGATGGCCGTGTCAAGCCAGATATCTCAGCTCTGGGACAGGGGAATTTTTTGATTTTCCCTGATGGAGAGCTTAGAAGAGGAAGTGGTACTTCATTCTCTTGTCCTATCGCTTCTGGGTTAGCAGCTTGCTTGATTCAAGCCTTCCCCAATGCCACCAATACCCAAATTTATGATGCGCTAAAACAATCTGCCTCTCAATACGACAATCCCGATGAGTTTCTAGGCTATGGGATTCCAAATGCCAGTTTGGCTATGAATATCCTTCAATCAAGCATTGGAGAGGAAAATCAACTTTTCCTATTTCCCAACCCTACCCAAGACAGATTTGCCATTATTCTTC
>JALEFZ010000096.1 GCA_022760475.1 Bacteroidia bacterium | reverse complement strand
AATGATATTAGTATGGCCATTCTTCCATGCAAATGGGAATTCTTGAGTTATTATTCCACTGGAAACCTTAAAATTCCTATTTGTGTATTTATCATACTTTGTTTTATTAAACACCTTTTGAGAAAGTCCTTTAATAAAAGTATCCTCTAAGTAGTTTTCATCCTTCCTGGAAATTCTAGTTGGCTTAGAGTATGGAGAAAAATATAACTCCTTTATCTCCTTTACGATGGAATGACCATCAAGCCCAGATTTAACATCGCCGAAATACAAGCTACTTGCATCCTGTATCAAGAAATAGTTTTTGATTATTCTTTTTACAGAATGATAGTCTTTAAACCCTTCGTATTTATTTACTAGTTCTTCAAAACCTTCATTTAATTCTTCGCTTTTCCTTTTAAAAGCCTTGAGATACTTTTTTATTTGAGAAACTGATAAATCCTGGTAAAGTGAACTCAATCGTTCTAAAGCTCTTGGAAAAAAGAATTGAATTTTATTTTCTTCTGGGAGAATTATCAGCAATCCAATATTAACCACTTCATTAAGCAAGTAGGAGTGGCGATATCTTAATACAGAGTAATAGTATCTTCGACTATTCATCATTAACCGAGTTTCTTAAAGCTTGTATGAAGCTAGGTCTTTTCTCTTTTACAATTTGTAGATATCTAATAATATCTACAAAATCATCAACCTCAAAATTTAATTCCTCCATTTTTTCCTGATAAGGAATCAATTTCCTTGGATTTAATAAATTTAGATAGAAATCAAAAGTATCAAAAGTCAACTCATCATCCAAGGATTTTGCCTCCTTAAGGGCTTTGAGGAATACATGCTCTGATTTTGGATTATTATCCTTCAAATAACTCCAATCTTCATTCTCTACTTTTTCAATAACGACTTGGTTAACATTTAATGAGAGCTCGTGATCAATTAAAAAAGCTTCACTTTCCCCAAAAAGAATATTGGGTTTACCAATCCTCCGATCGACATTCCTTATTAGTTTATCAAAGGCATATATTGATTCTATATTGTATTTGCTTAATTCTTTGAAGTGTAAAGATGGAGAAAAAGTTTCCACACCAGGTAAATATTTTGTTGCAAACTTTGGTTTAGTATCGATACCCTCTAAGCGTAACTTTATTTCTGGGGATAGAGTCGAAATAAAGTTCTCTGAAAAATTTATTAGAGCAAATTCAGGAGTATTAAGATCAAATTCATCAAGAAGTACAGAGGCAATAATCTCTTTATTATTTGGCCTGTACTGATGATCTTGTTTGTATAATTTTACTACGTATTGACTTCTCGTTCTGCCATCAGTTGCTGTCACAATCCATGGATAGGTTGAACCACCTTCTGTAATAACCCTATGGAATTCAACTGCTTCTAATAAAGGGATCAAAGTTTCTGACATTTAATATTTATAACCAAACATAAAGAATGTACAATTTCTATGAAAGGACAGGATAGAAATCATACCTATCCATTTATTGCCTCTCCGCAGGCCATTTTTGATTCACAGAGATTCCAATTCTTAGGACTTTCACTCCTCAATTAACAAATAAATGGAGGCTACTAATACCTCACATTTTTTGATCATTGTTTTCTATTAATTGCAAAAATTAGGAAATAGTGAAGCATAAGTACTGATCTAAAAAGCTGCGATTCTGAGAATTATTCAACTCTACTTTCCTCCAATTTTTGAAATAGATTTATAAACACTTCATAGTATTTTGGTATCATAAATTTCAAGATTTTTATATTTAACATAATGCCATCGAATTCCAACTTTACTTATCCCCCCACTGTTGATGATTATGAAAATCCTCCACAACTATTAGATTTTTAACATTCCGATCGACTTTATCAAAACTCATTCCTATAAGGTTGATTCGTTTATGACTATTAAGGTATCTTTGGAAGTATTTTTTTGCCCTAATTTGTTCTAATGGATCTCCTTGCCCATCCATTTTGAACTCAACAATATTAATCGCATTAATTGTCTCAATTACTGCATCAATTCTGCCCAAGTTTGTTGATACCTCTGATTCTATTTTGCATCCAGATAATTTTAGAATTAGGTGAATGAAGATATGATAATAAGCCTCGTTGGTGTTCTTGACTAATTGATTTGGGACCGAAGCAAAAAGAGATTTAATCTCATCAGAGAATTCAATAAATCTGTTTTCTAAAAGCAATTGATGAATTTTGGACTCTCCAATTGATATAGAGTTCTCAAGAATGTCGATTTGATTGATAATTATTTCCTTGAACATAGATTGGGCATTCACAAAGCTTCTTAAGAAAAAATGGAATCTCCCATCAGATTTAATTAATCCTGATCTAAATTCCTTTGCAATAATTCCATATACATCATCAATCTGAGAAATAACATCATTATCTGATTTCCTAGCATTTTCAATTATCTCATCTAAAGAATTAATCATGTCATAAATTGTGAATTTATAACCAAGCTTATCATTTGTTTTCTCTAGTTCTTCAATTGAATTTTGATCTAGGTTGGTGAAGAGACCTTTCACCCTTTCAAGAAGGAGCGTGAAATATTTATGGGTGATATGAGAATAGGAACCTTCAAGTTCAGATTGTAACTGTAGGCTTAATTCTCTTAAGAATTTTACTTTATCAGATTTCTGATGGTCTGCCCAATTCCGTCGTTCAATATCCCAAAAGAAGAACTTCAAGATTAGAGGAGAAACTAACTCTACAATCTTTTCATCACATATCCTTTTTAATTGCTTTGATTTAAACTTGACCTCATTTGAGGTGGAGGTTTCATTAATGCAATGAAAAAGCATTGACAGATTAACTAGTGTGAAGCCTAATAATCCTTGTCTTTTTTCTGTCAAAATATAGTCTAGCAACCTTTTTTTGTCAATAAATGAAGAGCCATTATTCAGTAGTTCCTCTGGACCAATTCCTTCTTCAATTAACTGATTAGCTTTAAGCATTTTAAAAGAGGATTCTAGCTGGAAATGATTGTAGATTGGATCTAAAGGTAATTGGTCTGACATTTTTGAAGTTGTATTATCAATACTGAAAAAAAAATTAAGTTCTCTTATACTGCTAATTTGTTATCTGATTCTGCAAGAATTGAAATATCTTGACCATTGCAAGGGTATCCCGTTTGCAATACTCTAGTAAATTTAGCCTTACCTGTTCCTGGTCCGCTCCAAGGTTTCTTGCAATAGCTAATCTTTCCCATTGTTCATTTGCTGTTGTTCCATTTTGAATTTGCAAATCCTCATAACTCAATTCTGGTATGATAACCGGTAATACTTTCTTTATTGAAGCAGACCCTTGGAATTGAAAATCAATATAGTCTGATTTGAAAATATTCATTAGATCAAACATGTTATCATTGATGTAATCTAAATATTCTCCATAAGCAGGAGCAAGTTCTTTCATCTCCTTATTCCTAGATGTTTCATAGGTTTTGTTCCAAGAAATGAAAGTCCCAGTTAGACCTGTAAAGTTTTTCATACTTTCTAACAAGGAGTCTGGCTTTTCAAGTTGATCAGATACATATTCATGGTGGGTTAAGGTCCCATCTTCGGTTAGTGTATGAATAGAAACTTGAAATACTAAATGTTGATGGGCTTTTGTATCAACAAGTTTGGGAATTGCAGAAGAATATGCCTCATAATCTATAAAATGTAAGGGATATTGGAGACTTGAGAGTATTTCTTTTATGTTCTCCCAATCAACAATAGGCCTTTCCTCTAGGAGAGATTTTCTTTGTTTATTTTGTTTAGGACTTAATGTGAACCTATCTGGAATATCTTTAATCTTTCTAATTCCCTGATTGATTAAGGGTTGGAGGCGGCCTATTCTAATTCCCGAGAGGTCAAAAACAGAATTTGGAGGAAGGGTCCCATTGAAGTACTCAAAATTTGAACAGTGATTCCGCTTAGTATTATGAAGACAGGAGCATGAACTTTCATCAATTTCATTCAGGTTAATTATCCTAACAGCCTCATTAATTTCTTCTTCAGTTTGATCTTTAATGGAATTTACTACTTCAGTTACATCTTTTGAAAGGAGGAGCTGTTCCGGGATTACCTGGTCAGTTTCTAACGTGTAATCCCCATTTAGCAATATTATTGATGTCTTTGAGATAGTGAGTCCGTTTTTTTCTAATACATATTTCTGAAAGGCTAAATCTTTATGATGTTCTGGTTTATCATTTTTCGAGGATTTGACTTCGATAAGATGAAATGTGCCATCCTCTAACTTTTCCAAAAAATCAACCCTCGCAAAAAGATTTTCCTCGGTAACAAAAGATGGCTGGTAAAAAGCCCCACTAGCAGTTTCGGATATTTTAGATAGGATATTATTCTGATCCTCTCCTAAAGAGAATTCATGATGGCCAGGGAATAATTCTTTCGCTAAGATCTCAACTTCCTCTCCTCCCTTAATTAACATCATCTCATAAGGGTCAATTTCTGGTTCATTATGCAATTGAGGCTTGTTTTTTTTTAGCCAGATTGATTTTTGACATTTTAGAAATCCCAGAAAATCTGTTTTGGTGATTTTATGGTTTGGCATAAATGAACATTTTAATTTGATCAATAATTTCTATATAAAAATAATAATAGACTGAAGTAATATTGAATTTGCCTTATTTTTACAACTTTTTTAAACTTTTTTCTTGTAAGTGATTGATAGTCAGTGTTATCGGTTTTGAACTTGTTAAAAAAACACCTGATTCACCTTATAATTTAACTCAGAAACCAGTGAATTAGGAGAGATTAGGTCCATTTTTGATAATTCTCTGACCCTCTTTTTGGACCTATCCCTATTTCGTTGAATAGTTCTACTATGCTTTGATCCGTCTACAATGAAGGTCTCATCAATTTGCTTTCGCACCCAGGATAGTCCTAGTTCATTAATTGCATAGGCTGCTAGCCTATCAATTGTTTCCTTAGGCGTTCTAGCACCTTTCAAGGAAAATCTCTTTTCAGCGGACTTATCAATGCGACAGTATTCTGCTAGCCAAAGGTCTCTAAGCTTTTGAAAGGTATCTTCAGTAAGCAGATCTTTGACTGTAAATGATTTCTTCTTTAGACGTTTGGCTACTCTTTTTATTATCCTGTATTCAAGTCTTAGTACATGAGCGTCGCGAAATTTTTCTGGAAGTTTCTCATGGCGGCGGCGGGCTCGGATTTTATCATAAAGGACGAATTGCCTTTGGGTATTTTGATAATAGAGAGAACCATCTTGAATAAATCGCTTGTAATACCTGCAATCTCCTAGGTACTCAAAATATTGTTGTGGTGGGCTATTGACAATAATATTGGCTGAAATATCAAGGCGGTAAATGTTAAAGTCAGAGACGTCGCAGTCTAATATTTCTTCAATTTTATGAAAGAATCGTCTGATATCCTCCGGCGTCGGGACGGTGAAATTTTGGTTAAAGAGAAATTTGGGAATACTTCCAAAAATGATTATTCCCCTAGAATCTACTTTAAAACCGAGGTTTTTGATATTTCCTTCAAGTTTAGGATTTCCTAAATGGTCTCTATGGCGCGTTGCATTTATTGAGACGGCGCGTAAACGACGCCAGACGTTTACTTTGTCTGAGATCGATTCCCATTGATGTGATATGAGGATTGAATCCAACACTCCTGGTGAGACAAAAATTGTCTGTAAATGCATATTATTATTAAAGCCTTGATTTACTCTTCCTATGAGCTCGGATTGATTTGAGAGAGGCTATGACCTCCGATCTTTTGAATAAGACTCTACCGCCAAATCGGACAAATGGAATTTGCCCTTTGGCCTTTTTCGCATGGATATTCTGGGGTGTGGTTTTGAGAAGTTCTGCAACCTGGTTTATGTCCAAGAGTTGCTCCTCTTCAGGTTGGATAAAATTCTCTGGATCTTTGAGAATTTTCGAGACAGTTGCCTTGACCTCCTCTTTAATTAAACCCAGGATTTCAGAGAGGGTAAGAACAACAATTTCGGATTTTGATGGATTAGTCTTCATTTGCTTAACTGTTAAAGTTTGGGTCAAAGAAGACTGGATTAGGATACTGAACTCAAGGTGTTCAGCTAAAAGTTCAGTATGAATTCAGTACTTTTTATAAAATTATATCGGTTGGGATTGGGTTTCGTGGAGGTTTTGCATCCTTTGCCATGTTGTTATTGAGGTTGCTATGGTCAAATTCCTGCCATTTCTGCTGACTTTTATTGAAATATAGGAAACTGCTAATAATCCATGTAATCACTTGTTTCTGAGAAACTTTGATGATTCCCTTGTTAATCAGTGTTTTAAAGAAATAGCCAAATTGGATACTACTAGCGTCTACTAGTATCTTTTCCTTAGGGACAAAGCCTTGTAATGCACTTAATACCTTCTCTTTGGATGCTGCCGTCTTCTGATGAAGAATTGGTTCAAGCGTTGTTAGGACCTTCTCTTGGTAGTCTGGATGAACAATGTATTCAGATGGAATATATTGAGGAATACTTGAAGGGCTAGGAGATACCTTTTTCTCCTTTTCCCAGTCCTCCACAATATCCTTAATTCGATTAATAGATCTTTCTGCGGAAGGATTATAGAAATTAAATGAAAGGGCTAAGGAGACCACATACTCAACAAATTCTTCTTCACTTTCTGGATATGAGTTAAGAAATTCTTCCAAATGGAATTCCAAAAAGCCCTTAATTCTAAAGGCATTTCCAGAGAATGAACTCATCCAATTATTGGTGGAGTTCCCAAAGAGTCGTTCAAGGAATAGCCTATCCCCTTCTCCAGGCTTGATAGTTAAAGGGTTTTGCTCCTCATGCTCCCTGGCTAATTTTGCATTAGGGAAATGGGAGAATCTATTAAGGGTTAATTGATTCTCGTTATGATAGCCTGGAGATTGGGTATCCAAGACATATTTGAAGAAGATTTTCTTTTCCATTTACTTCAAAAAATAATAGGGGATGTTGGTTAAATGACCTTCTTCATCTTGGGTTTCCCAACCCTTGTTGGCGTAGGGTTAAGGGCTAGGTTTAACTTATGGTCTCTGTGCATCTCCAGGTATTTTAAGACCATATGATAGCTCTTCTGACCCGTATAAAGGATGATCCAAGATATAGGCATACCTGCTTCATGAGAAAGGCTGATGAAGGTCCTACGAGCTGTATGCGTCGCGATTATCTGGTGTAGGTGTTTTCTTTCCTGGATAGCTTTCCCTTTTATGTTTTTGGTGGTGGTAGTCTCCCGATCTAAGCCAGCGATCTTTGAGACCTCTTTCAAATAATCCCGATACTTTTGCTGAGAGATTCGAGGGAAACAGTTTTCTCTTCCCTCCACACTATATTTTTCAAGGATTTTGACGGAATACGGAAACCTCTCCAGGTCAATAGGCACTTCAATATGTTCGCCAGTCTTCTCTGCAAAGTAGGTGAGCAGCGTATGCCCTTTATAAGCTGTTATGTTTTCTCTCTTGAGCTTCAATAGATCACCTACACGCATTCCTGTTTCGCATTGGAATACGAATAAGTCCCTGGCTTTCTCAAGCCTAGAACTTTGAGAGAAATCATATTCAGCTAATTGATCAAGTTCAGATTGTCTTAGGGCGATTGGGACTTTAGTCTTTTCCTTTTCTAGTTCCCATTTCTGATACTCGATATGAGGGTTATGGCCCAACCTCCACGCATAGTTTAGGTAGCGTCTAAGGATCTTGAAGGTCTTCTGTACCGTACTATGCTCCAGCTCTAATTCCTCCAAAAGAAAATAATCGAACAACTCTTTGAAGCGTCCATCAAGATTTTCAAAGGTTAGGTTGAAATGTGTGGAGGCCTCGAATCGAGTAAGTCGAGAGTAAAGGGTATTGTATGTTCGTAGGGTACCTGGTTTTCTCCCTTTTGAAATGGAGTCTTGAATAAACATTTCCCATACAGACCAGAAAGAAAAATCCTCTACCTGCTTATCTTCTTCGGGAAGGAAGAACTTATTCAAGCGTGTTTTCAGATCTTGGTTTGTGATGGTTCTACCTTCGGTTTTTTCTTCTCTAAGAATTCCTAGACCAGCCTCCGCAAATTTTTTGAGGAAGGCGTTTAGCTCTGGACTTCCTGTATAGGTCCTTTTAACAATTTGCTTTTTATCATTCCAATAGGATGGAAGGATTTTTTCACCCGTTGATACCCTGTATCTTCTTCCTTGATCTGAAATTGAAAGGATGATGTAGGTGGGTTTTTCGGAGTTCTTCTTATCCAGGTAATAGTTTGTGGAGGCCATAGATCCAGTTAGGGTGATATTGTCTCCCTAAGATAAGAAGTTGAAAAGTTACTGACACATTTACTGACAGTTTTTCTTTGTATTTCGATATGATATTTTCTTCTATTTGATTCGGTTGTTATTTAATTGCCTGTTTTTGAGGAGATTGTGTAAAATGAGGGAAGAATAATTGTCGAAAATTTGTAATAGTTCGAGTCCTGATGGGATCACAAAGCCTTGGTAAATTAATAATTTACCAAGGCTTTTTCCTTTTGATACAAAAGGGTAAGCCGGAAACCCACACCCCATCCAATAAGCTCCAATACAACTGACCTTTTCCTAAAAAAAAACAAGCCCACAGATGACAAAACGCCCACCCTTTCGACTATCTTTAAGTAAGCAACAATCCTAAACCCAAATCATCCATCAACATCAGGCAACAAGTCCCATGAACCCCATCAAATACCCCTACAAAGCCAACCCAAGCTATTTCATCATGCTCATAATCCTATGCGCAGTCCTTGGAATAGCCCTTCTCTACCAGGTAATTACAAATGACAGTGGTTTTGAAATCTTCCCTAATGTTCTCATTCCCAGAATTCCTACCATCATTCTCTGCCTCGCTGGTGCTGCATTTTTCCTTCGAACAGGCTATAAATCCTTCCAGGTATACCAGAATAGCCTAAAAGTACAGCAGGAAATCGTCCTGGATGAATATGGCATTTCCATCCCCAAACCCGGTTTCAAAGGTGAAAGCGAAACCATCCTGTATAAGGATATTGCCAAACTCAAAATGCTCCATTATCGTGGAGGAAAATCCCTGACCATCGTCGATAAGGAAAGGCAGCAGACCATGATTTCCTATGCCATCCTTCCCCAATTATATATGCTAAATGAAATTATAGCGGAACTTGAAAGACGTACCCAGTTGAAGGCAGTTTGATACCCACGAGCAAAGGCTGAGGCTTCCTGTTACTTTCTTTCCTTTTCATGTTACATGTCAGCTCCACAGGTAAACTAATGGATACCATGTATACATGAATCCTTTGGTCGAAACTGGCTATTCGTGGCATGGTAAGGTCATATTTACTATATTATATCTTTTATTGATATTTTGCCTCTACTGCCAATAACTTTATCAAATGGATCGCATGCCTTTAGCCCCCCTTCTCAAAGTATTTTACCTTTTGGGGATTCTCTTCTTTTTGACTCATATTGCTCAGGCACAGGACGTAAACTCCCTGGAAATGGGGCAGTATTACCGAGACATGGGCTGGGATAAACTGGTGCTTGACCAACTGGACAGTGCCATGTATTTTAATAAACAAGCCCTCGCCAGTGGTCCCGTAGAACGCTATTGGGCAGAATTAATGGAGGCTGAACGCCAGTACTTTGAAGCACACGTAAGTCTTTTCAAAAAGGACTATCCCAACGCAATTGCCCATGCAGAAAGAGCAGGTAGTCTCGCATCCAACCTCAATCAATGGGGGGATACCCTGGCTGTGTATGTAAACATGATGGAAGGCTTTATTTATACAAGGTGGCAGAAATTGGACAAAGCGAGGGTAAAGCTGGACAAAGCCTCCGACAGGATAAAGGAAATGAATATTGCCGAGTCCGAACTTGCCGGTATTTTCTATACCAATGAAGGAGTTTTTTACATGACCCAGGGCAAACTTCAAGAAGCTGAAGACCTATTTTATAAAGCGATTGATATTTTTAAAAAATGCTCTCCTCCTAAAAATCTTGAGTTAAGTAAGGCTTACATGGACATTGGTGGCCTTCAGTTGAAAAGACAGGAGTTGCATGAAGGAGTGGAAAACCTCAAACTGGCACTACAATACCACGAAAAACTTCCCTCTCCCTCAAAATTTCATCAGGCAAAGACTTGTTACAACCTGGCGGCAGGGATGATCATGCTCAAAGACTTTGAAATGGCTTCTCGATATGCCTATGCCGCCAAAGACCTTTATCATGAAATCAATAACCCGAGTGAGTCCCAAGTCTATGTCCTCATCAGTGTGATTTATAGTGAAAATGGACAGTGGGACAAGGCCATCGAATACACCCAGTATTATTATAGAAACGCGGTAGGTATCCATGGGCCAAACTCGCGCTATGCAGCAGGTGCCCTGGGCAATATTTCCCAGTTTTACCAACAAAAAGGGGATATCGAAAATGCTATCCTCTATAATGAGAAGGCATGGAATGCCATTAATAACATGGAAAACCCTCCAGTCATGGAGTCATTTACCATGTGCCGGCAAGATGCTACAATTGCCGCAGAACAAAGGGATTTTGAGAAACTCGAACAAGCCCTTGACAAAGCCCTTGAGTATGGCAAGTACCTTTCTCCAAGGCCAGAAATGCTATTGGCGCAGTCTTATGTTACCCTATCCTATATTTTTTATGAGCAAGGGGATTACGACAGGGCACTATATTTCGGAAGGCTCTTTCAAAAATTGAGGGGAGATGACGGGCAAAATAGTACAGGATTCTATATCGTGAGCGCACTCATGGGGCAAAATAAGTTGGGGGAAGCAGATGAAAACCTCCAAAAGGCCTATGATGTGTTGAATGTAGATATTGACCTGGAAACTCCAAAAATCAAGCATAGAACAGGAAGGTTGAAGCCCACTAAAATGTTGGTGCAAAACCTCTCTCTTACGGGCCGCTATTATATGTCCAAAGCAGCTAATAGCCAAAGTAAGGAAGATTGGCTCAAAAGTTATAATGCCTATCAACTGACTGCCAATTACCTGGATTCACTTAGGTATCAGAATAAGTCATTTGATTCCCAAACAGAATTATTGAAGGAAAAGCATAGGGTATTTGAGCAAGGTTTGGTAGCACTTTATGAACTTTACAAAGCTGATGGTTCTGAAGAATGGGTAAAGAAGGCCTTTGACTTCGCAGAGAAAAGCAAAGCAATCCTCCTATCAGAGTCCTTGAAGGCCCAGCAAGCATTGACCTTTTCGGGCATCCCGGAGGCAGTACAGCAGGAAGAACAATCTTTGAGAAGAGAAATCTATTATCTTCAAAAGCAGGTAAGTATCGCAAAAGAAATGGGACGGCCAGCGCTCCTTGCCAAGGTTGAAGGTTGGCAGCAAAAGATACTGGAACTCAATGAAAAATATGAAAAGCTGGCCATGCGCCTGACTCGCGAATATCCTTCTTATATGGAGATTCGTTACCAGCCTACCCTGGCTAATTCCGAGAAAATTCAGGCTGACCTAAGAAAAGATGAAGCTCTGGTCGAATTTTTTGTAGGTGATTCTACTGCTTTTGCCATTGTTTTGAAAAAAGGGGCTACGGATTTCATAAAGATTGAAGCCCCCAAAAAGTGGAGCCACAAGGTTAAGGAACTTAGAGAGGAACTGTTGGCGTCCTTCAAAAATGAAGGTGAAGGGCTTAATTATCCTAAATTGGCAAATGATCTCTACCAATACATTTGGGAACCACTCGAGGCCTTAGAATTGCCTCAGAAAATCACCCTGGTTCCCGACGGGGCTTTGGGATACCTTTCCTTTGACGTGTTGTTGTCAGAAATGCCAGAGCAAGCCAAGGCCTACAAAAACTTTTCTTACTTGATCAAGAAATACCAGTTCCGCTACACCTATTCAGCTAAACTGTTGAATACCAAAGGCAATAAAGGCTTTGCCCTGCCCGCTGGCAAGAAGTTTATTGCCTTCGCTCCCGCATATCCTACCGGAGATAAAAACCTGGCAACCCTGAGGAGCGATCTCGCAGACCTTCCTTACGCTTATGAAGAAGCCCAAAAAGCAAGAAACATCATGGGTGGAAAACTACTTTCAGGAGAAGAGGCTTCCGAAGGAAATTTCAAGCAATTGGCTGATGCCTACAAAATCATTCACATAGCTGCTCATGCCAGGGTAGATGACCAAAACCCACTCTATTCCAGCATATATTTCAGCCCTGAAGTTGAGGGGGACGAAGACCAATCACTTGAGGTCTTTGAGCTATTCAACATGAACCTAAGTGCTGAACTGATGGTATTAAGTGCTTGCGAAACCGGGGTAGGGGAGATGAAAAGAGGTGAAGGCATCATTAGTCTTGCATGGGGAGCGTCCTATGCAGGTGCCAAAAGTGTACTGACTTCACTTTGGCAAGTAAATGACTTGGCAACTTCACGGATCATTGAGGACTTCTACAAAGAACTGGAAAATGGCAAGGACAAGGATGAAGCCTTAAGAGAAGCCAAGTTGAATTATTTGAGCCAGGGAGACCACCTGACTGCCCACCCATTTTATTGGGGCGGATTTATCCTGATTGGCGATTATAGCCCATTACGCAAGTTTCAATTGTTGATAGCTCTTGGAATTTTTCTGCTGGCAGCAATGGGTGTCGGCTTGGGGATATATATGAGCAGGAGGGGAGGCAAACTGCAACCTTAATGGGAATAATCAGTTAAACTAAGCATGAAAGATTCAGAACTGAAAGCATTGATTAGTTTGCTTGATGATGACGATCCAAGTGTGGAAATGAATGTCAGAAACAAGCTGATTGAATTAGGGCAGGAGGTTTTGCCAGAGTTGGAAGCAGCCTGGGAAAGCCAGGAAGACGAGCATATTCAGGAAAGAATTGAGGAGATTATTCATTCCATTCAATCCAGAGACACCATCCTGGATTTGAGAGAGTGGAGAATGGCAGGTGGAGGTAATCTCCTGAATGGCTGGATATTGGTCAGTAAATATCAATTTCCCGAACTGGATTTTGAACCCTACAGAAATCAAATAAACAGACTGGTAAATAGAATTTGGCTGGAAATGCGTTCTAGCATGACCCTGCCTGAAAGGCTTAAAGTCATCAGCAAAATGCTGTTTACCAAAGAAAGGTTTCGCCCTAATCGCAAGGCTGTCTCCGAGCCTGGAAACTTTTTCCTGAATACCTTACTTGAAACGAAAAAAGGCAGCCCACTTTCCTTGGGTATGTTGTACCTGGTCTTGTGCGAAGAGTTACAACTTCCCATGCAGGGCATGATCTTGCCTAGTTATTTCGTCATTACCTATCAGGATGAAAAACAGGAATTTTTCCTCGATCCATTTAATAAAGGGAACTTCTTTACGAGGAAAGACCTCGAGAAATACCTGGAGGAAGTGTCCAAGCCTTTCAATGATAAATTTGATAGGCCTAGTTCAAAGATTTTTATCATCTTGACCTTGGTTCAGCGATTGATTGATGGATATAAGAAAAGGAAAAGAGACGATAAGGCAGGGGAATTGGAAAAATTGTTGGATTACATTGATCCCGATAGCAAATTTCCTTGATTAAGAAGCTGTTTAATAATCATTTCCTCAGAATCTTAAAATCTTGTCTATGAACTTAAAAATCTAAAATCAAACAGCTTCTAAAATTATTCAAGGAAAAAATGGTGGACTGTTAATGTAGCAGTCCACCATTTTTTATTCATTGATAGCCAGGGTGGTGTTCCATCCCTGGTATTCACCACCAAACTTGCCTACAGTCTGGTTTAGCATTTGGACCAATTTGTCCATATGCTCCACATCGACAGGATCATTTCTCAAGATAATAGCTTCTGCCAAAGTAGATCCACTTTTTTCATGGATTCTACCAGTCTTAAAGCCCTCTTTTTCAAGTTTTTCCACACATTCCTCAGCCAATTCAAGCTTGGGGAAATAAAGTTTGTGTGCCACTTCCCGCTCAATTTTGGGGTCATCGCCCTGAGCGATTAGTTGATCCACCACCTTTCGATTCTGGATGGATTGATATTCCTGAGGAGTGGGGTATAGAAACTGCTGATAAAATGTCCATCCTGGATCTGTCGTACTCTGGACGCTGTATTCATAGCTAAATCCATCCATGACTTCGGAGATAACCCCTTCGTAACCAACAGATGACGAACAATAAAAATAAAAGGTTCTTTTGCCATTGGAGGTGCTTCTTGCAGCATAAATACCCTGGAGCGATTCGCTGAGATGCTCCGCAAGTCGATCCTCCATAATAAACAATACTTCGGCTTCAGAACTAAGTGTTAGTCCATGAATATCAGGCGTTTGGATAGCGACAGCCAGCTGTATCAAGTAAGGTTTTTCTTCCAGTGGAAGATGTTTGGACAAAGCAAGGTCCAGCATGATTGAGGCCAGGTGACCTTCAACCTTGCAAAAATAGAAATCCCATTCCGGTTGTATGAGCACCATGTGTGAGAAGAGAATAATTGATGGTCAAAGTTAAGCGGATGAAGAACGAATGGAAGAACGGTGGGAAGTGTTGGATTCGTTTGTGTTTATTAACTCGCGAAAAAGATGCCAAACTCAAGAGGAGAGGTATTGCAAGAACATTTTTTATTGAGACCTCTTGGTTTGATGGAAAAACGAGAGACGAATTATTTGATCCGTGAGTTATTAAAAGTAAGGACAATTCCTGTTAAACTGAAAGTAGGAATGGATCAATGGTCCAAATTGATGAGAATTCGGTTGCTCAGCATTGTGGATATTTATCCTAGGAAAAGTATACCCTTTTTACTAATTATCGTTAATATTAAAGGAATGGGCTAAGATAATTTATTCACCTTTTCCTGTAATTTTAAAGATCAGTATATTTTTTAGCAAAAACTTTTGAACAGACATTCTCTTTTCTTAATTTTTAATGTTCAAAAGATGCTGTTGGGATAAAATTTTGATTTGAATGAGTGTAGTTTCAATCGCCAACCATAAGGGAGGAGTGGGGAAGACCACCACAGCTGTAAATCTTGCTGCTGGCCTGGCAAGGTCGGGATACAAGGTCATGTTGATTGACATGGACCCACAGTCGAATGCAAGTTTTTGTCTTGGACTAAAAAAACAAGATAGAACAATATACCAGGTACTCGCCTTTCAGGATGACGTCAGGAAGGTGATACAGGAATTAGAACCTAATCTGCATCTGATCCCTTCATCGGTACATCTGGCAGGTTTTGAAAAGAATTCTGAAGTTGGTAAGGAGTTTATCCTTCAGGAGTCTCTGGATCAGGTAAGAGACAATTATGACTTTATCATCATTGATTGTCCACCTTCATTGGGTGCACTCACTATATCTGCCCTGACTGCAAGCGACTATTGTATGGTTGCCCTACAACCAGAATCACTTGCCCTTAAGGGCATGGATGATTTTATCCGCATCTTGCGTACTGTTAAGACCCGGATGAACAACCAACTTGATCTGCTTGGCGTCGTAATTACTCAATACGACAACAGGAAGGTTCTTCACCGCGAGGTATTGGAATATGCCATACAGAATTATGGAGAGGCCGTATTCAATACCCATATCAGAGGAAATGTAGCCCTTGCTGAATCACAAAGCATGGGGCAGCACATATTTGAGTATGACGCCTTGTGTAATGGGGCAGAAGATTATTTAGAACTAACAAAGGAAGTCGTGAAGCGTGTAAGTGCTGAATTGGCGGTGTGATCATCAATCGAATGGCAAAGAAGTTTTTGGACGTATTAGGTGAGGCTTTTGAGGAGGATATGCTCGATGACGTGATCCCCAACCAGAAAAGGATTGTTCCCTCTAGAAGGAAAAAGAAAGGCTTTCTGGATACCTTGAATAAGAATCACAAAACCAATAGCGAAGCCCCAAAAGGGAATAAAAAGAAAAAATCGCTCTTGGATACCATGGAAGAAGCCCTGGATAACCAGGTCTTTGATCAGTTATTTCCTGATTCCAGAAAGCGTCCAAAAATGACCCAAAAGGAAATCAACCGCGCCATGGAAAGTCCTTTCAGTACCATGATTACTACAGAGGTACTTGACCGTGCGAGAGAGATTGCCCGTCAGAAAGGAATCAGAGTAAAAGACGTCATCAATGCAGCCCTAAAACTGTACGTTGATAAAGAAGCCGATTGAAACGGATACATATAAAATGAAAATTGGGGTCGAACTTATGGGTTCGACCTTTCCTTTTGATATTTTTCGACCTTAAAATTTGAGCATAGCCCGGCAGGGACTTTAGTAAGCTAAAGTCGGCAGGCGTGCATGAATAGTAGTCTGGGTGTTAGCGGGTGAGTAGCTTGGGGTGTCCTTTTAACCAAAATTACAGGTTAAACTAAAAATACTGGGTCATCATCTTCCAAAAGAGATACAGGTCTTTCTGTTTCGCGGTTGCTCTGAAATTCCTGTAAGAGACCCGCAATAGCAGCTAGAGAAAAAAGTCCCCAGAGAAGGAAAATTATAGTATCTATAAATACCATCATAGTTGGGATGTAAAGATTATAGACTCACTTACCACTTGTTACACACAATAAATACACCAAAAACATTTAACAATCAGGTGATATTTCATCGTAAGTAATTATTTGTGTTTGAACGGTTTTACAGCATCGATGAACGGTTCGAAAAAGGTACGATTTCCCAAATAGTCAAGAAGCCGATTTTTCTTTAGCCTCGCTATATTCACCATTTATTCACACCCAATTATGACAATCTAAATTCAAAAAGTCATTAACGGAAGTTTAACATTTCTGAATTCGCATCTTGAAATCAAATCGGGTAATTTTGGTTGCACAATTTCATGTATCTAGAATATTATTCTCTGCATTAAAGACAGAATTTCGTCTATGAATCCTAATCCTGCACCGGATATTCGAGCCCTCAATGAGAAAATTCAGATTCAGAGCTCCTTTTTGGATATCCTGAATATGGAAGTTAAGAAAGCCATTGTTGGTCAATCATATATGATCGAAAGGTTGCTGCTCGGCATGTTGTCTGGTGGCCATGTTTTGCTTGAAGGTGTGCCCGGTCTTGCAAAGACACTGGCGATAAAATCGCTTTCAAAAGCCATCGATGCTTCATTCAGCCGTATCCAGTTTACGCCAGACCTCTTGCCTGCCGATGTTTTGGGAACTATGATTTATAATCAAAAGACCCAGGAATTCTCTGTTAAGAAAGGGCCGGTTTTCGCAAACTTCGTTTTGGCAGACGAGATTAACCGTTCTCCTGCCAAGGTACAAGCTGCCCTGTTGGAAGCCATGCAGGAAAAACAGGTTACCATCGGAGATGAAACCTTCAAACTGGAAGAGCCCTTCCTCGTATTGGCAACACAAAACCCAATCGAGCAGGAGGGTACATACCCACTTCCAGAAGCCCAGGTTGACCGCTTTATGCTCAAGTGTGTGATTTCGTATCCAAGCATGGACGATGAAAGGCAAATCATCAGACAGAATGTTGGAGGGAATTCGGTAAGCATAAATCCAGTAGTGAATATCCAGGATATTCTGATGGCAAGAACTGCTGTTCGAGAAATCTATATGGATGAAAAAATTGAGCAGTACATCCTTGATATCGTATTTGCTACCAGAACTCCGGAGACCAAAAAACTCGAAAAGCTAAAGCCCCTCATGAACTATGGAGGTTCTCCAAGGGCTTCAATCGCTCTTGCACTGACGGCAAAAGCCTATGCTTTCATTAAGAGAAGAGGCTATGTTATCCCTGAAGATGTGAGAGCTGTTGCGTATGACGTATTGAGACATCGCATTGGCCTGACCTATGAAGCCGAAGCTGAGAATATCACCACAGAGGAAATAATTTCACAAATCCTGGACGTCGTAGAAGTGCCATAGAAGGCTTATGTTGCGATACTCCAAGTAAATATTCGATCAGGAAAAGAGAAATTTTTCTTTTTTCCTGATTTTTATTTTCATGCAACGTAAATACCGATTTTAAGGTCTATAAGTGAGGGGCTTACCCGTCTTTTTTAGGTCATTATGGGAAAATTTGTTTCTGTATCATTTATCCTTTTTTTCTTTTTCGCCTCCTCTATTTTGGGACAAGGAGAGAGCATTGAAATGCTCAAGAAAAGGGCCGAAAGCTCCAAGGGTATTGTCCAATTGGAAGCCCTGGTAGAGTTGGGTAAGGCTCATTACAGAATCAAAGACTTCGATACAGCCCTTAAATATGCCGAGTTTTCTGTCAGACTTTCCAATAAACTCGGCAAAGACGCCTTATCTGATCCCAATGCCGGCTTTACCTACAACGACATCCTACGAAAACAAATCATCACCTTTATCCTGATGGGGAGGATACTTGAAGCCCAAGGGAGAGAAGGAAAAGCTCTTCGGTGGTATAGGGAAGCGAAGAAAATAGCTCAGAAACTAAATGACAAAGCTGCTGAAGAAAGGATCGCAGCAATGATTGATTCTACCCAAAGCAACAAGAAAAACACCCTCATACAAAGGTCAGGGAAGGTCATCAAGAATGCGGCAGAAACCCTGGTTGACAACGTTAACCTGAGCGAGGAGAATGTCAGAAATACCGCACTCATCCGAGCCAAGGGACGAGAGACGGCAGCAAAAAATGCAAAAAACAACGGGAAACTGGTAGGTGCCATCGAGCAGTACGAAGCTGCAGCCGACCTTTACAAACAAGCAGAAGATAGCTTCAAGGTAAAGGAAATGTTAGCTGAAATTGAAAATCTGTACCTGCTAATCGGTGATAAAAAGGAAGCAGAGAAAATTGCCAAGATTTCTGCCAAGACTTCCAATCAGGATAGCTTGCCCATATTTGAAGGAAAAGGAAACAATGCCTCTAAAAGCATCAAAGACCTTGAAAAGATCAACAATGATGTGAGTCAGAACATTGTGAAAACAAAAAAGACAGTTGATTCCCTCCGAAACGAAATCAAGGTCCAGGTCAAAGAAGGAAATACCAATGCCCTGGAACGAAGCTTAGATGCCTTCGAAAGAAGTAGCGCCGACTACCTCAATTATAAAAACGACTCCATCGAAATTGCGCTGGAGATGGATTACATCCGACAGGAAAACCTTATCCTCGCACAAGAAAAACTTAATGCACAAGCCACTGTCGAAAAAGAAAGGGCATTCAAAAACTGGCTAATCTTTTCACTCATGTTGAGTCTGGGCTTTTTTACTGTTCTTGGAAGGTTATTTATGCTAAGGAGAAAAGACCTTAGCCAATTGAAAACAGCCTACGAAGAACTGGATCAAACCCATAAAAAGCTGATGAATACCCAGACTCAATTGGTTTCATCAGAAAAAATGGCCTCTCTGGGGCAACTGACTGCGGGTATTGCCCATGAGATCAATAATCCTATCAATTTCATATCAGGCAACATCACCCCCCTTAAAAATGACATCAACGACCTGCTGACGGTCTTGAAAAAGTATGAAGAAGCCATTGAGGCTTCAGAGTTGGTTGAACAGTTTGCTGAGGTAGAAAGCCTGAAAAATGAACTTGAAATTGATTACATCACCGAGGAAATTACAGATTTACTCAATGGGATTGACGAAGGCGCAGACAGGACAACCGAAATTGTAAAAGGGCTGAGAAACTTTGCCAGGATGGAGGAACATGACATCAAGCCATTTGCCATCCATGGTGGAATTGATTCTACCTTAGCACTTCTTAAGAATCAACTCAAAGACATCGAGGTTCTGAAGGACTTTAACTTCAATGGAGAAATTGACGCCTTTCCTGGCAAATTGAATCAGGTTTTCATGAATATCATGTCAAACGCCATTCATGCCATGCCTGATGGGGGGATTCTGAACATCAGCACCAAGGGCGTTGGGGATGAAGTTGAAATCAGGTTTCGAGATACTGGGGTTGGTATGAGTGAAGATGTACAAAAAAGGATCTTTGAGCCATTCTTTACCACCAAGCCGGTGGGAGAGGGCACAGGCCTTGGCATGTCCATTACCCATGGCATCATTGAGGAGCATAAGGGACGAATTCGTGTCAACTCAACCCTTGGACAGGGATCAGAGCTAATCCTGAATTTTCCAATCAAACAGTTTCATGGAAACTCATCGCAGACTGGAAGCTAGTTCCTCTTCCAGCACTTTGGCTACCAGTTTATGTCCTTCATGATTCCAGTGTCCTACACGTCCTGTAATGGGCCAATCAATAGGGCTCTTGCCTTCCAACTTCATCTTCTGAAGGTGTGGACTTAGGTCGATATACTTGAATCCAACCAGCAATTCAACGATCTCAGGACTCAGAGCTTCCATATCACGATTGATAAATACAACCTTTTCTTTGTCAAGATCACCAATGATAGCTTTGACCACATCTGAAATGACCTTCTCGCCAGTAGCCCCTGGATGATCTTCTCCAAGCTCTGGTTCCTCCCAAATCCAGGTGTAAACCTTATCAAGTAAGATACTTCCTAAAGGCACTTGTTTGGTCTTCTTAAGGCCATTGTTCATCATATTCAGAATGGTAGAATGCTGTGGAGGAACCTTAATTTGATTATATCGAAGGACAGCCTCTTCCGGAAAGTCCATGTCAATAGCTAACTCACCATTCTCCAATTTCACATCAGGAACCAATACATCAGTTACTTTTGGGTAGAAGTCAAACTCAGCAACGAATATGAGGTATAGATCAGGAGTAAAGCGATCTATATAATTTTCTTTAAAGGCATACATATCGGGAAGGTCAAAACCAGGTTTCCCAAAGTTTAATGCCTCAACAGTGCTACCCAAATTCTCAGAAAGGCCTTTTTCGAGTATACTTCTGAAGTGATGTCTTCCCATTACCTGAAGGCCAGCAACATAGGAGTCCCCCATCAAAGCCAAGCGCAGCGTATTGTCTTCACGGTAGGGAGGATATTCCTTCCCGAGATACCCATAAGCGTTGTATTTGCCCACACCCATTCCCTCATTAAAAATAAGGAAGGGGACATCTTGCCTGTTTACCTTTCCAATTTCAGGGTCAAAATCGCTAAAAGAGACATTTGCAATATTTGAAGACCAGATGAAGGCCTCACAAAAAAGCATTGTCAGAACAAAAGAAAGGATTCCCCAAAGTATTTGCTTCAGCAGATTCATATCTAGAATTGGAAATAAATGAATGGTAAAGGATCAGCTTGAAACATGTATATAAATGATACACCCAAGAGGGCTAACAGGATTCCAATGATGGCTCCAGGAGACTTGACCTTTAGGAGATAGGTGTGTGAATCACTGCTATATTCTAAAATATCAAGCAGGATGGTTACAAATGCGTAGACCAAAGATATGGTTATGAATTTTCCTGCATAATCTCCCACCGTCCATTGACTTACTACTGAGAAGAATTCAGTAGTCATTTCCCATGAAGTAGATCGGAAAAATAGCCAGGTAAACAATACCAAAATATAAGTGAGTAACATTTGCCCAATGGAAGACAGGCCAGAAGCGATGGTTGAGAAGTCTGCTTTCTCCCGTCCGATTTTTTTACCTCTGAGTGCTAGTTTGTGCAAGGCAAGATAAATGCCATGTAATCCTCCCCAAATGACAAAGTTCCAACTGGCTCCGTGCCATAAACCTCCAAGAAGCATAGTAAGCATCAGGTTTATATAAGTCCTGTTTTCTCCTTTTCGATTACCCCCAAGGCTTATGTATAGATAGTCCTTAAGCCAGGATGACAAGGAAATATGCCACCTCCGCCAGAATTCTGTGATGTTTCGGGATAGATAAGGTTGCTCAAAATTTTTCATTAACTCCACCCCTAAGAGTTTGGAGGTACCCCTGGCGATTCGGCTATAACCTGAAAAGTCCGCATATATCTGAACGGAGAACAATACCAGTCCACAAAGGAGCTCCACAGAAGTATAGGCCTCCATGTTTTCAAAAATATTGTCTACATATCGTCCCGCAGTATCCCCCAACAAAACTTTTCGAAACAAACCCGTTATGATTAGAACTATGCCTTGTCGGATTTGATCTTTGCTGGGGCTAAGCTTTTTGGAAAGTTCAGGGAGAAGTGCTGCCGCCCGTTCAATTGGTCCCGCCACCAACTGAGGAAAGAATGCCACAAATAAGGCAAAGTCGATGATATTGTTGGTAGGTTCAATCCTTCGGCGATAAATGTCTAGCGTATAGGAGAGTGTCTGGAAAGTATAGAATGAAATTCCTACAGGGAGGATGATGTTCAAATGAAGAAAATCAAGTTCTCCACCAAATTGGCTAGCGACTGATTGAAAACTTTCTACAAAGAAGTTGAGATATTTGAATACAGCCAGAATACCAAGATTTGAAAACAAACTTAGCAAAAGGAGTCTTTTTCTTGCTTTCTCATCCGTTTGTTTGTGTAAATTTTTTCCAATAAAAAAATCTACGAAGGTTGAAATGGCAAGTAAAGAGCAAAACCTCCAATCCCAATAGCCATAAAAGAAGTAACTGGCAAGCAATAGAAAGATATTCTTGCTTTCCTTACTTCTTAAGGCATAAAATACCGGAAGAACAAGTCCAAGGAAAATAAAAAATATAAAAGAATTGAATAGCATTAGCTCTTGCTCAATGTGTTTCTTCTACAATTGTAATTTATACTGAAGTGATGCTTGGTAAACCTGAGTAATTTGGGTGAATTAGTTTGACAAACCAATGCACAACCGGGCATACACTTACTGATGTATGTTTGAAACCGTCAGAAAGAACTCAATAATATGGCGCTGAAATCCATATCCATCCGCCAGGTTTTGCCAGCTTGTATTTGATCCGGCTAAAATCCTATTACAAGGTATTTGCAGAGTAGAAGTAAATAGGTTTGAAATAGAGCGGGCGATTTAAGTGTCAATATTAGCTAAGAAGTGAATATAAGTATTAAGCTATTACCCGAACTGTTATTAATTACGTATGAACAATTCCTTATGAGCGAAATTAAGGAAGACTGTCCTTTTTCGTAAAATTAAGAAATAGAAAATTATTTCCCCATTGATTATAGGGAAATGAAAAAAAGTAAAATTGGGGTAATATTGATTTTTTGATCAATCACGTTCTAGGGCAGGCAAAAGTATCTCCATTCCTAGTGAAGCTTTCTCTGCAATGATCTCAAGCCTCGGCACCAATTCTTTGTCAATTCCTGGTTCGGGATCGATCAAAAACTTTGGGGCTTCTTCAGGGGCATACAAGACTAGTCCCGCTGCTGGCATGACTTGCATAGAGGTTCCTATGACCAGCACAACATCTGCTTGTGACACCAAATCTTCTGACTCGTCCATCTGAAGGACATTTTCGCCAAAAAATACAGTATGGGGACGAAGTTGACTCCCTAATTCGCAGAGGTCTCCGATATTAAGTGGTTTCTCTGCAGGCCAGTCATAAAGCAGGTTGGGATCGGAGGTGGACCTTACCTGGTCTATTCTTCCATGAATATGAATAACCTCGCTGCTTCCGGCATCTTCGTGCAGGGTATCGATGTTTTGGGTGATCACCACCACACGATAGTATTTTTCTAATTGGGCAAGAATTTGGTGGGCAGGATTTGGCTTTGCATCAGCAAAACGCATTTTGACATCATTGATGAAGCCTAATACCTTAGCGGGATTGCTCCTCCAACCTTGGGCAGTGCCTACCTCCATCAAGTCGTACTCGTCCCATATGCCTCCTTCATCTCGAAAGGTAGGGATACCGCTTTCAGCACTGATTCCTGCTCCGGTAAGAGCTATAAGAAGTGGTTTAGTTGGGTTGCTTTCGCTTTTCGAGCTTGAAAATGTCATGGAGCGCCTCAATAAGGGTATCCTCTTCCCCTCTTTTACAAGCCTCTTTCAATTGAAGTACAGGTAGCTTGATGATTTTTTGAATAAGGGAACGAGTTACTTCCTCTACGAGCTGACTTTCTTCCAGGTTGCTTTTCTTGAGATATCTGGCCATCTCAGCCTTGCGTATTTCCTCTAGAGCCTCCTTGATTTTATGAATAGTAGGTGAAATGCTTAGTTGGGTACGCCACGCAAGGAAGTCTTTGATTTCTCCTGCGATGATATCCCTAACAGCTGGAATCGCATTTTTCCTACGCTCAATGGTCTGTGCAGTAATGGCCTCTATCTCATCAATCCCATAAGAAATCACCTGAGGGATGTCACCCAAATCAGCTTCTACAGAACGAGGTACACATAAGTCAATCACAAAACTGGGGCGAATTGACTGCTTGAACATTACCTTTTTTATCAATGGTTCCTTGACCGAAACGCAGGAAAGTACGACATCGTAACCTGCGATCTTATTGGGCAAATCTTCGAACGGAAGAACACCGGTTCCTGATTCAGCAGCAAGAGCTTCGGCCTTGGAAAGGGTTCGGTTGCAAAGATCTACTTTGTCAAAATGGTCAAGATCCAGGTTAAGGGCTACATCCTTCCCCATTTCTCCAAGACCAACAACCAATGCACTGGGATTGGTCAAATGCTGGGTTAGCTGATATGCAAGTTCTGTACTGGCATAACTCACTGAAGCTGCCCCATCTCTGAAGGCTGTTTCCTGATAAACACGCTTGTTGGTATGAAAAATAGTATGCAGAAGTCGGTGGAGGTAAGCCTGAGCCATTCCCTGGTCATTCGACCATACATAGGCTTGCTTGATCTGATTGCTGATCTGAATATCTCCCAGGATACTGGATTCGAGTCCCATGGAAACCTCAAATAGCTTGTTTACCGCATCTTCCTCATCTTCAATGATTTCAAAAAAAGGAAGGAAATCTTTTGGGTTGGAAAGCCCTTTTGAAATACAAAGTAGGCTAATTATTTCCCATGAAAGGTCTACATGGGATACATAATATACTTCGGTGCGGTTACATGTAGAAAAAATAAGTACCTCTTGCAAGCCCCACAGACTTTTGAGCTGAATCATCAACTGTTTGCTGTGATCTGCATCAAGGTGAATCAATTCTCTTACTTCTACTGACGCTTTTTTGTGTGTCAGCCTTACTGCTCTGAATGGTACCGACATTTGTTCCCGATAGATACGTTCCAACTGTAAAAATACGGCAAGAATTTGAGCTTGATGCGTTTCGTGGAGATAAACTCCTTATTTATAACAGTTCTAAATAAATCCCCCTTCTTACCTTCTATCTATAAAAATATGGCTAACTTTGTATGCTAGCCATATACAATTATTAACAATATTACTGATTTTTGTCAATTGAATAGTGGGGAAAATCTAATCTCCCCCAAAATGGGGATAGCCTAACTATCATCAAGATAAGAAAATTCTATTATGAGAGGAAGATAATTCAGTTATTTAGAAATAACTTAGCTTTTGGCAGTCTTTCTTCTTGGCCTGCGTCGTTTTCTCCCTTCTGGATACCCATTTCCATTTCTGCTATTCCTTCTACCATTTCCATTCCTGTTGCCATTCCTCTGGAAGTCATTGTTTCTCCTTTTTTGAGGATGGTTACCTCTCTTTTCCTTCAATGGGACATTAAGGTCCCGGCCTTCGTCCAGGTTCAACTGCCCAAGCTCTCTCGCAATCAGCTTCCCGATTAGTTCTTCCTTACTTAGGTTCCCAAACAGCATGATGGCGTTTTCCCGGATATGGTCATCAGCCTGGGATTTACTGCTATGTTGGAGGACATCCAGCGCCCAGTTTTCCAGTCGGATTTTGCTGATATCATTTTGGTTAGGGATAAGCATATGTTTAAATGTAATCCCTAATTGTTTTTCGAGGCTTCTTACCTTGTATTTTTCCCTTCCGTTGATGAATGCAATCGAGAGACCTTCTTTTCCAGCTCTTGCAGTTCTACCGGAGCGGTGGGTATAGTATTCATTGTTATCAGGGAGGCTGTGGTGGAATACATGGGTAACATCTTGCACATCAATCCCTCTGGCAGCTACATCAGTAGCAATCAGCACCTTCAGGTGATGGGCTTTGAATCTTCTCATGACCCTGTCGCGCTGCGCCTGGGACATATCTCCATGGAGGGCATCTACCTGATACCTTCTTCTCTGAAGTTCTTCGGCCAAGGATTGCGTTTCACGTTTTGTCCTACAGAATACGACACCGACCATTTCGGGTGTCATATCCAGGAAGCGAGTCAGAGCTTCGGTCTTATCGATGCTTCTAACCAGGACAAATTTATGCTCAATATTGGTGTTGACGGTGTTTTTTCTATCGATTTTAACCTCTACAGGATCATCCATGTAGGTGTCCACCATGCTTTTTATCTCATTGGGCATGGTCGCAGAAAATAACCAGGTCGATTTCTCTTCAGGAGTATAACTCAGGATCTTGTCCAGTTCATCCTTGAAGCCCATGTTCAGCATCTCATCTGCCTCATCCAAAACCAGGTATTGCAGGTTATTGAGCTTGACAGATTTTCTCTTGATCAGGTCAATGAGCCTACCCGGGGTAGCAATGATGATATGCTGAGGCTTTTTTAGGGCCTTGATCTGGTTCGTAATGGCAGCTCCACCATAGACCGCCAAAATATTTATTCTCTTAAGATATTTACCGTAAATGTTTAATTGCTCAGCAATTTGCTGACCGAGCTCTCTTGTCGGAGCCAAAATCAAAGCCTGAGTATCTTGACTATCAGGGTCGATGCGCTCAAGGAGAGGTAATCCAAAAGCAGCAGTTTTACCTGTACCCGTTTGGGCAAGGCCTATAAAATCCTCAAATCCTTCGATTAGTTGGGGGATGGCTTGTGCTTGAATTTCGCTTGGCTTTTCAAAACCGATTTCGGAAAGGACTTTCAAAACCTCTTTGGAGAGGCCCAATTCTTTAAATGTTGTCAAAAGGTATGTATTGTAATTGAAAATATTTCAAACGCAAAGGTAGTCATTTTTCTGACTTCTTTGCGTTTGAAGGTCACTTATTGGAATCTGGATGTAAGTTGTTACTGAATTTTATGGCAATTATACCTTGCCATTTCCATTTTTCATCCCCTTTTCCAGTACATCTTTTATTGCATTTAGCCCACTGGTAAAGGCACCCATTTCCTGAACAAGCTGGGCCAACCTATCTGCAGAGAGGTTCTTCTGCTGCATAAACATTTCCTTGATCTCATTCCATCTGGCCTCATCTTCTTTTTCAGCAAATGCATTGAGCATCTTGAATTTAAGCAGATTGGCCTCTGCCCCATTGGTCAGTGTTTGTGCCTCGCTTTCATAATGGGAGAGGATCAATGTCCTCAATTCATCTTCATTCATAAGTGGCTGTACCTTCTCTGCCAACCTGTTCATGTTTCGATAAGATCCCTGTAACTTAAAAGGAGGTTCAATTCTGAATTCATCTTGTTGGGCCGCAGAAGCAATATATTCCTGATTGACTGCCAGAATGACATCCCTGATTTTCAGCAACTTCTCCAGGACACCTACATATTCCTGTATTTCCTCAGGGCTGAAGTGTGTTTCAAAGTCAATTCCTTCCCGACTACCTGTTTCCGCAATTTTAATCAGGTTCAAAATATCTTTCTGAGATCGAGTAGATAATCTATGCAGTACAGGATTGGCAGTAAGTGAATTTTCCAGATAACTCAGCTTGAACATTTCCTCACTTCCTCCTAGGATGTCTCCAAGGTTGTAGGTATCTGCCCTGTTGGCCAACATATCAGGTATCTGAAATTTCTCTCCCGACTCCGTATAAGGGTTTCCAGCCATGACCACAGCAACCTTTTTCCCTCTCAAATCATAAGTCCTGGTTTTCCCCTTGTAAACCCCCTCTATTTTTCTTTGTGCATCACAAAGAGAAATGTACTTCTGCAAAAATTCTGGATTACAATGTTGAATATCGTCCAGGTATATCATCACATTATCTCCCATCTCTAATGACAGATTCAGCTTTTCCAGTTCTTCTCTGGCAGCTGCATTGGGGGCCTCAGAGGGGTCCAGGGAAGTAACATGATGGCCAATTGCCGGACCATTGATTTTCATAAAAATCAATCCCAAACGATTGGCAACGTACTCCATCAGGGTAGTTTTACCATAACCAGGTGGGGAGATCAGAAGCAACAATCCTTGTCGATCTGTACGGGTATTCTCCCCTGCTGTACCCAATTGCTTGGCCAGATTGTCCCCGATCAGGGGCAAGTAAACCTTGTCAATTAATTGGTTCCTCACAAACGAAGTCAAAACCCTTGGTTTGAACTCATTCAGTTTCAACTCCTCTTTAAAAGATTGAGTCAGAGACTTTTTCATCTCCGTAAACTTCACAAACTCTGGTAAAACTTGTTCATTAAATTCCTGCAGTCGAGACTTGAATCGGTGATAGTCCAGCTGGTAATTTCCTTCCTGGATGACAGAATGTTCTCCTAAAAGTCCCGCCAAATCCTGAACAAGCTGTACAGCCTTGACGTATTTGGAATCATAATCCTCACTAAGAATCAATCCAACTACCTCATCCGACAAGCCGGCAGAGAGTTCTCCCTTGTGATTTTCTTCGAAATAAGACCTGAACCAATGGCTTGAAAGATCATATTGATCTTCAGGTAACCCATCCAAGTCCTGGAGGCTATGCTTAAATCCAAATTCAAGTTGCTTTTTATGAAGGTAATCCGTGAACTCCTTGTACAGGGTTCCAGCTTTTTCCTCGATCACAAAATGATCCTCCTGACCTAGTTGATCGAAAAGATACTGCGCAGCCTCATGAATTAACTCTGTATTAAAAATATGCAAAAGACTCTCTTTGAGTCGCATATCAGATTCTATTTTTTCAATGAGTGCGTTAAACTTTTGGCTGTTAGGAAAGGCTTTTTTCACTGTCCAGGCAGCCTTTATTCTTTTCAGCCAACTTTCCCTTTCTTCTTTTTCCAGGTAGAGTTCCCAAAAGAAACGCGCACAAGCTCTCGCTGAAGGAGTATACTTCAGCAGGCCAGAATCTTGTTCTATTTGCTTGATTGCCTGATATATTTCAAAGGCATCGTGATCATGAATACCTTTGCTGTAGCCTTCAGAAAAACGAGTCTTCATGAATTCTTGAACAGCTTCCAGACTGGTGTCTACTCCGGCTTCCAGCAGCTTGAAAACCAGAAATTCAGCACGATATACCTTCTGGTTCTCCGAAGGAAGAGTCATTGACCAGACAGGACGGGTTTTATTGAATTCCTCGTCCTCAATTTTCTCAAAGAAAGATGTCCCACTTAAGTGAAAGTACATGTCCCCATTCTTGGGCATGGCAGTCAAGTCCAAACTCTGAGTCGTCACTGAAAAGGCATGCCTTCCCAGCCTGATGATGTTGGCACCATCTACAAAAAGATCCTTCTTATCCTTTAATTGACGGATACCGTCTTCCTGAATGGTTTTTAACCTACTTTGGATATCTCCAGCCTTCACAGGATCCTCCATTTCCCCCAGTTGAGAGATGATGCCCCGGACTTTTTCGATCATGATATCCGAAGCGAAATAGGAGTTGATTTCATTGACCTCCTTGAAGTTCGAAATTCTGTTTTGGATGCCCTTCAATATCCTGTCGGCAGAGTTCATCAAGGCCTGGCTACGCTTATTGCGGGCTTCTAATAGTCCGAGTTTCCGAGTTTCAAATGCATTGTAAATCTCCTCTCTCTTATCTGTGAGTTGGAGAATGAAGTTTTCATAATCAGCAAACTTGCCTTCAAGTTCCTCCAACTGGATCATGATTTTTCCCAGATACTCGTCACACTTTTGGGGAGTATCGCAAAGTTCGAGGTAGTTGATCATTCCTTGAGAAAGCAGCTTGCTTTGAGCCTGGAATTCTTCTCCTGCCTCAGAGCCTCGGAGCTCTTTTTTGCGCTTTTTGAGGGTTGCCCTAAGCGCATTCAATTGGGCATAGATCTGCGATACATTATCGATGATCCTGGTGGTCTGGGTGGTGTCCTCAATCTGGAGATTAGAAACAATGTCTATGAGCAACTCCAGGTCCTGACTGATGCCATCTATGTGCTTTTCAACCTTTGTGGCCTCAGCCACTTTACTTATCTCGGAAACAGATCCTTTGCTTTCGTCTACCTTTTTTTGATATGGGCTTAGTGCCTCGGGATTTACCAGGAAATCTACGGTCTGCTGGGAAATTTTCTCATTGGACTTGATGACCTCCGCCTCAAGGGCTTCTATTCTACTAATGTCAGCGTAACGTAAATCTTTGGCTCCAATTAATTCTCCTCTAAGGCTTCTGAGTTCTGCCAGGTATTGTACAAAGGTGTCAATGTCCTTGGGCTTGTACCTTCTGATCTTATCCATTAAGCCAGTAGTTTTTTCGTCCACCAGCTCGATGGCTTTTTGGGTATTTTGTTTTACCCTTCTGACCTTCTCGTATTCATCTATAGCTGATGCAGCAGTTTGCTTAATGTCTGAGAGTGGGCTTGCAAGGTCCATGGCCTCCTCACGGGCAATCCAGTAATATGAATCCAAAATGTCGGAAGCCTTTTTGACAAGGTCAATATAAAGGTTGTTGTACGAATCCTCCTTGCTCAGCAGTACCAGCAACTCATTACATTCTGCCATTCCTTGCACAAGATCTTTGTTTCCGATCTTATATAACCAGGTATCTGCAAACTCGGAAGGCGCAGTCAAGGCAGTACCATAGGGTGTTTGCCAAATTTGTACGACGTGATGTCTCCCTGGCTGGTCTTCTGCTTTGAAGTAACAGAGTTCACCATTGGGGAAGATGCTGACCCCATTACAGATGATCAGGTTGTCAACCTTTTGTTGTACAAGGTTATAGGGAAGGAGGACATATACTCCCCTTTCCATGTTGTAGAAGGTATACAGGAAATCCTCTCCATTGGTAGAGGATATGCGTTTTTCAAACTTAAGTTCCGGCATGACCTTATCGAAGAGTTTGTATTCTCCTGTTTGCAGGTAATAGCCATTGGAGAATACAATGCCTTGATCATCTGGCAGCAGTATACAGGCTTCTTCCAAGGCATCCACCCTGATGACCTCCTGAATTTTCTGATTGAAAATCAGGTACCTGTATGCTTTTTCTTGATAGGGTTTTATCCGGAGTAGAATGATGTTACCCAGGTCTGCATAGTGATACTCTGCATCGTCCAGGGTTTGATCCGGATGATCTACAGGCTCAGCATAAATCCCATATCCTGAGTCCGTGTTATCTTCAACCTTAATGGTGAGGTCGCCACCGATTGTCTCAACAAATACCCTATCCATGATTGAAACGTGGGGATGTTCACCTCTACGTTGCATGTCTCTGGATGTCCTTTTCCAGCTAAACTGGTGCTGACTGGGGTACTTGAGTTCGTGGTCAAATCTATTTCCTAGGTAGGTTATTTTTTCTTCCTTGACAGCCCATTTGAAGGTCTTGATGTCATCTGCACTTTTACCTACACGAAATACCATGAATAGGTTAGGACCTATGACGGCAAACTTGGCAAAAACGGTGTCCTTATAGTATTTATACAGGTTTTGAAAATCCTCTCTGAATTGAGGGTCTTTCAAAATTTCTTTGTCCAGCTTTTGAAAAGAATGGTCTTCATTTGAAAAAGAATAATAGGAAAACACGTCAGAAACCTGCACAGTGGTTTTCAAACCCATGTGGACGTTGTATCCAAAAATGAACTGGTTCCCCAAAGCAACCATGTCTCTGGGTATACAGTTGTTTTCGGTATTAATCCTGTCAGTAGCAATTAGTTGGAAGTCTACATTTCCGAATACCTCTTTTCTTTTGATATTTAAGTCATTCAGCCTTGTCCTTAACTCCTCGGTTTGAGTCCTTAGCCTTCTTTGAATGAGTTCATAGGTTCCTGCTTCCAATTGAGTGTTTTGATTCCTGCCTTCCTTTTCTGTTGTGCCAGCCATAAATGAATGGGGTAATTTGGGTTTAAAAAAGCAAGCGCTGCTAATGTTGCTTTAATATACAGATTCAATCTATAACCATAAGGTTGAAAAGAAAAATGCCAAAAAAAATTGATTGAATATTTAGGTAATAAATTGTTAATCAAATATTTCTAAACCAGTTTTTTTTATTCTCGTTATAAATAATATCAGTTCTTAGATTTCCGTTTTGGAAATGTATTCTGTATCGTTCATTTTTTTACAATGAATTAATTTTGTGTTTTTTCCTTAAAAATTGCCTCAGGACTTAAACCTTTTTGCACAACCCCCTAATTCCTTGCAAATGAGAAAAATCAAAGACTACCTGATTTGGGAGAGGCCTTACCTCTTTTCTGAAGATTTGGATGCATTAATCCAAGGCAAAATTCTGGCGCTTAGGATCAATCCCTTTATTTCAAAAGAAATTATCAATGAGACCATGAATCGTCTCATGTTTCATGAGCATCAAATCCATCACTACTCTATGGCGGAAGATGTGGGTGTAAAGCGTTTGGGAATGACAATTTTTGAAACTGAAAACAAGCAAGAGAAATTACGGGAATACCATAAGCTCGCCCGGAATTCTGCTGAAAGGCTTCGCGCAATTACCGCTCCAACTGTGAACCCGCTAGACCTTTTAAGGCTAAGGCTAATGGAAGCATGGCGATGGGGGCTGAAGGTAGAATGGGCACTCGGAGAACCTATGAATCCCGGGATTGTCAGGTATTTCGAACAAGGCGATTCTGATGGACTCCCCCCGCATCAAGACCTGCTTAGCCGAGATCTTCCCAACAACCACCGAGCAAAAGAAGTGGAAGTTCAATTGGCTGCCAATATTTTTATCAAGGTCCCACAAGAAGGTGGTGAGATAGAAATTTGGGATCATGAACCCAATCTGGTTCAATTCGAGGCCTTGAAGGAAGAGCGATATGATTTCATTGATAGAGAAAAGATTCCAGGAGAAGGGATAAAAATAAAACCCCAGGAGGGCGAGTTGATGTTGTTTCGAAGTTCCTGTGTGCATGCAGTACTGCCAAGCAAATCTTCTACACGTATTGCCTATTCCTGTTCTGTGGGATATTTCGGAATGGGAAAGAGCTTAAGTGTATGGGCTTGATAGAAATAGCTTATCCGCGAATATCAATAGTTAAAGAGGGGTACACCATGTATCCCTTTTTTTATTTGCAGATATAAACAGACATTTGGTAGACAGATCGCTACTCTGAAATCATGATTCATATTAATGTGCAACTTCACTATTCATATGAACGTCATGGTAACAAGAACAGCCTTATCTATGAAACGAATTCTATTTTTCGCTTTCCTTGTATGTTCATTTTGTTGCTCATATGCGTTTCAGTTGAAAGGCAAGGTAACTGATGCCGAGGGAAAGCCTATTCCTTATCTAAGTGTCTTTCTCAAAAATTCAACTTATGGAACGCTCACCAACCTTAAGGGAGATTATTTTCTTGAATTGGACGGGGGGTCTTACACCTTGGTATTTCAGCACATTTCCTACAAGAAAAAGAGCATTGAGGTAGAGGTTTTGGACAATGAGGTCTTGAATGTATCCATGGAGTTCATAGACATTCAAATTGAAGAAGTTGAGATTTCTGCAGGTAAAAAAGACCCTGCTTATGCCATCATGAAGTCTGTGATAGAAAGTAAGAAGGAATATGTATATCAATTCGATACTTATACCTGTGAGACCTATATCAAAGCTACCCTTGAACGTGACACCCTAGGAACTAAGAGAAACAGAAGACGTCAAAGACAAGCCCTTGCAGATTCGATTAAGGCTGCAAAGGATTCATCTCTGGTGGTTAAAACTGATACCCTTATCCAGGATACAGTCAAAAAAATAAGAACGAAGGAAGAGCAGCGAGAGCAATTAGAATTGATAGAATCTGTCTCCCAGACCTATTTCAAATCTCCAGGTACATACAAGTCAGTTGTAAAGGCTTATCGAGACCTTGCAGGGAAAATGGCAGCCCAGGGAACAGCCATCAGAATTACGGATCAGGGAACCCTTAGTGGGGGAGGATCCTTTGAGGATGTAACAAATCCTTATCTGTTCTATACCGATGTCTCGGATGCTGATATCAATTTTTATCGGAACCTGGTTAATATCAAAGACCTGGGAGACCGACCTTTTATTTCTCCATTACACAGCACCTTATGGAGGGTTACCTATAAGTATCGACTGGTAGATAAGTTTTATGAGAATTCAAAGGTTATCTACAAAATCAATGTTCAGCCAAGGAGCAAAGATGGCCCCTACTTTAAAGGGGATATTTATGTCATTGATGGGCTTTGGGCCATCAAATCTGTCAACCTTGAGATCATTCCCTCAACTTTGAGCTTTCACAACAAATTTCATCTGATTCATGAGTATGAAAAAACCAGCAGGAGCAGGTGGGTCATAAAGCGGGAAGAATACCTCTATCAAGTCAAAGACAATCAGGGGGAATATTATGGGCATAGCATTGCGATGCACAAAGATTATAAACTGGATATAGAAATTCCCAATCGTTTTTTCAAAAATGAACTGAGAAAGGTAGAGGCCAAAGCCCTTGAACAGGACGACAGCTTTTGGGCAAATTCTCGTCCCATAAGTTTGAAACAAAAGGAGCTTGATTACATCCATGTAAGGGATAGCATCCTGGCTTATCACCAATCGGAAGAGTACTTGCAGATGCAGGATTCTATTTCCAATCACCTGGATTGGCGGGATTTCCTTTTCAATGGCATTCGCTTCAGCAATAGGCTCAAGGGCTTAACTTTTACGATGGCACCCATCGCCGGGCAAATGAGGCCATTTGGGGTTGGAGGGTATCGCCATTCTTTGGATGGTGGCGTAAGAAAGGAATTTGAGAAGGGCTATCAATTGCGCTTTAATGGAGGCATAGATTATGGCTTCAGGAATAGGGATGTCAAAGGTTACGGAATAGTCAATTTTACCTATTTGCCCAAAAAGTTTGCACGTGCCTATGTCAAGTATGGAGACCAGTACAGATTGGTGACCCTGTATGAAAACATTGCTACGATCCTCAGCAGGTCCAATTACATCAATCAGGAGTATGTCGGTCTGGGTAATTCAATGGAGATCTTCAATGGGTTCTTCATAGATGCTTCTGCGACCTGGTCTGAACGAAGGGCTATTGATGGATTGGAGTTGGCAGAATGGTCTCAGGATTTATTTGGAGCAGATAATGTGCCGAGAGAATTTGATGACTATAAGGAGTTTTTACTGGACATTAAATTAAGGTACACTCCTGGCCAAAAATACAAGACCTTGCCTTACAGGAAGGTAATTCTTGGATCTCATTATCCTACCTTCTTTTTGAGGTATAAAAAATCTATTCCAGGTATATTTGGGAGTGAAATCAACTACGATTTTCTGGAGGTAGGAGCAAGACATTCTTTTGACCTTAGGACAATGGGGCATTCACAATGGGTGGTCTATGCGGGTAGGTTCTTGCAGGCACAGAATATTCGTTTCACAGATTTAAAGTTTATCAGGGGGTCAGATCCCTATTTCTTTGTATCTCCATTAGACTTTTTCCAGTTATTGGGCCCTACCTTCAGTACCCAGAATGCCTATGTGCAGGGCAATTATTATCACAACTTCAATGGAGTTTTGATCGATAAAATTCCCCTTCTTAAACGTACCAAGTTGCAAACTTCCGTTGGTGGTGGAATACTGGGTATTGAAGATGGAAATTTCTTCCACACAGAGGTATTTGCAGGGGTTCAGCATCCATTCAGGATTTTGAAAACCAGGTTCAGAATTGGGGCTTATTATGTGACAGCTTATTCCAATTATGAAAATGCCATATCGGGTCAGGTAAAGTTTGGGATCAGTTTCTACAATCCAGTCAACCACCGTTGGGACTATTGATATGTTCAAAATGAGTTGAAATTTTGCCTTCAACTGACAATTATGTTTTGGCAATTGACTTTCTCCCCTTAAATTTTGGCTATGGCCAGGATAAATGAGAAAAAGATCGCTTATAAAGTAGACAAGGGATTGCGGCGCTACCTCAAAGCATACCGCAGGGAGATGGATTTGCCTATTTTATATTCTGATCTATTAAGGTATAGCGAAGGGGTAACCCTTTATGATAAATATGGAAATGATACCTTATGGATCTCTCTGATTTACCATCAGGAAGATTTGAACCACATCAATGCTGCGCTGAAGGAAATTTATGCCATCCTGCGTGCCAATGGAGATTTATCAGTGATGCAGCACCTTTATGTAGACAGGATAGACCTCTGTCTGTATGGCAACTCTAATCCTTTTCGTGTAAGGATCGTGAACAAGATCAACGACAACTTTGATTATTTTTATATCAAAAATGCAGATGCTTCAAGGATCTATGGCCTTGAGCTGGAGCACCTGCTTTCTCCCAACAGAATCTCATATGTGGTGGACAGGGACACCTTGATCGAGGAGCATATAGCCGGGATACCGGGTGAGGAGTTCATGCAGAATTACCTGAAGCATGGCAAAATTGAAAATGAGATTCGCTTGGCCAAGGAGTTTGTCAAGTTCAATGAAAGGTGTTTTGTACGCTTATTGGGTGACATGCATTCCTCCAATTATGTCATTGAGATCATGCCTGACTTTGAGGATGTTCACTATCGAATCCGAGCCATTGACTTTGATCAGCAGTGTTATGAGCCACGTAAGAGCATTTATATGCCACAGTACTTTAAGGAGAATATGCCTATCATAAATATTGGGCTGAAGCACATGACGCCTACAACTGTAAGGCAATATCAGAAGGAGGAACGATCGATGATTGCGAGCAGGATCAGGTATTCTAGCAGGCAGATTTCAGACCTCATGAAGTTCATGGTACAGTCTGACCTTTCGAAGCCTGATTATATCATCCAGTTGAGGGAAGAGTTGGCGGAATTTTACAGCAAAGCAGGCTTTCTAAAAGCTGATCGAATGGGACAACTGGTTCAAATAAGTTTGGAGCATTTGCTGGAGTATAATTAAATTTTTTTCTCATTGGGCATCATTGTTATCCTTCATTCAAGCTGCTTCGGAAAACAGTTATTTTTTCATTTCTATACATTTGAGCCACAGGCAATTTTTCCAAAATTCAACTACAAGTTCTATTCGTTGAATTTTATTTACCATTCATCCTCCAATAACATCCAATTGGTTTTTTACTCCTGTCTAATTGGAATAATTATTGCGTTCTTGCGAATGTAACCGTCCGGTCTTTTCACACCTCTAGTATATCTGTATCTCAAATTGATACTTAATTCATAAACAACATTTCCTCTGATGAAAAAATTTCTCGTAACGGGAGTTGCCGGCTTTCTGGGATCAAACTTGCTGAAAAAAATGCTCAACGAAGGGCATACCGTTGTAGGTATTGACAACCTTTCTATGGGTAGAATGGAGAATATCCAGGAGTTCATGAACCATGAGAACTTCACATTTCTGCAAAAAGACATCGTAGACAAGGCTACTTTTGTGGACCTGGATGGCGATTTCGACGCTGTGGTTCACCTTGCAGCCTTTAAGATCCCTAGATATGGCAAGACCATTGACACCCTTCAAATTAATGCTCTGGGTTCCGAGAATGTTCTTGAATATGGGAAAGAGCACAACGTAAAATGCGTATTGGCATCAACTTCTGATGTCTACGGAATGAGTCCTGACCTTCCTTTCCGTGAGGATGGCAATTTGACCATTGGAAACTCGCAAGTTCCTCGTTGGGCATATGCCGTGTCCAAACTTTATGATGAACACTTGGCATTGGCTTACATGGAGGCTTATGGTTTCCCTGTGGTATTGATGCGTTTCTTTGGTTCTTATGGATACAACCAGCACCTTTCCTGGTGGGGAGGGCCTCAGTCGGTATTCATTGAAAAGATCCTGAAAGACGAGGTTATTCCTATTCACGGTGATGGACAGCAGACCAGGACATTTACTTTTGTAGATGATACGGTGGAAGGAATTTACCAATGCACCATGCAAGATGCTGCGAATGGCGAGATCTTCAACATTGGTAATGGACATGGCGAGATCACCATTCTTGGATTGGCACAACTGATAAAGAAAGTGTCTGAAACTCCAGGTGAACTGAAAGTAGAATTGATTCCTTACGATCAGATCGCCAAAGGAAGAAAATACCAGGATGTAATGCGCCGAGTACCTGATACGTCTAAAGCAGAGCGTCTGCTAGGATTCAAGGCTCAGGTGTCTGTAGAGGAGGGAATGCGCCGCACCTTTGAATGGCAGCGCGAAGTTATGTCAAAAGAGCTTTCAAAATGAAAATAGCCGTTATCGGAGGTGGCTGGATGGGAATGGTTTTGTCCAAGAGATTGGCAGACCAGGACCATTCGGTCCATATATTTGAGCGTGAAGCCCAGTTAGGAGGCTTGACTACGTATTATGATTACGGAGAATTTTATTGGGATAAATTTTATCACGTAATTCTGCCGGGAGACGCCGCCCTTTTGGGATTTATCAAGGAAGTGGGGCTGGAGGCTGAACTACGCTGGAAGGAAACTTTCACAGGGGTTTATGTAGATGATAAATTCCACTCAGTATCCAATTCCAAGGAGTTTTTGTTGTTCCCTCCATTGAATATGTTCCAGAAATTCAGGTTGGCTATGACCATTTTGATTGGTGCCAGAATCAATGATTGGAAGAAGATGGAGACCATGACTTCCGAAGACTGGCTGATCAAGTACAGTGGCAAAACTACCTACGAAAAATTTTGGAGGCCTTTGCTGACCGCCAAACTGGGTGATAGCTACAAAGAGGCTTCAGCCGTGTTCATCTGGAGTTATATCAAGCGTCTGTTTGAAGCCAGGGGCGAGGGCTCCTCCAAAAAAGAGGCGATGGGCTATGTAGCCGGAGGATACAAAACTGTGATTGAAAAAACTGAAGAAGTTCTTCAGGATATGGGTGTGAACATTCACCTGCAAACAACAGTGGAAGCCATCAGGCCACATGGAGAAGGAGGCATAGAGGTAAAATATGGCAGTGAGGTCGCACACTTTGACAAGGTTGTTTTCACTGGACCGGTGAACGTTTTGGAAAAAGTTGTCGATAAATCTTTGGTACAGGTAAGCGGCCGTACGGATACAGTCCAGTACATGGGAGTGGCCTGTATGATTATTGCCACGGAGAAACCCATTACTCCTTACTATGTATTGAATATTGCAGACCAAAGCATTCCCTTCACAGGAGTGATTGGCATGAGTACTTTGGTGGATACAGCAGAGACGGGTGGATATTACCTGACTTATTTGCCAAAATACATCAACTCAAAGGATGAATTCCTGAGAAAATCTGATGGTGAAATTCAGGAGATTTTCTTTGAAGGATTATTCAGAATGTATCCTGATTTATCCAGGGAAGACATCAAGCGTGTATGGATCAACCGAGCATTTAAGGTACAACCCTTGCAGGTGTTGAATTATTCTGAGATTATCCCTAAAACTTCCACACTTCATCCCGACTTTTATGTCCTGAATACTTCGCAGTTCATTCAGGGAACCCTCAACAACAATTCAGTTACTTCCCATGTAAATAAATTTGTTGAGCAATTTGGAGAAGAACTGAAGAAAGGAAGTCCAAGTCAGGTTTTGAACAACTAATACTGTAATTACACTAAGACACAGCAATTCAATAATGGGTAATAACAAACGAATAGCCAGCCTTTCCCTTGATCTTGATGATATGTGGACTTATTTGAAGACACATGGAGATGAGTCATGGGATGAGTATCCTTCTTACCTGGATTACGGCATTCCACGCATTTTGGACTTTCTTGACAAGCACGATACCAAGATCACCTTCTTTATAGTAGCTCAGGATGCGGCTTTCGAGCATAACCGAGAGGTTTTGCGTTCTATCGCAGAGCGTGGGCATGACATTGGTAGTCATACCTTTCACCATGATCCATGGCTGCATGTGTATACTGAGGAGGAGGTAAATGAGGAGTTTGCCCGGGCAGAAATGCACATTGAAGATGTTACAGGGGTAAGGCCTACAGGTTTTCGCGGACCGGGATTCAGCTTTTCTGATACCGTTTTGAAAGTCCTGAAGGACAGAGGTTATGAATATGATGCTTCTACCTTTCCCAATATCCTCAATCCATTGGCAAGGATGTATTTCCTATGGACGAGCAATATGAGCAAGGAGGAGCGTGAGACCCGTAAAGGCTTGTTTGGAAGCTGGAAAGATGGGTTTAGGCCTAACAAACCTTACAACTGGAAAATCAATCAGGAAGAATTGATGGAAATTCCGGTTACCACCATGCCTATTTTCAAGGTGCCTATTCACGCCAGTTATATCCTGTTTTTAGCTGGATATAGCCATGCCTTGGCGATGTTTTACCTGAGGTTTGCCATCAGCATGTGCAAACTGACTGGGACACAGCCTTCGATCCTCCTTCACCCGCTTGACTTTTTGGGAAGCGACGATACGGACAGGCTATCATTTTTCCCTGCCATGAGGATTCCTGCTGAGAAGAAGTTGAAGGTTATGGATGACACTTTTGTGATGCTTAAGAAGCATTTCCGCTGTGTTACGATGCAGGAGCATAAAGAGATCATAGCCGGAGGCAAGAAATTGTCGAATATGTCTATTACCAAGGCGAAGGCGTCTGTAGAGACAGCCCCGGCCTAAGAGGCATGTTAGTATAAAGTAAAAGGCACAGGAGTCATATTGACGCTGTGCCTTTTTTGATTGGGGGGGAAGTATGGTGCTTGCCTATATTATATGATTACATAGGTTTCAATTCCAATTTCAATTCAAAGTCTCCTTCAAGTACGCCCTGTGCACCTGACACACAAATGAAGGCCGTAAAACCTCTGTTGATGGCCTGGGCAAATGAAATATCCTGTGGTTCTCCAGCTTTGTTCAGGTCAGGGTTCCCTACATAGATTTCATATCCTGCTTCACAAGAGGTAACAACACTCAGTGGAGGGGTATTGGTGCCATCGAAGTTGATGTATCCGTAGATGTTGATTCGCTTGCGCTCTCCAGTAGGGATTACTGTTGCGATCAATTCTGATCCTTGAGGGATGTCAACTTGATAAAAAAGTTGATTTCCTTCAAATTCAATGAAGCGGGTTGCGGGGAAGCAGGCAACATTGCTGAGCGCAGCCCAGGAGAGGTCATCCATGACTTCTCCGTTCTCGATGTTGTCCATCAAGACGTAGCTTTCTCCACTGTTGATGCTTGGTATTTCTGTAAGGTTTTCTACGGTTGGTTCTTCTGGCTCTTCGGGATCCATGGGCTCTTCGGTTTTACATTGGGTGAATAGGAGAGATACAAAAAGGATAAAATAGATACTGAGTCTGTTCATGTTATTTATGTTTTGCCAGTTTGTATCTTATTCTCAGGAAAATGTAACAATGCCTGAAGAAAAATTTAATTGGGGAGGCATTTAGATTTGAATGAGGAGATGAGCAAAACTTGTAAATAGGAATCAGGGATGTTTGGGTATGATACATCCTGAAAAAGTAATGTGAATAGATTTTGATACCTAGCTGGAAACGGAGTAATGAAGATTACCTAATCTGACCTTTTACCAATCTCCCGTCCTCCATCTGGTTGAGTGGGCAAATGATACCTTCCTTTTGGATGAGTTGGTCGAATTCCAATAAGGCTCCCAGGGCAATTTGAGAATAATTTTGTGAGGCATTGCCAAATCGGCGGCTTTTGGTTTGCCACAATTCCGTGATAAGTTCAAGGCCACCCTCTTTGGGACGAATTTTTCGCATAACCTGACGGACATTTCCAATTCCGGCATGATATACATGCATGGTCAATAACCTGAACCAAAGGTCATGTTCCTCATATTCAAGTCCATAGGAATTACAAAGTGCCCTGGTATGGGGCAGGCACACACGGTTGATTAGCCTTGCAGCACCTCTGGCTGATTTGTCGAATTCTTCGCGTTCGTCCAGGGTATCGTTGACGATCAGTCCTACTTCTCGAGCCACCCCTGCCATCAATTGGAAGGCTCCATAAGCACCGTCGGTAGAGAATTGCATCCTCCCAGGGCTCTCGATGAGCAGGATGGTCTGGGCATACCAAGGGTCTGTACCCTCATCTTGAAACAAATCAATAGCTTCGTCGATTTCTGGCATGACCTTCTGGAATTGATAAAAATGATTCCTCCCAGTAGTGAAGAAAATGGGGTCCTTTTTCTTTAAACCATATTTTTTTCTAATGCTGTCTTCATAGGCTTTGTGCCTTTTTTCTCCCCATGCACGTACCCTGGCGAGGGATTCGACTTCTATGAGATGACGATTTTTGGCAATGTTGATGATGACCGTGTCAGGTGGGAAGCGCATGGCATATCGCCAAAAGTTGGGCTGTTTGAGGGTATCCCAACCCTGGGTATATAGGGAGGAGTCCTGGACTACCTGGGTACAAATGCCATTGATAGAAACAAGAAAGCCCTCTGCCTTTTCAACTTGATCTACGTCTACATGCTGATATTTGGAGGTAGATAAAAAAGGGAGGGGGAAAAAAACGGGCCACGATACCACTATGAATATGAACAAAACTGCTAATCTCACTCGCTTTCTCCACATATCTCTTCTTCCTGTTTTTAGATTTCTTTTGGCATACTCCGCTTCAAATTCTTCCCAAGTTAATATACATAGGTAAATTCCCTGCAATTCACCTACCAGAATTTAAATTTTAGCTGGATTTACCAAATTCCATCAATGTTCCTGAAAGGGCCAGCGCTTCCTTGCTTTCCAAACTTTTTCATGCTACCGGTCAAAAGGGGGCGAATTAAATGGGTTTCGTGGCACTCGAGATCAAGGGCCAGAAATGTAGCCGTATATTTGGGGTATTCATAAGGTATTTGTTCAAGCTCTTTCTTGTAATTTTCCAGCTTTTTTCTCATCACAATTCCTTTTGGGCTTAGGGTTTTGGTATATGAGGTGAAAATCAGTTGGCCTATCAGGTTTAGCAAAAGGGCAATGAATGTCCATCCTTGCAAGTTTATGGCTATTGCCATTATCAGTACAAACAAACCAATTATCAAAAGGCGTTTGAATAGTGTCCCAAAGCTATCGGTAGTGAATATGGTGTTGTTATTAGGATCAAGATCTACCTTTAATCCAAAAAATTTGATAAAATAATTGATAATGAGGTTGATAGGGGAAATTACGAAGGATTTAAAAAGCTTCTTAGGTGAAAAATCCTGGTGATGGAAACTAAAAAGCTCTTCCATCCATTGGGCCATCAAGTCTGACAAGTAGAAGGTCAAGAAAATAATTCCTACTCCAATTAAGGCTAATCCTGAAGCATCCATATCTTCCCTTGATGCCATGATCAGCATGAAGGTGATGGATGAAATGGCCATTCCTATTATGAAAAGCCATTTCCAGGGAAGAAAATATTGTTTATAGCGTTTGTTCAGTGCGAGCTCAACTTTTTCCAGCAGCTTATCAATCATGCTGGTTTTCTTGATTTGTACATTGATTTGTCTCAGGGGTTGGCCACCGAAGGATATCCCTGCTTGCTCTTCTGCTTCAAGCTCCTGGAATTTTTTTACATCATCGAGTGTGAGCAAAAAGCCAGGGCTATTGTCTTTCCAGAGTATTTTGTACAATCCTTTTCGAGCTACTTCGAAGAAATTGATGATTAGCATGTCCCAATTGCTTTGGCCGACCCAAATGAGTCTCATGGCGGTAGGGGACATCTCCAATGGCGTGTCGAGGGTTTTGGGGTCGATAGACTTTGCTTTCCAATCTCGCCATCCAATGATGATGGTCCAGTAAAGGATGGGTAAAATGATGAGGATGGCAATGCTGATAAGGGTATCCTGAGACATTGGAATAAATTATGATTGTGGTTTCATGGGTAAAATGCGCTTCAACTAGACATTTCGATTCAGGTATCCGGAATAATCATCTTCTCCTCTGCTGTAATCTTCCTCAAACCATCTGGAAGCAATCAGGAAGTCGGCTGTTGTTTCATTCATGGCGATGGGAATGTTGTACATGGTTGAGATGCGCAAAAGGGCTTTTACATCAACATCATGTGGCTGAGCAGTCATGGGGTCCCAGAAGAATACAAAGAAATCTACTCCTCCTTCAGATATGAGTGCACCCAATTGTTGATCACCACCCAACGGTCCAGATTTGAAGCGGGTAAATTCCAGTTCAGCCGCTTTTTCCTTACCCAACTTCTCTTCCAACAACTCATAAATCAGTCGTCCAGTAGTACCTGTGCAGACAATTCGATGCTTGATCAGGGACTCCCAATGGGTGGCTACCCAATTTACCATATGAGCTTTGCGGGCATCATGAGCTACCAGTGCTATAGTTTTGTCTGAAGAATTTGCCATTGAACTTGCTTTCTTTTTCCAAATGTAAGTTAAATTACAGATTCTGTTGAATGCGGAAGGCACTTTTGATAATAGAGGCAAGTAGGGGTAGAAGGGTTGGATTATTTATATGGATTAATTGAAATGATGAAAAGATATTTGATTTATTTGCTGGGATCAGCTGTAGCAACCCTTGGCTTACTCACTCTTAATTCATGTGAACAAAAGGAGGAACAACAATTGACAGCTCAGGAAATTGTAGATGCAAGCATACTGGCCCATGGGGGCCAGGCATATGAGAATCTGAAACTAAAATTTGATTTCAGAGACAAAACCTATCGAATTGCCAGAGATGGGGAAGTATTTACATATGAAAGGCAGTTTGAAAAAGACGGCGAAACCATCAAGGATGTTTTGGATGATGGTTCCTTTCAAAGGGTGTTAAATGGAAGTGTTGTGGAGGTTCCTGATACTATGGCCAGAAAATATTCCAATTCAGTGAATTCAGTGGCATATTTTGTTCAATTGCCATACTTGCTCAATGATGGCGCGGTCAATAAGCGGTTCCTGGGAAAGGTGAAGGTAAAAGGTGTGGAGTATTATAAGGTCGAGGTTACCTTTAGCGCAGAGGGTGGTGGCGATGATTTTGATGATACCTATGTCTATTGGTTTCGGACTGATAACTTTGAAATGGATTTTCTGGCCTATGATTTTCATGTGAATGGAGGGGGAGTCAGGTTCAGGGAGGCATATAATCCAAGGGAAGAGGGTGGTGTTCGAATTCAGGACTATGTGAATTACAAAGCTGACCATACCTTGTATAGGGTATACGAAATGGATAGCCTTTTTGAAAAAGGTGCCTTGAAAGAGTTGTCGCGGATAGAGACTTTGTTGGGCAAGTGAGGATAAGGTTGGGTTTTGGCTATTTGGAAATAGGATTAAATTTTACTATAACCCTGACAGGGTTTAAACCCTGTCAGGGTTGGTCATTTCAGAGTCAGAAATGAATATTTTGAACAGCCGCTAAGTTAATCTTATGAAAAATCCAGTGTTGCTGGCCCTCATCGTTTTGGGGCTTTCTGCATGTATCCCTAATAACAAATTGGAGAAAGACGAAAAACTAGAAATAGCTTCATTATCTGATACGCTTAGATATAAGAAGATACTTGGTGCCATGGTGGGGAGTGCAGCAGGTGATGCTATGGGGGCACCAGTGGAAATGTGGAGCAGAGATGAGATACAAGCGCAATATGGGTTCATAGATTCCCTGGTAGATCTTGTTCGAGATCCCAGTGCTGAAGGGCCTTGGGACTTTAATCCCCATTTGGGAGGTACGACTGATGACACAAGGTGGAAGGTATTAATGGCTGACTATTTCCTGGAAGAGGTTGAGGACTATCCTTGCAAACTCTCCGCCAAGGCATTTGCCCAGTTTATTAGGGATCGGATGGATACGTATTGGAAGCAAATCAAGGAAATAGAAAACAATGATCCGAAGGCTTATGAAGACAGCCTTCAGAAAATGTTCTGGTTAGAGCAGTGGGTAATTGTTTCCGAAGGTTTTTTATCTGAGTCAAAGATGGCTCATTTTGATTCTCTGAGCCAGTTTTATGGTGGGGAAATGGTCTGTGCAGGAGTTCTGTTTGCTCCATCTGTAGGTATGCTTTATCCTGGTGCACCTGAATTTGCTTATCAAGAAGCCTATGACATTGATATTTTTGATTTAGGATATGCAAGAGATATTGCAGGGCTTTCTGCGGCCATGGTATCTGCTGCAATGGTGGAAAATGCTACTCCCAAGAGTATAGAAGAGGTTTTGTGGAAAGTAGACCCCCAGAAGTATTTTAAGGGCAGGCTAATTGGAAGGACTTCCTTTAACCTGTACAAGCAGGCCAAGCGAATTGCTTTGGAGGTAAGCAGGGTAAAACCTGAGGAATATTTGAAAAATACAAGGGTAAAGTTGAGCCTGCCCTTGAGGACTAAGGCTGATTCCCTGAAATATGCCCAATGGGCGATGGCCTATGACCTCCTGGACACCCAGACTAGGATGTACCCTTTTCATCCCGCTGAGATTCACCTTGTTTGCCTTACCGCTTTGTTGATTGGAGAATATGATTTCAGGGAGGTAATGGCCTTCATAGTTAATTTTGGAAGAGACAATGATACCACTGCAGCCTTGGCAGGTGCAATTCTTGGAGCTTATTATGGGATAGATGGAATCCCAAAAGATATCCGCGAACCGGTAATAATCCGTCAAAAAGAAATGGGGGTTGACATTGAAGCTATTGCCAAAAAATTGTCTGAAAAGATGAAGGTGGAACCAAGGAGAGAAAAACCGGGTAACAGCTGAAATAATTTGAAGGCTGTTTTAGGATGATCCTTAAGAATTAAAAAGCGCTGTAATTTCCTGAATCAATAGACTCCTATCAGCTAAGTAAACGTATCTCCTATCAAATCACCTCCTCAAAATTCCACAAAGGATCTCATAGCCGTATAAAACAAGTTTGAAAACGATGATTTATTCAAATCAATTCAGCTTTTCTATTTTTCTCGTCTACACCCTGACAGGGTTATAACCCTGTCAGGGTGAAGGGGAAATTATGCGGATTTTCAAATGGCCTGATCTTCATTAAACTTGATGATCCCCAATTGACCCCTTGATCCAAAGAAATATCTCAATGTTTTCCATTTGCCATAAAATTCCTGACCTGCTCCAACTCCTATAACAGCTGCAACAAAATGGATTTCAACCTCCTAAAAATGATTAAAGGCGAAATAATTTAATTTTCAAATAAATTATTACCTCACCATCCCGAAAAGTAATTCCTTATTGCAGTTGTATTTTTCTTCTAGGGAAATATTTTATCAAAAACGACTCGGAATGGATCAAAAAAATGCCACTTTGACGTGAAAATCTTACATTACATAGAAAAAATATTCCATTGTGTGAATAGTCAAATACTTTGCGTGAATGGGTAAGTAACTGCCATGAATGGGAATGTAACTTGCATATGTAGCTTCGAGACAGGAAGTCTGATCATTGCCTTCCTTAGTCTCAAAAGCCGACAAAAAGATACAAGTGAACCGATTGCCAGATTCTTTACTAGCTGTAAAACCTTTGCTCTTTATTTTGCTGATGATACCAGGAATTTTCCCTGGAGAGGTACTTGGGCAAGACCCTGTTTTTACTCAATTCTATGCCTCAAAAATCTATTTGAATCCTGCCTTGACGGGTTATGAAGGTGGAGCAATTGCCTCCATGACAACCCGCGATCAATGGAGAAATATAGGCGGCTCCTCCGCTATTTTCAGGTCTCATAATGTAGAAGCAGCACTTGATGTGCCACAACTTAAATCTGCGTTTGGATTACAAGTCTTCTCCAATGAAATGGGAAACACTCCTGATCAAACATTGAAGTGGCAAAAAGCCAGCTTTTCGTATGCTTTCCGAAACCGTTCCTGTAACCCCTACAACGATCCAGGATGGGAGATGAGTTTAGGGTTTGCCATTAGCTATAACCGCTACAGCCTGAATTTTGATGGATATACCTTTGGAAGCCAACTGCATCCTATTTATGGATTCAATCCCCTGGCTGCCAATCCGCTCGACAACTTCAACAATGGAATTGGAAGGGATCAATACCTTGACCTCGATGCAGGAATTGCTTTTCGTTTCAGTAAACTAAGTTGGAGAGGACGTTCAGATGATCATTTGCTGGTAGGCTTAGCTGCTCATCACCTGCCAAGCCGTGGTCAGGGATTCCTAGGAATGGGCGGCCAACAATCTTTGAAAACAACCTTTCACAGTTCCTATGTCATGAACCTCAGCGGAAGCAGTTTGAAGTATCAAGTCGTCCCCATGTTTCGATCCAATATGCAGTATGCCTCAGGATGGGCGCAGAATGGTTCATATAAGTTCTGGTCAAACCAATTTGGGGTTGTGGGAAATGTTGCAAGGGGAAGTCAGGTGTGGGCAGGCGCATGGATGACAGGCCGAGTAGTTCCTAATGCCAATCAAGATGCTGAGCGGACATTGACCAGTATTTATTCTTTGAGCTTAGGCCTAGGAACTGACATCCAGTTAGGGTACGAAGAAGGAAATCCCAAACTGAAACTTGGAATGAGTATGGATTACAACCTGGGAGGAACCCTGGGTGATGGAGGAAGAACCCTGGAGTTCTTTGCGATTTTTCATTGGCCTAGTGCAAGTGACTGTCAGTGCTTTACTCCATTTATGTGATAAAATTTCTTAGCCAACAATCACCCCCAAACCCGGCGATACTTTTTACAAGCAAACAACCCCAAAAAAAGAAATTAACCTGTGAAGCCTTACGTTTGGATGGCAATACTATTTGTTGCCAGCGCATTACCGTCCTTTGCTCAAACATGTAACTTCTCTGTGAATCCGCCTTTGCCGGTCTGTGCAGGAAGAGATCTCACATTTACCGCTGCAACTTCCCCTGACAGCAATGCGGTTTATGTATGGACCTTTGGCGATAGCACCGCCAATGACTCAGGCCGAGTAGTAACTCACGCCTATGCCATAGACAGTGTTGATCAAAATTATACCGTCAGCTTGACTGTAACTGATTCCAGCGGGACTTGTGATACCAGCTATGTTATAACTGCCCTTGGGGCTCCAAACCTGGAGTTGATTGGCATTACAGACTTATGTTTGCCCAACCTGAATTGTAATGATCCCTTCACTTCACCACCATTCACCCTTACTTCTCCAGGTGGAAATCTTGCAGGTATGGGGCCTTTCAGGTGGAATTGGGGAGATGGCTCACCACCGCAGGATACTACTGCAACTACGCTGGGCCATACCTTTCAGGCCTTCGGTACCTACAATTTGACGGTTTCTGCAGCAGGAGCAGGCTGTCCATCCGTTCGTCAACAAATTAAATTTTATAGAGAGCCCGATCAGCCTTTGCTGACATTGCCTATTACCGATGCATGTGAGGGAGACACCGTGATTGCAACTGTGTCTCACAATCAGTGCCCTGGAAATGAGGAGATCTATGTGGTTTATTGGGACTTTCCTAACCTTGATGATGTAGATACCTTGTATACACCCGGTCAGGTCAAGCATGTTTATAACTTTGAAGATGCGAGGGCTTGTAACACCATCTCTGGAAGCATCAGCCCACAGGTGAGGGTATGGGTAATTAACCCCTGTTTCCCGCCTGATGAAAGCATCAATGCCAGTTGGAACGCTACTTCTGCCCAGGTAGACGTGGCACCGCACCCGATCTTCGATGTGCCACAGGATCCGCTTTGTTGGCCGGATGACTCAGTCTTCTGCTTCAACAACAATTCTTGTCCCAATCTATTTTTGGATACACTTAGCTATGTCTGGACTTTTGGGGATACCGCTTCAGCCAACAACACAAGTACAGATGCAACTCCTTGCCATACATTCTCCGGGCCAGGTGTATATGAAATTACGCTGGAGGCTACGAATACTGGTTGTGGTACCCAGAGCTCCACACAGACCTTGGTCATTGAAGAAAGCCCGGTGGCAAACTTTTCTGTAGACCAACAAACTGCATGTATTCCGGCTCCATTTTCATTTACCAATCTTTCTACACCAAATGCAGAGGTGATATATGATTGGCGAGTAACTCCTGATACAGGCTATACTTTTGTAAATGGCAGTGGAAGAGATAGTGCCAATGTAGATCTATTATTTACGGTACCGGGAGACTATGTCATTGAAATGGCAATCGCGACTCCTAATTGTGGAATTGACAGCATATCGACCATGATTTCTGTGCTTGGGCCACCCGAAGCCGGGATTGGCTTGTTGCCTGACTCCTGTGGATCTGTGCTTTATTTTCCTGGTGCCAGCCTTGACTCTAACAATAATCCGATAACCTATATCAGGTGGGACTTTGGCCCACATGCTACGCCAAGATACTCCAGCCAACTGGATCCTGGTCCTATTAGCTTTGAACCCGATGATGACAGCCTGACACAGCTTGTCAGTCTCCAAGTGGGTAACAGCTGCGACACCTTGACCGTAACTACATCATTTGATCTTAACGGTGCGCAGATTGTTTCCGGAGGCCGAGATACAAGCCTGTGTCAGGGAGCGGCTGATTACTGCTTGCAAGCCTCTCCTCCAGGAGGTAGCTGGGAATTCGGAGGGAACGTCTACAATTCCTTCTGTTTTACCCCTTCGCAGGCAGGGACATTTAATGTCATCTATGCCTATGATTCGTTGGGATGTACTTTCTATGATACCGTCCAAATTCAAGTCCTATCCCTTCCACAGGTAACAGCGTCAGATATCGAACTATGTCTGGGGGATTCCGTTCTTTTATCTGCGCAGCCTGCTGGGGGGGTATTTGCTGGGACAGGGGTATTTGGAGGCAATCAATTCACCAATTCCATCCCTGGAACTTATCCCATCACCTATACCATTGGGGATACCTCAACAGGTTGTGTGAATCCATTTACTTTTCAGGCGACTGTAAGGGACCTCCCTTTGGTAGACGCAGGTGGCTTCATTACCATTTGTATCTCGGGAGGGCCACAGATCATTGGCGGAGCTAGCCCTCTTGGAGGGACTTGGTCAGGAAATGGTATCATTGATCCCGCTTCGGGACTTTTTGATCCAAATGCCGTTGGTTTGGGATCACATCTGGTATTCTATGAATTTACAGATGCCTTTGGGTGTTCAAGCATGGATTCACTGGAAGTTTTTGTCATTGATGTAGCTGTGGTAAATGCAGGGCCTGATGACTCTGCTTGTGTGAGTCAGGGATCATTCCGCCTGACAGGACAAAACAGTTCTGCTCCCGGAATCTGGTCAGGTCCTGGCATCATTGATGTCCAGTTGGGAACATTTGATCCGGCTGTTGCAGGTGTGGGGACCCATATCCTTAGTTATTGCGTAGGTACAGGACAATGTCAGGTATGTGATACCAGGTTGATTACAGTTTTACCTTCACCACAAGTTACTGCTATTTCAGATTCGATTTGCCTTGGAAATGGCCCATTGAGCTTATTTGACCTCGGTAGGGTAGGGGGCGTGGCGACTGCTGGTAGCTGGAGTGGCCCTGGAGTATCCCAAACAGGCTTGAATTATTTCTTTGATACCACAGCCCTTGGAACCTATACCCTTACCTTCACCTATGTAGATCAAGGCAATGGCTTAGGCTGTGTAGCTTCTGCCAATGCAAATGTTTCGGTACTTTCCGGTCCGCAGACATCCTTTGTTACGCCTACAGATATTTGTAGAGGAATTCCAGTCAGTTTTCAGAATACCTCTAGCAATTCGATTTCATATAGCTGGGATTTTGGAGATCCGGCCAACTCTACGAGTAATGTTCCCAATCCTATTTTCACTTATCAGGATACTGGACAATTTACAGTAACACTTACATCTACATCTGCACAAGGCTGTGTGGAGACTTTCTCAGCACAGGTAGACGTTTCCTTTGCGCCTAATCCCATGTTTACCCAGAGCCTGGACACAGCATGTGCGGTCATGAGTGTAATTCCTGGAATGAATGGGGTAGAAGTCCTATTTACGGATCAGAGCTTTTCCGAAAATGCTAGCTATCTATGGGATTTTGGTGGGGGAATCATGGCTAATGGAATGGGAACTTTTACAGGTGCGCAGCCTCCGGCAGTTTATTTTGCTGAAGCCACAGGAGATACAACCTACACCATTACCCTAAGTCTGGGGAATAGCTGTGATACCCTGAGTGTGAGCAGTACGCTTACTGTGAAGCCTTTGCCAAGGGCCATCTTTTCTCCTGACTTTGGCACTTTCTGTTCGCCCTATACCCCACAATGGGCCAACATCTCTACAGGAGGAGCGGATACCTTTTTGTGGTACCTGGAGGATTTCAGTCAATTGTTATCGACCGACTCCATTCCTAACAATATAGTCTTGACCTACAACGGATACAACGACACGACTTATACCGTAATCATGATTGCTGCGAATGAATGTGGAAGAGATACAGGCTACCAACAGATAACTGTTCAGCCCAGAAATATAGACGCATTCTTTAATACCAGCATTACCCAAGGCTGCGCTCCGCTTACAGTGGACTTCACTTCCTTTGCAGGAGGTACACTTTCCTTCTTCGATTTTGGGGATGGAAGCAGTTTCGTCGGAGATTCAGCGACGCATACCTATTTCCAAGCTGGAAGGTATGATGTGGTTCATATTGTCGCCAATGGTTGTAGCCGTGATACTGATACGGTAGCGATTTTTGTAAGCGCAGCAGCCAATTTGGGGATAAGCCCAAGGCAGGCAGTTATATGTCCAGGTGAACCCCTCCAATTGAATGATACTACTGGAATTGGGACAAGCCTGGGATATATATGGAGTTTTGGAAATGGAGATTCTTCTAATGCAAACTCTCCGGTATACACTTACCAGACACCGGGGACCTATCAGGTGATAGTCTCAGCCGCCTCCAACAATGGTTGTATAGGTCGAGATACAGCTTATATAAGCGTTCGAAACGCGCCTAGCCCTTCCTTTTTGCCTACTACTGACAATGGTTGTGGTCCGCTGACCGTGGCTTTTATCAATCAATCTCAAAACTTGAGTAATTTCTTCTGGGAATTTGGAGATGGCAATGTGTCAACTCTTGTCTCACCAGTGCATGTGTATAACCAACAAGGAGCCTACCAAGTGAGTTTTGAGGCTTATGATGCTTTCGGTTGTAAAGGAGTTGCCATTGACTCTATCTTTGTCTATCCCAAGCCAGATGCCAATTTCAATATCCTGGTTCCCGATAGCTGTGGAGTTCCTGTTCAGGTAAGTTTCCAGAATACCACTACGGGCAATGCCACAGCCTATAGCTGGGACCTGGATGGAGGGACAAGTACCTTGACAGATCCGCAGAGATTTTATAGCCAGACAGGGATTTTTAACATTCAGCTGGAAGCCATATCTGCATTTGGTTGTAGGGATACCATTGAAAAATCATTTACCCTATATCCTCAGCCTGAAATCAGCTTGACTGTAGACCGATCAGAAGGTTGTAGTCCATTGGCAGTAAATTTATCAAGTGGAGGTCAAAACTTTACCACCTCTGTCCTCACCTTCGGGGATGGAAGTTTCAAAGTCAGCCCTGCTCAGATCGAATCCAAAACATATTATGCCACTAATCAGGACAGCAATATTAAAGCGATCTTGACGGCAGACTATCAGGGTGTCTGTTTTGATACAGCGGAAGTTGATCTGGAAGTTTTTGCAAATCCAGTAGCTGCATTTGATTTGGTGGCTGACTCCCTTTGTGGCATCCCGGCGACGATGAGCTTCCTCAATAATTCTACAGATAATGAAGGAATTCCCAGATATGATTGGAACTTTGAAGACCCTGTTTCTGGTCAATCCAATGTTTCCATTCTACGAGATCCTGTGCATACCTTCATTGCCGAAGATGTGTATGACGTTAGCTTAATCACAACAGATACCGATGGTTGTAGCGATACAATCCAGAAACCAGTCAGCGTCTTTGAGCAAGCCGTAGCTAATATTGTCCAGGATGAAAGTCTGGGTTGTTTCCCGCTTGGGGTAAATTTCCAAAGTTTTCAGCCAGATCTGGCCACTGAGTGGAAATGGACATTTGGCAATGGCAAGCAATCAAACGATCCTACAGCCTCAATAGACTTCGTCTATGCAGATACTTTTGACATCAGCTTGGTCGTAAACAACAAAAGGGTATGTTTTGATACGGCAAGAAGCCAGGTAGTCGTCGGTGCGCCGCCCAGGGCAAATTTCGAACTGGAGACCTTTGGCAATTGCAATGATTCGCTGACAGTCATCAGCAGCAATAATTCACAGAATGCAGATAATTACCTCTGGCAGTTTGCCGGATGGGGAAACAGCAGTGAGTTTGAACCCATTGTAACCTACACGGTAGGCGCAGAGTATCCGGTGGAGTTGATCGCTTCGAATGTGTATGGCTGTGAAGATACAGCTTCTGATGTGATCACCTATTTAGGTTCCCTTGCAGGCTTTAGCCTGGAGCAAGAAGGGCTTTGCTCACCTTCTGTGGTCAAATTTACCGATGAATCCAGAGAAGCTGCCAGTTGGGAATGGGACTTTGGAGATGGAACTCCTCCATCTTTCGAGCGAAATCCTACCCATGTCTATACGGAAGGTGGTTTCTACACAGTAAGGCAAATTGTAACCTTCCAGGGATTCTGTAAAGATACATTCTACTTCCCAACACCCATTGAAGTGAGAAATAGCCCGATGGCAGAAGCTGGATTTGACCAGTTGAATCCTGAAAATGAAGGTCATATTCAATTCTATGACCGATCGGCAAAGCCTGGAGATCGAATCAGGTGGGACTTTGGAGATGGCAGGGTATCATTTGAAAACAATCCCATGCATACCTACACCGAAAATCCTTCTTTGATTTGCGATTGTAATGCTCCAAATCTTCTCGGAGGTACACAAAATCGTGAGGATAGCTTGTTCTATCAGGTATTTCAAACCCAGATCAATGAAAATGGCTGTACGGCCACTGATACCTTATTGATCCACCCGCATATACATGGATTGTATGTTCCGGATGCGATTATTCCTGATGGAGAAGCACCCAACAATCAATTTATGGTCCAAGCCTTTGGCATGTGTGATTTACACATCGCGGTCTACAACCACTGGGGCAATAAGGTATGGGAATGGAATTCTGAAGCTGATGGAAATGGATTTGATGAGCAAGGAAGGCCTGTTGGAGGCTGGGATGGAACGATCAAGGGACTTGAAATAGATCGAAATGTACTTGTATGGAGGCTTCACAGGGTGAAGTTTACGGGTTGTAAGCGCTACACCGGGCCTACACAGGGAACATTGACGATTATACGATAATAAGATTTTTGGTAGTTCGTGCTGTATTATTTTGGGGTTTTTATCTGGTAGGTCTTCTGGGGGGAGGGCCTACCTTTTTTCTTTTTCCAAATAGCCCTTGCAAGCATAAATCGGCTGAGGGGGATATTTCCCATATCGAGGATCTTCTTTATGCTTCATGCACATCCAAAAGGTGGACCCACGTTTGGTAAGGATGTCTCGCCTCAATTTGCAGGAAAAACAAAGGGATTTTTCAAAAACATGAGACATAATGAGAAATATAATTTCCCTAGGGAACGAAGAAAAGAAGGAATGGTTTAAATTAATTCTCCACTTCAAATGTACATGAGGTTGCAGCCCCTAAGTTCTGCGGTATCAATTCTACCCAAGACCTCAAAACTTCCATCTTCGTAGACCCTGCCTATGTCATCCGTAGCTATGAAGGCGCAGCTATGAATATTCGCCAAATCAATGAGGTGCAAACGACCGCTTTTGCCTGGTGGAGCTTTTAGTTTTTGTAAATGAAAATCCGAAGTCCAAACCCTTAATGTAGGCGCAGGAACAAATCTCCCGTCTTCCCTGGTGTAAGCTTGGCTCATCATTTCTGTCATCCCATACTCTGAGTGGATTTTGCCAATTCCAAAACCCTTTTGAAGAACAGCATGAAGTTCGCTTCGAATCATCTCCTTTTTCCTTCCCTTCATGCCTCCGGTCTCAATGACTATACTGTCCTTGGGTATAGAAATTGGAAACGCATCTACAAAATCAAGTAAGGCAAAAGATACTCCGATGATGAGTATAGGCTCTTTTGCTAGAATCGCAGATTGAAGGGCAATTTTTAATTCCTCAAAATTATAAAGAAAGAAACCGGAGCCTGGAAGTCCAAATGACTCGATCCATGAATTGACCATGTAAACCAAAGAGGAGTTGTTTCTTTCCAAATAAGAAGGAAGCAAAGCCAGAATTTTATATTCTTTTTTGGGAAAGGCATGATTGAAACCGTGCAAAAGGTTTTGCTCATATAATTTGAGGCTTTTGACATGATGCTTGGAAGTCTGCTGGCCTGTGGTTCCTGAAGATTGGAAAATTGCTTCTGATTGAAACTCTCCTGCCTTCAGAGTCTTTTCTTTAAAAAACTCAATAGGAATAGAAACCGGTCCCTCCCAGCCCAATCGATCTACAAATTCCCGAATGACTGGATTGCTAACTCTTTGATAATTCCACAATTCTTCTGCCAGGGCTTCAAAAGGAGCATCCTGTGCAAATAAGCGCTCTATAAATAGCTTTTCATCAAATGTCATCGAATAGGCTTTTGGCCTTAGTTTTTGAAATTAATTTTCCTAACAAAATCCTTATTAACTTAGTTTTGTTGGGGAATAAAAAAGGAGACTATATCTTGGATTAGATTTTTCAAAAAATTGAGGAGTAGCAAAATTCATTCTATACCTATCACAGTGTATTAAGCTAAATCATCCTTGTATTGAAGAAAAATCCAACTTCCATGTCACAAAATACCGTCCTCTTTGAATCAAACAAATATGATCGATAGCAAATCTCTGGTACAACTCAAAACCCTGGGGCAATTGAAAGCTGCCGGGTATCAATCCAAATCTGTCAAGGAGGAACTCCGCGCCAATCTCATCACAAAGATGCGCAATAAGGAGGATATTTTCCCCGGAATTGTGGGCTATGAGGAGACGGTCATTCCAGATATGCAAAGGGCCATGTTGTCAAGACACAACATCATCCTACTGGGATTGCGTGGACAGGCAAAGACTCGTATTGCAAGGCAAATGGTTGGGCTATTGGATGAATACATACCCATCGTTGCTGGATCTGAAATGAACGATGATCCTTTGTTACCTATATCCAGATATGCCCGGGATCTGGTTGCTGAAAAAGGAGATGAAACTCCCATCGAGTGGGTGCACCGCAATGACCGCTATGTAGAAAAACTGGCTACGCCAGATGTAACTGTTGCTGACCTTGTAGGGGATGTTGACCCCATCAAGGCTGCTACCATGAAACTTCCCTATTCTGACGAAAGGGTGATTCACTTTGGTCTGATCCCCAGGTCTCACCGTTCACTTTTTGTGATCAATGAGCTGCCTGACCTTCAGCCAAGGATTCAGGTTGCCCTGTTCAATGTACTTCAGGAAGGAGATATTCAGATTCGTGGTTTTTCACTCCGAATGCCATTGGATGTACAATTTGTCTTCACTGCCAATCCCGAGGATTATACCAATAGAGGAAGCATCGTTACTCCATTGAAAGACCGAATAGAATCACAGATTCTTACTCACTATCCCAAATCTATAGATCTTTCCAAGCAGATTACGACGCAGGAGGCGCGCTTGGCTGAGGAACAAAAGTCAAATGTAAAGATTGATGACCTAGTGGCTACGCTGGTAGAGCAGGTTGCTATCGAAGCAAGAGATTCCGAATTCGTAGATGAAAAATCAGGTGTTTCTGCTCGTTTGACCATTACTGCCTACGAAAATCTGAATTCTGCCATTGAGCGCAGAATGATCATCAATGATGAAAAGGAAGGGTATAGCAGGGTAGGGGATCTGGTAGGAATTGTACCTTCGATCACTGGAAAGATCGAACTGGTATATGAAGGTGAGCAAGAAGGTGCTGCCATTGTAGCTCAAAAACTCATTTCAAAAGCCATTCGCCAAACCTTTGTAGAGTATTTCCCAAATCCTGAAAAGATCAAAAGAAATGCTCCTACCAATCCCTACAGAGACATTTCACAATGGTTCAGCCGCGGAAATGCCCTGGATTTATTGAGTGATATGTCCGAAAGGGAATATCAGAAAGAATTGGACAAGGTTCCTGGCCTGGCCGACTTGATCAAGGACTTCCACAAGAAAGTGGAGAAAAAGCACAAGTACCTGTTGATGGAGTTTGTACTTCATGGCTTAGCTGAATATTCACTTGTAGGCAAAGCAGCCCTGGAAACCGGTTCTGGAACCCAGTTCAAAGACTTATTGAGTGGAATGCTTGACATTCCTGGCCTTGATGATGACGAGGAGGATGATTATGGAGGATATTATGAAAAAGGCTAAATAAAAAGGCTGTCCGAAAGGACAGCCTTTTTATCTTAAAAGGGATGCTTAAAAGTACATTTCCTCCAACAACATTTTCTTTTTGCCTGAACTTGTAGAGCCAACTCTCAGGCTATGTGAAATCGGGCAGCTCTTACAGGCCTTGCCTTTCTTCTTCCACTTCTCACAACACTTTTTCTTTTTCCCTTTATTCTTTCCCATTTACTTAAAATTAGGCTTCTTCCTTATCCGATACCACGATCTCAGGAACAAGGGTATCGTCTTCCAAAAAGTGCAGAACGTGTTGAGCACGGTCTTCTGTTTTATATGAGATTTCTTGAAGGAGGTATGAACTTGCTACATCGCCAAGTTCCATGGCCTTTTTGAAGGAAACTCGTAGTTCCTGTGCCATTTTTTTCTCAGCATTCAGGTCATGGATAAGCATGTCCCTGAGGGAGTAGACTCCTTCAGGTTCGTGTTCGATGTAGGATAGTTCTACTACTTTCAATGGGTGTACCGTAGGTACCACACCTAGCACAGTGATGCGCTCAGCAATCTGGTCAAATAGGCCATGCAACTGATTGTAATGGTCTTCAAAAAATAGGTGTAGATCTCTGAATTGAGGACCTTCTACCAACCAATGATGCTTGTGATATTGCTGATACAGGATCATCATGCTCGAAAGATGGCGATCCAATTGATTTCCCATTTCTTTGGCGGTAGACTCTTCCAATCCGACTGGGTTACCCAGGTATTCTTCTTTTGAGTTCAAAGGTTCAGTGTGCATAATTGTGAAATTTTATATATCCAAAAAGACCCAACTGTAGGGATCGAGCAATTGTTAAACGTATTAGCCCAAACTCATGCTGCTCAATTTGTGATAATTTGCATTACTGAATGCAACTTATTTATATTTGGTCTAAATAAAAATAAATATGGAGGTTTTTTTTAGAAATGAAGGTGGGCATTTGGTCAGGTGTAAAAAGCGTGGAGAGCTAAGGTTGTGTCTGGGTGCAGTTTCTTTGACGCTCAACAAAAGGACTTTGATTCAACTGAAAACTTACCTGAATAATAGGGATTTGAAAGAGGCCATGTTTCGACCTGAAGAAAAATGTGTAGACATCTCATGGGTCAAAGGTAAAATCTCCTTGCATTTGAATTATTTTGAATTCCTTGATGTGAGGGAATTGGTAGAAGAAGGAATAGCTGAGCTGAAACTTGCATCTTTGCTTCAAGGAGCCGGGGTCTGCAGACCGGAAAATTTATCTCCGGGTTGTACTAGCTGAAAAGCTTATGCCTTCTTCGCGATCACATTTAAATTTCACATACCCGAAAACTTTCTGTTGTGGACAGGGTTGCGGGATTGTAAAAACGTACTCTTTTATTAATCATTTATCTAATATGAAAAGTCTGGCAAGCAACTTAACTGTATTGATGTCCATCCTATCCATGGTGTTTATTTCTTGTAACAATGCACCTGAAGGCAAGGAGGTAGATGCAGAAGGAGCCAAAACAATTGTTAAATCTGAGGTATCCTACGATACCCTTGCTGTAAATACAGAACTCTCCTTGATCAGCTGGGAGGGTACCAAGCCCGGAGATGAAGGGCATAACGGAAGCATTAAAGTAAAATCAGGACAACTTCTGATGAAAGATGGAGAATTGAAGGGAGGAGAATTTGTTATTGACATGAATAGCATTGAAGTGCTAGATATTCAGGGAAAAGGCAAGGGAAACCTCGAAGGACATCTGAGTAGAGGAGACTTTTTCGAGACTGATGTTTACCCTGAAGCCAAGTTTGTCATTTCTGAAGTAGGCCAGGATTCTGCCAGCGGGATGAGCCTTATTGGGAACCTGAGCATCAAGGATAGTATAAAAAGCATTACTTTCCCCGCTTCTATCACAAAGGAAGGAGGAAAAATTGAGGCTGAAAGTGAGCCATTCACCATCGATCGCACCAAATGGGGGGTGATGTACAGATCAGGATTGATCGGCACCATCAAAAACAAGATCATCAACGACAGAATCGGACTTAAGGTCAAAATCGTCGCTGAATAAGGTTTTGTCTACCAAAGATTAAGCATCTCCACTAAACATTCTTTCGAAGAGTGATTTGGTGGAGTTTTTCTTTTGTACAGGACTTATCTTGGCGACTTCCTCGACCCATCTCAATTGACTGGCTTGATCAGGCACCTGTGCCCTGCGGATTTTCTTGATGTGTTGAAAGGCTTTTTTGGGAGAAAGGCCTAGCCAGGTCATCACGGCTGCGGCGATCATGGGAGATCTCCCTATGCTTTTGCGGCAGTGGACAATGACATTGGAACCGTCTTTTAGGGCTTTAGCCATGAGCTTAACAAGCTCTATTGCCTTTTCACTGTCTTTAGGAATGTCTCTGTCAGGAATGGGAAAGTGAATAAACTTTAAGCCCATATCTGAAGCGTATTGTCCCTCGTTTTGAAGCTCCATCTTCTCCAATTCAGTATCCTCAAGTAGCGAAACCAATATGTTGGCTTCAGCTCTTTTGATATTCTGTAACTCGCTTTTCAGGTAGATCTCTCCTGAAGGACGAGTCATGATTCCTAGTTTGCCAGGGTATTCTTTATTTATCCAAAAAATACGAGAATACATACGGGGGTAATGATTAGACTAGATATAGAATATAAGTAATCACAGGTAGAAAGTTGCGTAAAAAGTCATATTATTCTAACAAAATCTATGTTACAAATTGTTTTACGCTAGCCCCTTTGGATTCAAATATATAATTTTTGAGTATCTGAATAAATAGCTGATTGTGTAAAAATACTATTTGCCAGAAATATTAATATTCTGATAACAAAAACTTCAGAATTTTAAGTTTTTGCTACTTAAAAAGGTGATAGAATTAAGTAATGAAAATTTTTGTTTTTTTCTGATTTAAAGTGAGTTATAAATATGGAAAATGTTTCATTTATGATTTATAAGGTTAAAAAATCATTCATTTCCAGGCATAATTTCCTCTAATACCCATTCCAAAGATTTTTGCCAAATTTGCTTTGCATCGCTCTGGATTGACCTGGTTTTTGCCAATGCGCGCAGGATCGTTAGGGATACATCCTGGAAAATGGCTGCGTCCACCATCATTGCATCTTTCTGCATAAAGTAGGCAAAGGCCCTGGCCATCCCACAGTTTGCGATGAAATCAGGTATTACCAGACAGTTATTGTCGGCATGGATAGTCGTGGGCCCTAGGAAGATTTCCTTATCTGCAAATGGCACATTAGCCCCACAAGCCACTACCTCCAAGGAGGTCTGGATCATGCTTTCTATTTGTTCTCGGGTAACTATCCTTGATCCAGCTGCAGGGACAAATACTTCTGCCTCCAGGTTCCAGATGCGTTGATTTGCTTCTTCAAAGCTGATCAGATTATCCCCTGGCAATTGGTTGCCTTCACGGTTGATATATAGGTCTTTAACCTCTTCCAAACTTAATCCTTCTTCCTTGATGATGCCTCCCCTTATGTCAATGATTCCCACAATTCTGAAGCCATGATAAGCCAAAGTCAGCGCAGCTGCCCCTCCTACATTTCCGAAACCCTGAATGACCACCCGTTTGCTGATGCGGTTCATTTTCCAAAGGTCATACGCATGCACCACCGACATTCCAACTCCATAGCCCGTAATCATGTCGGAGACTGTAATGACCTTGCCAGTTCCAGTCGGGGCATAATCGTAAAAGGTTACTTCCTTGGTAACTCCCTTACTCAGGTTTTCAATAATTTGTTGAAAATCAGAATCTCCAGCCTTGATATGGCCATTTACTACGCCCTCCTGGGGATGAAGGATTCCAAGTTCGCGGGTTATCGGAATCACCTCATGAACTTCGTCTACATTCATGTCTCCACCCGTCCCATAATAATTCTTAAGAAGAGGCTTCACGGCTGAATACCATCTCTTTAGGACGCCTTCTTTCCTTGGATCTTTGGGGTCAAAATCAATTCCAGACTTTGCCCCACCGATCGGAGGACCACTCACTGCAAATTTGATTTCCATGGTTTTGGCCAGTGAAAGAACCTCCTCCAGGCTACAACCCTTGCGCATACGTGTGCCCCCACCTGCAGCTCCATTTCGGCGCGAATTGATAACTACCCATCCTTTGGCTTCCGTTTCGGTGTCGTTCCATTGAAATACAATTTCGGCCGGGCTGTGTTCAAAGGCCTTGAGTTTGCTTAGCATAGTAGAGATAGTTGGTATGACAATTAATGGGATAATCACGCCAAAAGTATTTTTACTTTGACTGAAATCAAAGCCTTTATTTTAAGGATTTCTAAGTTGTGCTGGTTTATTTGATCAAAAACTTATCAGCATGATCAAGGAACTCAATCGAATTATTTTTGACTCAAGTTGTTATGCCTGCAACAGGACCTTGAGTATCCAGGAAAGACATATTTGTTATTATTGTCTTGCTCAAATTGAAGAAACAGGCTTTCACCATTTCCCTCAGAATAATGAGCTATACTTTCGTTTTGCGGGTAAATTTCCTTTGGAGGGAGCCTCGAGTCTATACTTTTATGACAAAGCCGGGCGATTTCAGAAAATCATACAGGCATTGAAGTATAAGGAAAGTCCTCAGATAGGGAGCTATTTGGGAATGAATTATGCAGAATCACTCCTTGAAAGCTCATTTTTAGATGGGATCAGGGAAATTGTACCCGTTCCTTTGCATTGGACCAAGCGTGCCAGGCGTGGGTACAACCAGGCAGAGCAAATCGCTAAAGGGATTTCCAAAATCTCTGGAATTCCATACTCGATCCGCAGCCTCATTCGAAAACGCCGAACACAGACCCAAGCCAAAAAGAAGGGAGATGCAAGGTGGAGGAATGTTTCAGGAGCCTTTGTTGTGAAAAGAGATTTGCCGGATTCAGTATTGCTGGTGGATGATGTGGTGACTACTGGTTCAACCCTTGAGGCATGTGCCAAGGCATTGATTAACGCTTCTCCCAATATCAAAATTAAAATTGCTAGCCTGGGTATGGCCCGGCGATCATAAAAAATCCCCCTTCCTCCATAAGGGAGAAAGAGGGCAAATCAATCTTTCCGCTATCATTTGAAAACGTTGCCCGACAACATGATGCCATCACGCTTGGTACCTGCAGGAATGGCCTCAACTTCGCTTAAATAAGCATTAAGGGCTTTCACTACATGAGAATCCCCACTCGGACCATTATTCTCGAAGATGTTTTCTTTGATTTCAATGCTTGTTTCCCCATCGAATAGTACACCGTACTTGCTGTTGTTGTAGATGTAATTACTGACAACTTTTAGGTTCTGGGTATTGTAGGTTGTAACTCCGATGATACCTGAGCCATTCAGCTTACATTTTTCAATTAAGACATTCATAGACTCCCTGACCTGAAGTACGCTCCCTGTACATCCTATAGGTCCTTCAGGCTCCACATGGGTAGCTTTGAAATTTTTTAGGGTAACATTAAAGCTGTTTTCAACCACGACTACATCTGCATCCTTGTTTTCCATGATGAAGGTACAGCCATGGCCATCCAGGGTAAAATCAGTACGATTGGATATCATCAAAGGCTCACTAAGGTGATAAATCAAGTCCTTGAGCTCAACTGCTTTTCCTTCTGCGAGGGCAGTATAAAGTGCTTCCACTTCGGCGGCTGATGCCGTAGCTTGGGGTTTTGCTTTGGCAAAGGCCGGGTTTTGGCTAGGTGGAGCTGGGGTAAATGACATAAGAGCAAAGCCCGCACATAGGCATATTACAAGTAGGTTTTTCATTTTGTGGATTTTTTTCCTGATCAACTAAACTAAGAAAATGGAGGGAATCTAAGAAATTTTGATAATCAATAATTTCTTGAAGTATAATTTTCTATAATTTTTTCATAGATCCATTGCGACCATTTTTTTCCAATACCTGGTCAAGTTCTACGAGTTCATGGATACCCTCAAGTTGAATCAATGAGCCATCATGTTTTTTGATGATGAAATGCTGGATGGAATCATTTGAGAAGCTGAATTGAAGGATGTCCTGATCTTCATAGGTAAAAGGATATAGCTTTACAATTTCTTGGGAAGTACGGGTAGTTCCGTCTTCAAGGAGCTCTAAATCAAAGGTTTCTCCGGCAATACTTACCTCATATTTTCCAGCAAACCATTTACTTTCAAGTATTTGACTGCCTTGGCCTACGGGAGCAAGGAAAGATTCGGCTACCTTCGCGCTTGTTAATTTGATAAACCGATGACTCACAGACTTGCTATCCTTGAGTTCCAATGTATTGTCCGAGATCAACAAAATCTTAAATACGAGCTTTCCTTTTGAATCCCTGGCTGAAGAGTCAGCATGTAACTCCAGGTAATCTTCCTCCATGTAGGTAGGTTTGGTACAATGGAGTGTTCCATTTTTATCAAGGAATATATCTGTATAAAATGAAACTGATTCTCCCGCTTTATGGATTGAGTTATATTTACCCAGGAGTTGCTGGTATTCCTCGGAGGCCCATAAACCAGCAAGGGACTTTTGTAGCTCTGGATTAACTAAGCCTACTTTGTCTTCCGAAACAGATTGCTTTTCGGCCTTATTTGCCTGCTTTGATCCGGAGTTGATCAGGTCGCAAGAACCGAATAGCAAGAGTCCGATCAGGGATAGGAATGACAGGATTTGGATTGTGCTTTTCATGTTTTTGGTAATTTCCCTATAAAAGAGCTAAAATTTTCGAATTATGAGCGAATTTCTTCAATTCTATTGATGGTTTTCTTTACGTTGGTGATACAGCCGTAATAAAAATTGAGTTTGTAAAGCCTGTATTCCAAGGCATTGGTCGCGAGGAACCTGAATTCTTCATTTTCTTGAAGACCCTTGGGATCAAGCGGAACATATCCAATCATGCGGTTGATACCCAGTGGTAGTTTTCCTGGAAAATTGACCTGAAGGGAATCGTTGAATGTTATGGTGTATTTGAGGCTTGTATCCTGGTTGAAGGCAAAATGCTTTTGTAAAAATGGGGTGAGGTACTCATTTATATCCTGATGAAGGGTATTTCCCTTTTCAAGCCGTGGCATGTCATGGTTATAGACCAATGTGATCAGGTTTCGGAGGCTATCATCTTTGATTAAATTGAGGCCAAATGATTTCAGGTTTTCATAGCCCGAGGTGTTGGGGAAAATGTATTCATCCTGTGCCATCCAGTAAAAGTCCATGATGAGCGAATCTGTCAATTCAGACTTTTCATTTAGATACTTCAAAACCCTGAGGTTTCCATACATACCAATGCGATGAACCTGAAAATCCCTCTCCATGTCCTCCAGGTTATCCTTTAGTTCAAAGTAAATCTGATTAATGACATCTTTTTCGTTCTGGTTTCGGCTAAGTTGCTCGCCATATTCGGTGAGGTAAAAAGCGATCACAACGCCAAGGATGATGATAACAATTTCAATGAAATAGCTTAGTACTGGATTCTTTTCTTCCATTTAATTTCAGGTTTATAGAATTGCTTCAGATCATAAAAATGGTAAAAAATGATAAGATTCCTTCCTGTAATCTGATGCTCGTTTACACGCTGGGCAGAAACTGATTGAAATGATTATTCCTATTTTTTGCTATGCTTAGTGTCCCACTTTTTGGTACCATTCAAGGGCATTTTGTTCATGTAATTTGACAAATGGATCTTTTGCATCACAATATTTGCCCATGTCATTGTCGCAATTTTGGGATATCTGGTATTTCAAATGGCCGTATTCCCTGGCTATTTCTGGATGGGCAATGAGATAATCTCTAAAAGCAAGGTGGCGCTTGAGGTTGGAATCTCCTGTTTTGAATGCGTGGACGTGGTGCGTCCTACGGTTTATGCCCTTCCTGAAATATCTCCTACCAGGAATGCCATATGCCCCCATGACCTCATATCCCAATTCAGCCATTTCGCTGGACTTGTCATCCAGTTCCTGGAGGTCATGGACAGCCAGCAGAATGTCAATGATCGGCTTGGCCATAAGTCCAGGTACAGAGGTGCTTCCGATGTGGTAGCTCCTGGAAAGGGTAGCTCCAAGGGTTTGGGTTATTTTTATCTCTTCTTTCTGATAGGCTACAGGCCAATCAGGATTGTAGTTGGCAACAATGATTTCCATGAATTGACAGTTGGTTTTAGCTATGAATACTTCTGTACGAATGATTTTAGCTCATGGCCTTTCCAGCATAGACCTAAAATCAGGAATAGTGCCTGGAGGCCTGTAAATCCCAGCAAATTTATCTATTTGCTCCAGTTCCTTTTGGCTCAAAGGCCTTGCGAGCAGGTCAAAAATCCCAATGTACACTGCTGCTCCAATATGTGCTGGAAGGGTGTCAGCATAGGTTCCAGATACATCCTTGAGGGTAATCTCCACCGATTGTTCGTGGATGTGTTTTTCAAGGATTGAATTCAAAGCCTGGAGGGCACTTGCCTTCCAAAGCCTAAGGGCATCATTTTCTGCGAAATTTGGATAGGATTCTTTGAGTGTAGCCCAACTGCATGCATCTATGATCTTCGAGTTGCCCTCGATGGCCTTGATTTCCAGTTCTACCTCTCCGTAGCGGCTTCGGCCATGTAGTTGTTTGATGTACTTATATTTCATTTTTAGCTGGGTGAACTGCCAGTCTTGTAGAAATCCCCTGAAGCGCGCTGTTGAGTTTGGGTATCCCCAAAAGCTAAAAAGCCTGGACCTTTATTCGTGGCTTGCAAATTCCTGCCGCCCTTATCCATCGCTCTTGGATTTCGTCATCCGGTAGAAACCAACCCCCAAATACAGGATTCCCACAGAGAGAAAACCAATAGGAATTAGAAAGGCTCCATCTAACGCAAAGACACTCACCAGGCAAAACACCAGGCCTATTGTAAAAAGAACAGCTCCCAGAAGCAGGTTACTTTTTGCTTGTTTTCTTTTGTCTACTTTTCTTTCAAGGCTGATGCCCTGGGCGGCTTCTTCAGAGATTTTTTCCGAAAAACCCATGGTCATCAATTGATCCTTGATTTCAAATTCTGATAGGTTTGTGTTTTTAAGTCTGAGGGCTTCTTTGTAAGCATGGTTGATTTGATCCTGGTTCATGTATTATGGTTGAGTAATGAAATCGGACACTTAATTTCTCACTTGCCACCTTCTTACAGCATCCAAACTGCTAGCAAGTGTGCCTGTATAGCCTTTGTCGGTTTTTCCTTCATAAGATCTTGCCATTTCAGCAGGGGATCTGCCTTCAAACGTAGGAGGAAGACCTCCTGTCAAGTCTCTTGAAACCTGCGCCTGCCTACTAAAGGCTGTTAATTCAGAGGCAATTCTATGGTCAGGATTATGGAGGTCGAGATTCCCGTACAGATGATCATGTGCATGTTGTAATTCATGGCCTGTTTGATCCATTTGGTCAGGGTTCATCAGGGATACTGCGTTTTCATTAGGGTCATAGTGAGGGCTAGTGCCCCTGTTGACTTTTATTTTCAGGCTGGCACTTTCTGCACCTACTGCCGTACTCGGGTCTGTTTTAGGGGCAAAAGGTAATGAGTTGGGCCTCCCATGTTGGCCAGTTCTCTTACTAAGTTATCTTCTCGTAATTTGCCTACATTTCGGAGCATTCTTCCAAATAAATCCATTCCGACACCAGCTGAGACTTGATCCATTGAATGACTTCCGCTTCTTCCTGAAATGGCCTGTTCTACATGATCTGCATGGGCCTCATTTTCTATTTCGGACAAGTCGAAACGGGACCTGACTAAACCGAGTGCGCCGCGGTGGACAGGCCCAGGCTGATAAGTATTTCCAAGGACAAACCCATTATTCAAGCTATCTACTTCGGCTTGCCGTTCTTCTTTCCTACGATTTAAAAAGTCATCCATATCCTCATCACTGATGTTAAATCGTTGGATGGCTTCGGATTCCACATTTTCTGCTACTGATTGACTTCTGGTGGATGCTTCTAAATGAGACCTGTACATGTTAAGTTTATTTATGCCCAATAGAATATACGAACAATTTATAAGTAATCCGAGGGGGATAATTCTGATATAAGGAAGTCTTTTTGGCCAAGTAGTAGGTGATCAAAGCTAATATCCTTCCGGATTGCCGACGACTTTATTCTCCTTACTTTTCTTTTCTCCTCGGTGTTCGCCATAGCTTCCTTTGGTAAAACCATTTACAAATAGTTTACCCTTATCTTTCTCCGCATAAGAGATTTGGAACATGACCTGGAGTGGATCTTTACCTGATTTGGGGTGGAGATAAGCAACAAAGAAAAGATTAGATGTCCTTAGCCCATGCCATACCAATTTATTCAGTTTGTAATCAGTGGCAATTTTATCGTATTCAACGCTATCGGCAAAAATTTCATATCGGTATATGGTGTTAGCGAGGGTATCCAGGCTAACAATTTTATTAAAAACGGCCTCCTCTCCCTTCATCAATAAGACATTAGACTCATATTTTGTATTGGTAGAATCTATTGTGGGGATCACAAAAAGAATGTGTTCCTCCCCCCGAAGGGAGATTCGATGCTCGAAAAATGAAAAATCTCCCTCAACACTTATGTTCTCCTCTCCTGTCGAAACAGTCTCGGTTTTGTTCTCTTCTGAGCTTTTATTTTCGGAATTACTTTTACAACTCCAAAATCCAAGGGCTATCAATACAAGGATTAGTATCTTTTTCATATTGACTAAGGCTTAGAATTAATTTATGGATATAAGAAGTAGAAGAGGAAGTTTGACATTGTATGATCCGGGAATGTAGCGTGATTGCACAATCCCTTGAGTATAAATCAAACAAATTCCATCCTAAGTATCAAAAATCTAAGGAGTTGAAGAAACTTTTGCGAAATAGAAAGGCCTTTATTGCCCTAATTTCTTTTATACCAAAGAGTCGATTTATCAAAGCTGCTCTTTTAAAACTGATGCAAGCATTTCTTTCAACCGATCTGGAAAACCGGAAAGGCCTGGAATGTCATTGTATTCAAGGATATGGTATTTCCCTGTTTCATCTTCGAGGATGTCAATGGCCAGGATATCTGCGCCTATCTTCTTTTTCAACTTCATGAAGCTCCCCGATAATTCTGCATCAGGCTCTAGGGGCTTATAATCCGTGGTCTGTACATTGGCTTTCCAGAATTTCCCCCTTCGGGACATGGCCCAGATTTGGTCTTTGATGGCGAGGTATCGAATGTCCCTCAGGTAAGGGATATAGGGCTCTGTGCTGATGTAATCTTCAGTGATAAATAGCAGGTCCTGAATGTCTTGCCATTTTTTTTCATCTTCTATCAATACCTTTCCAAATCCTCCATGATAGTTTCCCACTTTCACCACAAAAGGGAAGCTCCGCTTTAGGTTCTTGAGGTGGACAGCCTTGGTCGCTACGCTAAAATCAATCACTGGGAGGCCAAGCCGTTTCATTCTGGCAAGCATAGAGAGTCTATCATATCCCAAACGCAAGCATTGGGGGGAGTTTACGCAAGGAATATTGGCGAGGTCTATCAGGTTCAAGGCGTTTTGCTGAATGGCAGAAGGTTTGATCGCACCTACTCGCCAGAGGATGCCGTCCGGTTGAATTACACCCTCAGCGTCAGCAACGAATAATGCTCCATCCCTGAGAATCCATGAGCTATGTTGAATCGACTTTTGGACTACTTCAAAACCAGGGAAAAATTCCTGCCAGTATTTTTCACCATTGACGATCAATATTTTCTTCATGCCTTCAATTTCCTAATAATCTTTCTCGAAAAGGAGTTTTTTGAAGATACACCCAATTCAAATGCTTCCTTTTTTAATAAAATGAAAGATATCCCTATAAAAAACCCGGGCATTTTCTACCATGTGCCAGTGCCCTATGCCATCATACTGATGATTGGCTATCTGATTGTCCTTTAGGAATTGAATACTTTCAACAGGAGTATCTCTTTCTCCCCAAAGGTAAATTTTTTTGCAAGTAAGCTCTCGGAATTCAATGCCACATTTGTTGTCCTGGGTGAATGACTGGCTTGAGAGACTCCAGTTTCTCATGGCCTCAGGCTCTGCAAGTCGCAGGCTGCTATAATACCTCCGATAAGTCTCCGCTTGCTGCGCTTTTTGGAAGATTTCTTCTTCGAATGAAGTTGCAAACTCTTCAGCCGTATCGTAATCCAGTGGCTTACTGGAGAAGTAGCCATCGGCTTCGGTCAGGTTGCCCTCTACACTGATGAAGCAATTGATTCGACTAGTGATTTCCTGGCATATCCAGGTTCCAAGGAGGCCCCCCAAGGAATGAGCAACAATATTGACCCTTGTTGTGCTGGGAGATTCCTCTTGAATGACTGTGCTAAGTAGTGCTGCCTGTTCTTTTAGACCAAGGTAGCCAGGATTCAACGGACTGACTCCAAAGCCCGGCATGTCTACCACAAAAAGATTAAAATGCTCATCCAACACAGATTCAAAGGCTTCTTTGTATGCCAATCCAGAGTCAGCAAAGCCATGGATGAACCAGATAGATTCTTCCTTTTCCTTCCAATGGTTGGATCTGATAAATAGCTTATGAGCGACTTTGATGTTCAATACCTTATCTATTTTGTAGCATCAGTTTTATTGGCTGGCTTTGTGCATGGACAGATGTAAACCTCACAATATAAATTCCCGCTCCTAATACGGGTAATGCCACATTTTTGGAACTCAATTGGTGTTCAAAAATACGCCTGCCGTCAAGCGTATAAATGCTCAATGAGGTGAATTTTTCCAAGGCATAATCCGAAATATACAAGGATTCTCTTGCCGGATTGGGGTAGAAATAAAAGTCTTCAGCAGGAAGATAAGGAATTGCATTAGAAGTTACGGCCGTTGTTTCTTCAATGGAAAAGTCTGCAAACCAGACCTCCTCGTCCCTGAGATTAGATGAGTCGTTCAGGCTTCGGTAAATTCCCCATTTCGGCCGGATAAAGTCTGCACCTGTTTTCCAGGTTCGGATTGCCTGATTGCTGTAATGAAAAAGCGTGTCTCCATTGGAATGGGCTTGAATCAAGACTTCATATTTTCCTAAACCTACTTCATCATAGTAGACCACCTCCTTGACGTCTAGCCATATGCCTAGCATGGGGGCTATGGGAGTCTGGTCTAATGTCCTTTGGGACAAGGCTTCTGCATAACGAAGTTCCAGGCGGTTTGGGCTTGCTTTTCTTGCTGTAAGCGTAATAAGGGGCATGGAAGCTTCGGAGCCGCCTACAGCCTTAAGTTGATGTAGGTGCGTAAAGGAAGAAGAAGGTTGAAAGGCACTGTCCAGTTTAAATTTCCATTTATACACCACCCATTCTTCCCTGATTCCTAGCAGTTCATCGGGGGACTTATCATAGGTTTTAATTTCATTGCGCTGGCGGTCAAACTTGATGCATCTGTCATCATCCTGGGCTGTGTGGATTTGGAACCTGAAGACGAATTTGTTCAATTCTGTATCAAAGACTTCATCTATGTGCCTCCCGAAACTGCTATGCTTACAATCCGGAACTTCAATGACATTGTAAGAGGGGGCAAGGACTGAGTTAATCAATTCATAGGTATTTCCAGGGCCATCTGCCTCCAGAACGGTTTGGGCGAAAAGCATTTGAATCGATAGGGAGAAGAAGAGGCAGATTTGCTTGAAGTTCATACTTTCTAAATTGGTTCACCAAAATTTGAGGAAGAATTACTTAGGAAACAAATCCTTCTCCCATTTTTGGCGATTTGGTCCTTCCTCGGGTTCAAGTTCCCAATTTTCTTCGTTTGCCTTCTTCTTTGTGTATAGGTGTACATGTTCAGCCATGCTTAAGTCAGTTTTAAATCACAGTTGATTTCGGCATCATCAATGATTGCTCCTTTTGCGCGGTAAAATTCCTGAGCCTTGGCATTCCAGCTTGATACCTGCCATTTCATTTTGAAGCAATTTGCCTCCTTGCCAACTTCCATTACCCTGTCAAATAGCAATGTTCCAATCCCTTTGCCTCTGTATTTTTCTTCTACATAAAGGTCATCCAGGTAAACAGCCTTCCCACTCCATGAATAATAGGCAAAGAAGTAGGTGGCGAATCCAACAATTTCTTTACCCTCTACAGCAATAAGGCATTTGAAAATATCCTTATCCTTGACCATCTGTTCGGGGGTAATGTAGACCATTTCAGGCTTTTTGATAAATTTTGCGAAATCAAGGATCATCTGGTGAACCCTGCTCAACTCGGTCTCTGTGGCTAGTCGAATGCTTATGTTCATTTATTGAAGAATAAAAAAATTAGTCTTTGTGAGTTTTTAAGCGCAGAGGGCCCCTACTGCCTTCCAATATCACGAAAGCTGGCAGGTGTGGGATGATCGTTAAGTCAAGGTCAAATTTGTAGCGCAGTTTGAAACAACATTTACAGGCACAGTGGTCTCCATAGCTGTGATAGAAAAGTTTGAGGGTATCCTTGCCAATTAATTCTGCCTCGCCCAGGAAGTCATGACAACAGTTGGAAACGATGGCGATGTCTATGGTCAGGAGGTTTGAATCCTGACTTGTATGCAGCAGTTGGGGATAATTTTTAAAGGATGAAGGCTTTACAGTCTTACAATCCTCCAGAATTTCAAGGCTAATGGGTATTATACCCTCCTCTAATAAAAGGATATTTTTTGCCGAGTTGTGCAACATGCTGGTGCCCACGATCATATGAGGCTTCAACAGGCCTGGAGGTGGATAGAGGGTATCAGTTATGAATTGATTGTCTCTGACTTTTCTCTTTAAGAAGATCGTATCTCTTACCCTGTTTTGACCTAAGGTTGAGCTGTAGGAAAACAGCAAGCTAATCAGAAGAAAACAGGCTGGCAATTTTTTCATAACAGGCTCAATTTACCTATTTCAGCTAGCCTTAAGTTAAGTATATAGGAATTTTTTACGTGGGAAGGTATATTTTTTTCTACTCTTTGAGAATCTTTAAGCTGTATTCCAGCTTTTCCAGATCAGCTCTTTTTTGGAGGTGATCATCTATCCGCTGCTCCCCCATGTTTTGGATCTTATAGTCCGGAAGCCTGTCAAGAAACATCAGGTAGACAAACTTGTCAACGATCCTTTCTTTCAATTCGTGGGAAAGCTGGTGCTTTTGGACAATAGACTTTTCCATACCCAAATGAACAATTTCATGTATGATGGTATTTGCTGGATTTGAGTATTGCTTGAATTTCCCTCCCGTTGTAGTGAAAAGTGTCACCCTCCCCGAGTTGGGGTCGTAACTCCCTCCTGTACCATAGAGCGTAAAGACAACAGGATAGCTTTTATAGAAGGTAAAATCCCAATCCCAGGAATCCTTTGAATCATATATTTCCTTAATCATTTCATTCAACAAGGTCTCTTCTTCTATCACTTTCCTGAAGGCGGACTGATAGTCTTGTATGTCATAAATACCCGATTCCAGCAATTGGTAGATAGTGGGAAAGTCCTCATTGCCAAAGTTTCCAGCCCTGGATTTAGATATGAGGGAGTCTATCGTAGAATGTTTGGGAAGGGCAATTTGATAGCCCAACTTTTCAAGAAATTCAATGTCGTTGATGGTGCGCCATATGGAAGTCGCTTCCTGTTGGATACTTGGGATATTCACTGAAATCTTTGGTGAAGAATCCTGTGAGAAACCAGACTGGATGCCCATTGATCCTAGAATAAACAAAATGCAGACCCACCTATTCATAACTTATGTGAGTTATTAGATTTGGTTTAAATTAACAAAAGTGCCAAAGCCAATATTGGGAAATCAATTTAGGAATTGATAATTCCACGCTGATCATCTTAAGTAGACTGCCTATGGCACTACAAGGCTTTTATAAAAGACTCCGTTAATCCTTAAATCTACATAGGGAAGTAGCCTACGGATCCTGTAGATTTCATCTTCATCCAGTTTGCCTGAAATTTCCAATTTTCCCAGGCCATTCACCCGGCTTATGGAGGCAGGTATGTCAACCTTGTCTATGAAATGAAGAGAAAGATTTACAATACGTATTCTTTTTCCTCCTTTCTTGAGCAGCTCCATGATTTCTCGTATTTCGAAGCCTTCTTTTTGGAGGCTTGAAAATAGTCTACGCCTGGGAACTAGCCTCAGGTGGGGAAAGCGGTCGAAAATGTGCTCTGGCCACCTTGGTTCCGAAAGATATTTTAGCAAGCCTGAAGGAAAGGATGTCAGATTTTTGAAATTCAGTTGATAATCCTTGTATGGATCTGACAATTTTGCAGTATCGATCTGTTCTTCGGGACTTAGTAACCACCCAATAACAGGTTTCAAGGCTTTGGTTTCATGGTCTTGGCTAGCACCCATGAATCCTGCCATGAGGTACATGACTTCTTCCTTTTGGAAAACTCCATGGCTATCAAAACGCTTTACAGTTATAGGGACATGGGAGATTTCGGCGGGAAGGCGTGTCAACCTTCTTATAGAGATTCTCTTTTCTCTACGAAGCTCTCCGAAACGGTCAAAAGGGAAAAAATGGGTTATCCATCCATCGATGAATTCCCGATCGGTGTAAACCGAGCGTTTGCCTTTGCTATCAATTTCATAGGTTTTAAAAATGCTCCTCCAGAAATCCAGGTCAATATCCCCTGCCGCTGAAGCCTGAATGGATTTTACCAGGGGCAAGATATCTTGTACCCAGCCTTCGCCTTGCTGTTGTGCGAGGAACTCGGTTTTGTCGAGTAGCTTTTGCCAGTCTTCTGCATGGCCGAGTAGTTCAATGGATGGAATGCCACAAGCAACAATGCGAGCTGTATATTCGAGGTAAGAGCTAAATGAACTCATCATGGTGATGAGACCAGCAGTTTTTTCTATTGGACCTGTGGTCGAAAAATCATTTGAAAGGGTATCTACCCATTCTGCATGAACGGCTTTGCGGATTCCTTCCTCCAATTTTGAAAACATGTTGTCGAACATATCGGAGGTGCCTCCAACCACTGATATGTCAATTTGTGCTACTGGGATAGCTGGATATTTGAGTACACTATTCCTGTACTTCTCACTGTGATGGCTTATCTCAAGGGTCCACGCCTGACAGATAAGAAGCCAGATCATATCAGGGGAAATGACTATGGGGCGGTGATCTTGCCACGCCTGGCGAATTGTCCCCAGGAAGTTATGCTCCCCAAAGCTCACTAGTTTATCTTCTGCGACCTTGTAGTGGATGGTCTGCTCGGATATATTTTTAATCAATTCAGCTGTTGGGTATTCGGATAACGTTTTTTCTGCGATGGGAATGTTTTCAAGTTTTATGTTCTTCAAAGTCAGTTTTTCTATTGTTGATTGATCTAATCTATTGATTGAAATTTTTGTTTGAGTATTCGGGCATCAATACACTAATTACAATTCTATTCTAAGCCCGTTGCATATACTACTTGTTGAATAAAAAGGTTCTACAAAAGAACACTTCTTTTTGGAGGTTTCTATAATTGTCAAACTTCTGCCAACTCTGCGGCTTTCGCCCTTCTCAGCAAATAGGTTCGTTTTAGGTTTCTGTAGAAATGGCTAGCTGGGTTCTCACCATCTTCTTCAAGCATCCTCTCCAATTGGCTGTTGTTTTGATGGAAAAACTCAACAGCTTCATCTATGCGTTTTTGAATGATCAGGAAGTCAAAGACTTTGTTGAAGTACTTGGAGGGGGCTTTTTTCATGAAATCAATTGCCAGCTCAGTGGTATCAAAATTGGCAAAATAGGGAAGGGCCACTTCGTGGATGTTCTTATGGATGTGTTCCATGATCAGGATATTGTCCCTTTTGGCGAGTTGGTACCAAAGGCTATCGATGTATGTCGTGTCCCAGCCTTCAAAGTAGGATACTGAGCCTCCTGAAATATAAGGACCTCCTATTTGGGAATTATCTCCATAATACGCCAATTCCCACTTTTTATATTTATCTGAGAAAATGTTGATAGACAAGTCAAAGTTCACAATGTGATCCCCGCCATTTCGTTGAGATGCGCCAATTGAGATAGATTTTTGAAACCAACCTTCCCTCTTTGAATAGCGGAACTTGCTCTTAAGAAACTTGAAACCCTGCTTGCTGAGATCTTCTGTGATGAACTCATCGAAAAGTTTTTTTATTCTGTCTTTGGGAGCAAGCTCTTTGTAAAGGAATCGAGTTTCTTCAGGCATCAGCTAGCATTCTTGGATTTATAATTGTGTATGGGTGGTAAGTTCTAACTTTATTACTTAAGCCTAAGGGATATTATATTTCCGCAATCACACATGGGTGAATTAAGCCATACAGGAAATTAGGCAGAATTAGACATTGGTTAAGATGTGTTCTTACCGTTTGCAGCTGGCTTTCAAAAACTAAGTTCATCATTATTTTCGCTTTAGCCCACTAAAACTCAAAACAATCATTTCCTCAGAGCCTTAAAATTCTAGCCTATAAAAAGAAAATTCTAAATTCAATCAGCTCCCTAATCTTTATTTACCTTTCCTTTTTCTTTTATATTGGCCCATAGTAATGTTCTTATCTTTTTTCTTTGCCTCTCTGAACCCACTGTTTATACTAGCAGTTTTCTTAGCTGCTTGCCCCTTTTGATGCTTTGCTCTGGTCGATGGTCTTGCATTCTTAGTGTGCTCTCCTGCCCTTTGAATGGTCTCATGGCCACTGGATTGATTCGCGACTGCACTGCTGGTAGAGTTTGTATTTTTTAATTGGTGGGTAAGCATATCTTTTTTTTGAGTTAAAATTCCAGGCAGGAGTGTTTGTTCAAAATAGCAAAATAAACTGAAAAGGTATTGTTTTTGCCTGAAAACTAATAAAAACCCCTCAAATCCTATTTGAATTTTAGGTAGTCAACTTCCATGTCAAAATCTCCCTCTCTCTTCTCTGAGGTGATGAATCCAATCCTGATCACAGAAGCCAGCTTTTCGGGTGTAATGCTTTGGTCAAATGCTTGTCCAAGGCGATAGGCTTTGAACTCCTTTACATCGACTTTTAGGGTCTGCCATTCTCCCTTTGTGTCTTTCAAGATCAATTTGTAGTAAGGCATGTAAAACTGGGGATAGTTTTCCAGGGTCAATGCAATGGCATATCCCTTGGATCTATATCGAATCTCAACGATTTGGGCATCGCCTAAGTCAAAACTTCCAAATGGGCTTTTCAGGGAGGAGAATCCACCATTATTAGCTAGAGAAACATTTCCGGAAAATTGAAGGGAGTTTTCCGAGAATTGAAGACCTCCCCTGGATAGTCCTCCCATGACACCATCATTGATGACCATCCAGTTTTTACCGGATTTTTGTGATCCAAAGTCGAAGTTCATGGGCTTGCTTGAAAGTGTCAATGTAGTGAGTATGGTTGCAATGATTTTAAGGCTCATGATGTTGGGCTTATTTGAGAAATAATAGGCTTGATTGTTTACTCTGTATAATCCTGAACCTAATTTAGGTGTAAGGGTTTTTGATTAGCATTGAAATGAGTGTTAAATATTTGCTAAGGCCCAGCTCATCTTCTGTTATAAGTTCAATCAATAGAACTAAATTCCTACCACTTCCCAATTCAAGCTGGCCCCTCCGAATTCAGGTACAAGCCAAATCTGGATGGAGAAAAAGGTGATTTTTTATTTTTGCGAATTTCCTGGCTTCCAAGCCGGATGTTTGACCAGGTAGTTGATAGCATCTTTGATGCTTGAAGCCTTCCTGATATCCTTGAATATTTGGACATATTCTATGAAGTGAATTTTAACAGGATTTATGGTATGGATGGGAGTGGTCAAGCCATAAGTTGGCCTATCTAATTCCTCTTGATAGGTACCAAAGATTCGATCCCAAATGGATAAAATAGCCCCAAAATTTTTGTCCAGGTAAATCTCATCAGATCCATGATGAACCCTGTGCTGGGAAGGAGTCATGAAGATCTTTTCGAACCAACCCAATTTCCCGATTATCTCAGTGTGAAGCGAAAACTGATAATTCAACATGAAATCCAACCTCATAAGCAATTTCAGAGACTCCGATGTTTGAATATTTCAAGTATTGTACAGCCTTTTCCAGGCGGAGTATTTTGATGTATTTCCCAATCGTTTCCTTTTGGAGGGCTTGAAATATCCGATTGATATTGCGACAAGAATAATGGCAAATCTCCTTAACATTTCTCAATGTTTATTTCCCTCCGAGTTGGGAGTTTGAATGGGCAATAACCTCGAGGACAAATTCATAGACTTTTTCAGGGACCTCCATTGGGCTTATATGACCTCCCTCTACAATTTGGGTACTCAAATAATTGGATTCAGAGACATAATCATCTTTTCCTTTGAGTGCCAGTACAGGAATTTTTAGGGATTGGATGAGTGCTTCAGAATCCTTGGCTTGGATAATGACTGCCTTATCAGTCTGCTTTACCTCTTTATTGGTCAGAATTGAAAAAGAGCGCCTCAATTCGTCCTGCAATTCCGGCATTTCTTTAAGCTGTTTCTGCCCATACATGGCTTTAGCAACCTGCTTGGTGTAGAATTTCCTGAAGGAAAGCATGCTATGCTGCATCCTGAATTGCCTTTTTCTTTTTGGGCTAGATGCTTTGTATGGCATGTTACAAAATCCAAGGGATTCGAAGCGTTCAGGAGACTTGGCAGCTGCTCTCAAGATGGTCATGCTGCCCCATGAGTGGCCGACAGCTATCACTTTATCAATTTTTAGGCTATCTAAGACTTCCAGAAGCATATTTGCACAATCATCCAAGGTCCAGTCAGCTTTACTGATCTTTTTGCTATTGCCATGAAATGGCATGTCCAGGGTAATTACAGTCCTGTCATTGATGCGTTCGCTCTGGTATGCCCAAAGTTGGTGGTCATAATAGACCCCATGTAAAAAAATGATGGGAGTATTTCCAGCAGCCTCTTTGATATGGACAGAAATGTCTCCTATCGAGCTGGTGATAAACTGGTCTTTCATAGACTGAGACTTTAATAAATTGGGAGAGAGGGTGAGTAGAACGGAGGTGAAGAGGGCAAAAATTCTCATGTTCGTTGTTGTTCGATAAATGATGGGACGAGCTACAGGTATTTTGATACAGCCGAACTGTAGGATTACCTGTTTACATTACCCATGCAAACATGATGAGAATTGGGACTTTGCACCTGAAACAAATGTTACATTATTTTTCCTCGGCTATTTTTTTTCTGATTCTGCTTAAAGATGGCCTTTGAATTCCCAGGTAGGAGGCCAGATGAGAAAGGGAAACCCTGTTGAAGAGGTCGGGATACTCTTGTGTAAAGTATGTATAGCGTTCTTCGGCATCAAGGAATTGAAATCGCTCAATCCGATCCTGTTGTCGACTCAAGACCAACTCAGCTATCAACCTTCCAAAACGCTCAATGCCTTTGTACTTATCATAGCCTTGCTTGACCATGTCATATTGCAATAGAATCAATTCACTATCTTCCAAACATTGAAAGTTGTACCTGGAAACTTGATCATTGATCAGGGCAGAGTAGTGGGTTGCGTAATTATTTTCTCTTACAAATCGAATGGTGATTTCATTCCCTTTGTCATCCACATAATAGCTTCTCAATAGCCCTGAACTCACAAAGCCAATGGCAGTTTGATGTTCACCTTCTTTTAGTACAAATTCTTTCTTGTTAAAACTCCTGAATAAGCAGCAAGACTTCATATATTCCCATTCTTCCTCGCTCAGGGCTGGATTGATATTAAAAATGGCTTCCTTAAACTGTGTAAAATCAGGCATTTGATTGATGTCTTTTACTTATTGGACAACTTAACTCCAGGTAGAGGTTCAATTTAATGCTGTACTCATGAACCAGGCAATTGAAATACTTCCAGGATCTGCCATTTTTGCCCTATTTCCTGCTCGATTAAACTAATGGTAGAGAGGGTGATTCTTGCAGGAAGTTTTATGTCAAGGATTTCACTGAATTGGGAATCGGTACAGCTTGAGTTTCTAGGGTGCATCAAGGTAATGTGGGCTTGGTGTTCTCTGGGTTTTTCGATAATTCCTGTTAGAATCTTTATCCTTAGGTTTCTAAATGATTGGTTAAGGTCAATTACTGGCACAAAGACGCCTTTCCCTTCAGAGAACCTCTCTGCTTTTCCAAGGGACAACTCTAATTTTGGATAGCTCAAACCCTTCAGGTTTTCCAATACTTTATGAATCTGCTTGATCTCATCCTCCCGGCAGAGGGTAACATGGCTTTTAATTAAACCATATTGAATGGTGTTATATGTTTTTCGGATATGTTCAATGGGTGCTGCTTCAAGCGGGTCAAGAAAGAGGGTAAGTTGCTGTCTGGTAGCCATCGTGTTGGAGTGAGTTATTTGATGTTTAAATATAGCTCAATCCATTTAGTGAAAATATAAACATGTATACGAAGAAAGGTTGAGATTAATAATTCATGGTCAATTGGCTACTTTACTCAAGTTGCCATTTTAAGGCAGTCAAAGGGTAAATGCTATTTCTATTCATGCCCAACTGTCGTTTCAAATGGAACATGTCCTCTCGAACCTTAGTGAGAGATCTGTCCAGAAGGGTGAAACTTGCTTGCTTAAGCTCGAAATGACAGCCTTGGTCTGGCAATGACGATTTTGTCATTAAGCAAATAAAAGCATACAGCACAAAGGCAACTTGAGATATTTAAATTATCAGACTGGCTGCTTGTTTCTTTCTGAATATAGAGGGAGATTAAATATAGATTTTTTTTCATTAGATAATTTCTGAAGAAACATGGCACAAACTGATCAAATACCCGTTAATTCCAAATTTACCCGGAGCAGTACAGGAGTGGAAGTGCTGGCTGATAAGGAAATGCAAGGCAAAGTCGCTATCGTAACTGGGGGTTACAGTGGCATAGGTCTGGAGACTACCAAGGCCCTGGCGGCCAAAGGCGTAAAAGTTATCGTTCCTGTACGCTCCCCCCAAAAGGCAGAAGAAAGCCTTGCAGGTATTGCTGGAGAAGTAAAAACTGCTACCATGGACCTGGCAGATTTACAGTCTGTTCAGAAATTCGCTCATGAAGTTTTGAAAGCGTACCGGAACATCGATTTCCTGATCAACAATGCAGGGATCATGGCAAATCCTGAAAGCAAGGTCGGTCCAGGTTGGGAGTCCCAATTCGGTATCAACCATATGGGACATTTTGCCCTGGTTAAAGCATTGATGCCAGCACTAGAGAAAAATTCAGGTAACAGAGTTATTGCGCTCTCTTCCACTGCCCATAAGCTCAGCGACATCCGCTGGGATGACATCCATTTTGCCTCTGGCTATGACAAGTGGCAGGCCTACGGCCAATCCAAAACCGCGAATGCTCTATTTGCCAATGCACTTTCCCGAAGGTTGAAAGGAAGTGGAGGCTTGGCCTTTGCGGTCCATCCAGGAGGAATTTTTACTCCTCTCCAAAGGCATCTGCCTAAGGAAGAAATGGTTGCTCTGGGATGGATCAATCCAGACGGATCTCCGACTCCACTTGCTCAGCAAGGCTTTAAATCCCCTGAGCAAGGCTGCTCTACGACCCTTTGGGCAGCAACCTCAGATCTCCTGGAAGGAAAAACAGGGGTTTACTGCGAAGATTGTAACATTGCCGCTCCGACGGATAAAGGAAGCCAAATGGCTCGTTACTTCGGCCTTGATGAACATGCAAGTTCTGACGAATCTGCCGAGAGGCTCTGGAACATCAGCGAGGACTTGCTGAAAACTGCCTGATGGTAGCCATGTGATCGACATAGGAGTGAAGGAATCAGCTCTGCAAACAAGCGTGAAAGTAAGGGGGTAAATTTATACACCCATACTTTCACATTTTCCCAATTGGAAGCATATAAAGCCAGGCCCGCTAGTCAAATCATTTTTAAATGAAAGTGAAGGCTAATTGCCTCCCTTCCCTCTATGCAGAGAAGGTCAAGCAGAAAGATTAGAAATAATAGTTGTTACACTCTTTCAAAGGATGAGTTTTATTAGATTCACTATAAAGCTGATAAACATTTGGCTTACTTCTTCCTACTCAACAGATAAACCCAAGGCGGGAGAACAGATTTATAATGATCCCAGGTTCCTGCTTTCCCATGAAAATCATTTCCAACCTCCTCCTGATAACTCATGATCTCCAGCCCTCTGGAGATCAGTCCATTAAGAACGGTAGACATGGTGTGCCTGTATTCCTGGGGGCTTTTCAGCCTTACCTTCTCCCCATTGGGATTGGTGAAGTTCCAATGAGGATCATCTGTCTGGATGGGATATCCGTCCCGGTAGGGTTGCCAAATGGGATAGCCTTTCTCTTGCCAAAGTTCATCGCTTGACCATTCTCTTTCCCAGCAGCCATCCTTCCAGGACCCATGTACATAAGGATTGTGGAACATGAGGTCATAGAGGGCACCTGTTTTCATTATCCGGCTTACCTCATCAAAGACCGATTCAACTTCGGGGATATAATTGATTGAGTAAGGTTGGTAAACGATGTCAAACTCCTCCTCCTGACAGAAAGATAGGTCACGCATGTCTGATTTTACGATCTTAATGGACTTTCCATAGGTTTCAGCTACCAACTTGTCCTTTTCAAGTTGCCCCTCACTAAAGTCTACAACCGTGACCTGTGCACCAAGCAAGGCAAATGCAATGCTTTGCTGACCTCCGCCCGATGCGAGGCATAAGACATGTTTACCTTCTAAGCTCTCAGGATAATGCCCCTTTTGGTTGATGTAGCTAAGTGCAGTTTCCGGGCTTAGTTCGAGCTTGGGTTGTGAACACAGCACACCATTTTTGGCTAGCTTGTTCCACCTCTCTTCATTTGAGTTGGGCGTTGAATGCATGTTTATGTGAATGTTATTTCCTTTAATGACGGATCACGCTTTTCCAAGTTCAGGTATGATTTCATTAAGAAGCTGTGTGAAAATTAACTTTCTTTTTACAGTTGGCTTTTTAGAACCTGAGTTCTTCATTTTATGAGAACATTAAAATCCTACCTGTTAACTCAAAAATCTAAATTTAAACAGCTTCTTAGGATTTCTTCCACCAAAGGAGCTTGCTTATAAACCATGATATGTGATCCCTTTTCAACTATTTTATCTGGATTGTTGAGTAATTTCAACGGGAAGGTCTTGTCACGATTACCATGAATCTGATAAATCCTGGTAGATTTAGGTACTTGAATTCCTTTCCATGAGGATAATGTTTTTAATGCCCATTGTAAATAATTATCGGAATGAGAGGCTACCATTTCCCGAAAAAGGCTTTGTTCCTCCTTGGTTTCAAAACCATGATTCACACCCCAATACCGGACTGTTTTGATGGCTAGATTCCTTGAAAAAAGTTTGTGGAGGGCCAGTGGATTGGCCATTTTGAAAAAAAATGGCAGCTCATTCCGTGAACGAATGCTTGAAATAAGGACGATGCTATCTATTTTTTTATGCTTCGCAATCTCCTGAGCGATGATCCCACCAAAGGAGTGGCCAATCATACATAATGATTCTCCTTGGGTCTGAACCCCTTCTGAAAGTCTTGCTGCATAGTCTGAGATGGCTTCGTTTGCTTTGGGCTCAATCCAGTCGAGATGTTCAATCTTTGGCGATTTGAATGTGAGCTTTTCAAAAAGTCTGTGTGTATATCCTAATCCAGGTATCAGGTAAACTTTCATAAGCTGAAATTTTATTTTTCAGAAAAACCACGGAAACGCTAACGCTTTGCTCCCGATCCCCTGCTATGAAGGTGATGGCAAGGAAAAAGTTTTTTGTGAATTAGCTTTTTGGATATGAGGAAGTTAGCTAACTTTTTGAAAGAAAACAGAGTCGTTGAGTATCGTTTGGGAATTTGCTGAAGTATTAAGGGTGTAGATAGAGTCTGAGGCCAAAGTTCTATTCCACTAACTCAACGAAAAACCTTAATAACATGAGAAGATTCTTTTTTCTACTAATAACTGCATTGCCTATCCTTTTACTTGTGCAATGTCAGCAGGACAATATTACTTTGACTCCGGTAACTCCTTCAGAAACTGAAGACGGTAATGGCAACCAAGGAAATCAGGAATTCCAGGGTTCAATCATCCATGTAAATTCCGACATCACCAGCAACGTTACCTGGGCAAGCGGAAATGTCTACATCCTTGATTCTCTGATTACGGTTTCAAATGGAGCAACCCTTACAATCGAATCATGTGTAGTCGTAAAAGCTGCGAATGGAGCAACTGGTTTGGTCATCGACAGGGGAGCCAAATTGGATGCACAAGGAAATGCTACTTGCCCAATTATTTTCACCTCCCTTGCGGATTCTATTTTACCTGGCACTGTCCTTTCGCCCAATATGGGAGCCAGCGACAATGGCCTTTGGGCAGGAGTTATTATCCTGGGCGAAGCGCCTGTATCTTCATGGTCATCGCCCACTATGATCGAATTGCTGCCAACTGCCCCCATCTATGGAGGACAGGCTGCAACCGATAATTCAGGAAGCCTCAGCTATGTTTCCATCCGCCATGCGGGATATGAAATGGTTCAGGATCAGCCTGGATGTGGACTTGTATTGGCTGGTGTAGGTAGTGGGACTACCATCGACCATGTAGAGCTCTACTCCAATGCGGACGATGGCATGGTGATCCTTGGAGGTACAGTAGATATCAACAATGTCGTAACTTCTTCCTTCCAGGACGATGGATTTGACCTGAACAAGGGATATGCAGGAACCATGGATAACCTGATCGGTATTGGTGGAACAGATGGAAATTCTTCTCTTGAATTGGATGGGGGAAGTGGCGCCAACAATCCGTCATTTACCATCAAAAATTCTTCTTTCAAAGGAAGCCAGCTTGGAGAGGACTACATTGACTTCCAGGGAAATGTAAACTGTGTCATCGAGAGTTCTTACTTTTTCGGATTTGATGCCGTTTCAGAAGTGATCTTGCAGAGAGACAGGGATGCAGACAACTGGTTGGCTGGTTTGATCGATGTACTTAACCTTGAAATCAATGTATCCCACCTGTCTAGTGGCAATACTACGGTAGGGACGATATTTGTGGATAAAGGCTTAAATGGAAATGATGCTTTCGTGAATAGAGCACCAAGCGTAAGCCTGGTAACTACACCTAGTGTGGGAGCTAGCAAGGCTAGCTTTGCAGGCTGGACTGTAGCTGATGCCAGTGGTGCTTTGAATGACTTTTAATTAAACCTAAAAGTAGCAGCCTGCTGGTGAAGCTTATCCTTCTAATGCAGGCTGCGATTTATATAAACTTGTAAACTTTTTTAGCTGTCCAATAAATGTTGCCCCGATTGGCAGATTGAATGGGAAAATTTGTAACAGATAAGGAGTTGGTCATTGCCTGCTTGAAATGCGATCCCGCTGCCCAGTGGGAATTGTACAACAAGTATGTTCAGGCGATGTACAACACGGTTTATCGCTACACATGCAACCACCAGGATACCCAGGACATTTTGCAGAACGGTTTCACAAGGGTTTTCAAACATCTGAAGAATTACGATGAAAGCAAGGGACAACTGTTGAGTTGGATAAGAAAAATCCATGTCCGATGTGCCCTGGATTTCCTCAAAAAGCGTAAGTCCTTCTTCGAAGAGATTGAGGAAGGTTTAGCCTTACCTGACCAAAATCCTACCGCATGGGAGGAATTGGAAGCAGGATATATCCTGAAGTTTATTGAGGAGCTCACCCCCCGAGACAGGGTCATCTTCAACATGAGGCAGATCGAAGGTTATAGCCATGAAGAGATTGCAGAGATGCTAGCCATCAACATCAACAGCAGCAGGGTTTACCTTGCCAGGGCAAAAAAAATGTTAAGAGAAAAAATTAGTGCCTATCAGGCACGATTATCAATAGTCCAATGAGTGAGTTAAGGGAAAAATTTGATCAATTACCGCAGGATTTTGACCGAATGGCAATTTGGAATGGGATTGAAAAGCCTAAGCGTCAAATGTTTCCATATCGTATTTTATGGGTCCTCCTGTTGTTAATTGGCTTTTCCGGAGTCTTTTGGGGAATTAATCAATATAATAAGTCCACCCTAGATAAAAATAAAGTCTTCGTTGAAAAGGCAGTACCCTCCTTCGGACAAAAGTCCGATTCAAGTAGGTTGAGTATGGATCTCCCTCAACTTGCGCCCATAGAAATGGATTCCAATGCTGCATTGGCCATGGAGGGGCATATTGGGTTGTTGGAAAACGAATTCTCCTTAGCCTACCCCAAACCAAAAGCTGTAAGTCCCAAAGAGGAAGCTAGTTTTATCGCTTCCAATGAATTCTTTAATTCCCAAAGCCAGCATGTTTACATAGGTAGTTGGAATTTAAATCCAGGGGTAGACTTAAGTACAGCCATCAGCTCAGACTTTTATGTCTTCGAATCTGCCGATCCTGGACCTGTTTTGTCCCTGTCAAAGGTTGGTCGAAACCGATTAAGCATCAGGGCAGGCTTGGGACGTCATCAAACAACTTTCGTATCTGCTGGAGAGGAAGACATACGCTGGCGTGAAAAGCTCGAGGAGGCACAATTGGACTATAGCCTTGGCCTAAGGTACGAACGTGAATTCAAGCATCAACTTCTATTTTCGCTAAGCACTACCTATAAGCTCTACAAAGACAACATTCAAACAAGCTACCTAAGGGAAACGGAAGAGCAAAAGGTGCTGGAAAGCTACGAGTTATACAACCATTATCACCTTTTTACTGCGCAGGTAGAGCTTGGTAGACGTTTTTACCTCAAGGATTTTTTCTGGGATGTCTCAGCTGGTTTGGGCTTGCAGCTAAAGCAAATTACTGAAACAGACTTTTTTGTAAGTGAAGGCGAACTGGCAAGCGAAGTCCAGATTGGGGAGATCTACACAAATTCCAGAGATGTTTATACCAGCCTGCAAACAGCCATTGGTCGTCAGATAGGAGATCGGATATTCATCCGAACAGGCCTTCAACTAAACTCAGGTATAGACCTGAGTGCCAAGGAAGCCCCCTTACAACATCGCATGGGTGCGGGGAATGCGTTTGTAGAAGCTGGGATTCGGTTCTAACCTCTAAAAATGGGTCGAAGCTGCAGGGGACAAGCAGCTTGTTATGACCCATTTTTGATGTTTACCTTATGCTTGTAGCTCTTTTCCTTTAAGTGCTTCGTCTACCAGCCTTTCGAATTGAAGCAACAACTTCTCATAGCTCCCTACGGTTAAATGTGTTTTGGAATAGCCATTGAAACTCTTTTGCTGGAGGATGGCCATTTCATTGTCTTCTTTGATGGCATTCCAGAAGATGTTGGCATTCAATGTCCAATACTCTTTTTCCTTCTCCGTAACCGGTTCTTTGGGCAACAGCATGAATGAAGTATAGGCCGTGGTCTTCTCGTCAATGGGGCAAAAAGATACCACCATGATGTGATCAGGCTCAATTAGAATAACCGTATTTGGGAAAATGTGAACCAGTATATTGGCTGCTTTCCTGAAATTCCATTCATCTGGAGCTTCCTCTTTCATCTTTTTCATGGCTCGCTTCGGAAAAATGATACAACTGTGGAGCTTATTTTCTGTATTAATGCTCATGTTGTCCAGGAAATAGGGACCAATGGTCTTGGAATGGGCGATTTTGAAATGATATCCCTCCAGTCCACCATCTACCAATAGCTTCCAGTTACAATCCAGCTTGCCTTCTGTTTTATGGAATGGATAGAAGTCTCCAAATTCAAAACCTTCGGTAATGGCATAGACTTCTGATAGCCAAGAATCTATGTTGATTTTTCCTTTCAAGTCAGGATTGGGAACCACAAAAACCATCCCCATTCTCACCCAACAATCCAGCTCGATTAAGCTGTGAGTAGCTTCCTCGACCTTGCTGAAACCCTGTGGGTGAAAGACAAATTGCAAACAGCCCTCGGTATTGTATGACCAGGCATGATAGGGACAAACGATGTTTCGCTTCACCTTGCCTTCCTTTTCTTCTAATAGACGAACTCCACGGTGGCGGCACATATTCAGGAAAGCCCTTAGCTTGTCATCCTTACCTCTCATCACAATGATGGGCACGTCTGCCAGGTCATGCAGGAAGTAATCTCCCGCTTTTTGAAGTTGGGTAGCAGGGCCGGTCACGATTGGGAAGTGTTTAAAAATAACTTCTTTCTCCTGTCCCAATCTTTCTGATGAAGTATACCTGTCAGCATTTATTTGATGGGTAATGCCATCTGCGTCCTTTTTTTGCTTTTGTTTTTCCAGCCCTTCAAAAACGCTTTCAAAAATCTGAATTTGTTGTTCCTTTTTCATGATTTTTAATCTTTTCTAATGATTCTAGGAGTTTTTGTCTTTTGGTCATATTGTCTGTCAGGGAGCAGGTGATCGTTGAATTATTTGAACCCTTCCATGGTTTCTACTCCATAAATGGAATCCAGAAATTTTTCTGCCTCTACCTGCAATCCTTTGGTAAGGGATTGTTCTTTGCGAATTACCTCATTGACCAGGCCAATCCCATAGACTTCCTGTGCTTCTATGGCTCGCCCAGTAATGATGGCCACCTTATAGGCATCATTGCTTTTGAATTCCCTGCAGGGACTCAATTAATTCAGGATGGGTGCGAGGCCTTATCAAGTTTATCACCCCAGGGCGAATTGAATTAGATGATTGTAATTTCATTATGAACAATGAAATTAATCTCCTTATAAACCATGAAGAAGGATTTTTGTCAATTCGTGTAGTAGCTTTGATATAAAGGTAGGAGGCTATGGCCTAAGAGCTCTTGATAAAAATCAAGAAATGAATTTTCCTCGAATTCTACTCAAGGTTTCCGGAGTCATTCCCAACATTGAAGCAAGGTATTGCAAGGGAAGTTCATTGAACATGTTGCTGTCTGAATTGAAGAGGTATAGGTAGCGCTCCTCTGCAGACATGGACAATAGGGCATAGACCCGATTCTCCAGAGCAGACATCAATTTGACCAGGAATAATTTCTCATAATTGTCCCATCCCTTCACTTGTTTGCGGAGAACCTGATAATTCGAATGGGAGAGGGAATAAACCTCTGTATCAGTCAGGGCGCGAATGTTCCATTTGGCTGGCTGCTGCAAAAAGAAGCTGGAAAGGTCGGTCACCATTTGATCCCTACCGAATATCCAATGGGTAATTTCCTTTTTCTCCGATTGAGAGAAAAATCGCAGGTAGCCTTCCTCAATCAGGTACATTTTATGGCAGTATTGACCTTTTTTTACCAAGAATTCATCCTTTTTCAACTGCTCTAGGTCGTAGAAATCTACAACCTGCGGCACTAATCCTTCGGGAAGACTTAATTCTGTTTTGAGGAAAGAGATTAGCTTCTGCATAGGACTCGTGAAAAAATTGCCTGACAGCCTTTATTTTTTGAGCTTAATATACATCACATTCCTTCCAAAAACTCAAAAACTGCCTTTTTAGAATCTACCATGGCTTTGATGGTTCCTTCATCAGTTCCCCCAAATAGGAATTTATGCTTTTTGATCCCAGTCAGGTTCACAGATTGGTACAGAGGCCTGCTTTCGGGCTGGCCATCTCCAAACCAAAAGAATTGATGGCCGCAATCTTTGTAGGAAATATGTTTAAATGAAGAAGTGGGACTTTCGCTGTTCTTTATTGTGAATTGAAGCAATTGAGACATTTTTGTGGAAGGCCAGACCATGTCATCCTCCCCTGAAAGCATGAGCATGGGACACTTGACGAAAAATGCTCGAATCAATGAAACGGAGAACTCCTGTTTGCTTTCAAAAATGGGCTCTATGTATTTTTTATAGTGAACCTCTCCCGCTGGATCCTTAAAGGGAGCCAATTGGGCGCAGGGAACCCTTTCACCCTTATATGACCAGGAAGATCTTTGGACTTCACCCTCCTTTACTCCAACATGCCTGGGGAGTACAAAACTACTGGGTGAATAACAAATTAATCCATCCAACAGGTCGTATTTGCTGGCGAAGACTGTACTGTATTCAGCTCCTTTTGAAATGCCTAATAGGACTATCTTACTGTTGCTGTATTTGTTTTTTGCCCAGCGTACTACTTTTTCAAGGTATTCCAGTGGAACCAACTCTATTTCTTTAGGTAGCCCTTTTTTTCCAAAATAAGCTATTGACAAAACATTGTAACCGCCATTTACCAGACCTTCGAGGGCTTGGTTCGGTATAAAACTTCCACCCGAACCGGGTACCAGGATGATCAGTGGGCGGTCATTGTTTTCAGCTTTCTGGATGAGCCTTGCTTGTATGCCATTGGCTGTGATTTTTTCCACAGAGATCCTCCCCGAATCCTGGGCACAGCCGGAAAACCAGCATAGCCAAATAATTGCAAGGAGCGTTGATTTGAAGGATGGTATCATTTGTTGATAGATTTTTCTATGAACCTAATTGCCTCTGATATGCTAATGGAAAAAACTATGGCCTCTCCAGTGTTTAAATCTTCTTACCTCTCGAACTTCTCAATTTTGACATGCTGAACGACGGAGCCTTTTTCTCCTCTCCTGCTCTTTTATTCTGACCCACTTTAAACTTTTCATCCTGATAGTCCATGTCCTGCTTGAGCCTTTGCTGAGCTTGATAAACTATTAAAAATAAAAGAATACCATCAGGCTGGTAGTTCTCATGCTTTGTTGGTGTAAATTTTAGCAACCTGTTGAGATAAAAGCTCTTAACTCTTACCTAATTGGAAATTCGCTGTCGAGTAGGCTAAAAGCCTTTCTTATTTTCGAAGTATTTTTTCCATTTTCTTTCCCTTGGCCAATTCGTCTACCAATTTATCCATATACCTAGCCTGTCTGGTCAAATCATTGTCAATCTCCTCGATTCTATAGCCACAAATCACTCCCTTAATGAGGGGAGCGTTTGGGTGCAAGGTGGCAGCTTGAAAAAGCTCCCTAAACGTAGCTTTGCTATCAATCAATTCCTGGATTTTTGCATCATCAAATCCTGTTAACCAATGGATGACCTCATGCAATTCCTCCTTGCTACGGCCTTTCTTTTCAACTTTGTCTACATAGTGAGGGTAGACTGACGCAAAGGTTAATTTTGCAATCCTTTCGTTATGTTCAGGAGTTACTTTCATATCAAGCTGTATTATGGGGAATGATCAAACTGATGCTTAATGTAATTTACATCATGTGAATAATTGAAACAAATGCCCATAAATACCCCCATGGAATTTTAATTCTAATCATATAGATCCATGACCTGACATCCCTGGCACTTCTTGACGATAGTCAATGAATTCCTTTCCCTACAAATTGACCTTTAGGGAAAGTTAAAAACTATGAAACAGATTTTATTGATTTTCGCAGCATTGCTTTTGATTGGCACATCACCAATCCACGCCCAGCAAGACGACAGCCTGCAATACAGGTATTTTGTAGGGTCAACCCTATTCATGTTGGCCAATTTTACTCCTGAGCCGCCCTCATACTACCAATTGAATTTCGGCTATCGCTTCACCCCAAGAGATGTGGTAACGGTTGAAGCCATTACATGGACTTACAAAGGGCCACTAGGTAGACAATATGGACCAGATTTTGAAAATCCTGAGTCAGATTATCCTGGCAAGGTTCGTTCCTTAGGGGCAGGACTGACCTACAAGCGTTTTATTTGGAAAAGGGTTTATGGCCAAATCCACTCCACAGCCTTGAGGCAGAATTATTTGGATGAATCCGGGAACAAAATCCAAAGTGGCTTCCAGCTCTTCAATACTTTGCGCTTTGGCTATCAATTTCGGTTCCTGAAAAATCGCATTTTCCTGGAACCATCCATCGCTCTTACCTTTTTTCCCATACAAACCAATATGCCCGAATCATTTCAGCTCCAAGAGGATAGATTTGGGAATTACTTCCTGGGAGAACCGGGCTTACATTTTGGCTTTAATTTTTAACCAACCGCTTGCGAATCCTGCTTAGGGTCTCCGGTTTGATGCCTATATAGCTCGCTATCTGATATTGTGGGACACGATTGATCAGTTCTGGTCTTTCAGCCTGTAATTTCAGGTAGCGTTGCTCTGGTTTTAGGGATATGTACTCACCCAATTGGGCTTGTTTTTCTCCCAACATTTTTTCCATACCCGTCCGGCAAAAACTCTCAAAACGTGGGTATTTCTTGTAAAGTTCCTGCTCCTTTTCTGAATCCAATACTGCCAGCCTAGTTGATTCATTGCATACAAAAAATTTCCTCGACGGCACCTTATTCGCAAGACTGTTGAAGTTGACAGCCGATTGTTTTTCGGTATAAAAGGCAGTTGTTTTTTCTTCCCCGTCAATGATTTCGTACTCTCGAATACATCCCTCGATGACATAATAAGCTGCGCGCGCGACCTGTCCTTCCCTCAGCAAAAAACTATCCTTTTCAAATTCCCTGATCGGAAAGCTCTGCTCAATCTCCAGCTTTTCTTCCTCACTCAAGGGAGTCAATTCTGACATCAACTCTACAAGTATGTGCATCATTTTATTTTCTTAAAAAAATATCTCAGAAGCCCTACAAATACCTTTTTCGAAAATCCCTTGGATTCTCATGACAGATCTTTTTAAAGATTCGATTGAAGTAGGAAAGGCTTTCAAAACCTGTCTGATAGCAAGCATCACTTACACTCTTGCCCGACATCAAGATACGTTTTGATTGACTTATTCGATAGCGATTCAAGAATTCAATGAAGGTATAATTGCTGACTTTTTTGAAATACCTGCAAAAGGCCTCCTTACTCATGTTGCTCATTCTAGCCACTTCTCCTAGGGCTATTTTTTGATGGTAGTGCTTATCGACATAAGCGTAAATTTCCCTGAGTCTGCCTTGTTCCCGCTGGCTAAAGGTATTTTGGTAAGCTTGTTCATGCAACAGTTCAATATCTTCCTGCGTGGAAAGTAGCTGAAGAATTTCCAACAATTGTAGGTACTGCTGGAAGGGGTTCAGCTTTTCCAGGCCAAAAAGGCTTTTCCCCAGGCGTTTTTTTATGCTACCGTTGAATGCAAGCCCATGCCTTGACCGCTCAAATAGCTTGACAATCAGATCCAGTTCAGGTGTATTGTAAAAATGCTTTTCTACAAATTCCTTCTTCAAATGCACCACAACCTTCCTGTAATCAGTACTTACCCCATAGTCGAAATTCAAATGAGGTATATTGCTGCCTATCAATACCAAATCGCTGCCTACATAGGTAGATGTATGCTCACCTACACGCCTTGTCCCTGTTGACCCTTCTATATACACCAACTCATATTCAGGATGGAAGTGCCAAAAGAAAAGATCGCTCAGCCTTGGGTTGAACATCATGCTAAATGACCTTTCCTGGCTGACGATACTTTCAAGCTGGATCTTCATTTTTTTTACTCGAATTGATGATTCGGATGGTAAAATTTGATGATGAGGTCAATATAGTACAAGTTTCTGCTAATGATATGAAATTTTTTATAAGAAAAAGCACGGAACTTTATGCTAATTCTAAATCAATAACCACCTAACAATGAATAATATCGACCCAAGAATGATACCTGATAATCAGCACAAAGACATTCCAGGAAACCCATCTACAGCAAAAAGTAGCAAGGTTAAACTTCGAACAGAGGCGACAGCAAAAAGCTTGAGGGTCTTAAGCCTGGAGCAGTGGAATTTTTGGAAAGAAAATGGATACGTTGTGGTCAAAAACGTTGTTCCGCGTAAACAGGCCATGGATACAGCAGCTTTTCTTTGGGAGTTTGAAGAAAAGGACCCCGACGACAAATCCACCTGGTACACCGCTCCAAGGGCAGAAATGAAGATGAAGGAGCTGGCAGGCACAGGCATGGTGGAGGTCTACAACAACCAGCACCTTTGGAACAATCGTCAAAGCAAGAAGCTGTACGATGCCTTTGTAGATGTCTGGGGGACAGAGAAATTATGGGTTACCATAGATCGGGCGAACCTGAATTTTCCCATCAGGCCAGGCTATGAATACAAAGGATTCATCCATTGGGATTATGATCCCGAAACCAAGCCACAGAATGTCCAGGGGGTACTCGCGCTGGCCGATCAGACGGATGAAAACATGGGAGGCTTTCAGTGCATTCCTTGGCTATTCAAGAATTATGACAGCTGGAAGCTGACCCAGCCTGAAGACCGCAATCGCTTTCAGCCCAACATAGAAGGCCTGGAAGACAAGATCGTGAAAGTGCCCATGGAGGCAGGCGACCTGCTTATTTTTAATAGTTCAGAGCCTCATGGCATTCGCCCAAACCTCTCTGAGGATGGTGTACGCATTGCCCAATATGTATCTATGATGCCAGCGCAGGAAGAGAATGAGGAATTGAAGGAATGGCGAATCAATTCGTGGAGAAATCGTGTGGCTCCCCAAGGCTATGCCTTCCCGGGAGATCCCAGAAATTGGGAACAAATAAAGTATGAACAGGCAGAGTTGACTGAACTTGGTGAAAAGCTCCTGGGCTTGAGGAAATGGTAGCCTGACATGGATTTACAACTACAAAATAAATCTGTGTTGATCAGTGGTTCCACCTCGGGGATTGGCTTTGCTGTTGCAGAAGCATTTCTGGCAGAAGGGGCTTCTGTAATCATTAATGGCAGGAGTGAAGAATCTCTTAAAAAAGCCATTGACCGACTTCGAGAATCTTATCCTTCCGAAAAAATTCAAGGTGTCGCCTGTGATTTCTCAAGCTCAACTGAAGTTGAATACCTTTGTCGACAATTGTCAGCAGTGGATATCCTCATCAATAATGTGGGGATTTATCGCAGTCAGTCATTTTGGGAGACTGGGGACGAGGATTGGAGGGCTCAGATTGAGGTTAATCTCATGAGCGGGCTTCGTCTTTCTAGGCATTTCTTACCCAGGATGATAGAAAGAAATTGGGGGCGGGTCATTTTCGTTTCCAGTGAATGTGCCACGCTGGTTCCTGCGGATCTTATTGCTTATAGCAGTACGAAAGCAGCCATGCTAGCTGTTTCAAGAGGACTTGCCCAGTTGACTAGAGCTACCGCTGTAACGGTGAATACGGTATTGCCAGGTTCGACTATGACCGAAGGGGCTGAGATTTTCCTTAAGGAACTTGCCGGCCAGCAAAAAAAGTCTGTCAGGGAAGTTGAACAGGAATTTTTTAGGGAACAACGACCGTCTTCTCTTCTGCAACGCTTCACAAGTGTCAAAGAAGTGGCTCATACGATAGTATACCTTGCAAGCCCTCTGGCAGCGGCTACCAATGGTGCGGCTATCAAACTGGATGGTGGCAGCATGGGAGGAATACTTTAGTTTTAATGTGTTAATTTTCAATGAAATGTCTATATCCAAATACCTAATTATTAGCCTATTTATCCTTTTGGGGTTGTTTTCCTTTTCCTGCAACAGTAAGGAAGCGACAGCAAAAGAGGCAGAAGAAAAAACTGAAACTTCAATGGAAGAAAAGAAAGAGAAATTACTGCGTCATGTTGTTTTGTTCAAATTCAAAGATGAGGCAAGTAAAGCAGATGTGGATCAATTAAACCAGGCTTTTAATGCCTTGCCGGAAGCGATTCCTGTCATCAAAGATTTTGAATGGGGCATCAATGACAGTCCAGAGAATTTCCACCAGGGATTTACCCATTGTTACCTGCTAAGCTTCGCTTCAGAAGAGGACCGGGATTCGGTATATACCCCACATCCACAGCATCAGGCGTTTGTCAAAAGACTTCAGCCACATCTGGAGAAAGTATTTGTAGTGGATTATTGGACTCAGGAAAAGCCTTGATCTACCTTTAAAGCCAGTTTTTCCAACTCCATTTTTTCTAACGCAACTTCCTACCAAGCTCATGGATTTGTGCCAACCATCTGTTGCGGACCTCAGGACTTGATCCGCGTAACATAGCAAGGTAAGTTAGTTTTACTGGCTTGATTCCACAGAATTGTAGGATTCCCCTTTTGAGTTGGTTGATAGCTGGATTTCTCATGAAGAGGGAGCTGTACCAAGCGGGGGTATCGGCGGTTACGATAATTCTGGCTGTTTTGCCTGCCAATAATTTTTTGGGTAAGGGCTTACCCTCTTGGTATGCAAAGGTAATTCCAGGCAAGAATGTGCGGTCGATGAAGCCCTTCATAAGCGCAGGTAAGCCATACCACCACATGGGAAAAACCCATACCAGGTGCTCTGCAGCTTTTATTTTTTCGATGGCCTCAAGCAGATCTTTTTCCAAGTCCATCCTTTGGCGATATCCATTTTTGAGGTTGGGATCAAAATCCAGTTCTGCAATATTTATCTGGGAAATGCCAGCTCCTGAAGATTCAGCACCCTGGCGGTATGCTTCTGAAAGCGCGTAATTGAAACTTACGGTGTCCGGATGTCCATTTATGATCAATATCTTTTTCATCTTTTGCTTTTAACTCAAAAGAAGAAGATCCATGACCCGAACGGAAGGACATTTGTCTAATTCTGAAATGACTTTCTTATCCTGCTGAGATGTCTTTGGGTAATTCCCAGGTAAGAGGAAAGGTAATTCAAGGGAATATGTTGCAAATACTCAGGATGGTTGATCATCAAATCCTGGTACCGCATTTCAGCGGATTCTTTTTGGAGGAGGAAAATTCTCTTCTCCATTTTTACATATTCTTGCTCCGCTATTACTTTCAGTAGTTTGAGCCAGTTGGGGTTACTTTCTTCCAAGCGAAGGATTTCCTCTCTGGAAATACAGAACATTTCTACGTCCACCATGGCCTGGATATTTTCGGAAGTAGGCGCTTGGGTCAGATAGGAGGAGTAAGCCGATAGAAATGCATTGGCAAAGGTAAAGCAATAGGTAATTTCTTCAGACCTGGAGTTGTGATAATATGACCTGAAAAAGCCTGATTTGATAAAGGCTACCTCTTTGGAAATACTTCCTTCCTGGATAAAAAATTCGCCTTTTGGGATACGCTTGAGAACCACTTGTTCCTCAATGCTGTCTATATCTTCCTTGCTTAATAAGTTGTAGGACTGTAGGTAATCTCTCATAAATACTCTATTGGACTCCAATATACCGTAAGTAGGGGGGAGGGAGCAATGGCTTATGGCCAACTTTACCTTGTCGCCAGGGAGAATAGCGCTGATAATTGATTCAGATTGCCAGTTTAAGGCACCCAAAGGGTAAATGCCATTTCGATCCTGGCCCAACTGTCATTTCGGATGGGACATGCCCTCTTGAGCGGGACATGTCCTCCCCAGTACTACCAGCTTGAGCCAAATTAAGTATCTGTGGGAACTTCATCCCAATCTTCTCCCCAACCTACCAGCCAACTTAGTCCGTATCTTCTTTCATAGACCACGCTTGGGTTTAGCTCCGCAGGCATCCTTTTTCCGAAAATCTGGGCGTCTCTGACTTGCCAGTGATAGTTGTACAAGTCCATCTCTTTGTCCTGTAGTTCTGCATCCGACCTCAATGAAACAGTAGCCATAAAGCCCAACGGATCATTGATGATTTTCAATACAGCCTCAAGGGAATACACATCAATTTCCTCATTCAGAGGTGGGAACTCTTCGATCAATTTTACCCCCCATAGAAGAGAGACCAAGGCCTCCATCCTCCAACTAAAATTAATCAACTCTTTTTTCTTCGGCTTATCAGTATGGATAAATGCTTTTTCTTCTTCAGATAGGATGTTCTCTATGGAGTTTCTATCATACCATGCCCAAAAAGTGGAGTCTTTTTCTTTAAATACCTTTCCCAAAACGGCCAGAAGAGCGAGAATTCTTTCTCCAACCTCTTCAGGTTTTCGGACTTTTTGGGTAGGCTCTGAATCTTCCTGGATTCGAGGGGCAGGATTTTTACGGTTTAAACTTTTTAGCCAATTGAGCATAATGGTGTGCGTGTGTCTTTCGTGTGAATATAGGAAACGAAGCAGGCCAATATTGCCTGGTTTCATAGCGGAGTAATGAATGATGGTGTAGTCCTTTCCTATAGGGGGATGGTCCGAGACATCCATATATTAAGACGTACGGGGGGGTGAGATACAAGTTTTAAAACGTGAACAATTAGTGTATGGACTAGCTCCTTGCCCTAGCCTTTTCCAGCACAGCAAGGATTTCATCCTTAATCTCTTTAGGTGCCTCCGCGGCAGTTGTGTTTTTTATGATCATTTCCAGGTCAATCCCATCATGGACAGGCTTTTCCAGTTGTTGTTTGATCGTTTCCTTATCCAGGGAATTATTTTTGTGAAGCAACTGTAGGAGATAGCCAGGGTGCTTGGCTATCAGTTCAAAAAGCAGTTCGTTTGCCCATTCCGAATACTCAACATTATCCTTACAACTGCTGCTAAATGTTGCCAAAAATTGGGCTGCCAAAGAAACACCAAGGTCTTCTATATTTTCAGATGTCCGTTTCAGGATTTGTGTAGAGCACCAGAATTTATTGTAAGTGGAGTCAATTTGGAGTTTGGGATTGGCAGGGGTTTCAGCTTGCGGACTATTCTTGTCGGTGCTAAGTTCTTTACTTTCAGAATGACTATTTTCATCATTGCAAGCCACCAATAGGAATACAAATAAAAAGGGAAGGTATTTTTTCATCTTGAATTGATTATATAAGGTGAAAATAAATGCTTCCAGACAAAAAATAAAGTCTGTAAGCGCGCATAAAAAAAAATACCTACTCAACCAACAGATTCCATCCCTAGCAATCTTCCTTCCCTCTGAGAATTTCAGGAATTAGGTAGTAGCCATTGTCCTCATTGGTCATAATTACAACTGAATTTCCTGTCTCAGTAAAAGCAACGAATTGGCTGTCAGGCATTTTTCCTCCATGTTGGAATAGCTTTGATCCCTGGCTGTGAGCGATGAGGGAGTGCTTGATCAAAGTAACTATTTGACATTCCCAGCTTACTACTTATTTATTTTAAAAGTATGTTTCCTATGGCCGAGCGGAAACATCTTCGACCAATTTCTCTAAGATGGTAAAGCCTCTGCCTGAGTCCTCTTGGATACTTAATCCACCAGCGACCACTTAAGCTGAAATTCTATTTCTTCCTCATCCTCACCACGTTCATGTTCGATGTTGTAAATGGCTCGTTTCGGAACGTAGATTCGCTCACCAGCGATCTGTATTTCGAAGCTGTCGTCATTTTCAATGGCAGCTGCCAGACGACGGAGTTTGGCTACAAATTCAGATTTGGAATAGCTTTTTTCAATGTCTCTTTCCTCTTTTTTTGCCATGCTTTTTATTTTTTTGTTGTTAAATTTTGAATTGAAATTTAAAAAAAGTCAGATAGGATCATTCAATTTTTACAAGCCCATGAAAATCAAAGTACTGCTTGCCTTCATTGGTGAAATACTTTGCAAAACTGTATCCAATTGATGTCCCGTTGGAGACCTTTCCAAGTTTTAATTCTTGCCAGGATGAAAGACTGCCTAGTCTCCTCCATTTGTTTTCATCAAGTAAAAAGATGGAGGATTGATAGAGGTAGCCCTTTTTTCCAAATTGCGCAACTCTTGAAACGGCATAATGCAATGCCGTAGAATCATTTACCTTAATGAGCGGGGTTTCGTTTTTGAAAAAGCCTTCATGATAGAATTCAACTTCGTATTCTTGTCCATTGTAGGCCAACTTATCTATCATGAGAGTTAGTTTGAGGCTGTCCTTATGTTCTGGATAAGTAGTTAGGCCGCCATCTCTGAACATTAGCTGGTAGCCAATGCTATCATCCTCAAATTTTTGCCAAAAAACCGGGTTTGCCTTCGACTCGGGGATACTTGTATTTGAGTATTTGTCTTTACATCCAACCAGACTTAAAAGGATGATTAATGCAATTAAATAATACTTCATTCGCTGTGCTTGATTTATCGATTTGAGGTATATAAGCATATTTTAGGTGGAAGGTGCAGTGGGGCACCAAGCCTAGGTGATTTTCTGATCGACACTAAGAATTAGAATTATTCCTTGGGATATTTTTTGAAATAAGCCTCCTGAAACTTTTCAATTTCTTTGAAAGCCTTGTTCCCGTCCTCCTATTCTTCCTCTATGGTATAATCAACTGAAAGCCCGCTAAGTTCATTGATCTTTTCCATCAACTCAGCGGGCTTAATAATTTTTACAGGAGACTCAGGGTAGATATAAAGATCATTAAACTTCATATTTTTTGTGTCTTTGAAGGACTTTATATCCTCATGGCTTATCCCTGAATATATGAATTATTCCTTCAAAATTTTAATTCTGTAGGTCTTACCTGTACTTCCTGTTTCAGCAATTTCAAGGAGGTAAAGTCCTTTTTCTATCCCATCAAGTAGGATTTGGCTGGAGACATTTCCACTTTGTACCAACTGACCAAGCTGGGTAAAAATCCTGTATTCTGCTGCGCCATTGATTCCTTCAATCATAAGGTAATCCTGGCAAGGATTGGGGAATGCCTTGATAGGTATTTGGTAGGCAGTTTCACTTATGCTGAGTACTGCTGAACAGTTCGGAGCCACTGAATCTGTTGCGTAAAAATCAGAACAGGTATGGCAGAAAATACTTTTGAAGAAGCAACTGGCCCGTTGAACCCTGAATTCTGCACTTGAATTGCGGTAAATGCCATGACCACCCAAGGGGTCGACCGTCAAATCGCTGCATACCCCCGCTGCAGTCAATAGGTTGTGCATAGACAATGAGCCACTTAGTGTGAAGTTTACTGCGCTTGTATCAATCCCTATTTTCACTGTATTGTCCAACTCACCATGAAAGGCAACAGTAGGCACCATTTCATCCGCATCAATTTCTCCCTCGAAACCAGCTCCCCAGTTGTTGAACAATCCCTTGATGGTAAATGAATGGGTCAAGCTATTTCCTGAACTATCTATGGCTCCCAACTCCGTACTGACAGGAGGTACATTGTACAAGATAGAAACGCTGTCCATCTCAGATTGATCCGAGTAAATAACCCCATGGGCAGTCAATGAGCCGGCACTTTGCCCTCCAATGAACATCCAGCTAGTATCGATTCGATAGTTATTGGCATTGGCGACAACATACCGCATGGCTGCATGCCCGTCCTGGACAGCCCTGTACCTGGCTTTGAATAGCCCATACTCAGTACTGTTGTGACCGAGGCGGTAGTTGATAGATGCACAGACATAACCTCTCCTTGCCAAATGCATGCACAGGTCTTCGATATCACCGGCACTTTTATTTCCTCCAACAAATCCACCTCCATGAATCAGTAGAACAAAAGGCCTGAGTGTTGAGGTATCTACAGCCAGATTTGGGTAATACATATCCAACAGGAGCAGGCTGTTATTGCCTTGATAATCCAAAGCCTGGGCATATTCAATGTCTTTCTGGGTAGAAATTTCAGAAGATTCAAAGAAGGGAAGTTCAGAATACCTGCTGTCATTGGAACAATACTGACCGAAAATAAAGTTGCTAGCAAGTAAAAAAGTGGCGAGCAGTAAAATAGAAAAAGTGTTTTTCATCAATCTAATCTTAAGACAGTTTAACCCCTGACATACTTTCTGTGTTTTGGTTTAATCAAGATCGGGTCGAAATATTAATTCTACTCCGTAATTTTGAACTTTGATGGTTGGGATCAGCAATCACCCAGTTTAAGCTTGTAGCAGGGCACTCAATTTAGTCCTGTAATTCTCTTTCAATAATTCAATAAAGCCCTCCCTGTCGTTTCTCATGAACTCCAGTTCTTTGTCCTTCCTCATGATCTTGTTCAAGCCCCTCAGGTTGGCATCACTCCAAAGGGCCAACTCCACAATGATGGGGGCAAGCGACAAACCCCTGTCTGTCAGGTGGTAGATGTTGGTTTTTTTGTTGTTGGGAAGTTTTGATTTTTCGACAATATTATACTCTTCAAGCAGCTTCAGCTTGCTTGAAAGTATGTTCGAGGCAATGGGTTCATCACTTTCCCTGAAATCCTTGAACGTCCACCTGTCTTCCAACAACATCTGCTTTACTATTACCAACATCCACCTATCCCCAAGAATATCTACAGCAGAAGCTATGGGGCAATCACTACGAAATTTATTCGGCATAGCCATTTTTTGATTGCAAAATGAAATTAAATCTCAAAATAAGTTGCATTTTGAAACTTCAATATTAATTTTGGTTTCAAATTAAAACTAATAATACATTAAAAACATGAGACCCTTAAGTTTTTTACTGATACTCAGCTTTTTGCTTGGGGCATGCCAAACTCAAAACAATGCCACCAGAAATCAAACAAAGTCATCTATTTCAGACTCTAAATATCTTAACATGAATCAAAAAGAAAAAACCGCAGCCTTTATTAATTCCCTTAACTCAAGAGATACCCAAGCCTTTAAGCAGCTTGTACATCCGGATTACATTCAGCATAACCCTCACATAAAGGATGGAAGGGCTGCCCTAATTGGCCTCTTTCCAGTATTGGAACAGCATGGGACTAAGGTAGAGACCCTTCGAATCATTTCAGACGGGAAATATGTAGCCATGCACAACAGATGGACGGGAGCCGTGCCATTTGGTGCGGATACTGTAATTTCATTTGATGTAATTCGATTTGACGAGGAAGGCTTGATTGCAGAGCATTGGGATGCATTGATGCCCAACACTTCTCCCAATCCATCTGGCAGAACTTTAGTTGATGGAAGTCAGGCAGTTGAAAATCTTGCTCAAACAGAGGACAATAAGAAAAAAGTTGAAGAGCTATTTCAGGTGATAATTAGTGGAGATCAGGAAAAAGTAGGGGCTACCATCCTTGCAAATTTCCAGCCCGACTATAAGCAACACAACCCAAGCGCAGGCGATGGGGTAGAAGCTATTTTTAAGGCCTTTGCAAAGGAAGAATGGGTATACCACAAAAATCACAAAGTAATTGGAGAAGGTAATTTTGTGCTCTCAATTTCGGAAGGAACTGCCAAAGGAACGCCAACAGTTTTTTATGATTTGCTTCGTTTCGAGAATGGAAAGGTGGCGGAGCACTGGGACGTGATCCAGTCAATCCCTACAGAAAAGCTTGCCAACAACAACAGCATGCTTAATTTTTAAGTACTTCAATTTTTGCCCACCCTTATTAACTACTTTCCCCCTAAAGCAACACATTTACTTTAGGGGGAAATTGATGTTGTCTACATACCTGAACTTGCTTACTTCGCCTTCCTTTCATAATAGGTAACAATACTGGCCTTGGCCAGGGTATTGCTCCAAATGTAGTAGCCCACTACGGCTGGATTGGTATTGGCCTCCAAAGCCAGGCTTTCGACCTTTAAGGCATGAACAGTAATCACATACTGATGAATCCCATGACCCTGTGGAGGACAAGGACCACCATATCCAGGAACGCCATAGTTGGTGATGCTTTGAATGGCCTTTTTAGGCATCTTGCCGTTAGAGACATCGCCCGCCCCTTCTACCAGGCTATTGATATCACTCGGAATATTAAATACGACCCAGTGCCACCATCCACTACCAGTAGGGGCATCCGGATCATACATCGTAATGGCAAAACTTTTGGTTCCCTCAGGAGCATTTCTCCAGGATAATTGGGGCGAGGTGTTTTCTCCCGTACAGCCAAAGCCATTAAACTCTTCAGTAAGGCTGGCATTCCCACCAAGGGTTGCACTTTTCAGGCTGAAGGATTCCTGGCCAAAAGACTGGAAAATAAATGCCATAAAAAGGATCGATAGAGAAATTATTCTTTGCATGATTGAAATGTTTTAGTGTATCAATGATGCAAAGATGGTTGCAATTTAGGCTCAGGCGGTAGGCGATTCTGTCCAAAAAGTATTTAAAAAAGTTCAACTTTGACTTTGGTATTGCTTGGGGGTAAGGCCAAATTTCTTTTTGAAGGCTTGTACAAAGTTGGAGAAGTTTTCGTAGCCTGCCTGCTCATATAAATCTATGGGACGCTTTTGATGAGTCCTGAGCAATATCGCAGTATGATTCAACCGCTGCTCAAGGAACCATTTCATGGGGCTACGGTGGTATAGCTTGAAGAATTCCCTCTTAAAGGTGGAGGTACTCATGTTGCACAGAAAAGCCAGTTCCTCAAGTGTCAATCGGTTGAGTTTGTTGTTGTCGACAATATGGGTCAATTTGCTTAGTCGATCATCCGCATGTTGGACCATTGAGTTGAGGAAATTTGAACCATGAATGTTAGTTAGGTAGAGCATGATTTCCTCAAACTTTGTATTGAAGAGTTGCTGTTGGGTTTTTACAGGTAGCTTCAGCAGGCTATCCAGGCCATTGACATACTGTTGGCTAAATTCATCATAATCAAATACATAGAAGGACTTCTCTTGTGTTTTGGTGTTTAATTTAAGTCGGTATTTTTCTAGAAAATTTAAGACCGACTCATTGTCAAAAAACAAGAGGGTACTTTGATAGAACTTGTTGGAATTGGAAATGGTCTCCGTCATCAGGCATTTGCCCGACTTCATGATCAAAAAGCTGCTGCTATCAATTTTTTTTGCTTTGCCTTGGCCTATAACCTCCTTGCTTCCAGCCCTAAGGAAGCTGATGGTGTGCTTGGAGAGGTTAATTTTTGATTTATGGATATTTTGGAGATTCTTATAGCCAAATACCTGAATGTTGCCATTCAGGCTTATACCCAGGTCATCCGGTAAATTGGTATAGTTTATCTGATTTTGTGGACTCATTTTGATTTGGAATGTTCGGCCCTCACTTGAATAAAAAATACATACTCCTCAGCAAAAACCTCAAAAAGACTTGGCTTTTTTTTAATTCTGCCAAGAAATTCTCGACTAATAAAAAAAATCTGTAACCATTTGCTTTTGATAGGTGTCCAAGCGCTGTGAATTCACCAAACTAATTGTTTCACTCAACTTGGATAACAATGAAACTCAACATTTATACAATTCTATTTTTTCTAATCATCAACTCTTCAATTGCCCAAAATGCCATAATGAAAGTTGATGGTTCAAGTCTATCAGTCAAAAAACTTGATAAGCGAATAGAGCAATTGATGGATTCAATTGACATGCCTGGATTGTCCATCGCCATCCTGAATAACAAAGAGATTGCTTATCATAAGGTCTTTGGAATTCAGCAGGTAGGCCAGGAAATTGCTGTAAATAAACAAAGTATATTTGAAGGAGCTTCCTTGTCAAAACCCATTTTCGCCTATTTTGCCATGAAAATGGTAGACAAGGGAATCCTTGACCTGGATAAGCCTCTTCATGAGTATTTCCCTCATCCTGCGATTGATAGTGCCTCTCAGGAAGCCTACAAAAAGATTACCCCAAGGATGGTGCTTTCTCACAGTACAGGCTTTCCCAATTTCAGCCACGGCAAGAAAATCTCTCTTCCTTTTGAGCCGGGAACTGATTTCCTTTATTCAGGCGAGGCCTATCAGTACCTGGCTGCCATCATTGGTAGCCTGAATGGGGTAGGCTGGAAGGATAAGTTCAATGAAATTTTTGAACGAGAAGTTGCCGAGCCGCTGGGTATGGAGCATAGCTCCTTTTTATGGAATGATTATTTGGAAAAGCATAAAGTCTATGGACACAAGGAAGGGAAGTCAACAGACAATGGCCTGGGCGGATGGAGTGGCAAGACCTTTAATGCATTTTCAAGCATTCATTCTGAAGCCTACGAATACGCCCTATTCATCCAGGCGATGCTGAATAAGGAGGGCTTGAGTGAGTCCGCTTTTGATCAAATGTTGTCTCCTGTAAATAAATTTAAGCCTGATAATGAATTGCTACGTGAAACAGGTCAAAATGCCTGGGGACTGGGCTTCGTCCAAAAGCCTTCTGAGAATGGCCTCATTCACCTTCACACTGGCAACAACCACGATTTTCAGGCCTATACCATGTTTGTCATGGAGAAAGGCTACGGTTTGGTGCTCTTTACCAACTCTGACAAGCTATTGCCATTTTTACAGGGATTGGAAAGCATATTAGGCGAACAGTTTTAACAAAAGAATCATGGACAAATTCGCAGAAACATTAGGTGGATTAATTTTCGTTGGTGGAGCGGTATTGATCGTTTATTTCATTGCCCACTACACCTACCTCATCAAAAAAATGTTGGCTGAGAAAGATATGCTCAGCAATCGGACCGAATCTCGCCTGAATAAACTCGATGTCGCCTATGTGGTGATTGGTGTAGGGGTGGGTTTATTACTCGCATCGGGTTTGGGCTCCTTTGACCTAGGGGAAGACTCCACAGAATTGTTGTCATGGGGCATAGTGTTGATCTCGGGCGCCTTAGGTCTGATCATCGCATCCAAGCAAAAGAAATAGCCGTTTGGAAAGGGCAGATCAAGACAGAAGGGCGATTGAGCGAATCAAGGCCGGAGAGCATGCTGCATTCAAGGAGCTGATAGCGCGCTACAAGGATGAAGCATTCTCTTTGGCATGTTCTATTTTGAAGGATGAGACCTTGGCTGAGGATGTACTTCAGGAATCTTTCATCAAGGCATTTAACAAACTGAATTCCTTTAAGTATGAGTCCCGATTCTACACCTGGTTTTATCGAATTGTGGTGAATCGCTGCTATAATGAACAGCGTAAGAAACGGTTTCCCTTTCAAAGAATAACTGAGGCAGGTACAAAAAGGGAGGAGGCTGCAAGCCTCGCAGATGCCAATGACCGCAAACAATTGATTGATGCAGCATTGAAAATGATGAAAGCAAATGAAGCCCTTGTTCTTCGACTGTTTTACTTATCGGAAATGAAGGTGGAAGAAGTAATTAAGGTTACAGGATTCAGTCGATCGAAGGTAAAAGTAAGTTTGCACAGGGGAAGGAAGAGTTTTGCAGACATATTGAGGAGGCAATTAGGGAAAGAAATTGAAGATTTATGAATGACAAGATTGAGGATTTGATCAAGGAAAGTGGGAAGAAAACCACCGTGGACTTTGTCTCCAGGACTATGCTTGGGGTAGAGGAGAGCATCCAACGGAAACTCCGACTCCGGCTACAGCTGTTGATTTCATTCATTAGTGTATTGCTTGCAGCTGCGGCCTGGGTCCTGATCAGAGGAGGCTTCCAGGTAGAGTTATTTGGAGTTGTCCTGAGTTTACCAAGGATATTGACCATGGTAATAATGACTGCTGGGGCATTTTTCTCGATTTTACATGTGTTGCTTTTAGTGAAATTTACCCGTTTGGAGAGGCAGTTGACTTAGTAAATGAGCCTCTTAGCCACTTTTTCGACAAGTCAGTATGTCGTGAATTAAGCTTTCCCGTTTGGCTTTTAGGTCTTCTATTAATCTTTCATAAGACTTCAAATGATCTCCTTGAATAGAAGAACATTGGGTATCACTTTGGGTATTAACTATCCTTAGCTCGTAGCCCCAATGAAATTCAGTTGACATATGGCTATCCTTTGCGAATCGACTCATGATGATGATGTCAGCATCAGTATTTTTGATTATGTCCTGGCAATACCTTTTGTCAAAAACGCCGTAGTAATTAGTACCCTGTAAGTCTTTGTAAGGGAACTTCATCAACTCAATTGACCCTTGAGAGGATAACAGTTTGCGGATTTGGGTATCCAACCCATAATTTGCCTGTTCATACTCATAGCCATTGGCACTAGGAAGGATGAGTACCTTTAATTTTTGCCCGGATTCGGGTGGTAGAAAACGGGATTTGCCAGGAAGATCCATGGATAGCCACATCAAAGAAAATATAAGCAATGTAGCAGTTGAGAGGAATTGGTGTTTCATGTTGGCTGAGTTATGGAGGTAAGCAAGTAGCAATTCAGGAAAGTGATCTCAGGAATTCGTCCAACTCCTTCTTGCTATCGAAAAATAGATTCTGGTTCATCCCACGTTCACGATGAACGACTACCTCATAGCCCTTCTGCTTTTTTTTGACTTCATATTGGACGCCATTATCTTGTTTATCAGGTTGATAGAGTCGCTTTCTAAAGTCTGCGAATACCTTCTTGATGACGCTTTGCTTCTGATGTGGTTTTAGTTTCATTTTGACAAACTGTTCGTTTAAGATAGCCAACTTACATGATTTCCATAATTACAATAAGGATAAACCCAGCCCAAAACGTGATTTATCCTTATTGTAAACTGATGCATTTATTTTAACAATCTCTTTCTAATAAAAAATAGGTCATTCAACTTTTTTGCCAGGCATTTCTCTACCTCCTTGAAAAAGGGTCAAACTTTCAACTTTTCCATCCTCGACCTTGAAACGGATCTTTGCTTTGACGGCGGTATAAAAAAAGTCTGTTTCGCTTTCGGGATAAATCTCGAATTTTTGCTGACCCGTAGCTTGGGCAAAAAGCCGCTTGCCTTCTCTGGTGACCCTGATATGAAATTGTGGAATGAGTTCATAGTCTCCTACATAGGATTCCAGTATAGATTCGGATACATCGACTGCGTCATCTGTAAATTTGATTTTTGCCAACTCTGATTCAGAGTCCAGTATCCGGAAACCAAGATCATCTGATCCTTGGGATGAGTTCGTAAGCAGGACAACTCCTTTACCTGTTTCCTTCACAAATCCTGTAAAAGTTCTATATCCGCCTGTACCTCCATTGTGCCAAATCACATTTCCTTCCTTCCCTTTTTTGATGTGCCAGCCCATGGCTACGGACATTTTTCCGGCCTTATTGTGTCGCTTTTCATGAGAAAGTTTCATGGCTTCATAAAGCGGGCTTTCGACATATCCCAGGTTGGCGGAAATAAATTTTGCCATGTCCGAGGTTGAACTCCTAATCGCACCGGCGCCTGCGAGGGTAGGGATATCCCAATTGGCCACCACACTTCCTGCACTATGTCCGAGAGCCAGGTGTTTTTTCATATCCTCGGTAAAGGTGATCCTGGTATTGGCCATTTGAAGTGGATCTGCGATTATTTTTACCATCAAATCTTCATAACTCATTTCCTTATTCTTGGCGAGGATATGTCCCAAAAGCCCTTGTGCGAGATTTGAGTATTCGTAAGCATCACCTACCTTGCGAGTAGGAGTGTAAGTGGAAATAAACTCATACAATTGCTCTATGGAGTAGTCTGCAAAGGGATTGTAGGGATTGGCCGGAGTAAAGTTTCCTGGCATGCGTGGGAGACCTGAAGTATGATCTGTCAAGTTGCCGAAAGTGATTTCTTTCTTGCCCATCACAGGGACTTGAGCATTCTCGGGCAGGTAATCATTGATTGGGTTGTCCAACTTTAGATCTCCATCCAACACTTGCTGAGCCAACAAAATCGCCGTAAAGACTTTAGAAATAGACCCGATTTCATAGATGGTATTTTCATTTACTTTTGGTCCTACCACAGCTGCTTTCCCAAAGTTGTAATACCTGACTCCCGAGGAATCAATGATAGCTATGGCTACGCTGGGTGTATAGGCTTTTTCAACTCTTTTTTCAATGGCTTCTACAACCTCCTTTGGAAGGTCTTGCTCCAGACTTTGACCAAAGGCAAGCTGAATGGAAAGCATTCCGATGAGGGAGAATAGGATTAGGATGGATGTTTTAGCTGGGTTCATATGGTTCCTTTTGTCCTTAAGGATACCATAAAAATTTAGCAGTTTAAATTTGATAGATAATAAATTGAATGATCCATCCAACCTTCTACTTATCGCAACTTTGACTGATTCATGTTTTTTTGCTGGGGGACTATGACAGTTATCTGCAGATAGGTCTATGATTTCAAGCTGAAGTCTCTGGTCTTCATAAAATCCCTTGTCTTTGGCTTCGGCAGCACTTAAAATGTTGGTTCAGAACTCTTAATCATCACAATTAAACTCATATTCTACCTGGGCGTTTTTACTTCCCATTTCCATGGCCCTTTTGAAATCCTCGCATCCATTTTCCTCCATTTCGATCTTGATCAAGCCCCTGAGCACGTAGCTTTCTGCATCCTGAGAATCCAGCTTGATGGACTGGTTGATGTGTCTCATGGCATTTTGAAGTTGTCCCTGCCCATACTCCATGAATGCAAGGTCATGGAGGATAGCTGGCGAATTGGGTTCTATGGCCAAGGCTTTCTCAAAATAATTTTTAGCCTCTTTAAAGTTTCTGGCTTCAAAGTAAGTGATGGCCTTTTCCACTAAAAAATCCGAAGACTCAGGAGCTAAGCTAATGGCCTTATCATGTTCTGCCAAGGCGGACTGATAATTAACAATATTCCGATAGATAATTGCCCTGTTGGTATAATAAATCGGTTCATTGGGTTCGAGGGCGATTGCCTGATTGATGTAATTCAGCGCAGAGTCAAAATCGGCAAGCGCGAACATATAAATTTTAGCTATTTGGGAATAGTCTTCTGCGATTTTGCTGCCCATTCGAATGGCTGTTTTGTAATCCCTAATGGCCCCATCCATATCCTCAATTTCCATTTTTACCGTTGCACGAAGGGAGTACATAAAACTCTCATCAAGACGAAATTTATCCAATTTGTCGAGTAGTTCAACGCTCTGAAGGCAAGTATCTTTGTTGCCTGTGTACAGGCAAACTTCCCCCAGTAAATATCCCATTTCATAAATGGCTTCTACCCGCTTAGAGTCTAAACTGTAGGCTTTGTTAAAATAATAGAGGGCAGAATCGACATTTTTGTTGTCGATAAAATTCTTCCCTTTTTGGATGTAGTCAACATATGGGGAGCTTTGAGAGAACCCGCTAATGACAAAAATAAAGAGAGAGATGAAGAGGGGTAGTTGGGTTTTCATTTGGTATTGGGCTTAATACAGTGTATCAAAGTAATAGGTCTTATGGGTCTTAAATTTTTAGCAAGTTGAAGTAAGAAATTAAATCCAGGCAATTTCCTTTATGAATACGGATAAAAAATCTGTCAAGATTTAAAACTTGGAAAATGGATTCGAGTTCGCTTATTCTAAACTACCTGTTTATTTTTCCCTAAGTAGACTCTCTAATTGTTCCTTGCCCCAGCTTTCCATTGTTTTCAGCACAGGAACCAAAGACTGTCCCACCGCTGTAAGGGAGTACTCTACTTTGGGAGGAACCTCGGCATACACCTTCCTTTTGAGTATCCCGTCACTCTCAAGTTCCCTTAGGTTTTTTGTCAACATTTGCTTGTTAATTTCTGGAATCAGTCTTTGTAATTCCCCGAAGCGCCTGGTTTCACTTATGAGTTGTTGCAGGATTAAGGGCTTCCACTTTCCACCAATCATTTTGAGGAGAAAGCGCATGGGGCATTTAATTTCATTGTTTGTTTCACTCATAAGTCCTTGATTATCTGCAATGGTCTAAATATCCTTACAAAGTTATCAAAAGTATTACTACTTGCATTAATTAGGTCAAAGTATAAAATTTGTCCCATGAAGATGTTTATGACTTTGCTATTTCTGACATTTTTGAATGCGCATATGGGCCACTTAACTGCCCAAATTACAGATATGACTGATTCAAAAAATAAGAATTTTTCCTGTGACATAGAGACCGGTGAGTGCAAAGCTGGTGAGGAAGGGCAGGTTGAGGAGATTACCCTAGAACAAAAATTCAAAGTTAAACTGATTTATTATACCGACCCCATCTGTTCGGCTTGTTGGGCGATTGAGCCTCAGCTTAGAAGGTTCAAACTTGAGTATGGGGCTTATTTCGATATTGAATATAAAATGGGGGGCTTACTGCCTGGCTGGGAAGGCTTCGCTGATCGGGCCAATGGGATCTCCAAACCCAGTGATGTTGCCCATCATTGGGATGAGGTAGGGCAAGCCACAGGGATGAGCATTGATGGAGATGTCTGGCTGGAAGATCCTTTGGATTCCTCATATCCACCCTCTATAGCCTTTAAGGCTGCCCAAAAGCAAGGTGAGCAATTGGCACTTGATTTCCTGAGAAAAATAAGGGAGCAGGTTTTTCTTGAAAAGAAGAATATTACCAAGGAGGAATTCCTGGTCGAAGCTATGTCTGCTTGTGGAGGTGATACAGTTCGTTTTCTCAAGGATTATCATGATCCTTCAATGCGTCAGAGCTTCCTTGAAGAAGTCAAACAAGGACGAGATTTTGGTGTCAGAGGCTTTCCTACCTTCATCTTTATAGGTGAGAATGGGAAAGGCTTTAAGATTTCGGGAATGACGAGCTATGAGAATTACATAAGAATGTTGGAAAGAACAATGGGTAATGAGGCGAGTCCTGGCGAATTAAAGTATGAAGAGCTGGATTTGCTTGAGAAGTATCATTTTCTCTCTACGCGTGAGATCGCAGTTGTTTTGTCCCAAAGTGATGAAGCAACCCATTCCAGGCTAGAAAAACTGTTGAAGGAAGGAAAACTTGCCAAGGAAAAACAGAAGTATGGTGATTTTTGGAGAATCATTCCTATTGAAGACTAATAATTAAAAACCTGCCGAAATTCCCGGGAAGGAAAGCGGCAGGTATAGTTTTGCAGGTCGGTTTTCCTACGAAATGTTCTTGCTGTCTAAACCGATTTGAGCAGCTTGCTTATCCAAGCTGATAGAAGAATTGTTCGGAGACAATCTTTCCGTTGGATACACGGAAGATCCCGACTTCCTCGTCTACCCTCCTTGCTTGATCCTTCATGGTGATGTCCATTTTCATGGTGGCGGTAAAGTGATCACCTGCTACCAAGGGACCTTCGATTTCCATGCCATGAAACTGCTCCATGCTTTCTTCCCAATGTTTCCCTTTCATTTTGATGGCTTCCATCCCACTAACTTTGGTAGGAAATCCCTCTGCTCCTTCCATTTCGATGCTGACGCAATTGCTGTCATACAGTTCGTCCTGGGCTTGGTTAAAATTTCCGGTACGGCAGTAGGCTGCCCATTTGTTTGCAACTTCAAGTGTAGACATAAGAATTAAATTTGTTTTCATATGATGATACAAACATAAGTTCTGTGTATGACAGAAGCTGTCAGGGGTAGAAATTCATGCTTTCACATTCTTGGAAAAACTTTCTCAAGTCAAAGTTTCTATCCGCAAAAACCTCTTCCCGTATTCGGAACTGGCTAATTCTATCCAGACGAAATGACCTGTAGTCTTGTCTTAACCTGCACCAGCCAATGACGATCCACTTTTCATCATGGCAATAGAGGGCCAGGGGCTCGATTTTTCTTTGGGTTATCTCTTTGTCCTTGGCTTGGTAGGTGATTTCAGTTAGCCTAAAGTTTACGATGGCCATTTGAATAAAAGAAAGTGAACTGGATTTTACTTCTTCCGTTTTGGGTTTCATGACCAACATTCTGCTGTTAAGCATCTCTCCCTGCGTTTGCAAGGAACTGCCGAAGACAGATTTTATTTTGCAGAGAGTTTGATCGAAATGTTTCTTGAGAGAGTCATCATTGGTTTGAGAGATTAGCTGTTCGGCTGTGATCAAGGCATTTACTTCCATCTCGTCAAACATAATAGGGGCTACGGTATAGCCATCCATGATGGAATATCCCCTTCCTTCGATGGTAATGATAGGTACTCCTGATTCTTCTAGCTTTTTGATGTCTCGGTAGATGGTCCTGAGGCTGACATTGTACTTCTCCGCCAATTCGGTTCCCGTTATAATCCTTTTTGATTTTAGGGTCGTCAGGATGGATAGTAACCTAGAAAGATGGTTCATGGCTAATGTGAATATGGATTAGTATAATATCAATTGGGTACAGGAGAATACAGCTACAGTCTTCGCACTTGCCGCATCGCTCAGCATAACTCGCCAGACCTGGGTTGTCCTGCCTATGTGTTCTGCGGTACTTTCTCCTCTCAATTTCCCTTCTCGGATGGCTCTGATAAAGTTACTTTTGAGTTCCAGTGTGGTAAAGGATTTGCCGTTCTCGGGTAGGTGAGCAATGGTGGAATGGCCTGCTAGGGTGTCGGCAAAAGTTACAATACTGCCTGCATGTAAGAAGCCATTTGGAGCAAAGAATTCTTTTCTGACTTCCATTTCTGCGATCACTCTGCCTTCTTCTACATGGGTAACTTCGATTCCCAACAAGGCGGGAAAGTATCCTTGGCTGATGTCGTTGAAGTGTTTTGCGTTGAAATTGGGATTGTACATGGACTAAATCTGTAAAAGCGAGTTTGATTCAATTTAATCCTTTTTAACAAATGACAATGAATTATTGGCTGCATTGGCTTTTTCTCCAACTCCAGCCCAAGGGTCTTTGTAAGCGGAATTTTAACATTTGCAATAGAACCCTGACAGGGTTATAACCCTGTCAGGGTGGTGGTAGACTTTGACAAAGTCCCATAAGGTTTGGGGCTTCAGAGCCCTTTTAAATCAAGCTCCATTTCATATTGATCAACCGTAGGCTTGAGTCCTGATGCCTGGATGGCAGCCAGTTTGCCTTCAAGGCTATTATCGACATTGAGGATTTTGACTTCTCGCTTAACTTTCCCGATCGCATGGAACAACCTGGCCCAAGCGGCTTTTTCCCCATTCAAAACATCAAATTGGGACAAACGAGCAGTCTGAGGGTTTATCGTGAAAAATGACTCCACCCTGCCTTGATGGATAAGCTGATAAAATGAATAAGCACCTCCAAGAAGGGTTTCTTTTTGATGGTCCCAGCAATACAGTTCCTGATTGGGAAGCTCTTGCCATTTTACTTCAGCCATAGGAATCTCCTTGATCACAGGATCAGAATCAGCCTGGATGCCAATCCTTCCCGCAAAACACTTGTACTTTTTGCAAATGCGAAATCCCACCCCTACATAAGCTCGAACCGCCTTTTCATTGATTGTAATTACCTCTAGAGAGCTTTTTTCAATCCCCAGATCCTGGAGCTCGCTGATGGCATGTTGGTAAATGGATTTTAGTATGCCCCTTCTCCGGTAGTCCGGAATGACTCCAGTACCCGTATTAAAAGCGGTTCGCAATCCCCTTCTTGTATCTACTGCGTGGATGATAAAACCTACCAGTTTGTGCCCGTCAAACATTCCATATGAAAGGCCATAATCTACCTTAGCCGCTTTCCAGCGCTGCCAATAGTATTCTCTATCGGTGGGCATTTTTAAGTAATAATTCTCAAATGCCGCTAAAAAGCATTCCATCAATTGGTCAAAAGAGGTATCAGCTAAATTTTTAACAGTCATAAGGATAGGAATAGACAGAAAAAGAGCAGCCCCTGGAAGAAGCTATTCTGATTATAGGGATTATTCTACTACTATTTGTGAAATTCTGTTATCGAATCGAAATCTGCGCTGCTTTATTCTGCTGAATGACTGAATCGCCGCTCAAATGCTTACAGACTTCCAGGATTTTCCAACAAATGATGTGTGCATTTTCTTTTTTTGTGAGGATGGTCGAGCAGTTTCCGTTGATATGGATTTGTTTTCCATCTGTGGACAGTTTGGCAATGACAAATAGGGATTAATGCCATTGGGATTAAAAATGCCAGGATTGGACACGGAAATCCCTCTGTTTGTCAATATTATTATCTCCTTTTACGGGAAAGCCTATTTTTGTAGATAGTTAAATACCTATGTCTGGTATTTGGATTTTAAGGCAGGGGGAGTACGACATCTGAAGGTGCCTTTTTTCAAATCGAAATTATGAGGAAGTTTAAGATAAATTACAGGGCATTGATACTGGGGGGAATCATCAACCTTGGACTAGTCATATTACTTAAGCTTGCCGGTTTGGTGGTTATCAATCCCGATTACGTTTCTGAAACGATTTTTATCACGATAAATATCCTCAGCTTTCTTTTGTCTTGGGGAATGATCTCGTTTTGTGTTCATAAGTTTCCTCTGTACAAGCTATTGATGGTATTGGGGGTGCTTGCCCTTACTGTATTTGTGGAGAGCGTGATAAAGCGTCCATTCAATCCTGTTACAAATTCCTTGTTGGTCATTTTTTGGTTAGGGGTAGCCTATCTCCTATTGAATGATTTTTTCAATAAATACAGGCTTTTAATCTTATCGGTCTATGGAGCGGTCCTGGCTTATTTCCTCATTTACAGAATGATGCCAGATTATGGCATCGAGCAGCATAAAAGTTTTTTGGCCTTGCTACTCATTCCCATTCCCATTTTGGGTATTTTGTGGGTTTATGAGCAATGGAGATGGTTAAAAAACCTGGAAGAAGGCAAAGCAAAGGCTGAGTTGACCCTCTTGCGGAACCAGATCAATCCTCATTTTTTCTTTAATACCCTCAACAACCTATATGGATTAGCAGTAGAAAAATCTGATTTAGCTCCAGAAATGATCCTGAAATTATCAGATATCATGCGTTACACCATTTATGATGGCAATGCTGATTATGTACCATTAAAGGAAGAGGTAAATTACCTGGAGGATTATATTGAGTTGCATAAAATTCGCTATCAAAAGGAGGTAGACATTAGCATTCACAAAGACCTCCAACACCAGCATAAAATCGCCCCCTTGCTTTTGATTATCCCCCTCGAAAATGCTTTCAAGCATGGAGTCGAGAGCCTGGCAAAACAGGCATTTATTAAAATGGAACTCATTACTACCCCCAAGGGAATAAAATTTAACCTGACCAATAATTATGAGGCTGATGAGAAAAAATCTGGTGGTATCGGGCTGGTCAATCTTAGGAAAAGACTGGAATTGATTTATCCCAGGAAACACAAATTGGAGATTATCAAGACAATTGAGACCTATACAGTAAGCTTAGAAATAGAATCAAATGAAGTACCTAATCATTGATGATGAACCGATTGCACATCGGATAATCGAGGGCTACTGCGCGGAGCTTCCTCACCTTGGAAAAGTGGGCAATGCCTACAATGCATTTGAGGCGTCTGTAATTGTGGCCAAGCAAAAAGTTGATTTGATATTTCTGGACATCAATATGCCCAAGATGACTGGCTTCGATTGGTTGAAAACACTGGCTCAGGCCCCTCAAATAATCGTTACCACTGCCTATAAAGAGTATGCCCTTGAAGGATATGAGTTGGACATAGTTGATTACCTATTGAAGCCTTTTTCCTTCCCACGCTTCCTCAAGGCAGTCAATAAACTGGGGGACAAAGACAGTTCTCCTGAGCCCATTCCTGTTTTTCAACCACAGCAAAGCAGCAGCAGTTTTTTTCTAAAGGGGGAAAAAAAACACCATCAAATACATACGAAAGATATTTTATTTGTGGAGGCCTATGGCAATTACTGCAAGGTATATTTACAAGCTGAGATGATCCTTAGCCATGAAAAGATTTCCAATATGGAAAAGCTCTTGCCAAAGGAAAACTTTCTGCGCGTCCATAAATCCTTCCTTGTGGCTACAGATAAAATCAAGCTCATCCAGGGTAACCAGATCTTTATCCAGGAACATAACATTCCTATCGGGCAAACCTATCGAAGCCGGATCAACCAATTGTTGGGAGGTAAATAAAATGAATCATTTCTTAGTTTTAGACATTTGCTCAAGGGCGATTGTAGCCTTATTATAGCCTGGATTGATCTTTAGGCATTGCAAATAGCAGGATTTGGCCTTTATGCTATCTCCGAGATTCAGGTGGGTGTTGCCCAAGAGTCTCCAGGCATAGGTGGATTGATCATTCAATGTGAGATAATGCCTTAGGATCTCTTGTGCCTCTGTCCATTTTTGACCATTCTCAAGTATAGCCCCAATGCTCAAGATGTCTCCATCATCTACATAGAAATTGTGGCTTGAGTCTGATTTCAACTCTTTCCAGATGGCTTTTGCATATTCAATGCCTTCAGCCCTATAAGCCCTGGCAAATTTATATCTCGCAGATATTTGATAATCCTTTATGGGCTTATGAAACAGGACTTCGGAGGCTGCATTGACAAGTCTTCCCGTTCGGGAATCATCTCGATTTGCCAAAATTACAATCGAAACATCATCTTCAGGATAAATGTACATCATGGCCTCGAAGCCCGAATCAAAACCTGTATGCATGATAATTGGTCTTCCTAGGTAGGATTGTAAAAACCAACTCATGCCAATTTTATCTCCCCATGGCGTATCAAATTTGGGTGTTACCAACAATTCAAAATATTCTTCATTCAGAACTTCAATGGAATCTAGTCTACCCTTTTGTAACTGAAATTGGCCCCACTTACACATATCTAAAATGCTGGCCACTACTCCTGAACTGGGAAAAAGCCTTTCGTTGTAGGGGTATGGAGTCCACTCCTGAGTTTCCAATCCATACGAACATGCCGCAGCCCAATTGGAGGTTACCAAGTTTTCGGGCTTGATAAAAGAAGTATGGTTCATCCCCAGGGGAGCGAGAATTTCATCCTGGAGGTATTCGTGATAGGCCTTATTACTGGCCCTGCTGACTACAATTCCCAGGATATCGAAGGCCGAATTGCTATAGCTGTATTTGCTGCCAGGTTCAAAATCCAATTCCAACTCTGCTACAATCCCAAGATTTTCTTCCATGGCCTTCTCTCCAAAGGAAGGTTTTAACCAGTCATCTGCTGCAATGTTTCTAGGGATGCCTGAAGTATGGCTCAGGATATGTCTAAGGGTAATTTTATTGTAAGCTTCTCCTTTCATCCTAAATTCAGGAATATGGTCGATCAGCAGATCACCCAGTTTGACTTTGCCATCCTGTATGAGCTTGGCGATTGCCACGGCCGTAAATGTTTTGGAAACAGAGGCAAGGTGAAATTGAGTGTTGAGATCAGCCTTTATTCCTAAGTTTAGGTGAGCCAGGCCAAAAGACTTTGCATAAATGATTTTTTTGCTGGTGGCAATGCCAATAGCCATGGCCGCTGAATTGTCAGTAGAATCTCTTAGGGCCTTTACAAAGGGTGTCAAGAGGCTGTCAATATATAGCCCATCCGGACCGTCAACTATCTGAGTTTGCTTGGGGGGAGCTGCATTATCTTTGCAGCCAAAAAGGAGAATGGCAGCTAAGATGGGGATATATATTTTCATTGGATACATTTTTTCCAAAGCTAAAGAGGTGATGGCTATTGGAATTAAATATGTGGTTTTTTAAATATTTTCAAAGTAATCAGGCATCTTATATCTTTTCGTTTTGTAATATTTTGGATGGGTATCCAACCGGATGTGAAGCCAAATGATTCCCAAGCCCGAGGTATTCAGCCAAATCCTTTTACCAGAACTCAGTTCATGGTATATCTCTCCAACAACTTCCCTGAAGAGGCTGAATATTTGTTCTTTATTAGCATTTTCAAGAAAAATGCCTAGATGTTTGTAATGAGAGAGCTGTTTCAAATGAGTAGGGACAATCAAGCGTGCATTTTTTCCCAGGTTATCAAATGCAATTGCCTTTTTATCGGGGGAAAAATGTTCATGGAAGGCAGTTGGATCTGCTTTCCGCTTTTCAAAGCCTCCTGCCAAATGCAGGATTACTTCATAGGGCCTGTCCAAATCATGCTGGAGTAGGGGAGGATGCTCCCAGAAGAAAGTATTTCCTATCTGAGCCAATAATCCTTTAGAATAGAAATCTACAAATTCAGGTTTAGTTTTCCAGGAATTAAATACGTCATTAAACGAAAGCCGTTTGTCGTTCTGAGTGATTCCAAGTCTGACTGCGAATTCATTCCCGCCTAGTGTTACTAATTTGTGTTGTGCCATTCTTTCCTGCCTTGTGATCAGATAATTTTGAATACGGCAAGAAAGGACTTGCTGTTTTATTTATTGCTTAGCCTGTAGTTTAAGCCGGCAATGAGGATTGTATTGATCCCGGAAAGGCTGGATAAGTATACATTTTCGTAGCGGAACTCATAGCTGAAATTTATTGAAAGCTGTTTGAAGAGCTTTAAGCCTATTTGTGGCCTAATTAGGATGTAAAAATCAGGAGCTTCAATCAAAGATTGCCTAAAGAGCAATAGGTTTGAAAATTTAAACCTCCCTTCCAGGAAGTCATGGCGATGGATGATACGTGCATAGAATAGCGCTTTTTCCCTCCTTGGATTTATGCTCTCAGTATTTTCAAAACTTGTTCCATTATACAAGGTACTTTCGTAGCCGAAGCCTCCATCTACCCTGAGGTAAGCCTGCTCCCACTCATCATGGATAAGCCCCATTCCTATTCCTGCCATTTGTCTGGAGTTAACCTGCAGCAATAGGTTGTTGTCAAAAAGATAAAACAATAGGGGAAAAGCCTTTTTACTTTGAGTGACATAGGATAGGGTCAACAATTGGTACCAGTTATCTTCAATTTTGACTCCATTGGTATTGTTAAAGCGATAGCTGCCAATATGGTGGATTTCCCAACTGCTCTTATTCAGTGTGATTTCTGCTCTACTTGCAAAAACCGATTGCCGAAATGTCCCTCTTAGTAGCCTGCCTGATACATTGAGGTTTATTTGATAACCAAGTTTGTGTTCCAGTTTAAGGCTGTCTTGAGCCCAGCTAAGCTCAAGCCCAAGAAGCAGTATCATTATGGAAAACCTCAGTAAAAAAAGTGTGGCTTTCATATCAATCAGGAGTATTTAGCTTGAAAATGAATACCCCTCCCTCTATAAAAAGGGGGATTTTGAGGATTTAGGAATATTTTAAGGGAATGTTTATTTGGATTTTCGGTATTCAACCGGGCTCATTCCTGTTTTATTTTTGAAGATCCGAGTGAAACTTTGTGGGTACTCAAATCCAAAATCATAGGCTATTTCACTGATCTTTTTGTCCGAATTAAGTAGGAAGAGTTTGGCCTTTTCAACCATAAAACCATCAATGTGTTCTTTGATGCTTTTGCCTGTTTCTTTTTTCAGCATATCGCTCAAATAATTGGTGGACATGTTCAATTTATGACCAAAATAATTGGTGGAAGGCAAGCCTTCCTCCTCCAATTTACTTGAGTTGAAGTACGCTATGAGTGCGGATTCAAAATCTGAAACGAAGTTTTTATTGATATTGGTACGGGTATAAAATTGCCTATCGTAAAACCTCACACAATAGTTCAACAGCAACTCTATATTCGATACAATCAAGGTTTGGCTATGTTGGTCAATGTTTTGGGAATACTCCTCTTTGATTTTCAAAACCAGTTCTAGTATGAACTTTTCCTCCTTTGGGGACAAATGAAGGGCTTCGTTTACATCATAGGAAAAGAAGGTATAGTTATCCATCTTTTCTCCCAATGAAGATTCACGAATCAGGTCGGGATGGAACAAGAGTGCCCATCCATTTACTCCATTTTCCATTTCCTTGGATGGGGAGGTCAGGACTTGTCTTGGACTTGAAAAGATCAGGGTCCCTTCCTGGAAATCATAGGTGCTTCGACCATATCCAAACGAGCCTCTTACCTTGTCCTTGAATACAATGTAATAAAGCTCAGAAGTATACTTGACATTGAATAACTCATCCCTGATGTTATCATGATTCATCAACATCTCATCGTGGATCAGTGAAATCAACGGATGTTCAGGCAGAGGCAATCCCAGAAGTTCATGAAACTCCGATATGCTTTTTATGCTAAAAATTTCACTCATTTTATTCCGACTCTTAAGCTGAAAATCGTCATTAGGAGGTAGTTTCTCAATCTTTTTCCAAAATAGTATACTTCCGGCTTGTTACAATTGAAGTTTTAGCTGGACACTTTAGCAAACTCTTCCGCCAATGGAAGCTTTCTCAAGCGTTTGCCTGTCAAACTAAATACTGCATTTCCAATGGCAGCTCCGATCGGACCAATTGGTGGTTCTCCTACACCCAGGGGTTTATCGCCGCTTTCGATGATGATAACTTCGATTTCCTTGGGAGCGTCCTTCATCATGGCTATCCTGTAAGGCCCATAAATTGTAGGCTGCACCCTGCTGTCATTGATTTCAATTTTCTCATACATAGACGCACTCAATCCCATCATAACTCCTCCTTCTACCTGGGCTTTTACACCATCGGGATTGATAATCATCCCTGCATCGATGGCACAGGTTACCTTATGGACTTTGATGTAATCTCCGTATCCATCGTTTTCGATGGATACTTCCGCCACTTCTGCAATGACAGTAGCCAGTTCTCCTGAGGTTGCAATGCCCAGTACCCTGCCTTCAGGCAAGTTTTTCCCCCAGCCTGCTTTTTCGGCTGCAGCTTTGAGGACAGCCTTTTGGCGTTGGCCTTTTTCGTTGTCAGGCAGGTGTACCAGGCGGAATTCCAGTGGATCTTTGCCCGCGGCATGGGCCAATTCATCCATGAAACTCTCGACTGCAAAGGTATTGGCCATCACGCCAGGTGCGCGCCACATCGTGGTAGCGAATGGAAGCTCCACATGCCAGGAGTAAAACCTGATGTTAGGAATTTTGGTGTAGTTAATTCGCCCTCCTGACCAAATACCAAGGTCTGCACCCATAAACATTTCAAGACCTTTGGATGAAATGGGGCTTCCGAAACTGGCATTGCCCGCTGAGACATGATGCTCAATGTAATCGATCATGCCCTTGTCATTTAGTTTCGCCTTGAGGACATGGTGGGAAGGTGGACGGAATTTTTGGGTTTGGAATTCGTCTTTCCTGCTATAAAACACATGGACTGCTTTGCCTACAGCTTTAGAAATCAAAGCTGCCTGGACAGAATTCGGGGTGTGTAGCTTCCTGCCAAATCCTCCTCCCAGATAGGTAGGCTGAACTTCTACTTGCTCTTCTTCAAACCCCAATGCTTCCGCGACTTCTTTACGGGTAATTCCCGGTACTTGGGTAGAGATGTATAGAATTGCCTTGTCGGCGGTTACATGGGCGACTGAACCATTAGGTTCAAGTTGGGCGTGGGCTCCAGCAGGTGTCGTATATTCAAATTCAATGAGGCCTTCCTCCTTAATTTTGGAACCTTGCTTTTGAATTAATTGGTCTTCTCCTTTGCCAACCTTGGTCATCTCGAGGATTTCCTCCTGGTTCCAATTTTTGTTTGTTTCCCAATCTACCTTGACAGCACGAATTGCCATCTCTACCTCTGGGCGAGACTTCCCTACAACTGCTACAAAATCTTTTTCCTTTACGACTTTGACTATACCCGGCATTAATTCTGCCTTGGAAGCGTCTGCGATCTTATATTGGGTATCAATCTTAGGCGGGCGAATAACCATGGCATAGAGCATACCTGGCAACTCCTGGTCGATGCTGAAAATAGGCTCACCCAGAATCTTGGGCATCAGATCTACCCTTGGGATCGGTTTTCCAATTACTTTGAAGTCTTTTCTTGCCTTAACCCTTACTTCTTTTGGAGCCTCCCATTTGTTGGCTTGCTGGACTACCTCACCATATGTAATGGATTTTCCATTTGCCGAAATGACCCCATTGGCCAGCTTTAGGCTAGCCGCGGACACTCCGAGGATTTCTGCGGCATTGTTTTTTATCATCTCTCTCAAGCCTGCGGCAAGCTCACGCAAAGGGGCAAAGAGTGCCGAGATGGAATCACTACCACCTGTAGACCTGGGGTCTATCGGACGTCCTGCAGTGGTAGCATGAAGCATATTTATCTTTTCAATATCAACTTCCAATTCTTCTGCAGCAATCTGAGCCAGACCTGTAAATGCACCTTGTCCCATTTCTACCTTCGGTGAGTGGAAGAAGATCTTATTGTCAGCTGTAACCTCAAACCATGTTGTTGCCGGATCAGTAATGGCATACTCAGGTAACATACTTTCGAGGTTCTCAAAGAGGGATCTTCGCAAGGGGTTGATCCCAATGATTGGAAGGCCTACAAGTACCCCTGCACCTATTGAAGCCCTAACCAAAAACTTCCTTCTGGAAAATGACTTTTTGGTTTTTTCGTTGTTGTTTTCTGCTTGACTCATTATTAAGGGAAATTAGGGGTTAGGCATTGTTATTTTTGATTTCTGCAGCCCTGTGAATGGCTTTGCGCATACGTGTATAGGTTCCACAGCGGCAGATATTGATGATGTTGTTGTCGATGTCTTCATCTGTGGGGTTGGGGATTTTTTCAATCATGGCTGCAGTGGCCATCATGAATCCAGGTTGGCAGTACCCACATTGAGGCACGATTTCTTCCTTCCATGCCTGCTGCACGGGGTGGAGATTGTCTCCGTCTGAAAGGCCTTCAATGGTTGTGATTTCTTTGCCTTCGGCAAACTTCACAGCATATGAGCAGGACCGAATGGCATTCCCATCTACATGGATGGTGCAGGCGCCACAAGCGGCTTTGCCGCAGCCAAACTTGGTGCCTTTCAGGCCAAGCAGATCACGAATTACCCAAAGTAGCGGCGTTTTTCCGTCTACATCTACAGTTTGTGCCTGACCATTTATTTTGAATTGGATTTTCATTGTTCAGAATTAATGTGTTGGATAATTATTTAGCTGGAATTACTGCTCCCTCGGCCACCCATTGTTTGACAGCCTTTATAAATTCCTCTTTGGAGACAGGAGGCTTTTCACGGGGAAGCCCTTCATTGTTTACCCCAGGATCAAACGCCCAAAGGACCAAGGGATCTTCGGTGAGGTGTTTTTCTATTTCTTCTAGCGAACGGCCTCCGTTTTTGCCCTTATCCAGCATGACTTGGACTATCTCTATTCGGTTTAGGCCTTCCCATGCCATGGATTTGGGAGCAAGATGCCAATGAGGAGCACCTGGTACACCCGAAAAGTTGTTGTTTTCCGACTGGTGGCAACTGCTGCATTGTGCATTTAGCATGCCGTGTCCATCTTCTCCACGTTGGATGTTGAAGCTGTGCACACGAGACTCGTCTCCTTGTCTGGGACGGTCCCCCGCAGGATGGCAATTGAGGCATCGTTGGTGTGTTAACACCTGGGTCATCACATCGAATGGTGTCGCTTGTGGAGCAGGCTCAACAGTTGAAGATTGGGTTGGCGCATCAGCAAGAGAATCACTGATAGGGGGAATGTTCATCCCTGCTACAAACAGGAATAAAAGCAGTAGGACTAAGGCGTTTTTTTTCATGATAGCCGAAAAAATATGTATAGCATTGAATGTTGATTCCAGCATCTAAAACCAAATCCTTTCAGTTTATCATTTGCCTCAAACGCCACTCATCTCATACATACAATCTTCAGACATTTGCCACTTATCCGGGGGAAGCACTGATGGTCAAAAACATATCATCAGGACAAACTTGGGCTAGTCGCTCTTCTTAGCTGGTTAAACGAAGGATCTGGTATTTTTTCTCCATGACTAGGAATGAGAATCATGATAACCACACAATGTATGGTATCGTTATTTGCTATAACCCTCAAATCATATAAGTAAATTTGGCTTTACTTTTTATTATCTATTTAACAATATTTCAGTTTATCTTAACAAATTTCCAGTTTTGGGTTCTGAACAGAGATGACTGTTTATAAGCCTTTTATTTAACTCAAGTTACCAGTTTAAGACACTCAGAAGGATAAATGCCATTTCGACCCAAGCTCCGCTATCGTTTCCAATGGAAGATGTCACCTCGAAGGAAAGTGAGAGATCTATAGAGTAGGTTGAGTAGATTTCTCATTTAAGCTAGTAATGACAACTTTGTCTTTAAGCGAATCAAAGCATGTAGCACAACTAACAACTTGGGTTATTTATCTAAATTATAAGGAATATAGTTTTCCCAGCGCCATGGGGTATAAATATCTCCGATGCAAATTTCCAATAGTTCCTTAAATATACTTTCTGCGTTGTCGCTGTTGGCCATCAGAATGAGGCCGATTCCTTTTTCTGGAAACATGATAGAATAATGTTGAAAGCCCTCGCCGTGTCCTTCCTTGAATGCTCCAAAGCCATGGGGCGTTTTCAATAAACCCCACCCAAGGCCATAACTCAGTTCAATATCATCATTCTCATCCGTTTCCTCATTTGCCAAGGGACCAAACTGGGCTTTTGACCGTATCCTGATATTGGGCTTGAATAAAAGTTGGGTCAGCTCATCTTCATTGTTGTAGCTCTTGAGCAGGTGGGAGATAAATTTCGAGTAATCAACCAAGGTGGTAGATAAAGAGCCTCCTGCAGTTGCGTCCTCTGTTTCAATGTCCTTAGGGATCTTTTTTCCCTCCGTCGTATGTCCATAACAAAAATTACCCTCAAAGTCTTCCCGCCACAGGTAATCACTCATGGACATCTCCAAGGGTTTGAAGATCATTTCTGCTGCGAGATGTTCAAGTTTTTCCCCTGTGATGTACTCTATGGCCCATTGTGTAAGTACAACTCCTTCACCCGAATAACTGTATCTAGTCCCTGGATTTGAATGAATACGTAGCTTTTTGTCAGGCTCATTTAACCACCTCCAATTGGAAAAGCCCGTAGTATGAGCAAGGGACATCCTGGGGGTGATGAGTTTATGCCTCTCATCTTCCTTGAGGTCGTGAAGCCTTCGAAATTTTTTCTCAATCGGTAAATCAGGAAGGTCAATATCCAATTGTGAATCAATGGGCTTGTCCAATTGAATGATTTTTTCTTCAGCCATTTGTGCCACCAGGTAAGCAAATACAGCCTTGCTAAAAGATGCCCCATAGAAAACATGGTCAACCTTCAGGCTATCCTTCGTTTCAATGTTGGAATACCCAAAGGCTTTTTGGTAGACGGGACTACCTGCATTGAGAATTGATACGCCAAGGCCTGTAACATTGGCCTCAGCCACCAAAAATTGAATTTTTTGATCTAACTCACTCACTGAAATGCTGGAGTCATCGATTTTCTTGATGAGATTGGGAGATTGCGATTCACATGACATAAGGCAAAGAATCAAGATAAGTGAAGGAAGGAGAGTAGTTTTCATACGGGCTTATATTTCCGCTTTAAATTCCCATTCTACAAGCTCATTTGGATAATCCGTAGCTTCAAGTTCAAAGTCGAATAAGATTTTAGCTTTAATCTTATAATATTTTCTTCTCTTTTTAATGCTAATTTTTTTTAGGTCAATGGGATTATGGACATGTTGAATATAAATGGAAGAAGGTTCGATTTCATTTTCCCCAATTCATAGCGTCCATCCTGAAAGATTTTTTCAGCCATCGTTGAGTGGCAAATTCCTACAAATGTTAACATAGACTCAGTGAAGTGCTCCTCAAACATGAAGGTTTTTAACTGGATGGTTAGTTCAGATTCAGGATCTTTATTATCAACTGACAGCTCATCAATCTTAAAAAATACACGGTCAATTTTTAATTTTTGGGTCGAAAGGACTTTATTGATGCCTGGTGCCTTCCAAAGCGCATACAAGGCATGGTAGTTTATGACTCCAAAAACAGCTCTGGCTGCTAAGGAAAACCCGTATTGATCTTGTTGATTTATCGCCAGACCTTACTCAATCTAGTCTGATAAAACCCCTTGAACATCGGCATGTTGAACTACATCAAGTGTCTTTTTATGTAGTTTATCTTGAGTAGATTGGTTCATGTGTTGCTTTAATTAAACATCAAAATAATGTCCTGTAAAACTGTAAGCGGGGATTGGGAAGGTAAAGTTAAATAAGCTTAGCTGCTGCGAAATAGGTTGTCATTCATAGCAAAAGCAAAGGAACTCTGACAGACTCACTGATCTACAACTTCATTCAGTTAAAAGAAGTTCGAAACTCAACAGGTGTTTGATTGGTTTTTGACTTAAAGAGTTTACTGAAGGATTGTGAATGCTCGAATCCCAACTCAAAGGCTATTTCACTTATTGCCAAGCTGGTTGTTGATAGTTTGACCTTGGCCTTCTCAATCAATTTATTGTGAATATGTTGCTGGGTAGTTTGGCCAGTCAAGCTCTTGAGCATATTACTGAGGTAGTCTGGAGACAGGTTCAGTTTTTGGGCTACGTCTTGAACTGTTGGGAGACTTCTTTCTGAGTTTTGATCAGCAAATGAAGCCTCCAGGAGTTCTTCCAAGCGATCGAGAATTTGATGATTTGACGCCTTCCGGGTAAGAAATTGCCTCTGATAGAACCTTTCAGAATAATTCAAAAGTAGCTCTAATTGGCTGATGATGATTTGCTGGCTGAATCTGTCCAGGTTGGCTTGGTACTCAGTCTGGATGTTGTGAAAAATATCCTTAATGACCTTTTCCTCTTTTTCAGATAAGAATAAAGCCTCACGGACTGAATAATTGAAGAAGGGATATTTCTTGATATTTTGGGACAAAGAAGTACCAAAAAGGAAATCCGGATGGATGGCCAGTATCCAACCAGTGGGTTGAACAGTGCGTTCATGCCCTTCAGCCAATTGGACTGAAATGACCTGCTCCGGGGCAAAAAAGGTCATCAAACCTTCATCAAAGTCGTAGGATTGCTGCCCATACCGATATTTGCCCAGGATGTTGCGCTTCAGAGAGATGGAATAGAACTTCTGGACCCATCTTAATTGATTGTTCTCAGAAGTAGGGTTGATCTTGCTGTAATCAAGCAAACTGATAAGGGGATGCTCAGGCGCTTGGACTTGATTAAAGCGATGCAGGTCGCTGATGGTGTTGATTTGATTGATCCTGGAATCGGCCATATCTAAATGTATTTAAAATTTCTGAAAGAGAGGAACTAATTGCCTTGGTTATGCTTAAGTAAATACAGCTGTTTGAAAGTTCAAACAGCTGTATGTCAGGAGTATCCAGGCTCTTTTAAACTTTCAGTTTTAGCATGTCTCCCATTCCAAATGCATTGTAAAGTCCTTCGTGAATTTGGGCAAGCTGGTGGTTATAAGGCTCAATATGAGTTCCCATACCCATATTATCCACGACAGTTCTCATCGGACGCTGCCCCGCGGGGGTACTGATGAGTTTGGCAATAGCGTCTGCCACATGCTGTGGATTTTGAGCTGGATTGCTAGCCAAAGCTCCCTCGAAGTTTTCAAATGCTTGTTTGGGCGCGTGTACCATCTCTCCATATCCAGCATCCTGCGAATGGTCTGAAGGGGCCATGAGGCTGGTCATAAAGCCTGTAGGATATCCACCTGGCTCTACGATACACGAATCCACCCCAAAGCCTGAAAGTTCTACCCGATAGTTTTCGGCCAAGGCTTCCAATGCCCATTTGGAGGCATTGTAAGGGCCGTAAAATGGAAAGGCAATACGGCCCAAAAGGCTGGAAACATGAATCAGGAGGCCTGAGCCCTGTTTTCGCAAGTGGGGGAGGGCGGCGCGATTGACCCTTTGTACCCCAAAGACATTGATATCAAAAAGACGTTTGAAGTCATCGATGTTAAATTGCTCCTGAATGCCCAAGACTCCAACCCCAGCATTGTTGATGACTACATCCAGGCCATCTTGTAGCTCAATCGCTTTGCTTATTGCGCCATGGACGCTTTCATCAACTGTAACATCCAGTTCTACAATTTGGGCACCCAAAGCAGCAAATTCTTCTGCTGTTTCTTTGTTCCTGGATGATATATTCCTCATCGTAGCTACTACTTCGTGGCCTTCTTTTAGAAGGGTTTTTACTGTAAGGGCTCCAAAGCCCCCATTGGCTCCTGTAATTAAAACTTTTGACATAAATATTGATTCTTTGTTTTCGATGTACCAAAGTTGCAAGTCAAAAGAGTTAAGCATGTAGCCGAATCCGAGAATGTTGTAGCTGAAAGCATTTTATTTCCTCTTCTTAGGGAGGATGGGTTTATGAGTTACCATTGTAAATCAATGTGTGGTCGTGCCTGCTACTTACCAAAGCATTTCATTATCAATGCGATATGGAAAGGGGTTTTGGGATTCTTGTTCGTCCCTGTGGTAAAGGAGGAGTTCTGCATGAGATTCTTCAAATGCTACCACTTCAATTTTATAGATTCTTTGCAAGCAAAGTCTTGAATCATGGTAGATCTCTTCTTCAAAAATGCCCATCCAGCTTTTTGACAAACTAATATGCGAAGCGCAAGTCATGATCCCGCCTTTGGTTATGTTTATCCCCATGCCATTGGGTAATTTTTGCTCATTAATTTTTTGACTAAATACAGAAGAAAGCAGTGCAATGATAATGGGTAGAATAAGTAGCACGACAATAAGAATTTTAATTTTGCGGTTCCTTACCATGGCAAAATAGAGCAGGCAGGACATTAAGAAAATCAGGTTGACAGCCAGGTTGCTATAAATTCCCTTGATTCTGATAGAATTAAGAAGTAATCCAATTGAAACAAGAAAAATCAGCGTAGAAATGGCCAGGATTAGCTGGATGCTTTTCTCTGTTTTAGGCCGGTGTTTCTTTATTATCTCAGGAATGAAGTTCAAGCCAATCAGAATACCAATAAAAAGGACAATGGCTGCTAGCATAGGCGTTTTAGAATGTATGTTTACTTATAAGCAACTTGAAAATTGAAGTAGACTCACTATACTTATAAAAGTCGGGTAATTCTAGCTTGTTTTGATTTCCTGTAGGTAATATTTTAAAAATTCTTGTTGTACTCCTCCTGTTCTTCTAAACTGTAATTGGCTTTAATTTCTAGTCAAAGTATCCATTTTATATTTTTAAATACCTACTTTTCAATTCTGCCTGTCCTCATGAAAATAGGGAAACGGACTCCTTTAAGCTCATTTTCTTTCCAAATATCCTGAAGTTCTCCAATGATTTGATCCACCGGGTTTTTACCTGCATTTTGCTTCTTGAAATTTTGGACACTTGACCAGGAATTGAAGTAGCCTTCCAATTGGTTCAAGCTCCATTTTGTATCTATGGATTTATTTTCCTTCTCAGGGATTTCTTCAAAGTCAAATGGAATTGACCTATAGGCATTGTCCACATGCTTCCGCTCTGCATTCCAGTAGGGGCCAACGATCTCATAATAGAATTTGTCAATCAATCGGTCTATATCTGCTTCAATTCTTAGCAGACCATAGCCCCAAATGCTGATGATGCCCCCATGCTTGCCAACTCTCTTTATTTCATTGTTAAATGCTTCGAAGTCAAACCAGTGCACTGCCTGCGCAACTGTGATTAGGTCAAATTGACTATCTGAGAAAGCCGTCTGCTCAGCTCTTTCCACTCCATAGATGATGTTTTCGTGCTGTTCTGCTTGTGCTAACTGATTCTGGCTGATGTCTGTAGCCTGTACTTTCTTGAAATCCATGGCTAGACGAATGGCTACTTGTCCATTGCCCGTTCCGCAATCCCAGGCTTGATCCTTAAGTTGTACCAGTGAAAGAAGTTCATCATAAATCTGCTCAGGATAGCCAGGTCTAAATTTTTTATAGGTTGATGACTGGTTAGAGAATTTATCTTTGATTGATTTCATAGGTTGACGGTTAATCTGATCCATACCTGCTGTACCCATTATCTTTCAATATATGCTTACCCATTCCTTTGACCTTCTCCAGACCCGATATCTACAATTCCCTGAGCCTGGCTTGGTAGAATACAGCGTTGAGTCTTTGTGCGCGTAGCTGGCTGAAATGTTATTCCAAAATCAATCTCAAAAAAACGAATTCAAATCCAATCTCCCCAAAAATATTATTTCGCACCTACCAGTAAAGTCCTCAACTGGTTTTGCCCTTTACTCTCCCAACTTCCTGTAAAGCCCTTGGGGAGGACGAAAAAATCTCCTTTCATGTAGGTATGAGGTTCACCACCTTTGGCTTGAATGATCAGTTGGCCAAGCAAAATGTGAATGAGTTGTTCTCTGGGATTGTCCAGGATTTCCCTTTTTTCAGGCGATTCAGACTCCGTCCAGATGTCCAACTCCACTCCTTTGTAGAGCCAGTTCTTGTATTTACCCGGCTCAGATTCTGTTAGCTCCATTCCGGAGAGCAATCCTCTATCCAGTAAAAATGGCTTTTTTGCGTTTGATTTTTTGCTGCTGTCGGCCCTTTGGTTGGTGATTACCGAGAGTTCCAGGTGGTATTTGTTGCCGCCATTATTGGTCCAGTTGCCGGAGAACCCTTTTGGTACACAAAGGTAATCCCCTCCATAGAAAGTTATGGTCTTCGAGTCCAGGGTTTTTATGTCTGCCCTTCCGTTGATATAGTAGACAAACTCGTCAATGGGGAAGTCATTGATTTCGTTGGAGGCAGTCTCGCTTGACAAGATAAAAACGCTAAGTTCACTGCCCCTGTAAAGCCTTTTTTGGAAGTATTCTCTTTCAGGATGATCATCCAGTTTTAGCTTTGGAATGTCTATCCCTGAGAGGTATTTGCTGTCAATATTAAATGGCTCTATGATGCTTGTTTTTATTGTCTCTTGAGCAAAAGACAAGCTGCTTACAATTGTCAGCAGGGTAAGGGTGACAAATCTTCTCATGGTATGGTTTTTTATTCAAACTTTGGGAATCACGGACAAATGAATTCATGATTGATTACCTCCTCTCCATTCACTCTGAAGGTACTGTTTGTCAAAAATACTGTTGCGGTTCGTGAAAAAAAGTCCCAAGAATTATACCACTCGTTAAGGTTAAAAGTGCTTTAAACTTCTAAGCCGTGCAAAGAATTGTAAATCTTTGGAGTTGTATTTAATCCAGGGTATCGACGAATTTCAGGACTTCAATAAATTTTTCAGGTAATTCATCATAAGCCTTTTTAGCATCCACCTTTAATTTCTTTCCAAAGACCTCTTCCTCCAAATTCCCATCAACATAGTCAACCAGACTGTCAGCAAATTCTAATTCCAACTTATCTGCTATCGTAGCAACTTCGCGCATTTTCTTAAATGTGTCTCGGTCTGAAGCGGCAATCATGGCTAGCTGTTTACTGATCAAGCTACGTTTCTGTTTGGCGGAAGCATTATATTTTTGCAAATAAGCCTCACTCTTTTCTCCTCTTTTTTTCGATACCTCCCATGCGACCCATGAGACTTCTTGGATCATCTCCATGATGGTTTGCACCGTATTGGCAAGTTCTTTTTTGAACTCGTTTTTCCATTTATACTTTGAATCGATTTGATTTTTCCTCCTTTCAAAACGAAGCTGGAAGATATGTGTGAAGAAGGCACTGATTACCCCGGTGGATACACCGACGATGGCTGCCAGAATACTCGGATTTTCCATGGTTTGTTTATTTTGTTATGTATACTAATTTTAAATGGGCTATCTGATATCTGGTTGTTAATGTAGCCTGCTTTTTAAATGACGTATGCCTTTTTCTTAATTACATATCCGCCCAGGTACTATTTACTCGCCGGTCCTCCTCTGCCAAGCATTTAATGGCAACTTAGGGCCAGAGAAATAGATTTGGGAAGTATGTTTAAATGTGGGTGGCTCGCCAGAGATACTACTTTGGCAACTGTCATTGAGGAGTTTCCAAAATGTTACGTAGCGTTTGGGACACTTGTTTCGAAATATCTCCCATATTCTCTCTTTGAATTTATCCCCATTCTACAGCCTGAATACCCGAAAAAGTGAATAACTGTTGGGGAGGCATCCACTTTTTCTAATAGTTATGATTTTACTTACAAAAAGCTTTTCTCCTGTCCCTTTTGGTAATCAAAAGCATTTATACTTTCTGCATAACCACGCAGCCTTTCCTCCAACAAGTCTTTGCTTACCCCTTCTTGAACTTGAGAAGCCATTTCTTTGCTAATGGGATTCATATTTTTAGCATAATGGAGGTTATCCAAATCTGCTCGTTGATTGTAAAGCGCCGGAAGAAAGTTTTCAAACACCCCCACTTCAATGGTATTGTGGGTGATCCAGGCCTCCCAGAATTCTTCTGTAAACTGTCCTACAATTTTCTTATTGATGGTTTGGGCCAACAAGTTCTGTTTATTTGTGCCAGCAACTACTTCATAGTGATAATGGACGCCAAGGATCTTACCATTTTCTATGACATCCTTAAAAGAAATCCTCAAGAATATCAAGTTACCGAATAGGGGTATTTGCTTTCCCATTCCCCAGCCATCATCCTCACAGTAGAAAATCTTCAACTCGTTGTCTACCGGGTATTTGAGTCCATACTTATTGTACTGCATGCACTCCTTGATTTGAATTTTTGCTCCAGCTCTAGGCGTACTTCCCGGCCCAAGATTGCCTTTGAAATTGGCTTCAATGTGGTCAGAAGGATGCCATAAGTAGTAAGCAGGTACCTTTGTATTTTCATATCCTTCGATATCATCTAGGGTCACCTTAAGGTTGGCGAAGTGCTGGAACCACCAGGCAATCATCTCAGAGCTTAAGCCCCTCAACAAGGAGTGATCCAAGACTACACATAGTTGCCCTGATTTATTTTTTACCTGCCCCCAATGGACGGAAGATACAGGTTTCAAATCCCAATCAAATTTACGCTCTTTCGGCATAACTAGCTTTCCCATGATCCTTTGTATTTAAATGTTACAATACGAAGGTACAGGTCGTACAAATCAATAAAATTGATGAGGGTTAAGAAGTTGAGCGCAGTTTCAGAAATCTGCTCAAGGCTTCCGGTGTAATTCCAATGAAGGCTGCAATGTATTTGGATGGAGTATGTTGGATGAGGGAAGGGTAGTTATTTTCGAGGAATGAGTACTGGATTTCTGTAGAGGTCGAGGTTTTTATGCTGAGGAAATTTTTTGCTTCAACCAGGTGTTCCAGGATTTTTTTTCTGAAGAATAGCCCAATTTCATTGGACTTAAGGTACAACTGCATAAAGGAGTCAAAGGGAATTTCAACGTATCTTACTTTGGTAATGGCGAATACATTATCTGATTGAATGCTCTGGGTAGCAGCGCTCTCCATATTGGAGCAGAGGTTACCATACTGAAAGAAGCGGGTGATGATGTTTCTGTCGTCGGCATTGTATTCGGAGGCAGCGATGCCATCCAGAAGGTAGATGACTTTATCACAAATATCAGTCTGCCTGAAAATGGTATCTCTTTTTGCAGCTTCTTTGAGGCTTAAAGAGGCAGAAAAATCCTCCCATTCCTTTATGGAATTGATTGGACTATATTTCTCGATTTCATTTTTGAAGATTTCCATTTCCCAGGACCATTAAGGGTAATCAAATGGGGTCTATTGGAAATTAAGGATAAATTTTTAGTTATTCAGAAACTCAGGGATGGGATTCAATTCAACTTCTCCTTTCTACTTGTTTTGGTAGTTGGAATAAAAACCATAGCTCAAAAGCAAAAAGCGATGGGAATTCCAATTGATCCATTTCATCTTAACGTTATCTCTGATTCAAAATAAAGTGCATAATCCATTCAGCAGAAAATCCCGATAGAAATATCAAGCCAAAGATCAAGGCAAATTCCATGTAGCCATAAGTTTTGACTGCAAAGTCTAGGGCTGCGCCGGTGTAGCTAAGGTACCTCCTCCTGACACAACCCTGACAGGGTTTAAACCCTGTCAGGGTTGTAGTAAAAATTAGGTCTATTTCCAAATAGCTAGCCTGCCATCAATATTGATTTTTACATTCTGCCTAAGTTTAAACTTAAACTGTCTGGCTTTACTTTTTGGAATCTCGAGAAACAGTTCTAAAAAGCATGCTAAGTATCCATATGATCAGCACCAGCAGAATAAGGAATACTGTTCCCAGGGCATAAAAAATTGGATGCAGAGGTCCCATATTCCTTCCTTCTACGCCTGCATAGGGCTTTCTATTGGCTTTTCCTCCAAATTGATCTGGATCAAGGAAGACCCTCCAAAGCGGATCATCAATGGATTCCCCCCTGGGAAATGCCTGTAATTCAGCAGCTAAGGAGGAAACTAGCTCAGGGTTTTGAGCCGCCAGGTCATGACTTTCTGTTGGGTCTTCCATGACTTTGTAGAGTTCAGGTCTATCGTCCCCTTTTTTATCCACTACCAATTTCCATTCATCCTTGAAGTATGCCTGCTTCCATTTGCCTTCTGAGACAAAGGTATTTTTAGGGTAGGGAGCTTCATTTTTCATGAATGACCATTGGTTTACACCATCCAAGTCAGTAGTATCCACATGATGGATTCCAGCAGCAGCTGCTAAACTCGGCAAGACATCGTTTACAGTGATTCTTTGATTGATTTTTTGTTGGGAAAGGAAAGAGGGGGCATAAATAAACGCAGGTACGCGTAACCCCCCCTCATAAACAGTCGCCTTACCCCCTTTTAAAGGACTGTTATCTCCTGCTCCATTAATCATGTTGTCCCTCAAAAACTCCCAAAAGGGAAAGGGCAGGGGCTCTCCCCATGTTTCAACGGCACTCAAAATGGGTTCTGACACTTTTTTAGGTGTTCCGACAAGGTTTTTTCCTCCATTATCACTCATGAACCAAATGATGGTATTTTTCATCAATCCAGTTTCTTCAAGTGTTTCGATTATTTTCTGGATACCTTTATCTACCTCACTTACCATAGCTGCGTGAAGCTGTCTGTTTTTATTTTCAATCTCTCGATAGGGAAAAATTGCTTCCTCTGGAGCCTCATTGGGCATGTGTGGAGCGGCATAGCACAATTCAAGGAAAAATGGTTTTTCTCCCTTTGCCTTCAGAAGTTTGATGGCTTCAGCGGTAAGTAAATGTGTGGTGTACCCTTCCTCCTCAATGCTAACTCCATTTCTTTGCCAGTCCAAGGCACCGCCATGAACATGGTCATAATGGCCTATTCCTCCTGTTAGGTTTCCATAGAAATGATCAAAGCCACGGTTGTAAGGCCAGTTTTCTTTTTTGTAGCGGCCTAAGTGCCATTTTCCGACCAAGGCTGTAGAGTAGCCTTTTTCTTTGAAATACTGGGGCATGATTTTCTCGGAAAGTGGCAAGCCCAATTTGTTATTTTTCGATATGGGATTGACGCAGCCCAGGCGAACGGCAGTTTTTCCGGTCATCAGCGAACTCCTGGTCGGAGTACAGGCGGAATGTACATAGAATCGGTCGAGTTCTACTCCCTGGGATGCCAAGCTGTCAATGAAAGGTGTCTGAATCTCACTTCCATGGTAGCTGACATCATTCCAACCCATGTCATCCACTACAATCAACAGGATATTGGGCGGGGAAGTACCTAGGCTATCCTGCGAGAAGGCGCTTATGCAGCCCGTCAACTGAATTATCAGGAACAACAATATATGTCTCATCTTGATGCGGTCTTGTTTTGAACTAAGGAAGAGCTTGTCAGGAGGCAAATGGTTCCTTGGATTCAGGGATCTTGGCCGTTTTATCATCCTGTCTTTCGTTCAGGTTTCTGTTGGAGAATACTTGCTTCCTCCAGATTTGCTGGCCTACAAGGGCATTTCCAATAAGGGCAACAAAGATCAAAACCGGGCTGGGAGCAAACATTAGCATAAGGGAGCCAGACCAAAAACTCGCTGCCAGACCGCTTGCGAAGCGATAGTCAAAATTTAATCCATAAAGCAAGAGTGTCAGGAATAGGAAGCAGGTTTTTGACCAGTAGACTTTATTGGCGTCTATGAGCATGGCAGCAGGATCTGCGGCATCGCTATAGGTCGCAAAAATATTTATCCCTCCCCCAAACCAGAGCTTGACTGTCATATTGATGATGAGGTAGGCATAGCCAAGAACCATAAGGTAGAATAACCAGTCCTTGCCAAGTTTATAACGTAGCTTGTTCATGTTTAAGTTTTGTTGGAATACTCAATAGGTTGGCAAAAAAATCCCCAATTGACAGTCAGGCTGCCAATCGGGTTCTTGGGTATATAGGCAGTTACTCGGGTTTGCTGTGCCACTCGTAGAAAAGTCCCTGAGGATCTCTCTCGGCACGTATGGCTTGAACCTTGTTTAGGTTCGCTTCTGACATGAAAGAGTCGGTACGCTTATGCAAACCTTCATCAGCCAATTGGATTCCTGAAGAAAGGTGCTGCATTTTCTTAAGCATGTTGCTTGCCCAATCGCCATACTGAGGGGTATCCGCGGGGTCTTTCCAACAACTGTAAAGAGAGAGGTAAATGTTATCTTCTTTGCTATAAGCCATGTCTTGGGAGAGTTCTCCTGGATGCCAGTTCAGCCACAAGAAGTGTGAAGGTGGTGGTGGCAAGTTCTCCGCAATCTCCTTGAGGAATGGCATAAGATCATCTACCGGAGCATGCGTCCAAATATTGTCAACTCCCCAGCAGTAATCATCAGGATAATGAGACATAACCGTTTTATAGAGGATATCTATACCTGGATCAATTGCAGGCGATTTGATGATGGCCTTGTTCGCAATGGGGCTATTTTTCATGAATTCCTTTGCCTCCTCAAACTCATCCTTTGTATCAGCAAAAATGGGAGCTACTGCCTCAATTCCTGGGCCCATCAGGTTCATCATATTTTTACTCATTACCATTTGAAACTCCACTGCTTTTGGAATTTCAGGACCAATATTATGTGCCCAGCGGTAAACATGTTCAAGGTGCTTGATGGCAAAGTCATGTACGATGACAGCGCGGTATTTGGGTAGGTCATATACCCTGATGTGGAATTTGACTACAATGCCGAAGAATCCTGCCCCTGCCCCTCTGGCTGCCCAAAACAGGTCAGCATTGGTGTTGGCATCTGCATAGACCAATTCGCCATCCGCAGTTACGATTTCCAAACCAAGTACACTTTCACAAGCAATTCCCAATTTGCGGCCATTCCAGCCATAGCCACCTTGCAAGAGATATCCACCCAGGCATACACCCTGGCAGTGTCCCGCAGGGAAGAACAGCTTGTCTTTGTACAGGGCTTTCATAAGGGTACTTCCCCCAACTGCTGGACCTGCTACTGCTGTTTTCTCTTCTATATTGACATTAAACTGATCAAAGTGCTTCATGTCCACCAGCAAGCAGCCCTCTCTGATAAAGTTGGCACTGAAACTATGTCCACCAGAGGTGACCGTTAACCTTCTGCCTACTCTTTTGGCGTATCTGACGACATTGATGACATCTTCTATGGTCTTAGGTTCGTAAATGGAAGCCGGTCTGCGGTCGATGGGAGCTTTGTTCCACATGGTGTCCAATACCATTTTTTCAAAATCTGCATCCCCTTTGTGAACAGACAAACCAGCGATCCCTACAGTTTCTTCTTTGTGATATTGCTGGTAAAGCTCGGGAAGGATAGAAGCCAAGTGGCTCATTTCTTCCGCACAATGTTGTAAGAGGTCTTGTCCAAAGGTTTTTGGTAAGGATTGGAAGGTTTTGAGAACCTGAACAGCTGCTTTATTGATAATGTTTTCGGTACGTGCGGCTACGTACTTACCTCCTACCCAAAAACGTGAGCGCATTTCAGTGCCCTCAGGAGTTTGCCTGACCTGGTGTACCAGGTATCCAAAATCAACGGGAAACTTTGAGTGCCCCAATCTGGCACAAATATAAACCGCTTTGTCAGGGTGGTTGATGGCATCATAAGAAAAACCAAATTCAAGAGGTGATTTGAATTGAATGGCTGCATCAAAAGAATTTTTACCAATGTATTCTTCTATGATAGAGGTTCTACCTACATAACAGTTATCATTTCTGCCATCTTCCCAACTCGCACTAATATGTGCATTGGGATGCCATAACTTGTATCGCTCATTTTCTGAACCATGCCACCCAAACCACCAATCCCACATCTGGGGAGTATTGTTGGGAAGGAGTGTTTTTACGGCTACCGCAATGCTGCCATCTTCTGCGACAGAATAGCCAGTTTCTACAGCTTGGTCTCCAGGCTGTTCGAGCAATTCCATTCCATCAATATCCAGCAGTTGGCCCCATGGCAGAGGTTGTGTAAGGCTTTTTTCAACCGCCTCACTAATTTTTACCATATGCTCTTTATAAAATGGAGCATAATCAGATTCAAGTTCCTTTTCTTTGATTCCAAGATATGTCTTTCCCATTTGTTCAATTTTTTTATTTGAATAATGGCAAAGGTATGGGGGACACCTTTCGGAAATCTTGAATTAATTCAAGAAATGCTATTCGGAGGAAAGAATCAGGATTGACTTTGTTTTTTGAGCTTGCTGAGCCATTCAGGGGAGATCCCACAAAACTCAGCGATGTACTTGGATGGGACCCTCTGAATCACTGAGGGCATGGTATCCAGAATGAAGTTGTACTTTTCTTTGGATGAATAAGCGATGAGCTTCGTTTTAATTTCATTCTCCTCAACCAGGGCAGTAATGACCACATCATGGTAGAAGTTCCTGAAATGGAAGTCCTTTTCCTTCTGGCGGTCTACGATTGTTCTGGGTAAGGCGATTACAGTGGAGTCCGCTATGGCTTTTAATTCACAATTTGTGGGAACTTGAGTAAAATAACTGTCCAAACAAGCCATAAAAGGATGTAGGTCATTCAAGTAAAAATTGATGGTCTTTGCTTCTCCTGTTTCTTGGTGAATATAGCGGCAAACAAAGCCTCCATGAATGATCAGGTATATACTCCTACAAACTTCTCCGGGAAGGATGAGGGTATCTTTGGATTTAGTCTGGACAATCTTATGGTTTTCTCTAATTAACTGAATGCTCTCCTCACTAAGCTTCATTTGAAATTGTAGGCCATGGAGGTAGTTTTCTATGAACTGATCTGTTTGATCTGGACTTATGTTCATATCCAAAGGTCGAAAAAATTACGTCCAAATGGTAATGGTTTCAAAACCAAGGATGTCTCCTTCAGGACTTAAGCCTACAAAATATACCGGATACTCTGAGCTGCGTAGGCTTCCGTCGAGACCCACAATGACATGGGTAATATGAGTAAGGTGCTTTTCCATGAATATATGGAGTGTCTTGAAGGACTCTAGCTCTTCAAACTGCTCGTAGTTCTCGTAATTTTCAAATATCCACTCATATTCTGAGCGGCCCTGATGCCAAAACTGTATAGATTCTTCCTTCTTGGATGAATCCAGTCCCAAGGCGGAGCTGAAACTTTCAGGGGTCAACTCCTTCAGCTTGGCTTCCTTTTGAAAAAGGGTCAGGTAGGCATCTGCTTCGTTGGCCCAGGCTGGGAAGTATAAGTCATTTCCCAACTCAAAAAGGCCTTTAGCTATTTCTTCGGTGCTCATGCTATCTGTAGAAGCTTGTTGGTCAAGCAATTTTGCAAACCTGACAGCCAAACGGGCAGTCAGGGACATCTTTGAGATTTCAGTTTTTGACAAGCCATTGTTATTGAAGTCATAGGCATCCACCAATTTTTCTTTGGCATAGGCCAAGGTATCATCAATGTCCTTCTGGGTAATCCTGGCCCCGGGCTTAGCATCCCTGTGATCAATCAGTCGGTAAAAAGTCCTTGTAAGTTCTTCCTCCACTCCCTCCAATTCCATCAATTTTGCCCGTATATCTTTTCGACTTACAATGGGGTCATTTCCTGCAGCATTTAGGATGTTCTGCGCTGCCTTGTCCAGGGCAGCGTGAACTTTTTGTTTGGATAGTCGGGCCATTTATGTAGTAGTTTGGTGGTAATGAAATAGAAGGAGTCATCCAATTATACCATAAGATTAAGGAATGTTCATGAGATTTTGAGACTATTTTTGCGAAATAGCCCTTCATTTAATATTGGCTTAAAATAATGTTGATAGAAAGGAATTTTAACTGGAATTAATGTTCTGGATTCCAGAATCATTTATTCATATTGTAAATTACCTTTGCAATTTTCAACTCACCCTCTATCCGCTCAAAAACAAACAAATTCTTCGTTTCAAATGGGAAGGGCTCGCCTCCATTAACAGAATGAAATGTCCCGTTCACCTTTCCTCGCATGATGATCACATCCCCATGCTCCGAAATTTCTACGATTTGGTGCGTCATGTCAGAATGGCCATGCTCTTTTTGTTCGTTCAGATAACTGAGTAAGGCGGCCTTGCTGGTGATCGCCTCATGCTTTGGAGCCATATGGACGACATCATCTTTGTAGACAGAAACCTGTACTTCTTTTGGGAGCTGGTAATTGTCCAGAACAGCTAAAATGGCTTCTATCTCCTCTTTGACAGATTTTTCTGGCTTTAGCCTGACAAAGTCTCCCTGGTAAAACAGACCTGTTGGTTTGTTGTCTTTATCATATTGGATAGATTTCAAGGCATATTCATCCTTGCTTCTCCATTCGTAGGTATAGATCCGATAAGTTCCTGCAGCTTCCCCTTCAAAACTCACTTTGAGCCTTAGGTTTCCATCTCCATAAAACTCTCCGCTACCTTTGCCTATTCTTATTGTTCCAAAACTGGAAAGGTGATCTACTGCCTTGCTATTTGGATTGTAAGACCAGAAAATATGGCCATTGGGTTCTGGGCCATCTATGATTGAAAACAGGCTGTTTTCTGTATTGACCTGACTGGAGACGGTATGATGTTTGGGAATTTTAATGGTGTCATTTTTCCCACCCCAATTCTGAATCCAGGTATCTTCTTTAAGTGTCCATTCACCTATGAATTTGGCAAATGGATTAACAGTTTTTGAAATGCTGTCTTGAATCTCCCTATTGGTGGGCCTTCCATTTAATTCAAAATTGATGGATGTAGTTTGAGCTGCAATTTGACTGGCGAGGAATAGACAGCAGATAAAGGAGATTGCTTTCATCTTAAACTGGATTGATGGTGAAATATTTAGAGGAAGCAGCAGTCAAGGAAAATTAGTTTTACAATGATTGAGCTGCAACATATTTCCAGTTAAAAGAAGAAATAGCAATTTCATCATATTATTGGATGCCAGATTTCTCTGGCAAAGAGAAACTTTGTGCTTGATGTTATAGGCAGAAAGTCTTTCCGTGCTGCTAAAACGAAAAAAATGATGAACTCAGGTTCTTGAAAGCCAACTGTAAAAATGAAAGGTAATTTTTTTACAGCATCTTAAGCTAAGCGGTTATGGCAGCACCGCCTCCTCCTGCGCTTGGCCCTCCGCCACCACCACCAGAACCTCCCGGCTTTCCGAAATAAGCAGGATGGTCTTGTATTTTCATGAACATATCCATTAATTTTTCAAGTAAAGCTTTACGAGTGGCATCATCAATGTCTCCCCTTTCAAAGTGCATTTGGATGATCCTGTAATAGCCATCCGCGGCCATTGATAGATCCTGATCCGTATGTAGCGCGGAGTTCATTCCGTCAGCAACCCCTCTCCATATAGCCTCTCCAAAATCTCCACTGGCCAAGGTCTTTCCTATCCCACCAGACCAAATTTTTGCACTGTCGCTGGAGCCAGTTGAACTGATACCCCCTCCCACACCGGAAACACCACCTCTATGCATGGTCTTGGGTATCTGTAAGACAGGAGCGCTCCTATATTCCGCCCCCATACCTGCATCACGATAAGCCTTGCCAGGAACAGGATGTTCCCATTCTGTGGGCTTTCCATCATGGCCTCGCCTTTGGTTATAAAATTTGGTTCCCCAAGAACCCGAACCTGCAGGGAAAAGTCCTTCAGGTGGCTTCCTGCATTTTTCTCCTTTCACGCAGCTTGGATCGCCACAATGGGTGCAGAGCTGTACCACTTTTGCATTTATTAGTTTGGGCTGGATGGTTTCTCCATGTTCTCCGGAACAAGATGAACAAGTACACCCTGGACTATGTAAAGATATTTTTGACTTGAGTTGGAAGGCTTTAGCACCCATTATATCCGCTTCAGTTTCCAGGCCTTTATCCCCATTGATGTTGATGTTGTCTCCCATTTGCATAGTGGGTTTTACCCTTCCTTGCTTTTGCTGGACTACATGCCACGCTTCATGTGGCAGATGTCTTTCTTTCCCCGGGCCCAAATGGATTTGGGTTCCCTGTGCATAGGCATGAGCTTGTAATTGAGCGGGTTTATCAGAATTCCTATGCACCCTGACATCATCCATTGACATACCTGACAACTTCTCTATACCCATTTTCAGGTGGTCAGGCAATCCGGTTTTATTCTCTTTTCTTTGGAGGGTTAAGGCTTGCGATTTCCGTTGTAAGACTGAGGAATGCATGTCCACATGAGCTTGGGAAAACTGCTCATTAGCCACAGATTGGCTCTTTCTTATATCTTGGGCCTCAATTTGTGAATGCATATTTTTTGGAAAAAATCGTATAAGACTGGTTTGGGGAGAGTCCCACAATCTATTTTAGAGCTTGGATATAAGATACAACTTTTCTTTGTTAATACCTTTGGCTGCGAAAATGAATTTCCTGATTCTTTACTCGTTTCTGATTAGATAAGGGAATGAGCTTACTCAGTTGCCAGCTGTTTTATGAAACCGTCAAAATGGCAAAGCAACTTATGCAAGCTAAAAATGTATATGCCCCAATTTTTAGCCATCGAGGAACCTTCATTCCGTTTTTCTTGATTTCTTTTACAGCTGCTTCTTCATCCAACTCTTGGATTTTATTCAGGATAAGCCTGTATTCCTTGACAATAACCAGCCAACCCATTACAAAAATCAAAACACTCGAATAAGCCCAGGGAGAAAGTTGAGCATTATAAAACAAAAGCAAAGTCCCGAAAATCAAGGCAATACCAGAAAACAACACAATCCCAAAGGCCAATCGAATGGATCTGTGTAGTCCCAAACTCACAATTATGGTATTCAGGCCATCATTCATATCCTCTGGATAGTCTTCTGCAGTATTCAATAAAATAATCCCCATTTGATGAAAACCGTAAAAGGCAAAGAGGAATATGCCAGTAAGGCTTGGAATTCCTTTGAAAATGATTGCCATGAAAAGCATCGGTCCAAAGAAGATGATGCCCCAAAGACAAAAAAACTGAAGAATACCTTGAGATTTAAACTGGAAGGGCTTCAAAGAATATTGAATACCTATAAAGCCTCCAATAAGCACCATTGGAATCAAGAATAGCTGGCTGCTTTGGGCAGCGATAAATGAAACGAGTAGGAGCGCAGCTATCCCCGTGAGGATTATCTGCCATTTCACATTTTTCTTACCCAACTCAAATACTGCATTGGACAAATGGCTCTTGTAAATGGAGTCAAGTTTATAATCAGCATAGCAGTTGACCATGTCTCCGATGTTGAAAAGCAAGAATCCTGCGATCAAGCCCAGGTAGAGCATGGGCTGCATCAATTCACTCCAACTGCCCAGACTCAACAAAAGAGGAATGATAAAAATGGGAAGCTCCGCCACAAAAAACTCTTTCCTTCGGATGGTCAAACTGTTTTCCAGGAATCTCCTAAAACTGAAGCCCTTGGGCCTGTGGAGGATATTGATGCGCTGGATGTGTCGTTCTTTCTGTTTTTTAAAGGCTTCCCTGCCATGCAGTAAGGAGTGGTTGTCAGCCAGAACCAGGTCTCCCTCCTCCCAACGATGGATATAGAGGTTCTCTTCCTGATAAAGCAATTCCTCTATTTCGGCGATAAAGGTCTCGGCAGGTTTTTCCTCCAAGCCCTCTATGGATACTGTTACCGGGTTGAGGTCATCCACAGGTTCTGCATATCGAATCACTGCTTGCTGCCCTACTTTGTGCTTATCGAGGAATTTTTGTGTGAATTCGCCCCCGTAGTGAGCCAGTTTTTCTGTTTTGTAGGTGACAGATACATTTTGCCATTCTTCCATTTGAGAAGCTGTGGCATTTGATAAAATATTTTCTGTGTTGACAAAGGTAGTCCCACCAAGGTCTTCCTTTTCTGGTGCAACAAGACACTGGAATAGGATGATGTGAGGTACATTGCCAGTAAAAGCGCCATCCCAGTGAACAGGGACTTTGCGGTTGGTGAAAATATAGTTTTCTGCTTCAGCTTTGACCTTCAGGTCGTTGATAGAGCCAAATGGCCATTGCATGGGTTTTCCCAATTGCTGGGCAAACAGAGCCAGTTCTTGTCTGGAAAGGGGGGCAAATCCCCTAAATACCACGACCTTGTAGGCTGATATCCAGTGGTGCAATTGCTCCTCTGAAAATTGTTCAATGCTAGCTGGTCCACCATTGTTGATAAGCAGGGCGCCGAAGGGGGAAACTTTTTCTATTAGGTAGTCCATTATTCTTGTAGCATTGAATAGTAATAGGCACGATTGTCCTTGCGAATTAGCGCTGCACCCATCTCCTCAGCCTTCTTTCTTTTCATCAACTGATAGCCATTTTGGTTTAACGTAATGACTCCATGCCAGGGAGTGAGCCAGTTATCTTCTGCCTTGGTGAGCTGAATACCAATTTTTCGATTGTTGGAAGGGTAGGGGTGAATGGATAAACGGATCGCTTCCGGATATACATTAGCCAGAAAACGGGTCCAGGCATTGCTGTGTTGAATCACCTTTATTGCAATTTCCTTCGACTCTTTTTTTACCTGGGTTTTTGATTTTGGCTCCCCAAGTGCCATGCGATCTTCGCTGATGAACCGATGAATGCCGTTGAATAAATGGGTCATTTCTGCTTTGTTCTTGATGTTCAGCTTTAAGTCCTCCAGGGGTTCAGCATGTTCTGAAAGGATTTTCTCCCTCATTTCGCCGAAACTTTTGCCAGATGAAAGATCTTCGAGATTGACGATATGAAGGTGGTCGAGGCCAAACTCTCTGATCATCCTGCTGATTTCTGAAACATAGGCCGTGATGTCCTGATCAGAGACGCCCACCAGTTCTGAAAAAATCCTTCCGTCTGAACAAATCGTTACCTGAGCTCCTGCTTTGTAAATGCTTTCAATTTCCTGGCATAGGGACTCCAGACTTTTCAATGCAATTTCCTCCCCCAAGTCAGGGAGTTTTCCCAGAGTTTTGGATGAATTGGGTGATTTGGCTGGAAAGGCAGGAAGGATAAAATGAATGGCTTTGTTCTGGCTGGTAAAGAAATTGATGCTTGCCTCGTGCAACTCAAAACAACTCTCGCAAGGCTTATTAGCACAAGGATCTTTTGGATCGCTAAGTTTTCTGATGTTAAAAATCACCTTCAGAATTTCTCTATCCAAAGAGTTCCTGCTTGTAGCCTTGATGTCAAGTGCATTTTCTGTAATGAGGCTGATTTTTCCTACAATTGGAAAAAGACGATTGACCCATAAAATTTTCCTTGGCTGGTTGAAAGAGCTGGAAATGATGCTCAAAACCTCTTCCAGCTTGTCTTGATCATCCCTTTGAATCCTGGTGAATAGGACTGCCCAGTGCAAAAAGTACATGATCGACGCGAGTTGCGGCAGCTTTTTCTGTAATTTTTGCCCATCTCTGGATTGATCAATGATGCCTTGAATACTTTCCGCCCCAATCCTTCTGATGTGAGAGGTCCTGGGAGAGTTAACCCCAATTTGAGTGGCCTGAATCAGAAATCCTATGATTTGACTAAGGAAGTTAACATAGGGCTCTACCAATTTTAATTTTATCCTTAATCCTTCTTCAAAGCGACGAGCTAATTTTTTGTGAGGAATGGCTTCAACAGAGAGCTGCCAATTTGTGTTGATCTGCTGATATAGAAGCAAAACGATGTCCTCTTTTTTACCAAAATAAGAATACAATTCCGCTTCGGGTATCTCCAAACCCCGGCTTATATCTGCCATAGAAACATGCTCGTAGCCTTGCTCACTAAACATAGCGATGGCATCTCGGCATATTTTATAGGGTTTTTCATTGTAGGATTTCATGCTCCATTGATTTAGCTGTCTCCATTTTTCGAATGTTGCCTGGACTTATAGGCTATCTTTAAGTTAAAATTCTTTCATTAATTATTGAATATACTGAAATTTCATTCTGTATGATTCAAATTTAGGCAGAAATGTTCAAAAATTATTTGAGGGCCAAGTTGGCAGGGGGGAATGCTTTGAGTTTGAATGCTGTGAATGTCAGGTATTCATGTCCATTTGTGATCATTCAAGTTCTTTTATGGCCTTGATTAGCTCTTTCATGAACTTTTCTTCATTCAGCAAAACCTCCAAATCAGATCTAACTTCAATATCGGGCATGCTTCCCCTTCCTACATTCTTTCCTTTCTCTACATGATTGACATATTTCAGAAGAGGCACATCTACCACCAATCCACATGACAAAGCTTGGCTCGGGATCAAGCCGCTTGTATTTCCCTGGTAACCTCCTCCAGTTTCTTCTCCGAAGACAATGGCTTTTCCATTGCTTTGCATGATGGCTACGAAATCTGAGCAAGAGGACATGCACATGCCATCAGTGAGGATATAGGTGCTACCAGTAAAGGGGTTTTTAGCCGCTTCTTGTACTCGTGTAAACTTAAATTCTTTAGAAGACAAACCCTTATCACTCCAAAGCCATTTGCCATTTTCATTTTGTGGTTTGCCATAGAACAGTCGGTTTAAACCTTTAATCTCCTTGGCGATTGGCTCGGTGATTTCAATTCTGTCCCAATAGCGAAATGGTTTATCAAAGAAATAAGAGCTTAGCCAGGCAGGGTTAGAATCAGAACCGCCAGTATTGCCCCTAAGGTCAATCAGTATTTTCCTGATGTTTTGACTTTGAATGTTTTTAATGTAGCTCTTGATCTCCTTTTGGAAATTTTGTCCATGCGACCTGAGAAAGGAATTCGCAAAAGAAGGGATTTTTATGATCGCGATATCATCAATGATTTCCAAGGACATGCCTTGGTTCACGATGTCGCTATACTGGAGTGTGTTTTCCATTTTTACGCCCTTGAGCTTGTGCTTTTGACCATTACTCAATACGATCTCGAAGCCTTCTGTTACCTCAATGATGCTCCTATAGGCTTCCGGGAATGTATATCGAAGGAGTTGGAACTTTCCACTCTGGTTGTAGCCGTCCATGGGTATGCTTTTTAAGAGCTTTTCATATATGGCGCCAATGGCCTGTCCATTTATAGAAACTACCTCATCTCCAATACTTAATGGACTTTGTTCTTCAAATGTCTTCCAGATGAAGGCCTTTCCTTTGTCGTAAAAAAGGGTAAATGGTAGGCAATTCGCAGATTGATTCAATAAGTTTTCCGTTTCTTCTGACAAATGGATTCCACTGTGTAAGCATCCAATTTTTGCGACGATGGGTTTGGCCTTCCTGAGGATTTCAATTTCGTTTATCGGTGCATCAATGGTCTGAATTGTGGAGTCAATGAAGGCATCAAATTTATCTTTGTCATTGTACCTGTAAAAGCCAGGATGTTTGATGCTCAACTCTACAAACAGGGCTCTCAATTCTTCTTTTACACTGTCGGGATCCTGCTTGGGCAAGTTTTCTGTGGTGCTTTGGGAGAATCCCATGAAACAGCCTCCCCAATAAAGCATCAAAACCAGGGCAATTCTCATTTTCTTATTGAATATGGATAATTCGTACTTCATAATTGATGATTTTAGTGTTAGTAGTCCTTTTAATGCCACATTATTTATCCATGAGTAGCTGGATCACAAAATCCAATTGACTGTCTTTGCCTTGAATCAGGTCCTCCAAGCTTAAGTCAACCTTCATATCTGGTAAAACTCCACTTCCCTTGGAGACGGATTGGTCTAGGACATAGTGGTCAATTTTTACCAAAGACATTCGAAGCCTGATCCCTGAGTTTGGCAGTTCATAAACAACGGGAAACTGGCCTGTATGACAATAATACCCTCCGCCTGTTTCTTCGCCTACGAGCTTAATCTCCGAAGTATTTTTTGCGTTGAGGGCAAAAGCTGAGGCTGCAGAAAAAGTATTCCCACCAGTTAATACAAAGGTTTTGCCTTTGAAGGCTTTTTTGGAAGGAAGCATCTCGGCTTTTGAATGGTCTTCATATAAAAATATTCCCCCCTTCTTTTTTTTCCCATCTACAAAATATGTCCTGAAGAAATCTTCGAAATCTCCCATTTGGTAGATTATATGCTCCTTGTAGGGCAATTTTTCTGTAATGACACTTTCTGCTACGCGCTGCTGAAATGGCTCCTTCGTCAAAAAAGAAAACAAATGGATGGCATTGATCCGATATCCGCCAGGATTTTGCCTGACATCTATGATCAAATTAGTGGACTTACGTTTACGAATTTCCTTGAAAAGACCTATGAGCCTCGATTTGAATTCTACAGGATCAAACCCAAATGAATGGACAGTAAGTACGGCAGCATTTATGGAATCAATGTAGTAAACGAAGGGCCACTGCTCAGCCATTCTCTGCATGAAATAAGCTGTAGGGTCTTTGCTTTGGTGGTATTTGGCAAAATGGGAATTCCTCTTGGGATAACGATTGCCAATCTGTGAAAAGGATTGAGGAGCAATTTCCTTAGTAAGCGGTATGCCATCGGGCCTTTGGATACTTACTGTATAGTTCTCCTGACTTCCGTATTCATACAGATGCAGGATACCAAACTCTTTCTCCACCTGCCTATATTTCTTCGGAAGGCTGTACCCATCTGAGGGGGCATACTTCAGTAGACTTGAAAGAATTTCGGGGCTCCCTATGCCATTGATCTCAAGGATTTCTGAACCAATGGGAATTTCAAAATCATCCGTATCTGCAAATAGTTTTTCATCAATGACTTTAAGAAGCAAGGGAAACATTGGGGGGATAGGCTTCATTTCGGGATGGAGTAGTTGGAGGTGCCCATCCCTTGCTTGATCAGCCAAATGGCTTAAGTCCCTGAAAAGATCGTCTGAGTCAGTGATTTGATTTACCCTTTCCTTTTCAAACTTGCGAAATAAGCTGTCCCATTTCATTTGACTGGTGTATTCATACAGATTTGGATGGCCTTGGGCCAGGATGTCCTTGAAAATTCGAAAATCAATCAAAATCTCCTTCTTGCTCATTTCTTTTTGTCCAAAAGAAGTAAGTGGGAAGGATAAGAGAATAAGAAGCATACTAAATTCAAATTTCATCTTTGTCTATGGCTGAATAATGGCTATAAAAGTTGGACGATAGAAAATTCCAATCGGTTCCAACGGAGGAGCAATTGGGAGGAAAAAAGTATCAGAAAATCTATGGTACTAAAGTGGGGGTGGATAAAAAAATAGAGGACTGGTTAACCCTCAGTCCTCCATGAAATATAGATTTTGATAAAAATTAACCCATCATTTTTCGGCTGGGGAAGTGATGAAATAGGGATCATTCACTGCTGCTTTGAAGGCCGCCAAGGCTTCAGGGGAGGAGTTTACCCGCCAGTCCAATTCCTTGTTGATGTTAAACCAGGTAAATATCTTAATCCTGGGATAGTCTGTTTTGATTTTTGTGAAAGCATCTGTTATCCAGGCAGCTTTATCAGATCCTTCATACTCGAATTCTCCGCTTCCAAATTCGGCGATCATCATGGGTTGATTACCCAGTTTGGCGCAGTCATCATAGAGTTTGCGGAAGCAGTTGTCAAAATCGCGGAAAGGACGGTCTCCACCCCAGGGGTCCTTGGGATAGAAATTATAGCCATCCAGGCCTATCCAATCCACATATGCATCTCCCGGCCAGTAATTTCCCACATCGTTCCAGGCTTCTGTGGACATGTCAATGGATGGCCCATGTGGGACCCATAGCCATTTGACATTGTTCGCTCCCTTGGCTTTGAACCTGTCAACGACATATTTCCAAACAGCCACCACTTGAGCTGCACCCCCGTCGGCCTTGCCGTTTTTATTTCCACTCCAGACATACCAGTTTCCATTGAATTCATGCAGAAAGCGAATCAATACCATTTTATCAAATGCTTTGGCATCTTCGGCAAATTGGTCAATGTAGGCATCGTGTTTGCCCTCAAGAACTTCTTTGAACCCCTGGTATCCTTCAGGGCTTGTTTGCCTGGCATTATTGGGGTCCTGGGATGGCCAAAACAACTCCCAGGTAAGGTGAGGAATGATGCCACGTTCTGCCAGTTTGTTGCAGGCAAGGGTTGGAAACTCATCGTCCCAGGTTGGAAACCAGACCACCGAGCCTACCTTTTTCCCGGTCAATGCATCAAAATCATCAATTTCATGGAGGTCTCCTCCTGGAATTTTTTCATTGCCGTTTTCAGGATACATCCCTATGATACATCCTTGCCAGTCACCTTCCTTTGGAGCAGGCGGGGGAGGAGAGGATTTTTCTTGGCTTTCTGAGCAGCCAATAAGGAATCCAATCAGGCTCAGAAATAGGGGAAATAGCACTTTTTGTAAGGAGCGATTCATAGCAGTAGGATAAAATTCGTATTTCCAAGTTACAATTTTGCTTTTATAAGTTACCAAGTAGTGAAAGAAATTTTCTTTTCTGACTTCATGCAAGAGCAGTTTTTGCAGGGGGAGATTTTCCCAAATCTCTGGATTCAGAAAGGTACAATTGTCAAATTACTTATTAAAAAAACCTATGAATAAGCTATTTTTAATTCTAAGTCTTCTCAGTTTTACTTTTTTCACAGCCAAGGCTGAAGATGTGTTGCCAACAGATGCAACTGTAGAATGTTCCTATGACAATCAAGAAGCGGTAAACGTATTTGTACACATCACTGCCATCAAAGAGTCAAAGGATGGGAAGAGGTCTGCAAAGATTTCCAAAATCACCATGGCCAACGGGCAGAAGGCGGGAAAAAATATCCTTCCTGCCAAATTGCGTAGAAAGGGCAATCGCCTGCAATTTGAAATCCAAATGTCAAAGAAAAGCCTTGATCGCGTGATTATGCCCAAGGGATTCATTCTTTCTGACCGCATTTCAAAATTGTTGGGATCTTCTCAGAAAGTCGTGATGTCCGGTGGAAGCACCATGATTAGGAAGTCAGAAAATGGCAACGGTCTCTTGCAATTTGAGATTCAGTAAGGAGTTGTTGTAAACATTTGCAAAGTATATGGAATGTCCAGGCAATAGACATGTTGCCTGGACATTTTACCTTTAGCTAAAGATTGACTTATTCTGCTTTCCCCTACCAATATCATATGACCTGCCCAAAATTAATTTGGTGACTTCCGATGATTCCTGGCTACGGGGCCTATACATCATGATAATGTGGGAGGGAAGGAATCCTATTTTGATAAGGGGATGCTACTTGTGCTGTGAGGCTGCTGGCTATTGAATTGGAATGGCGATTTTATAGGGAAAAAAGTGTTCTGAGGATTGAAGCGCGCTTGCTGTAAACCACTCAAGGTAGTAGGCATCCCTTAACTTTATCCCATCCAAATCAATCATCAAAAATGCAATTTCATGCCAACTGCTATAGCTTGCATCTTCAAACGAGGCAGTCTCAAATATGGCATATCTTCCTTTGATGGTTTTCTCCTTCCCGTGCTTATTGGGGGCTAATTGCTTGGAATTGGGAATACCAACAAAATAGGGACTCTCTACTACCTGCGACAATTCTGGGTCTTCGTCCCAAAGTAAGAGCCACGTATCCATATCAGAATCAAGTCCATTGATCAGGTCTTTTGTGATTTGGTAAAGCTTGTCCAAATCAGCATCCACACCAATTCTTTCCTTAAAAAGCTGTAGTTCCAATCCCTGAATGTCTTGGATAAGGTAGAAGACTTCTTCATGTTCCAGGTGGATCTGATTGGGGCTTTTGGATTGTCGAAATTCTGAGGGAGCTTGGTTGAATAACTTTTTGAAAGCTTTACTAAAGGCCGCAGTAGATTCATAGCCTACCTCAAGGGCAATGTCAAATATGCTCCAGGAGGTGTACTTCAACAACTCGGCAGATGCCTGAATTCTGATCTTATTTGCAAAGGATTTGATAGACTCTCCCTTCAACTCTTTAAAGAGTCTGTTCGCATGACGGTAGGAATAAAACGAATGATCCGAAACAGAATCAACGGTGGTTTTCTGTGTAAAATCCCGAATGTGTTCTTCAAGTAAGTCAATTCGCTTTTGGGGGTCCTCCTTGCTCATAGAAGGTTTGATTGAGGGTTGTCGTGAGATTGATTCAGATAAAAGGAAGAATATTGTATCCTTCCTTTGTTTATGACAAATTATGAAATGGGATAATCTCTCCAAAATTAAACCCTATATTCAAACATATCCGCCCAAGTTATTTCCAATTTAACCCTGATTTTTCATGGAAAGGCTTATCAGGTAGCGATAATAATCCAGTTTGGGAGGGCTGGACATGCCCAACTGATGCCGTAAGGCCAGCAATTGCCCCCTATGATAGGTAGAATGGTTGACAAGGTGGGTCAACAGTGCCACAGTCGTGTAGTGTTCGACCATTGGAGATCTCTTGATCGAAATGGTTCTGAGTACATCTTCCACACTTTGATTGGAAAGCCATCCCAAGATATTCTGGTTTATCTCGAGCAACTCTTCCAATATTCCCTCTGTTGGAATTCCTTCAGGATATTCTTCTTCCGTTTTTCGAATCAACGAAAAATAGTACTTCTCAGTCTCCATCATGTGTTTGAGCAGTTTTTGGATGGAAGTAAAACTTGAAACTACCTCCTTTTGATAGAGTTCCTTTGGTTCATTTCTGATCCAGTCTACCACCAATTGATTTGCCCATTGGTTGTAGGCTAATTTTTCTTTAATCAAGTCCAGTGCGTCCATAGTATAAAATTAAAATCTACTTTTTTTTTGCAAGTTAATTAAATTTACTTGTTATTAGCAAGTGGATTCTTGCTTCAAACAGGATCTCTATCTCGATTTTTCATCGGAGAATTTTCTTCATGAAAGGCGGGGAGTGGTATGTCTTTTAGGAGTTGTCTTGGCCAGATAAATCCCATTAGGAAAAGCATGCTGATCGGAATTTGGAGTAGAGGGTAATTACCAAGAAGTTCTTTATCTAATTTTTTTGACAGAAAAAAGAAAAATCATGAATCTAAATGATAAAAATGTACTGATTACTGGAGGCTCTATAGGTATCGGTCTGGAGTTGGCTAATCAGTTTTCAAGGGAAGGGGCCAATGTCCTGATATGTGCCAGGAACGGAGATGCCTTGGACAAAGCCAAACGTCAAAATCCTGCACTGGAAGTTTTCAGGTGCGATGTAACAGTGAAGGAACAGGTGGAAGACCTCCTTCATAAGGCGAGAGAAGTATTTGATGGTGTAGATATCCTGATCAACAATGCGGCTGTTTTTAGAAGGTTTGACATCCTGGGGGACTATCCCCTCGAAAAGCAGTTTGAGGAGATTCACATCAATTTACTGGGCGTTATTCAGGTTACGGATATTTTTCTTAAGGATTTGCTGGCAAGGAAGGATGCGATGATTGTGAACCTCACTTCTCCTGCTGCCTTTGTCCCACTAGCTGCTGCTCCCATCTATTCTGCTGTAAAAGCAGCTGTCAGTTCCTATACCACCTCATTGAGGCATCAATTGAGAAATACACAATTGAATGTGGTTTTGCTCTGTCCACCAGCAGTGGATACCCGCATGAACAAAAATAACCCTGGAGTGGAGGCAAGGAATCTCATGAGCCCTGAAAAATTTGCCAGGCTTTCAATTGATGGCATAAAAAAGGGCCGCAAGGAAATTTTGATACGTCCCATTGGAGGCTTGAAGTTGATCAACAGGATCGCTCCAGGCTTTGCATTTCGAATGTTGAACCCACAATAATCCAACTATGACTTTTTTTAAACAAACAAGCAATACCATTATGATCAAGCAATCAATTATTAGAATTCTAGTTTTGTTATCATCATCGCTGATGATGCTCTCCTGTGGCACGACTGTCAATGGCTACAAGAATGTAAGGATCATTACAGTAGAAAGGGAATTGCCCTTTCCGGTTGACACGGTTTGGAATACAATCTTTATGAATTATGGTGACGTGGCCAAGTTTAATCCAGGCGCATTTGCCTCCGGCTACCTTGGAGATGTCCATGAAGCTGTGGTGGGGGCGGAGCGCTTCATCCAAAATGATGAAGAAGGAAAAGAGGTGATTCATGAGCGAATCGTCCACATCGACGCAGCAGAGAAGATCATGCGATTTCAGATTTTCGAAGCACAGAATGTGCCTATTGACCTGAACGCCACCTTTGGTGAATCTCGCCTGATCGAATTGGATAGTGAGCGAAGCCTTTTCAGGCTGAAGTTTCATTATCGTACCTCTCCAAGGGTTTTGGCATTATTTGCGCATGGATCTCTTAAAAAGGATTTCACGAACATGACAATTGGGATTGAACACTACCTGACCACCAAAGAGGCGGTGGGTAAGGAGAATTTTGCTGAGATAGCTTCCCGCTACAAATAGAACCATTGGTCTAGCAACTTGCTGAAGATGGACTTAGGGCAGAACAGTTACAAACTCAAGTGAAGAAAAGGAAGGCGTTTTCTCTTGCGCTTTCCTTCTTTTTCGTTTTCTTTAATAGGAATACTTTAGAGTAGCATGAGAAAAATAGTCAAAAGATCAGATTGTCCCATCAGTTATTCCCTGGATTTGTTAGGAGACAAATGGACCATGCTTATCCTCAGAGATATTGCATTTTCTGATAAGCATTTTTACAAGGACTTTTTGGAAGCGGGAGAAGGAATGGCTACCAATGTCTTGGCGGACAGGTTGAAGATGCTGAAGGATTACGGAATTATTGAGAGCAAGCAGTACGAGCTAAATAAAGCCAAAAAATATTATACCCTGACAGAAAAAGGCCTCGAATTGGTACCCATGATCATTGAACTATGGGTCTGGGGAGCCAAGCATGATCCTCAGTCAGCTGTTAGTAAAGATGAACTTGAAAGAAGGCTTTCCAAAAGAGAAGAAATCATCGAGTCTTACAAAGCCAAGGCTAAGGGGTGAAGTATGCTTGGGTCTGATGAACACATTGATGAAATCAAGAAAACACGCGCTGCCTATTATGCATAGGCAAACGCTCCTGTTGTCATGACTTACTTTTCAAGGGCTGTTCTGTCCCAATTTGAGCTATTGGCAGCGGCTTCGTAGGTGCTTCGAAGGAAAGACAATAGCATTTCTTCAGGATCAGAGGATTGTTGAACATCTTCATATTTCAGGAAAAACTCTCCCATTTCATGGCTGTAAAAAGCCTCCTTGGGTTTAACCTCTTGCTGGCCAAAAGTTTCAGGGCTAGGGTAGGCGTAAGCATAAAAGGCCGGGAATGGGAAGTCCTTTGAACCAGGCCAGAATCCAGCACTGCTCACTTCCTTGGAATAGGCCTCCTGCATCACATCCAGGGGCATATTAGGCATTCCTCCATGATGTAAGGGGGCATCATTGCCTGAGAATCGTGTAACCGCCAGGTCAAAAGCGCCCCAAAACAGGTGTACCGGGCTTACCTTACCAATGAAATCACTCCTGAACTGGGTGAATACCTGATTGGCCTTTAGCATCGCCTTCCAAATGGCCTGGGCTGCATCCTTATCGTAGGATTTATTGACGGTATTCTCTGCAAATGGAATGGCAGGTTCCACCTCATTGGGACGTGCGTAGATTTTTACGTCTATGCTCAGCTCTTTCAGCTTGTCCCTGAGTTCCTGGTAAAAATCTGCAACAGTTCTTGGGTATAAATCCATCGACACACTACCTTCATTCGAACATTCTACAAATAGTTTGTGCTGCTTGAAATCAAAATCGATTTGAATGATCCTTCCCTGAAAGGGGATGGCGTTGGTGGTGTAGCCTTTGGTGCTGATGTATAGGGGTACATGCCAGGAGTGGTTCTGCCATGGCATGGTTTTAAGCCGAATCTTTCCAACTATCTGAATCCATTGATGTAAGGTTTCCAACGTGTCCTTAATTTCGTCAAACTTCAAGACAGGCCAGTCATTTTTTGCAGTTACCTGAGTCATATCTATGCAAATTGAGTTAAACAGATGTTTAGGTAAAATTCAACAATTCTATTTTTTTATACATTCATCTAGATGAAGAAAATCTTAATTTTCTTTGGCCATTTTGCTTCGAATGCTGCTGAGGGTCTGGGGGGCAATTCCCAGGTAGGAGGCAATCATTTTTTGAGGCACCCTACTAGGCAGTTCTGGATAGATTTCAAGGAAATAGGCATACCGATCTGCTGCAGGAGCCCCCATGAGCATCAATACCCTACGTTGAAGGCGGCCAATCCGTCTGGCAAACAGGTTTACATTCTCCAGAATTTTCTCCTTCGAAAGTCCATCGCTGAACAACTGCTCTTTTTCAAAAAAAATAACCTCAGAATCTTCCAGACAATCAATGTACAACTGTGCAGGTCTCTTAAACTCAAGCGCCTCAATGTCTCCAATGATCCAGCCCTCGGTGGCAAACATGTAGATGTGTTCCTTACCGCTGCTATCGATGATGTAACTCCTGAGAATTCCTTTTTTTACATAAATACTGGGAGCCTTGAGGTCATTGGCTTTTTGTACGATTGTGCCTTTGCTGAAGGCTTGTACTTTGGAATTTTGGTAAATATTCAGGATGTCCACTAAGGTATTCATTGATGATGGAACCTCTTTGTTGTTCAGAGGATAGCTGCTTAATCCAGGATTAAGTTATAAAAACATGAGATTGAAGGCTTGGTTTTTATTATACAATCTTCACAGTTTGTTTTGGGAATGTGGGCATTTACCTGAGCCAAATCAATATATCCAGCGATTAAAAAAAGCAGTCAATGATTTCCCAGAAGCCTCCTCCATCGCCATTTGGAAATCTTCTGTGCTTACCGCCTTTCTATGATAGCTTTTCGAGTAATGTTTGATCCCTTTCCAGAAGGCCTCATCTCCAAGTTTTTCCCTGAGTAAATGCAATACGTAAGCCCCTTTGAAATAGACAAGGTTTCGGTCATCTTTTGAAGGATGGTCCCAGTCGGGAAAGACAAGGGCTTTGTCCCCTCCTTTTGATTTTATTTGCTCATACAGCCTTCGATAATTATTGATGTCCTTGTCGTATTGAGTTTTCCCAAATCGATGTTCATTATAAGCCGCCGACATGTAGGTAGCAAAGCCTTCATTCAACCAGAAATGCTTCCAGTTTTTGCAGGTAAGGCTGTTTCCCCACCACTGGTGTGCGAGCTCATGTGAAATCAAGTGATTCTCAGTGCTGTCCTTCAACAGTAGTTCTCCATATGATTCCTTTAGCATAGCAAAACCCGACATTTCCTGGTAGTGCTTTCCCATCATGACCTGTGAATAGCAAGCCTGCGGAAAAGCCATCCCGGATTTCTCCTCAAAAAAGGATAGCATGTCTCCGGTGAGATTGAAAATTCGTTGAAGCTCTTTTGGTGAATATTTTTCTGAATAGTAGTGTAGTTTTGTTCCTTGGATGCTGTCCTTGGCCAGGTTGAATCGGCCAATCGCAAATCCATAGGTGTATGGAGGGCTTGGGTAGGTCTGCTTCCATGAATACCTCACTTTACTTCCTGCTATTTCACTATTTGAGTCCGTCAAACTTCCACTGGCGACAGTTGTAAAACTATTGGGTACAATCAAGTCAATGGAAAAAGTAGCTTTGTCATCTGGGACATCATGGCAGGGCATCCATTCATTTGTAAAGAAAGCTGTGTACAGCTTTTGCCCTTCTTCATGGAAAATCAATCCTCTCTTCGGATGGCCATGATACAGGAGTTTAAATTTATGAATTTCCCGATTTTGCCTTTCGAAAAAAATGATGGCTTTTCCTTCAGCTTGTTTGGTTCCAATAACGCTCTTCCCTTCTACTCGTGCTACTGTCAGCTTTCCAGATTGAAGGCTAAATTGATCAATGTCAGGAGGAACTTTCAGGGTGATTTCTACACTTCCCCTAATAGATTGGTCTGAAAAATCCGGCTCGATCTGGACTTTATAATCCAGCACATCAATTTTTCCTGTTTCAGAATCTTGTGCCATGAGATGGACAGAAATGAGAGAGCCAATTATAAGTGTCGAGAAAAATTTTATGGGGTGCATCGCTGAAAGAGATTTGATATCATGGAGTTCATTTATTTGTTGTCTCCACAAGCTAGGTCTCAAGATGCCTCTTTTTTCCTTCAAACTGGCATTTCAATCCTGCCTATTTCCTTCGTCTTTTCTGAGTTTTCTACCATTGAATAAAGCATAGGACATTAAGCCCTGGATTGTAGCTTAATGTCCTACAGGCTATATTTTATATCTGGATTAATATTCTACAGCTACTCCCAGGTTAAGGGTAAAGCCATCATAGATATTTCTCCGGTTGCTGATAAAATTGGATATGTCTGAAAAGGAGGCAACCAATTTCCATTTTTGGTTTAGGTTGTACATTCCCGTCAGACCATAGCTGGTAAAGGTAGTTCCTTCACCATAGAGAAAGGACGCAGTTTGGGCATCGCCATTTGACAGGCGTTCCTGAATTCTCAGTTTTCCAATCAGGTAGAGTTTATTGAAAAAGAGGTGGCCTATTTCTAGGCCTGATTGGAATTGGTGGCTGAAGGACTGGGTCCTGAAGTTTGCAGCGGCAAAGATGCTCCCAAAGGTTTTTCCATTGGGGAAGGAGTGAGAAGCCGCAAGGGTGGTCCATACATTGAATTCTCCATCTGAAGTAGGCAGGTTGATCTGGTCGAAAGTGCCCAGGCTATTGGGCTCTTTGGCCGTAGCAAAATTGATTCCGTCATCTGTAGGAATCTCAATGTCTACAGCTAAGGAGATGGGAATAGACTTGGATAGGCCATATTTCAATCCTAGTTTGGCACTTCCCAGACCACCTACTACACCAGTGGTATTGAAACGGTTGAGCATGACCACTGGGAGATCAAGGACAGCGGTGAACCTGTCGGTCAAACCATATTCCCCATAAAAAAGTAGGCCCTGACTGATAAAGGTGCTGCCTTCATTGAATAAAACACCCTCTGTGCTGTAATAGCTATTAGAGCTAAAGTGGGTAGCGGTAAGCTGGGCATAAAGTCCTTTTGACTTTCGGACCCAGCCATTTTGCCCCTGCGCCTGACCCATTGTCAAGGTAAAAACAAGGGCTAGCAGATATGATAAATATTTCACTCTGTGTTGGTTTGATTGTAAAGATTTAAAGGCTGTTTGAGTTTAGGATTTCCATTTACAGCCAGGATTGTAAGGTTCTGAGGAAGTAATTTTTTTGAGTTTTAGTGGAGCTAAAGCGAAAAAAAATAATAAACTCAGGTTCTTGAAAGCTAACTGTAAACGATAAGAATAACTCTTAAACAGTCTCTTAAAGGAGAATGATAAAAGCCTTCAGACCGGCACACTTTTTTATCCGAATTGCCAAGAATCGGTTAAATTAGCAAACAGGTCGAAGGCTTTCATACTTAAGTTATGGCTTACTGCAGTTGTCCGTTTCCGAATGGAATCGAAGCTGTGTTACACCATAGGATTACGTGAGTGAAGTTTGAAGGTACTGTTGAGTCAAGTTTGAAAAACTGCTCACCGTTTCCTTGCACGGCACCAACAAGCATAAGATCAGGATTTCCATTTCCAGGATCAGCAGTGAAGGTCTCAGAAGTAGAAAAGTAAACACTTACAGTTCCGGTAGCCAACTCAGTAGTGAAGTCGTCTCCAAAACGTAGGAAGTTAACATTGTCTTCGTCTGCTCCCAATTCAACTGTACCTGCAGTTGGGGTGCCGTTTTCGGCAACCAGGGTGCCAGTTTTTGCTACAGTCAGGGTACCATTGGGCAAAGATGAGTCAATGGTAACAGTTTCTGTTGTGCAACTGGTTGAAACAAATAGTACTGCGAAAAGAAGCGTAGCCAAGGAAAAAATACCTCGTGTCATTGTTTTGATTTTATCTGTTATAAAGAAATATTTACACGCTCCTGTTTTGTTAGTGGATCTGTGTAAATTTGGTTACGGGTGTAAAACTCGGGTTTAAGTATCACAGAAGACTCACAGAAGGATCACGATAAAGTATTGTTTTTAATTTTGGCTGATTCCAGCTTTTTGATCCCTTTAGCTATTATCTGAGACTTGGTAGAAAGTTTGCCTTTTGCCACCTGCCTCTATACCCAAAAATTAAATAGGGGGCATTATTGCCAATTGTTTCGGCATTTCCACAACTGAAATAACTCATCAGCATAATTCCCATAGATGGCAATGGCTTGGTCTCTCTTTATTTTAAAATAAGGTTTTGGGAAAAGGGATTGTAATTCTTCCTTTTTAAGTTGGGGATTGACTGGATATATAACTTTCTCTTCGAATTTAATCTTGTGTGGCGAAATATATGCCCGATCTGCTATTTGATTATTATAATCATAAGCAGAATAACTCCCGGCCCATCTTCCGTTCTTGCTGCGATAGACGTCATAGAATTGGTATTTTTTATGGTAAAATATGGTATCCCCAGGATAAGAACTAACAAATAAAAGGGCATGCCTATAATCGGAGAAGGCAGGTTTCCCATAGTGGTCAAAGGCAATAAATGTTATCGTATCAAATGCGTACTTTCCATGTAGAAGTTTTTTGATTTTGTAATAGGCTGTAAATTTAGAGTCCATAAAAACTTGGTGTGTCTCTCTACCCCCAAATGTAGTATCCCCCTTGATGTATACGGTATCTGTTCCTGTGGTAATATTCTGCCTTTCCGCCTCTATGACTGAGATTTTTTCGCCTATAAAAACCAAAAGATTCTCAGTAGGTTGTTGACAAAAAGTGAGCTTTGAAAGCAACAAGAGCCAAATTGGAATGATAACTTTACCTTTCATAAGCTAATGATTTTGAGGGGTAGATTCTCTATAAATGAGTATGGACATCGGCCCTTTCCACACTTCATTTACTAAATAACCCAACTTGCCTGAACAGACACCATAGGTTGTCAGGTAATGACAACTTGGTCTTTAAGCAAATAATAACATGTAGCACAAATGGCAACTTGGGTTAAATAATTGGGGCAGAAATCCCCATAGTTACTCCATATGACCAGGGATTGTTAACCCAGAAATCACTGGATTTCAAAGTGTGGCTTACTAAAAACTCAATGCTAAAGAATAGCTTGGGTGCAAGTGCATATTCATATCCCAGGCTGTATCGCATGATTCCAATGTTTCTGCTGTTGTAGTCGAGGTTGATTTGAGCACTATCAGCCGTAATGACGGGATAACCGTAGAACCTGAAGCCAGATTGGACATAGGTGGTGATATTATGTTTGCCCAGCTCTTGTCTATATCCTACGCCTACGATTAAGTCCGAGAAGGTAGTCCTACCTGTGAATATAACCGTGGTGTCAATGGGGTATGCCAACCTCATGTTGGAGTTGAATGCGTCATAATTTATCCTGAAAATAAAATTTGAAATGTCCCTATACTCGATAGAAGTTTGAGTCATCAATCCCCCAGAAAGTTCTTCGGTTCCATGTGCCACATATCCCATCTGAATGGTAGGCATAAAGGTCCTGTCTAGGTCTGTTTCTTCTGTATTGTCATCCTGTGCTTTGGCTAGAAAAGGCGTACAAAAGATAAAGACGGCTCCAAGGAGTGTATGTGTGAGTTGGCGGAGGATGCTGGATTTTGACATAGTTATGGTTTTCGACTAGAATTAAGGTTTAACTACAAAAATATCCTGATGAAATTGGATATGCTTGTTCAATTTGGACATTATCACAGGAGATAGAAAATTTATGGCATAAGATAATGCCTTGATAATGGAAAAGAGCCATCTCAGGTGGAGCTGGCTCAACAATTAACCCTTTAGAACTTTATCAACGTAATTCTTGAAATACTTTTTTCTTCATTCTTTATAAGTTTTTAGTAGTAAATAAGTAACTGGATTGAGTTCATTTATGTTGATCACATTTTCATTTGTTTTCAGGATCTGCGAACCCATCATGTTGTAGGCAATTCTATAATTCGAAATTAATAAACTGGTGACTACCGCTATTTTGGGCTTCCTTTGTTTTTTTATGATCTAACAGGTTTTGCAAATTGTTTGCAGCCACATCTTCCAAGCGACTGTCAATGACAATTTGATAGCTTCCTTGCTGCCACTTTTGGGTAGGAATAAACTGTATCTGCTGTCCTTGGGATAACACTTCCCAATACCCTCCAATTTGTTTTTTTTCTTGGTCCTGAATATGAATCATAGACTGAACTAAGGCATGGTCCATGATTCTATCAAATTGAATGCGTAAGGGGGCTTCACTATTAGCCTCCGGTTTCTGGATGCTCCATGCCTGCACATTTATTTCCTCGCGATAGGCACTCCCTACCACAAATGATTTCCTGGTCTCCACGGATAAGGCCTGACCATATACATCTTGCCAGACACCTGAGATGGTTAATTGGTACTGCCTACCCTCAAGCAAGGCTGGCCCCAGTTCCAAATTGGTAGAAACCCCTCTTTTGATTCGGCCAGGGTCAAACAGGATCGTCAGTCGTTTCCCATCAGGACTCCATAGCTCTTGTTTAAATTCCATAAAAGCATGCTTGTCAATATTCCCAACTGAATCAACCAATTGTATGTATTTCAATGCTTGTCCTTTTTTCATGGGTGTATGGAAATAGACATAGAATCGCAACAGGTTTTCTGGCAGTTCACTAGATGTTGGATATATGGCCATGACCTTTGCCTGATCCACCTTAGGTTTTTTGCCTAGCTGAAAGGAATGGTACACATACCGATGATCAGGATCATTCGCTTGGGTTCTGACGACATAGGTCATTCCCCGTTCAAAGGGGAAATAGGGTGTAAAAACCAAATAGGATCCCTCAAGGCTATATCGTCCCTGAACAGCTTGTCTTTTCTCTGTGACAACTTCCTGGTGGACAAATACAGACAAGGTTTCGTACCCATTTGTTTCTGGGCCCAGATTAGATAGAGCCGAGACATTCAATTGAACACTTCCATTCCCTTCATTTGGCAAAATGAGGGCAGGAGGAGTTTGTGCGTTTACTGCTGATTGAGACATCATCAAAAAAAATAGGAGAACATACTTCAACATTTCCATACGAATTATGCTTGGTTCGGCCGTGGAATATCAAATTCTCCAATGATATTATGCATACTGAATGGGAACTTGGTAAAAATAGTTTCCAGATCCAGGCTGCCTGTTTCGGCATCTCTATTCAAAGAAACAAACTGTTTTTCATTCAACAAGTCAATACGGAGGGAAGCCCCGGTAAACATGATGGATTTACCTATAGGTCCAAAAGGCATCAGAGGATGTAAATCTACTTTACCTCCTCGTTCAAAGTCGTGATTCGTAACTACTTTGGCATTGTTGAGACCACCTACCGGAATGACTAGTGGGCTCCTGCTATTGTTGGTGACAAATAGCATCTCTTCCCCATTCAGAGAAAAAGGAACCATATCAATGGGTTGTCCATTCCCCATATCGCCAATTGTTCTGGCGCTCACTTTGGCCTCATCTTGTAATTCATCCAAGGGAATCAATACCAGGGGACTACAAGTATAAGCAGCGACCAATTGTTCAACTCCGTCAATCTTTTTCACCACCATGGATCGAATGGGCGCACGGCTTTCAAAGTTGTCGTGCACAATATGGTACATTTCAATCTGGCTGATGCTTTCTGTCCCATTGAAAGGATAGGGCAATCTGCGGATTACCGAGCTGAATTCTTCATTGCTGATGCCTGAAACAAACAATTCCCCTTGGTGATATTCCATCGCTACAATAGAAAGTGTCCGTACAGGAAGTTTCGATTTGGCAATATCCTTTTTAGTGGGGGGCGCACCAGCAACACCACGTAAGGCAAAATAATGCGTATTCTCAGGCACCTTATTCAGAGTTTGGGAAGTAACTTCCAGCACCGATAAATCTATATTCTGGATTTGTGCTGCTGCGTCTACCTTTACCAAGGCAGGCAAAGCTTCTACCCCATGTCCACGCGTTATAGAAAGATAGACTTCCCCACTTATGGGATGTACCGCGATATCATTGATCTGTACATGGGCTTGAGACGTGCCTAATACAGCTGCTATTTGCACATCTATTGCGTATACGTTAATCTCAAAAGGCTCCTTGCTTCCACTTTCAGCCCTGAGGTCAAAAGCATGGATTGCGCCAGAGAGGCTGTCTCCTGCAAAAAGGATTCCTTCTTTACTAAATTTCAGAACACCAAGTGATTGTATTCTGTGAGAATTGTTAGAAAAATTTTCGTTAGTCATTGCACCCATATTATGTTCATAATTATTTTTTCTTCCAGCCAAAAAGCTGTTAAAAGGATTTTACTTGGATCAGAAAATCATTTTAACAGCCCCTTTTTATAAATGGATTATTCCTTTCCTTGAGCAGGCTTATAGCTTGGGAAATCAAACTCCGCCGCCTCAATGTTGTTCATTTTGAATGGAGCCATTGTCATAAGGGTTTCTACATCCAAACTTCCTGTTGGGGCATCTCTGTTCAAGGATACAAACTGCTTTTCATTCAGCAAATCAATATGAAGAGAAGCTCCTACAAACATGACCCCTTCCCCAACGGGACCATAAGGCATAACAGGACTTATGTCTAATTTACCGCCTCTTTCAAAGTCTTTATCGGTAACGACTTTAGCATTATTCAAGCCTTTCAGCGGTACCACTTGAGGCGTTCTGCCACTATTTGTTACAAATAACATTTCCTGGCCCATCAGATTGAAGGAAACCATATCTAGAGGTTGACCATTTCCCATATCGCCAAGTGTTCTGGCTTTGACCTTTGCTCCGTCCTTTAATTCAGTCAATGGAATTAATACGATTGGACTACAGGTATAGGCAGCAACTATTTGATCTATGCCATCAATATTTTTTATCTGCATGGAGCGAATAGGGGCGCGACTTTCATATTGATCATGTGCGATATGGTACATTTCAATATTGCTGATGCTCTCCTGTCCATTAAAAGGATAAGGCATTCTGCGTAATACAGAACTGAACTCTTCGTTGCTTACACCTGAAACAAACAATTCTCCCTTGTGATATTCGATATCCATGATAGCAAACATGCGCCTGGACCGTTGAGCTTTAGCAATATCTTTGGCAGAGGGAGGCGACATCATGGTGCCACGAGGTCTAAATTTCATACTGATATCCGGTACTTTGCTCAAGGCTTGAGAAGCAATTTTTGAGGAGGTGAAATCAACCGCAGACAACTCACTTTCAGCATTGATTTTGATCAAGGCAGGCAGCGCTTCCACTCCATGTCCCCGGGTGACAGAAAGATACACTTCCCCACTCTTAGGATGGACGGCCAAATCATTGATTTTTATGTTATGAGTGCCAGTACCTAAGATAGCAGCTATCCGGGCATCAACGTTGTACACATTGACTTCAAAGCCTTCTTTTGTCCGACTTTCATTGCGTAAATCAATGGCGTGAATGGCACCGGATAGGTTATCTCCTGCAAACAATATTCCTTCAGCGCTAAATTCTAATGCTCCAAGAGATTCAATTGGTTGTGCATGGACCAAAGAAATGGCAAAGGTGAATGCCATTGTAAGGATGAGTTTTGTTAAATTTTTCATGTTGATGAAAGATAAATGATATATGATTTGAGTAATTTTTGAATAAGATTCACTGCTTCATTTGCTCTTCTTCCCATAGAGTTAGGATTGAAATGAAACGTTCAGATTAACAGTTAATGCTTGGTTAATTGCTGGAAAATCAACCAGATGGACATTTCTATATCTGAAGTCATAATTAATGACTAAGGATAATTTTTTATTGAATGCTACAGCAAAGGCAGGGATGAGCCAAACGGTATAATCTGCAGATTCCTTAAAGGACTGGAAATAGAACAAGCTATATGAGAGAGAAAATTTTTTGTCTCCGAAATGATGTTTGTTCTCAACATGGATTGTTGATATTCCAAATCTTCTATTGGAGTTATTCAGATCACTATTGACAAATTGGTCTCCAGCATAACTTGTATTGTCAAATCCGACTCCAACATACACCAGGGCTTTTGGGTTTTTCAATGGAGTAATGCTTGCCCCAAAAAGGAATCGATGGCTGTTGAGGATCCTGAATAGAAGATTGCTCTTGTACAAATGGAACAGAGTTGGGGAAATTTTTGCTCGATCTGTAATGGTATATCCTAATTTTGAAACGACTGTCCAGTCATTAAATAGTCGATTATTATTCACCTCAGAATAAAAATAGGAGGTCCGATTATATAAAGCCCAATCAGACTTTTTGAATGAATTTTCAACACTTCCTCTAATGCTTGTTTGATTGACCAAACCTGTTTTGTATGAACCACCCAAAGTGAGAGACCCATTATATTGAAGTGTATCTGATACTTCCTGAGCTAAGAGGGAGCGTGAGATCGATGCACATACCACAAACATCACGAGGAGTAGTCTTTTCATGTTTCTCTAAAATGTTACAATGTGTAACTATTGATAGTTACAATTTGATACTTTTAAATAGAATAATGGTGAGATTTGTCAAAAAAGTGGTTACCATGTGGTAACATTCCAGCAAGAATGGAGATTAAGAATATTAATAATTGTTCTTTGACTCATCCCCCCACTCACTTACTTTGCAATATCTCCCTTCAGTCGAGCTCAAGGTGGTCGTGCACAAGGGGGAGTAGGGGGATGAAAGAATAGGGCAAATCGAAAAATTATTTCTTCTGGATTCCTACAGATCAATTATTTCAATTGAAAATGGAAATTCCAAAGTACTAAGACCCGAGCCACCTCCAAATTGGGATTCGCATACAAACAAGTATTCGGAACCATTGTTTTCCAAATACCAAATTCCTGACGGATCATCAAAGCCAGTCGAAACTACACTACCCGTTGCGGTGGTTAAATTGGAAAATTCTAATTTGTAAACGATACCTGCATCCGCTGGATCATTTACATCATTATAGGTATAGTAAAGGGTGTTTTGATCCCCAACCCAGGTACTCCCATCTACCCGAACAGGGGCAGCACTCAAACCAGAAATACTTACTTCTTCAATAGCTCCGGCTTGTCCGTTGTTAATAGGGATGTACAAAAAGCTTGTATCAACATGGGCATAAAACCCATCTGAGCCATTATAAATCGTTGCTCCAAAACCATGGCTTAATTGTGTTGAAGTAAACCAACTCCCGTTAACATTTCCAGTACTCGGGTCCACTTCGATAATTGTAGGACGAAAAGCATCGGTCACATAATATTTGCCATTTACAATGGATACTGTGTGCGCCGCAGTACCTGCAGGCAAATCCCACTCATTGGTTTTGTTACCAGTAGAGAGCTCGTACTCCACCAATTTGCTTGGACCTGGAGGGTTGCCACTAAAATCAACGTTATTAAGCAGGCTAAGTAACACATTGCCGTCACTTTCTAGGCCCCATGCCTGCGAATAGCCTGCTTCTGCTTCAGCAAAAAGTTGTGCTGTGGGGTTTTCCTGAGTTAAGTCGAAGGAACGAAGACTTCCTGTCAATGCACCACTTACATAGACAATATTATTTGCAATTTTAATGTCTTCTGGATGAAAATTGTTTTCATCTATGGATAGATTGCTTGGAATTTTCAGTTCAACAGGAGTTGGGATATCGTTCCCATCTTCCCTACATGAGGTAAAGAAGATGATTGAGAATAAGGTCGCAAATAGGACGTAATTGATTTTTGTACTCATTTCTAAGATAGTTTATTGATTGATGTTACTAAAGGTAACTATTGTTGAGTACTTTTTGTAACAATTGGCGTAAAGTCTGTGAAAAAGTGGTTACCGGTCGGTTACTTTTGGTAACAGATTTATTGGAATCATATGGAAAAGTGGTTACCTTGTGGTAACATTTAAGGAAATATGAAGATTAAGAATATCAATAATTGTCCCTTAACTGCAGCTCTTCAGGTAGTAGGTGGAAAATGGAAGCCGATCATTATTTTGAGCTTGCGTAAGTCTTCGAAACGGTTTGGGCAAATTGATTATTCAATTCCAGATATTTCCAGAAAGGTCTTGGCTTCTCACTTGGGTGAAATGGTAAAGGATGGATTACTAACACGTCATTCTTATTCAGAAAGTCCTCCAAGAGTGGAATATCGCCTTACGGAAAAAGGCAAAGAACTTGTCCCAATATTCGAGGCAATGGCAGATTGGGGCAGGTACCTGGTTGATCAAGAGGGTCAGTTGACAGAATAATATGACAAAATCGCGATATTAAACCATTTGAATTATGTTAACAAGCGCTAAACAGTCCTAATGTGTTTGGCTTGAATGATTGATAATTCAGGACAAATTTACTCGGCCAACATCGTCTCCTATCTAAAAATAGGTAAAGCAAATGAAACGGTAGAAACGGCCCACGAGCAAAATACCTTCGCCAGATAGATTCAACTCCACCATTTCGAAAAACATGTATTACGGTTCCAGATTGAGACCCTTCCGCTTAGGAGCTAAGTATCTAGCTCATTCATCGCTTTTCTGACCTTTCGCACTATATTGACAGCAACCCTAGATCAAGCAGCTACTTCTCTAAGCGACTTGCCCGACTTCATGTGGTGGAATACCTTCGGATATTTTACTCTTTTATAGATTGCCTGATTTTTGATAAAACAGAAAGCTCAATGAGCAATGCCTTCAGCCTTTATCAAACATTGTCAGTGGTGTTAATGATTCGCTTGATTTCACCCAATACCTCATCAGGAGATTGGTAATCCGGATTGCTTTGGTATAACCCTACTTCATCCTGGATGCTGCTAATTGATACAATCAGTTGTTCTGTCCTTTCTGTTTTGGTGAATAACAACTTCTCTGGATTGATCCGGTTGTTTTCAATGGCGTCGTCCACCTTTTTGTGGCACCTACATGGATTGCTTGGGTTTACAATCCCACAGTTTCGATGGATGAAAGCATGAAGTTTCTTCCTACTATTCGATAAGCGTTTCCTAAAATTAACTGGGGTTGTTTCCATGATAAATGCAGCCTCCCTGCTGTTCAATTCCAATATCTCTCCGATGATATAGACCAATCTGTTGGTTGCATTCAGGCATTGTAACATAGCATTGGAGCAGCCAACCTTGGCTTCCACGATGAGCAAATTTTGCTCTACTTCATTATCGGTATAGTGTATCCCATCGGATAAACCTTGATTCAGGTATCCTGAATAGGCTTCAAAAGATAACTTCTTGGTTTGAATTCGCTTTTTAAAGTTGATCAAGTTATTGGTTGAAAGCTTATAAACCCATGTTTTGAAACCACTTTGGTACTTAAAACTCCCCAAGTTGGTTAGCACCTTGATCAGGATCTCTTGCGTCGCGTCTTTGGCATCCTCAGGATGCCAAAGCATCCTGAGGGCCAGGTTATAGATCATGCCTTCCACAGAGATAAGCAATTGCTCAAGGGCATCCTTATCTCCCTGAATTGCAAGTTTAATGAGCTGTTCTTCTGCTTTCATTCCTGTAAATGTATGCAATTACCATGGCTGTTGCGACAGTGGATGGTATGTCCAATATCCCAGAGAGTAACATCGGCAGTGGTGGTAAAATTGACCATCCAGCAACAATCAAGTGCCCGGATAGAAATATAATTCCCCCAGCCCACAAGCCAAAAAGAAGACCTTTCTTCATCCAGTTTCCCTCAAGTTGAAGGTTTCTATAAATCACTATCATGAGGAAGGTCAACACCAGGTAACCTCCTAACAATGCCGGAAACTCAAGCCCTGCTTCCTCGCTCCTGATGGTCTCCCCAAACATTGGGTTGAGGAGTGGGTTCAGGACGAACTTGGCGACTAGTGTCCCAACCATATTATTGGCGATGAAGCCCAAAATTAAACTAAGTATGATTTTTTTCATGGCAGTTTATTTTCAAGGATTGATTTTAAGGTTTCTAATTCTTCGATCAAGCCGGGAATTCCTTCTGCCTGCCATATCTGTTCGGGCATATTTACTGGTTTTCGAAGGCTAAAGATGTACTCGCAGCCTTCTCCATTCTTGATCAATCGGGTAGGGGTAGGGTTCTTGCCATCTCCCATTAGAATGTCAATAAGTCCAGTATCGATATCCGATTTCATGCGAATTGGGGTCTCCCCAAAGGGTGTTAGGGCGAATAAGCCTTCTTCTGTGCTCCTGATTTCTTGGATGAAATTAATAGCCCATTCTTTTTGATTGAGTGGGTCTGAAATGTAATTGAAGGCACTTTCATAGTCCCTTTTGATACTAATGCTTTGAGTGCTAATGTTATTCATTTTGTCTTATAATGGTGAATGATTTTCTTTTCACTCACTTAGACAAAATTGAAAGGAGCAGTGTGATCTTTAGGATCAATTTTTTTCAAAAAAAATCTCCTATCTCTTGAAAATATCTTTATGCTTAGTCCACGTTTCTATATTCCGGGGGAGTGCTCCAAACTCTTTTTTTGACCAATTTGGAATACTCAAAACTCAAATCATAAGCGATCTCATCATTGATCTGCTTTGGTAAACAATGGGATGTTGAAGATTTAGTCGGGCTGATTTCCCCTGATTTAGCATTTTATTCAGTAAGTCAATATTACCAATGTTTACAATATTGCTCATTTGGTCTAGTTTCTCTCAGGGTGAAAATTAAAGCACAAAAATTACAGGCAGCATAGGTATTGCCTGAATAAGCAAAACTGAAGATCCATAGCTATAGAGTTACTATTTTATTTGTTTAGTCAGGAAATCTTGTATGATATGGGGTGCTTTTTCTTTCACAATTGCCCTACAAAGCTCGGATGGATTGAATTTTTATAAAAAGACTCATCTCTGACTTGTTATATTCTTCTCCCTATTTTGGCGGGAAATAGGGTAAAGGCCTAGCATTTATCCTACCAGTGAGTCTTTTAAAATGATTTCAATACAGCTTTTTAAAGTATAGATTTCATGTCCTCCTTCCAAAAGTACAGGAGGTGCAAGGCCAAGGGATTTATAGAAATCTGAGTCAGGTCGGTAGGGATCGCTGGCACCAAAATAGAGTTTAGTTGGGCAGTCGGGGCTTTCTTTTTCCTTTCTAAGCCTTGTGGAAGATATCGTTATGAGTCGTTTGATGGGTAGCCCCATTAGCCCTGCCTTCCATAGGATTGTCCCTCCCACGCTGCAGCCAATATAAAGTTTGGGCTTCGTTTCAAGCTGCACCAATTGGCTTGCTGCCTGTTCAATACCAAATTCTACAAATTGTTGGTGGAGGTTTATTTCCTCATACTTACTTAAGTCGATTTGACCAAGTTCACAGGAATCGTAGAATTTAACCTCATATTCAGGGGATAAGAATTGCTGATATAGGGCCAGCCATTCAGACTTTCTTTTGCCCCAAAGGTCCGATAAGATAACCACCTCCTGCATGCTTGTTAGGTAATGCTTTCCCTTTTACAAATAAAACTCTTTCGGATATTCCACCATTCCGCACACCCCTGACAATGCATGCTTTATGAGTTCTATGACCATGCAATTTTCCTTAGGGGCTTCAAATGGCAACTCAATGCCATAGTTTGCTGCCTGCTGGTATCCAAATCTGGGGTAATATTTTTCATGGCCAAGGAGTATGATTGAACCGTGTCCCAATTCTTTTGCCTTTTCATGTGCTTCAAGGATCAGTTTGCCTCCAATTCCTTTTCCCTGAAATTCTGGCAATACAGAGACAGGGGCCAATGCAAGGGAATCGAATTCACCATGCTCAGTTTTGATTTTGAGCCTGGTAAGTAGGATATGGCCCACGATTTTGCCTCCGATTTCAGCCACCATGGATAATTCAGGGATAAATGCCTCCGATTTTCTCAGTCGCTCCACTAGAAACTGCTCTTGGTGGTCGCTGTATACCTCCTTTTCAAATGCCCTTTGGATTAGGTTGAATACAGCATCAAAGTCTTTTTTTTGTTCGGTTCTAATTTTCATTTCGGGGTATTGCGGTAAATCTATAAGGTAATTCGTTCAAAACCAGCTACTTTTATTATTTTTTGCCACTGTTTCAAAGTGGAGATCTACAATTAGAGAGGATTGAATAGCTTCACCATAGCTGATAAGTTAGCCCACCATTATCCATGGTGGGCCAAATGAATTCCCAAATCTTATTTCATGGGTATTTTGGTTAAATGGCTATTTATTGGAAGCAGGGGATATTTTTCCCTACCATCTTTGTCGAAAATCAAATACCTCCAATTCTGGCAATGAGACCCTATCATCAAAAGTGGTGATGTGAATAATCTTACCATCCTGGGTGAAAATCTTGCCGTACTGCTGGATAAATGCCTTTTGCATACGTTCATTTCTAAGGAGTTTGTCTGCATATTGCTGGATGGCCCCATCGGTAATGTCTACTGGCAAACCGTAGGTAAGGGCCTCGTCGATATAACTGAAAATCAAGCCGTCAAACTCTCGTTGGAATAACTCTGCTGAGGCCAGGAGGTCGCAGCCTATGACTACACTTCCTGAAATACCTATGATACCAACAATGTTTTGTGGTGTGGAGAAGTCGTCCAAGCCAAATGCTTGTAAATATTTGGATTCAAGGGCGGCATATTGTGGATTCTTGCTGTGTGAAGTATAGGCCCTTGTTTTGCTCTTTACATTGTCTTTCTTTAGTTCGTAAGAAATCTCTTTCCAGACATTGCTTTGGTTTTGGGACTGGTCTATGATGCGTCTAAGATGCATGCTCCCTTCATGGTAGTAGGTCCATTGCTTCGGGCTTGACCAACGTTTTTCTTCTACACAGTAAACGGGTACACGATTGCGCCTGGAATTGGGAAGCAAGACCATATCTTGAGCGATCACACGATCCTGCTTTCCTCCTTTGAGGATTTCCCCTGACATAAGGATGACAGGTTGTTTTGACAGGTTGTCCATGACCAGTTGATTGACACCGGCTCGGTCCCTGATGGTTACCTGGCCTGCAGCCATGGCATCGCGAAGCGGAAGATAGTTCTGTACGGCTTGAACGCCTTGGTTGTTACCTGCTTGGAAGAAGCTGTTTTTGCCACGGATTGGAACCAGTTTTAGGTTTTTATAGGTTATGGCTGAAGCGTAGTCTACTGTTAAGTGCTCATAGGTGAACTGGCCATATAAAGGGAAGGATAGGAAATAGCCTAGAATAAGGATTAAAAAGTTCTTCATGGTTTGCTGTAATTTAAATAACGAAAATGCTGTTGTTATGCTAATTAAAACGGCCTTTTATTTTTTTTTGTTTTAAAAATCCACATGATATAAGTCCTTTGAAATGATGGACTTTTTCTTTATCTTATATATTTTTGGATATGTATAAGTGGTGATGGGTTGATTTTTCAGTAGCCTGGCAATTGTTTTTTGAGCAAGGAACCGTAACGCATATGTAAGCGGGTTCGGTTGATACCAAAACAGTCATGGTCATGTTTTGATAGGACTGGAAATAGTGCAGTACTTTTTTGAGGTCCTTTATTCCCAAATTTGGAATATGGGCAGAGGTAAAATTGTGTGAAATTAACATCTGATCATTTTCCTGACTCTTCTTCTGAAAATTCCAGGACTAACCTGATAATAACTTTTGAAGATATAGTTGAAGTGACTTTGATCGGAAAAACCACAATGATAGGCTATTTCTACCAAGGGCATTTCTGAAGCCAAAAGAAGGTTTACAGCTTTTGAGAGCTTAAGTTTACGGATGTAATCTCCCAAACTGGCAAATAGATACTTGGGAGCAGTCCTTGAAATATGTACTGGATGTACTCCTAGTTCTTCGGAGAGGGCTTTTAGGCTAAAGTCTGTGTCATCCTCATGCAGTATTTCCTTTAGGCGAGCTACCCAGGGAGGAATAGCTTTAGGGTGATCCTGTCTTTTCAAATTTAAGGAATCACATATCTGTAACAGCAGAAGATCAATGGATACTGAACTATAATTATCCGCTAGTAAAAATTCAAAGTATATTTTTGAAATCAGCAGGTGGGTATAGGGGTTTTGTATCATTTTACTACCTTCAAAAATATCTAAAGACAACTCATTCCTTTTGAACCACGAACGCTCAAATTCAAGATGGAAACCTGCTGCTTCTGCCGAATGTCTCCTGCCATAATGCTGTTCCTGCCAGTTGTGGAATATCAAACTTCCTGGAGGTAGCCAAGTTTTTTCTTTCCTATTGTAGTCCAGCATATTTCCATGAAGTACAAACATGAAATATGGATTCTCATGATAATGCCAAGGTGTAGTCTCAATCGTGTAATCATATTGAGAAAGGACGATCTCGTTAAAATTCTGTTCTAAATCCCTTGAACCGTAATATTTTCCTTTTGTAGATACCTTCATCTTACAATAATCATTGGAGGGGTATAGGGCTAGGCCAGGCCTCATTGCTAGCGATGCTCATTCTGAAAGAAGACTGCTTTTCTAATAAATTGGAAGATAAAGGGAAGCTAGTCTCCTTAAATGTTTATGTTACTAAAAATTAGGAATCCAGGCCATCTATACCTGAAATTAGCAACATTCAAAAGCCAGTTTCTCTTCATCAAGTGACTTCTCCATCCTTTAAAATATTTTTACACGGGGATAGGTATCCCCATCATCCTTACCTTGGGTGAAATCCTGTTTTACTTATCAGGAATGACCACAATCTCTACCCCATGTTTCTCTGCCAGATCCTCCATCACTTTATCGCTTTTTCCACAGATTGCGACAGCCCTTACACTTTTGGGATTGTGCTTCTCCAGGAGAAACTTACTGAAATAGGCCTGTCCAAGTAGGTACATTCCAATTCGTCCCCTTTTGGTTTGAATTGAAATGACTTCCTTACCTTCAATTGGGTAGCTATTGCCTTCGTAGATTTCAGTATTTTCATTTAAGACAATAAGCCCGTCTATCGCCCGTCTTCCTTGCTCTGAATTTCCCCTTACTGCCACATATTCTTCAATCAACAATCCCCCAATTTCCTCCCAGTATTGCCTCGTTCTCCAGCTTTCATGCTTACTCATAGCTAGCTATATTTGATGGCGGCCAAATAAGTTTGAAGCGACTGAAAGACTCCTAAAAAAAAGCCTCATTATTTTCCCAGGAAATGTTTAACATCTGCATCTGCTTGGGAATAGATGGATCGCAGCTCATCTTCTATCTTCACTGCTTCTGCTTTAGCATTGAGACCCTGGAGGGCTGCATATTTCCCTTTGAGGGACTTTGACCTTTTGGGCATGCGCGCCAGTGCTGTTTCAAATTGCTGTTTGGCTTCTTCATATCGGCCTTTTGTTAACAGCCACTCGCCATATTGCTCAAAGGAAGGCTTGGTAATTCTAGGAGGGCCTGTTGGAAAATTAGAAAGATTCTCCAGTTCGGTGGCCTTCTTCATTTTTTCTTCAAATAACTCTTCATTCCCCTGCAAAAGGGCTTGTAAACCTTCAATCTGCCTCAGGGTAACCTGGGCAATCTTGATGGAATTTTCGGTAGGGGCATATCGGCTATTTCCTGCAGCACACATAGCGATTCTTGAATCTTTGATATTCAGGGAGTCCGCATAAATATGGGTAGCCAGCCAATCAATTTCTTTATGTATAGCCTCCGAGTCCTTATTCTGAAAAGCAACTTGCGCTTTCAGATAACTCAGAACTGATTTTGAAACGATGCCGAGGTCTTCGACTTTGACATTCAGGTCAAACTTCGTTTGGGAGTTGACTTTGCCACTTTCTGCCAGTTGTCTACTCTGCATGCCTAGAAGGTATCCCCTTGCTCCTTTGGTTGGATCTTTGGGAACATAGGCGAGCATTTCATTCAACAACTCTTCAGCCTCGCTGTATTTTCCTTCTTGCAATAGGCCATAGTGTAACCAGGCAAAAGAGTGGTATCCCCTGGCCCCATCGGTCAATTCTTTCTTTTCCATTCGCTTGACACTGGCATCGTAGGATCTGCGGTTGGACTTCACTACCCCCTTCCATTTTCCAAGTGCAAGATATATATGAGAAGGCATATGTAAGGCATGGGCTGCGTCAGGAGCCACCCCGGCATACGCGTCTGCAGCATCCAGGGCGTCCATGGCAGAGGTTGGCCCATCCAAGGCATGTATTTTGTAGTGCAAGGCTCCAGGATGTAGGGGATTCACGGCGATGATCTTGTCTGCAATAGAGGCGGCCAACCTTAGGTCAATGCTCCCATTTCCGTATTCTTCTGTTGCCCAGATAAGCGAAAGGGCATAAAAAGCTGCTATTTCCTGATTGTTGGGGTATTGTTTATGTAGAGAGGCAAGGTGAGCCTTGATCAACTTATTCCTAGCTTCAAATTCGCCCTCTCCATACATAATCTCCACTATCTCCCACATGGCCTTTTCCAAAGGCGCTTCAATAGATGCCAGGCGATCCCCTTTACTTTTTCCCAAGCGGGCTACGATCGCCTTTCCCTTTTCGGTATTTTGGAGTTTCCACAGTGCTTTGTAGTGGCACATGGCCTCCCCCCAATGGGTCATGACTTCGGTGCTGTCCAAGGCAGTCGCCTCTTCGAATGCCGTCAGTGCATCCTCATATTCAAAATTGTGAAGGAGAAGCAAGCCTTCGTCGAACTTTTGCTGGGTAGCGGGATTAAGGGTGAATCCGTGTTCTAACTTGCCCAGGCTGGAGTTGGGAGCTTTATGGGTAGCTGTTGATTGCTCCTTGGTAGCGCAAGCACTTAGCATGATAGTCAGGATAAGCGAGAAGTAGGTGATGGCTTTCATCGATGGATAATTTAGGTAGCAGTGAGGTAATTGCAACATGGGACCCTGTCAGGGTTTAAACCCTGACAGGGTTGACGTAAAATTTAAAGCTGTTTCAAAATGCGAAATCTTAACCAATATGCCTAAGCAGAAATTTTTTCAGGAAATGATATTCATTGTATGGCTTTAAAGCAAGAATCCGTGAAGTGGCTATTTCTTCATCTCCATCATAGAAATCTAATTCGCCCCCCAACTGGATCAAGGTCTTTACCATAGAATCTATGAAATACATAGCTCGAAGAGGGAAATCAATCAAAACTGCATCAGGAGCTGGATAAATTTCCATATGTGTGATTTTTTCTACTTTGATTAAAAAACGGTATGTGGATTCCTGGTTCTGCATATCCCCCGGCCATAATTCGTAGATGTCAGAGGTAGAGATCGCCAGTTTCTTGTAGTTTTTTGATGAGATATCTAGCTGTTCGATGTAGATTTTTTTGAGCAATGGAACTTGAATTTCATACTTATCTAAAATCTCTCGGAGCGTAGGAATTTCCCTTGAGAAGAAAACTTTGTACTGCCCTAAATTCTTCATCTTTTTTTGTCTTGGGGACAAGTTAGGTTTCTTTCCTGTGAAAGAAGCATATATTTAAAATGCTTTTAATCCATTTCCTACTAGGAAAAAAACATTGCTTCCTGCAATATTGGCCTAGGAATTCTTTTTTTGATTGTATCATTTACCTAATTAGATTGAGATTTGAATTAAAGCGATTGGCACTTTTTTCAACCAGACACAGCCCTGAAATATGACCTTCAATGATTTTCTTTTCAAAAGATTTAATGCCAACCTCAAGAAGAATTTTCGCTATCTCCTTGTAATCATTATCATTGACCTGATTCCTCTATATGCAGTCTTATATAAAGGCTGGGATGCCGTAGACGCAGTTTATCTATATTTTATCGAGACCTTATTATTGGCCTGGTTTGCTATTCTAAAAATGCTGCGGGCAAAGCACAACATCGTATGGCTGGGCGATATGAGCCAAAAGGCAGGTAATTCCCGGATAACTTTCCTCCAACGATTGAGTAACTTCATAAGTCCTGCTTCGGGTGTGGTCCGAAAGAGCTTTAAGTTTGTGTTCATTCTGGTCTTTTTGATCATTAGCATTCCCATTGCCATTTTTGAATTGACCGTTATGAACCTGATCGCAGGATTGGCTTATTTTGGAAATCACCTTTCAGGTGAAGCTATCCTGGGATTAAAACTTTTTTGGTGGGTTCTGTTGCTGATGTTTGCGGAGCACCTTTTTTATTATCGGCGTCATTATGTCAACAAAAAAGAATACAACCATACAGGTGTGATTAATGAAGGCTTGAACATAACCATCAGGATAGTGGTGCAGCAATTTGTGATGATCTTTGGTTTGCTGATTGCAGCCTCATCCAAAGTTTCCACCTTCGTAGCGCTTGGCTTGATTATTTACAAATTACTGGTGGATATTATCAGCTTCCTTTACAACCGATATTGGGGCGAAGAAACTGATAAAGAGTTTGGTAGCAACTGAAAATAAAAATCGAAGGTCTAGAGACGATAACAGCATAGCTCCTGCTTTGACTCATTTTATTGGCTGAGTAGATCGATAGTTTCTTTGTCCAACCTGAGATTGTCCATCAAATAATTTAATTTGAATGAGCCAGGTAGAAAGGAGGATAATTCCCAATAGCAGAAAATTGATAAGGGCTTCTTTTTTACTTTTCCTACTTACAGTCAATATTATTCCAGCAATTACCAAGGCAATGGAAAGGATTAATATAGCCGATTGAATCAGCGGATGGAACCCTCTAATATACAGGCTATATGCTAAGTGAAAGGTGAATGCACCCAGCCCAAAGAGAATAATTGGTACATATCTTTTCATGGGGTCTATATTCTAACTCTACTAATCAAATTGCCTCACATAGGTATCATTCTCTCCATAAAAGTCTAGCAAAACTCCATTTTTAAGGATCAGCTCGCACCCATGTTCGTTCTCCCATGGCGGATAAAATACCAACTTTACATAGCGATTGTATTCCTGATCGCCTTCATTTATGACGATGTGGTCAATATTTGCTTGTTCCAAGGCGCTTTTTTCATCGCTCACACCAAATTCTCTTAGATTCGTCTGTGTTTCTGTCTCACCCTCCAATACCTCAAAGCCATAAGATGTATTCTCACAACATTCGTTGCAGTGCTTGAAAAGTAAGCCTTGCATAAGAGAACGACTTGTAGAAGATAAATTTAAAAAATCATTAACTGCTTCTACGAATTTTTCAGAAAGGATGGCCTGGGTACTCCTGAGGTTATAGTCGGATGTGAATAGGTCTAACCTGACTTCTTGTTTAAAAAACTTGGAATAGACGTTCATTTTTCCCGAAGTCCAGATGCTGTTGATTAATATTTCTTCTCTTGTCATTTAGGTTTCATTTTCTTGTAATATTCAATTGGATAAAATAGCTTTGCCACAAGATCATTATTTGTTAAGAGCGTTTTTTCTTTCCTGGAATGCGAGCTTTAAAAGTTCCTTAACTTCAGTTCTATTGACACCTTCCACTGATCGCATTTTGATTTGCCTCATATTTTTTCCAGTTCCCTCTAACAAACCAGCTTGGTCTGTCAATACAGCGCCTTGGTAAAACCCTAAATTCATCCATTTTTTATAGGGGAGAATGTAGACATCTCCTTCACTCATTTTCTTGGCCCTTACCCCAAATGTAGCTGCTTTGTCTCCCAAACCTACCACTTCATAGGCATTCTGGATCAATGCTCCAGAATAATTTCTCTCAACCGTATCGCAATTGGTCGAAGGCCTCCCTCAGCTATTCAAGGAGCTATTTGAATGTTACTATTTTTGTATTGCTCATAATTCAATCCTCATAAAGGTTACTTACCCTCAATGATTTTGGTGGCAATTTTATCCATCACAACTACAAAATAAAAAAAGCCCGCAAAAGCGGGCCAATCTTTTCAGGACTTAGACCTGTCTTAGTTGGGTTCTTTTAAGTTCAATAATCCAGATGTTGAAATCAAGATTGTTTGAGTTGGTAGAATACCCCCAGGTTAAAGCTAGGTGCTGCCAGGATGTTTCTGGCAGACAATACCCCACCTACAGAGGCTGAAAATCCCCAATTTTTGGAGGTAAGGTAGTTCGCTTCAGGAATGATGGCAAAGTAAGTCAGGCGGTTTCCAAAGATGGAAGAACTACCGGTAACGCCTTCAGATGAGTTGGCTCCAAAAGGCTGGACTTGCGTCCACTTCAGGGCGAAGACCCAGCTTTTATTTGGGGTCCATCCCAATTCCCCTCCCCAAACGAAGGCATCGTCGTAGTTGACTGTCGTCAAACCGCTGGAATAAGCCAGTTCGGCTGTACCTCTCCACTGGTAGCCTACAGAAAGGTTGGCATAAATAGGCTTTGGGTAGAATGAATGAGAGGCATGTATCATGCCTATGGCGCCCCATGCTCCATCGCCAGTCTGTAGTAACTCTGTGTTTCCCCCGACATTTTCTCCAGAGGGTAATTTCACCTGACCCGAAGCAGACAGGACAATCGGGCCGCTTTTGATAAGGCCATATTTCAGTCCAAGTTGAATTTCTCCCAAACCATTGAACTCATCTCCTGGAACAATCGCTCCATCTACCGTGCTCTCCAGCCTATTAATGGTTCCTCTAACAAATAGTTGGGCATTTACCAAGGCTGTCAAACGATCATTAACTCCATACTCACCATACAAAACTGTGCTGTACACAGAGGTAGTAGTGATGTCAATGAGTGTTCCTTCAGGATTAAAAAACTGTCCAGCGCGGATGGCACTCTGGTTTAGTTTAAAATATCCTTCATTTTTCTTTTGCGTCCATCCACTTTGCGCCTGGGCGAATGAAAATAGAGCAAGGATGATTATTATAAAAAATGATATTCGTTTCATCGGTAAAATCTTGCTAAGGTGTTATTCAAGGTTAGCTACTCCAAATGGTACCCTAAAGGGTTGACAATAGATGATTACATTTTCCAGCCCTTCGAGATTTACGTTGGTTGGAATGGCATAGGTTTGCTCACCAGTTGTGTTTTGTAATAGTCCCAAACTTACTCCACCAGTGACATTGTTGGAGTTGGGGCTGAGGTAGACATAAAGGCCAGGACCGTTGGCAGTTCGGAAATCACTTCCTAGTTTTAGTTCAGAGGTTTCTGCACGTACCAGGGTAGCTGTACCTTGCACATTGTATCCATTTACACCTGTAAAGGTACCCATGAGGATGACAGAATCTGTGCCTGGAGCATTTACAGTCAAGGAATAGGGAAGGCTCTTAAGGCCTTCGGCTCTTGCGGTTATCTCTGTAGTTCCGTCTGCAAGGGCCCTTACGAGGCCATCTTGATTTATGGCTCCAACAGTAGGGTTAGAACTTTCCCAGCTAACCTCCTTGCCACTCAAAACATCTCCATTGGCATTTCGCATGACTACATCAAGCTGAAGGCTATCATCTATAGTCAGTTCAGATTGGCCTCCCAAAATTTCAATTGAGGCCAAGGCTTGTGGATCTGCGGATACGGTTACGAGGACTGAGTCTGCCAGGGTCTGAGTAGTTACATCTATCCATACCTGTCCTACAGCAACTGCAGTGGCCAGTCCACTCTCATCTATACTTGCTATGGCTGCGTCTCGACTGTTCCAGCTCACAGCTATGTCCATTTCACTTTCGTCAGAGGCAATTACCTTAGCAGAAAGCTGTTGATTTTCACCTTCCAGCAAAACGATGGAATTGTCGCTAAGGTCAAGGCGTACAGGCACAGGTCCTAGCGGTTCATCAACAAAATCAGTTCCAATACAACTGCTTAAAATCAGCAGGATCAAAGGGAAGAAATACACAAGTCGTTTCATAGGGATCTAACAATATTTCTATGGTTACATACAAAGCTATCCCTATGAGTGGGGAAGATTCGTCATCCTATGGACATATTTCTAAAAAAGTAGCCTAATCTTTCCTATCCAGTTTTGGTTCTATATTTAAGTTATTGTTTGAGACCATGACAGCTTATGGAACCGTCTTCATGGGAAAGATAAATCCTAGCCTTCCTTCAAAAACTGCATCATATCTTCAAATGCATGTGCTGAGTTAGGTGATAGTATTTGCTCTCCATACTTCTTCCATACCAATGCCTCTATCCAGGTGGCCTTCTTTTTGGCTCCAAGGTTGCTACCAAAAAAGGCAACTGCCTCATCACCTTCTTCCTTTAAACTGTTAAAAAGCTCTGCAAAGTTTTTATCTGATTCTATTTCCTGGAGCCAGAGTGATTTTTCTTCGGCAGTCCTTAATTCAGGGGATAGGTAGGCATTCAGCTTTACCAAGACATCGCCAATTTGTGCCTCTTTCTTCACTTGTTCCCAGTCAATTAGTAAATGCTTGTAATCTCGCTTTATGGTATGGAGAATTTGTTGACAAGCTGCAATTTCAGCCTTGGTTTTTGTTTCTCCTATTCCCTCTCCGCTTAGGGTTAATTCTCCATTTAAACTTAAACTTGCCTCACTGGTAAATTCAATAGAGTCATATCTTTTAAAGGTAGAAAATGAAAGTACCTCTTCCAGGTAGCCGATGTTCTTCACCAATTCATGGAGGTCATTTTTACTATTTTTCATTTTTAATATGTTATTTTTTTAGAAGACAATTATTTCTGATGTGTTATCGCATCGAATTTTTCCTAAATCAAAGTAATGCAGGGGCAATAAGGGAATTTAGGTTAGTATTTTTTTATAACAGAAAGGTATAAGAATTCCATAAGAGAATCCTTACAAAAATTTCTTCAAAGACCAGGAAGTTCGCTGGCCAATACAGGTACTTTATTCTTTTTCAGATATCCTCAGCTTATTGTCTTTTCTATTTTTATAGTTCTCCAATATATAATATGATTTATTCTTTTTGTTTTTAATTCTATAATCGTTTTCTCCGTAAAACTCGTGTTTTATTCTTTTTTTAGTCAAATTTTCCCCTTTGTAGTAAATTGTAAAGTTTGTACCTTTTGCTCGCCATAAAATGTTTTCCGGATCTTCGCTAATGACCTCTCCTGTTCGTAGCTTATAATCCCAACCAGATGCATAATTCTTAATAATGTAGGTGTATCCATTTTTAGGATTAAAAATAAGGAAGTCATCTACACTCCATGAGCTCGTTACTATTCTTGAAATAATTTCCCCTTGAAAATAGACAACATAATTATCCTTATTCGCTTTCCATAATATACTTTCAGGCTGGGATGAGAGTAATTTGCCATCCCTTAATTTGCCGTCTTTGATGTTATAATAGTTTTCAAATAAGTAGGTTGTCCCATTGATTTTATTATAGACAATACAATCCTTCCCCGAAGATACCTTCTTAATGTTCTGGTTGATGTGCTCCCCTCTAAAAAATATTGAATCCGTAGAATTGTTTCTTTTCCAAGACAAACTTGTTCCTTGATCAGGGAGGCTATCCTTTGGCGTTACACTTACCTGCTTAGACACCGTTTCAATCTGCTTTTTCTTTTCTGGAGCTTTGGAATTTGTAGGTTCGTGAATCCTGCTTGGTTTGGGAGGGTTGGTTATTGGTGAGTCTTCAATAATTATGAACTGACCCGGTTCTTCCTCCTCTTGGGGCTTGAACTCAGTTGATCCTTGCTGGCTCGGCATATAAACAAGGAAGTAGTATGCAAATCCCAAAAGGAGAATTACACTGCCAAGACCTCCAATCAGGATTTTTATTCTATTGCTTGGGGGACTTGGAACTACCGCTTTTTCTCCAATTTTCTCGATCAGTTCAATTAGTGATTTATTGATGTTGTTTTTCTTAATATCAAACTTATCAATGTCTATTATTCCTTCTCTCTGCTTTTTTAATAAATCCTCAAATCTGGCGGAGAGCAATATAATTTCACTTTTGATCTCCTTGTTCAACTTGAAATTGTTATCTTCTTCTTTTGTCAGGTGAACTAATTGAGAAATAAGTTTTTTGGTTTCACCTTTTAGAATTAACTCTCTTAGCTTGTCAAGCAGATCTTTTTCCTCCATTCTCGATTAATTAATAGGGTAATATTTATTGGTAGATATATCCAAATATATAATATTTAATCATTGATTGCATCCCAAGTTTCCCCTGGAAATTATGTTTTATTGAAACGGCTGTATGGGTGGTTTTTCTTTCAATAATTGGCTTTTGGTGGAGATGGTCATTCCATTGAAGTTGGCAATTTCGGCTCAGGATTTAATGTGCTTACACCTCCTTCTTGAATAAGTAGCATATGCCTTGTGGAGGAGGCGTGGTGGAAAGTCATGGCTTCCTGACTGTTTTCTATATGGAAGCTGTTGTGCGTAATGGATATCCCCAAAATGTCCATCTCTCTTTACCTAAAACTCAAAATTTTAAAGAATCCCTGATTTAGGTATTTTACGTCTTAGAACCCACTTAATCACAGATACAAACTAAAGCTTATGAAGAAGATTCCACTCTTGTTAATGTTATGCTTCCTTTTATGTGGCATAAAAGCAGGCTTTGGACAGAAAAAACGTTCGAAGGAGGAGGCCATCAAGCCCATGAGTTCCTCGCTCTTCGACAGCCTGAAATTCCGGAGCATCGGTCCTGCCTTCATGTCAGGGCGCATCGCCGATCTGGCCATCGATCCCACCAATGAAAACGTCTGGTACGTGGCCGTAGGTTCGGGAGGGGTTTGGAAAAGCACGAATGCCGGTGTCACTTTTAAGCCCATTTTTGATGATCAATCAGTTTATTCCATTGGTTGTGTCAGCCTTGACTCCAACAATCCATATACCGTTTGGGTAGGGACAGGGGAAAATGTCGGTGGCCGGCATGCCGGATTTGGAGATGGAATCTACCGAAGCCTGGATGGGGGAGCTACATGGGAGAATATGGGTTTGAAGGAATCTGAACATATATCTAAGATCATTGTTCACCCCAAAAACTCAAATGTCATCATGGTTGCTGCCCAAGGCCCCCTTTGGAGCCCCGGTGGAGAACGCGGCTTTTTTAAGTCCGTAGATGGTGGAAAAAGCTGGAAGAAAACCCTGGGAGATGATCAATACACCGGAGTTACCGATATGGTATATGATCCTCGGAATCCTGACAGGATCTATGCCGTTACCTGGGAACATCACCGAACCATCGCTGCATGGATGGGAGGAGGAGAAAAATCTCGCTTGTACGTTTCTGATGATGCCGGAGACAATTGGAGGCAATTGAAGGAAGGCTTGCCCAAGGGCAAATGGGGAAAAACCGGCCTGGCCATATCACCCCAAAATCCGGATGTCCTCTATGCCGCGATTGAACTTAATCGCACCAAAGGCGGCGTCTGGAGATCCGACAACCGCGGGGGTAGTTGGAAAAAAATGTCAAATGCCGTTGCAGGGGCTACAGGCCCTCACTATTATCAGGAGATTTATGCTTCTCCACATAAGTTTGATCGCCTCTATATGATGAACAACCGCTTGATGAAATCAGAAGACGGTGGCAAAACTTTCACCAATATGGATGAAACTGCCAAACATGGAGACAACCACGCCCTGGCATTCAAACCTTCAGATCCCAATTATTTGCTTGTCGGTACGGATGGAGGTGTATATGAGAGCTTTGACCTGGGAGCTAGTTGGCGATACATGGAAAACCTTCCCATCACCCAGTTTTATAAGGTAGCCGTAGACGATGCGGAACCCTTCTACAATGTCTACGGAGGTACCCAGGACAACAGTACCGAAGGTGGGCCATCTCGAACCATGAACCACCATGGCATCCGAAATGCCGATTGGAAGGTTGTCCTCAATTGGGATGGGCACCAGCCTGCCACCGAGCCAGGGAATCCCGATATCATGTACGGGCAGCGTCAACAGGGAACCCTTTCTCGCATCGATTTGAAGTCAGGTGAAGTAGTTGACATCATGCCTCAGCCCGGAGCCAATGAGGATTACGAACGCTACAATTGGGATGCACCTATCCTGGTATCTCCCCATGTACCTTCGACCATTTACCATGGTTCACAGAGATTGTGGAAGTCCACCAACCGAGGAGATTCATGGACCGCCCTTTCGGGAGATTTGACCAGGAATGAGGAACGAGTAGCCCTGCCCATCATGGGGAGAATCCAAAGCTGGGACTCCCCATGGGATGTCGGAGCCATGTCAAACTTTAATACCATCACATCGATTGCGGTTTCTCCTGTCAATGAGAAGGTGATTTTCATTGGGACAGATGATGGATTGATTCAGATAAGCTCTGATGAAGGGAAAAATTGGATGAAAATAGAGGTCAGTGCCCTGGGGGTACCTGAGAGATGCTATGTCAATGACATCAAGGCAGACCTTTTTGACGAAAATACCCTTTATGTGGTCTTGGATAACCACAAAGAAGGGGATTACAAGCCTTATTTACTCAAAAGTACAGACAAAGGCGCTACATGGAGAAGGATTGAAAATGGGCTAGGGGAGAAGAACCTAGTCTGGCGCATTGTGCAGGATCATGTAAAGAAGGATTTGATGTTCCTGGCTACTGAGTTTGGTATATATGTAACAGTAGATGGTGGGGCAAGCTGGACAGAAATGAATGGGGGCATTCCTACGATATCTTTTCGCGACCTGGCCATACAAAGGCGTGAGAATGATCTGGTTGCCGCATCCTTTGGTAGAGGCTTCTACATTTTAGATGATTATTCGGCACTTAGAAATGTAAATAAAGAGCAATTAGGAGAAACTGCCAGCCTATTTGAGCCGCGTAAAGCCTGGTGGTATGTCCAAAAATCGGTACTTTCCTTCGATGATGCGAGGGGATCGCAGGGTTCGCAATTGTTCGTGGCTCCCAATCCGGATTTTGGAGCGGTATTTACTTACTATCTGAAATCAAAAATTAAAAGCCTCAAGGATGTCCGTAAGGGAGAGGAAAAATCAATCACTGGCAACATCCCCTTTCCAGGTTGGGATAAGCTTGGAGAGGAAACCCGCGAGTTGAAGCCCTTTCTTTATCTGGAGATTAAGGACCAGCAAGGCAAGGTCATCAATCGTGTCAAAGCCAAAAATGCAGCAGGTTTCAATCGTGTAAGCTGGGACTTGAAAGCAGGCGGTTCAGGCATACTTAGGATGAATGCCGGTGGAGAGCTAACAGCTTTGCCTGCTGCGCCTGGCAATTATACCGCCACCCTCCATGCCTTTGAGAAGGGCAAAAGTACTCAACTTGCAGGCCCTGTGGATGTGAAGGTTGAACGACTGGGTGAGACAGCCCTGAAAGGCAAATCAATGGAAGAGGTCACAGCATTCTGGCGCCAGTTTGAGCAGTTGAGTCGAGATGTACTGACACTTTCTACCAGACTTTCGCATACCCGAAAGAGCAGTAAAAATTTATTGACGGCGGCCTCAAGGTCGTCTGTTGGCAGCGAGGTGATGGAGCGCATCGCCAAGTTGCAACAGGAACTAGATGCCCTGGATACCCAGCTCAATGGGAACCCCGCCAAGAATGAGATTGGAGAGAAGGTCAAGCCTACGATTGGAGCCAGGCTCTTCGCTGTGAACAGGGGAATTTCCATGTCGACCTATGGACCTACGCCCACTCATTTGATGTCAGTTGATATCATAATGAAAGAATGGCAATCCATCAATGAGAAGCTCAACCAACTGCAGTCAGAAGCCAAGGAGATTGGCAGCATGATTGTCAAGGCAGGCGGACCATGGATTGAAGGAATGGATTGATTCTGATCCCTTATGAATTTAAGTAAGGGGGCTGTTGCATAGCAATGGCCCCTTATTTTGTTTGGGAATCCTTATGAGCCTTTTTCAAGTGTCTGTACAGCGTCTCCCTGCTACACTCCAGCAAAGCACTCGAAATGAGTACACTTTTTTCGTGCTTCCAATTGCTCATGAACATCAAGAATCGTTTAAACCAACTTATTTTCCTGGAATCAAATGCTTCTTTATTTAAAAATACCTCAACATTGCTTTTATGAATCTTCTGAATTCGGGAAACCTCACTCCACCTTATTTCACCCAAGGACTCATACTTGGAATGGTCAACCAAAAACTCGTTTGTAATGATGATAGCGGTTTTGCGACCAAACAGACTTCCATAAGAAAATAATAAGGCAACATACAAGACGATTCCTATTATCCCCAATATTTGAATGTACTCTGGCTTCGTATAAACATTCCTGACAAATGCTTCTGGCCATAAGAAAAACGAAACCGACGTGGCCAGAAATAGGAGCAGTACTAACATTCCTAAAACCAATCGTCCTTGTTTAAATTTGATCTCTTTGGGCATATGTTTTTTTAAAAAAGGTGGTTTCTAAATATCCATTGGATATTGCTTTTATAAGAATCGCCTTTCAATCAGATGAGTTGGAATCCTGGCTAAGAATTGTAAGATAAATATGGTTAATCTTTATGCTCCCGAATTCCAAGATGATAAGGTATTCTGAGCCCTATTATTTCCAATAATAGCCATAAGCCCAACTTCTTTCCAGTTTTCGTCGCCAATTAGATAAAATCCCCTCCATTCAAATAGTTTGAAGCCCTGACTGAGTAGTTATACTTTAAATAATTGGATCAGTTCATCGCCTTTTTTCAGGATCACACCTATTCCATTATTCCCTATCCATAGATTGCCCTTGGAGTCCTGAAGCATACTTCGGATATGAAAAAACTCTTTACCTGAATCAAAGTCCATAGACTCATCAACTATTCTTTCAAATTGCTTACCATTGAAGCCAATGGCACCTTGCATGATGGTCCCAAACCACAATTGATCCTTTATCAGATTTGTGATTCCCGAGATGAAAAAATGGGAATTATCGAGGCTCAGGTCCAAGGCTGGATCTTCAAATGAAAGGCTGTATCCATTATGCCAAGCTGCCCTTCTTGAAGGGGCTTGGATTGACTTTCAAACTTTTTCTTGCTCTCTGAACAGGAACACAAAGCAAAACCTATGAGCAGAAAAAGAATTGTTTTCACAGTTGATACAATGTTTATATCATTTAGCATTCAGCTTCCAATATTTGGTTTTATCCTAATAGCCTTCGAACCTATTCTCCTTTCCTAGAATCCTTGACTGTGGTTTTTTCAACCCCAAAATAAGCTACTTCATGAGTAGCAGTTTCACCAACAGGACTTTGAGCTTCGATTCCAATCTTCACAGAATCGCTTTCAGGCATGTTACACAAACGTGCCATTTTGTAACCTTTGCCATCCAGAGACCAAAGCATAGAGTAAATATTGCCTTTGCGAAGCAATTTTAGCCAGACTTGCTCCTGGCCTTTTAGCCGCACCCCATTGGCATCGTCTGATACATTTTTGGTTACGACAGTAACAATGCTTGGCCCAGTTGCATCTGAGTTTTCGAAGGCAAACTTAATCCAGTTATCATTATCTATATGTACCATGAGGGCTGCTGCATTCCACATGGAAGAAAAATCCGGCTTTACCAAGGCTTTTGCAACAAAATCCCCCTTGATTTCATGGAATAGGACAGGAGCAGTGGCGGCCTTCTTTAAATCCTCCGGATTGTTAAAAAAATCAGTTTCCTTCTCGGCTTTTATCCTTAGGATTCCGTTTTCAAGCTCAAAAGATTCTGGTTGATTTAGCCATTTGAAGTTTCCTGTATTTTCTTTTGTAAGCTTAGCCAGCATGTTATTCTCCATACTCACTGCTATACGTGCATTGCTTGAGTCCTGATTCTCGTTTGTGTCGCAGCTTGTAAGGCTGGTAGAAAGGATGATAAGAAATGAAATTTTGAAGATGGAGGTATTCAGCATGGTATTAGACTTATCTTTAATTGACTGATGTAACTGATGTAGCCATGGATGGATTGGCTGCTGCTAGCAAGAATGAACGGTTGTTGTTTTCCTTGAATATGTTCATCAGTAAGGTACAACACTTTCTAAAAAAAAGTCTTTCAAGTTTTCCATGAAATTTTCTGGAAAAGCTCTATGTCATTCGGTGAAGATAGGCTTGTTTCAAGTTCCATTTTTCAATAAGGGATCTCTTGAACTACTTCTGATGATGAGCAGGTGGGAGTGATAAAACAAATATGCCCAGCAAATGCCGGGCATGATCTACAGAACTCCTAAACTTGATCGGTCGTGTTTATTACTTTTTGCCGTATTTTTCTTTCCAATCTTTTACGATCGCCGGTAATTCATCGCCGTCAGCAACAAATAGTAGGGAGGCAGAATTCATACAATACCTGAGGCCTGTTGGTGCAGGGCCGTCATTGAATACATGCCCAAGGTGTGAACCACTTCCACTGTCAACCACTTCTGTACGTACCATGCCATGGCTTTTATCGACAATTTCTACGACAGCCTTTTCATCAATGGGTTTGTAAAAACTTGGCCACCCAGTACCCGATTTATACTTGTGTTCCGAACGGAACAAGGGTTGACCTGTTGCGGCGGAGTAATAGGTGCCTTTTTTCTTGTTGTCCCAGTATTCTCCTGTGAAGGCATATTCGGTACCTTGCTGGCGAAGGATGTAGAATTGCTTGTCCGAAAGGATCTCTTTCCACTCCTTTTCTGTCTTTTGAATGGGGTAGGCGTTGTTACCCTCTTTTGGGCTGGATTTTGTCTGGCAAGCCCCAGTTACATATGCAAGGCTAAGAATTAAAATAAGCGATAACCTCATAATAATTGATTTTCTTTTCGATTAACGGAAGGTAAAACCATTTGTTTTACAAAATAATGTTAACAAAAGGAATTACATGAACAGATCTGCTATATGTCGATTTTTTGACATTTGGTAATGAATGGCCCCTTGTTTTTAAGCTCTCAAAGTTTTTTGAATGGAAAGGCAAGTGAACTGAAAGCACATTTTTTATTTTTCAAAAATGGCAACTGCCCTAACCGGCGAACCTGTTCCCCCCCTTATTTTTAGGGGAAAGCCTATGAATCTGAACCTGCCCCTGCCAATCAATAGGTGGAGGTTAATCATGTTCTCGTAATGCGTAAAATTCAATTCCCCACAAATGTGATGAACCTTTCTATTGGATACCCCTGAAACACCTGGAGACATGGTCTCCACCCCGAAAGCTGCGATCTTCTTTTCGCCCAGCCATCTGGCTGCTGCACTAGAAATGCCTGGCCCATGGCTCCAATCTTTCGTATCAAAGTGTTTTCGATAATGATCAGTATATAACAGCACTGTATCCCCACCCTTTATTTCCAATCCCTCTTTTTCACAAGCCTCCTGGATTTCTTGAGGCTCGATCAGTTCTTTTAGTGTTTTGTGGGAGAAGTCCAGGCAAATTCCCTCTGTGTAAAACATACTTAAGGGCATTTTATCTATCGACTTACCTAGATGTTGGATCTCCATGTGGTTGATGGCATCGACATGGGTTCCTGTATGTTCTCCCAATTCTAATTTGTGTACGGCGGGTGTTTGGGTCTTTGGATTTTTTATGCCATTCCACTCTTCATGAGAATTGTGAATGCTCATTTTTACCTGTGGGAGGTCTTTGTATACAGGCATTCCCTCATAGATTTCCTGGCTTAAATCTATAATTTCTGTCATCGCTGTTTATCGTTATAAATGACTGATATCTGCTTCTATTGGCTTGGGTACTGCAAAGTGGGCTTTACCTAAATATCCAGAGGAAGGTACCTTTCCTTGATTACATTGAAATGATGTATTTGATGGGCGGCAATGGTGAGCCCTATGGCATGGAGCGGCATTTGGTATTCAAAGAATTGACAGTTGGTATTCAATATCTCCTCATTGAAAGAATCAAACATCAGGATGCTGGATTGGCGTACAATCCTGAGTTCTTTTAATAGTTGCTCAATTGACAATTCGTCGGCATTTGAATGTTTGCCCATGATCTCCTGGTCATGTCCTTCTGGAGTAGTACCTTCACTTCGTGCAAAAATGATGGCCCTGAAACACCAGATCCTCTCCCAGTCTATGAGGTGCTGAAATATCTTATTGAGGGTCCATTTGCCTTCGGCATAAGTTTTTAACCCAATTCTGTTTAATTGGACCCTATCAATCTCATCGATTGCTTTCAAGCTAGTTTGGAGTGCTTCTGAGAGTTCATTTCCCTCATTCAGTTTGTAGACGTATTCCAAAAAGCCGGGATTTTGTTTTGCTTCTGATTGTTCCATGGGTATCACTACTTAGCTGTATCGCTTCATCACTCTTCATGCCAAGATAGCCCAGTTTTTCGTCATCTATTAATTTTTCTATGAAGAAATTTGACAAAGAGAATGGCAGAAATTCAAGGTCTACGTCAAAGCTTATGCTCCAAATCCGTAGGCCAGGGTATTTGTAAGGAATGCATAGTATGGCCTAGGGAATGCCATTAGATATTGTCAGAGGTGATTTTATAGGACACGTTTCCCTCTACAAACTTGTTATCATCCGTTTCCGCAGAAATAGGATTACAATAATAATATGGATTTGCCAGGTATCCATTTTCTCTTTCAATACTGCAGTTCTTTCACTTTTTTGAGCTTTCTATCCCATAGGATAATCCTTCTTTTTTCATCGGTGGCTACCAATCGACTTCCGTTTTCATTCCAGTCTATTCCCCAAAGAAGATCCTGAGTTGCTTCTGCTGCAATAAGATCTCCCCTTTGGTTCCAAAGCCTGACCTTTTCACTGGCTGTGGCCAATAATTCTCCATCATTGGACCAACTGATGTTCCTGTATTCTGCCTTACTTTCTTTGATCGACCTTATCCTATCTCCTTCATAGGTCCAATATTGCAGCAAGGGAGGATAGTGTTGCTCAAAATCTCCGTAATCTCCCGTCACAAAGAACTTTCCAGCGGGATGCCAAGCTACACAAAGCATAAGTACTTCAACCTCTTCACTTCTATCATTGATGTGCTTTAGGCTATCTAATTCGTAGTTGTAGAGGCTGATCTTCTCTCCAACAGCCACGATCAGGTTTTCTTTTGGGTGCCAGTCTAAACCAATGATGCCTTTTTGACCTGTCTGGACCTTCTTGATGAAGGTTCCTTCCTGGTCAAATATGCAGAGGTAACCCTCATAGTCCCCTACAGCCAGCAATTCTCCATTATGGTTCCATCCTATAGCCCTCGCACCATCATTGGTGATGCTATCCAAGGCTGTAAATACGCCAGTATCAAGGTTTAGGAGGTTTTGTGGTGATTTCCCATCCTGAACTGAAATGGCCAATTTATTTTGAGTGGGATGCCATTTGGTTTTGGTAATGGTTCCCAGGTAGGGATAGCTTTTGATTTCTGTTGGTTCATTGGCAGAAAACAGCTTCAAGAATGAATCATTTGAACCTCCTACTACAAACTGATCGTTACTTGCCTTCCAATCAACAGCCCAGAAGTACCATGTTTTCTTTTCCTGGGGAGGATAATTTCCTTGTTCTTGGGATTGTTGGCATCCCCAGATGCTACTTAGCAGAATGATGGTTAAAAATATTCTCATTGTTTTATCCTGACTCAGAATGGTTTAATCTATAATTCCCCTGAGATTTTTCTCGCCATAGATAGTTTTGCATAGTTCTGAAAGCCTAGGCATCCATCAGCTGGATCGCTTTGATAATTTCTTCGGGGGCTTCTACATTCAGGCAATGGCCTTTGCCTTTTATATCTATACGGGTACTCTTGGGTATTTTTTCTACAAGATCAGTGGTGTGAAAGGGAGGGGTCGTAGCATCTTTATCACCGATTACAATGGCAGATGGAATGCTTATTTTTCCCAGTTGGTCATAGTAACTTTCCTTGGCAAAAGCATTTAGGATCGGAACGAGTTTGGAGTGATCTTGTTGGGGGAATATCTCAAGTATCACACGTATAATCTCCGGGTCAGGATTGTCTCCTAGCAGGGACTTCCCAAATTGATACCCAATGGCTTGCCATTTGATGAGGTTCAGCAAGATGCCAGATTTGATCAATGGAATTTGTAGACGGTTTTGGAAATTATTTTTGTTGACATCCCCAGCAAATGTGGCCATCAGGACGCAAGCCTTAACTTGTTTGTGTTGCATTTCAGGATTATCAAGTAAAAATTTCATCGTCAAAAATCCTCCCATTGAATGTCCAACAATTATGCAATCTTCCAATCCAAAGTACTCAATTAGATTTCTATAATCTGAAGCCATTGAGGCGGAACCAATGCCGTCCCGCCCAATGCTTGACTTGCCATGTCCTCTCTGGTCAAAAACTATGGTTCGATAATTCAATTGATTCAATCTTTCTACGATGACGTTCCATTCAAGGTGGCTAAATCCATAGCCATGCGCCAACAAAATGGTGGTTTTTCCACTTCCCGAAGCGACGGTATATATCTGGCTGCCATCGGGCATCTCCACAAATTTTTCCTGCCCTGATATGGGTTTTGAAAGCTGAAACTTTTGATACATAGCGAGGTAGTTATATTTAGCATTTGGAATTTTCATAAATCCCTTAAATTTAATTTACATTATATCACGCATATTTCCGCTATAAATCATCTTTCCTTTTTTTGAAAGAGGAAATCCTAATCCCCTTTATAGAAAAGAATTGGTAGGTGCAGGATTGAAAGGGTGCTGATGGCTATTAATGTTGGTTTGCCTGGATTCAAGGATTTGCAAGTGAAAGGTTTTTTATTTGAACCCTATAGATGCCGGAACATGAGGCACAGGCATGGAACTCTTAGCTTAAATGAAGGGACTTCTTTCTCCCAATCAAGAAATCGAGGCTCAACTTTCCACTTCCAACAAAGAGATAGATCAAAAACAACAGGAGGAGATAGAATGGCTCGGATCTTATGTTTCCGTCCAGCATGATGAAGTTCACCACAAACATGGTGATGATAAGCGGAATACTACTAAGTCTGGTAAAAAGACCAACTAGAAGAAGGGCGCCGCCGACCAGTTCTGCCACTTTCCCCAAGTAGGCCATAAATCCTGGAAGAGGTATTCCTACCTTTGTAAGCCATTCGGTATAACCTACCATCTGCTCTGCGCTGAATATTTCAATTCCAAATGAAATGATGATGCCTCCCAGCAGGACCCTGATCAGGTCCATGCCTACGTGAAGATTGGGATTGAATTGCAATAGTTTTCTCATAGTGCTTATATTTTGCTTGCCCTAAACTATTGCTGATGGACTTTTTCTAGGCTATCAGGCTTGTAAAAAGGAATTAAAATGAATGTAAAAAATAAATTTACAGTTGATAAAATCCTAAAAGTGAGCCTTTTGTGCTTTTTGGTGTTGGTGACCGTCAGCCTGGCTCAATCGCTTTCAAAGCCCAATGAACAACTAGCCAAAAAGCAAGCTCAACTGGCCGTAAGGGCCATAGGTGATGGGTTGTTGAGCAATGCACATGATTTTCACTCTCCGGTTCTACCCGTGGAGGAAATAGGTGGAGGTAGTTTAAGATTAAGTTTCAAAGATCACATTCCAATTAATCCTGATTCTTTGTCAGGTTTGGCCATGAAGCATTTGAGTTCGGAGATTGCTCCCAGGGCCATCGTACATGTGTTGGATGTCGCATCAAAAAAACTCGTCTATGGCTTTGAAATAAATCATCAAGACCCAAAGGAAATTCCCTGTCTTGGAAGGAACTTGCCCAAATCGGATTACTATGTAGATGTCAGTTTTTATGAGCATAAGCAGCCGTTATTAGGCTTGAATGCTATTACCTTTGGCATCCTTGGCTTGGTGCTGGTCTCGGTGGCATTGTTCAGGAATTTATCTATCAAGGAAAAAACTCAAAAGCCCACGGTCAAGGCTACCATCCAGCTTAAGGGAATACAGTTTGAACTTGATACCAATCAAATCCTCACAAAGGATAAGAAGATCAAGTTGACCAATAAGGAAGCACAAATCTTTAGTATCCTCTTCGAAAATGAAGGCCAACTTGTTTCCAGAGACTATTTGACCCAGGAGGTATGGCTAAAAGAGGGCGTCGTTACGGGCAGGAGTTTGGATATGTATATCTCAAGGCTGCGGAAGAAGCTCACAGGTTTGTCAAATGTTGAGATTTTAAATCAACGTGGAAAAGGATATACCTTGAAAGTATAGCTTCGGGCTGATAGCCATGGCGTAGCCTAATCAAGTATTGATTTTTGCTTAATGGGAATCCATATCTCCTCTTGCGAATTCGGATCATTATTCTTGTATCCTGAACCCAGGACTTCAAAATGGGGCCTTTCGTCAATCACATAAGCGGAAGGAGGTAGCCATTCTGAAAAAATGTATTGAAATATGGAGTTGTCAGAACTGGAACCGTTGTAATCAAAAACCGCATAAAGTCCTCCTTCGAGAACAAATGATTTCATACCCTCAGGAATATTTTTGAGATCCAATACCTCTACCGCTGCCCATTTTTCGAAATCTTTATTTGGATTGAATTCTTGGTAATATAGTGGAGGATAGATCTGCATAGAGATTTTATCTGCTGATGATCTTCCCTGAATTTCTTTAATCCTGGGTACAAATTGTCTCCAAAGATGGGTTGTTTTATTATAGGTCAAACTCATTTTTAAGCTTTGGCCAATTAGCTTTTTTTCTTCTAACTGTTCAATTCTTGGAAGTAATTTTTTTGCCATGATCCTGGTTTGTGCTTAATACATACTTTGTGATACATATCTCCATGTGCAATGGGGCTTCATTTGGCTTGATTCATAGTCCTAGTTGCGATATTTATTGCTCCAGGAGCCACCTGTTCAAGTTTTCCTTTGCCTGGTCGCTGAGTGGAAAGCTACTCCTATTTTCATTGTGAACCTGAACGATAACCGTTTCAGCATGGGCTACAGCAATCCCATTCTGAAATAATTTCTGAAAAAGAACGATTGAACTGTTGCCAATTTTCAAAACAGCTGTTCCGATATCCACCTGACCAGGCCATTTGATTTCTTTTGAAAAGTCCAATTTTAGGGAAGCTATGACAAAGCTAGTGTTGCCGTTTAGGATGGGGGATTCTTTGTTGTAAAGAATTTCAACCCTGCCGGTTTCCAGAAAGGTAGAAAATACGGCATTGTTTACATGGCCTTGACGGTCGGTATCGGCATACCTGACCTTGTCAAAAGTCTTCATCGGAAAATCATTAAGCCCTAATTCTCTCATGGCTAATTGCGTGTAGGTTCCATTTCAGCATAATCATGGCCAAATGTACCACAACTCCGGACATATTCATCGGTTGGGCTTGTTTAATCGTCAAGCCTTGAGGATGATTTATTTTTCAGCATGAAATTGGCTGAGCGATTTCAAATTCTTAATTTATTGATTAATCCCATGCAACGGATTCTAGTTCAATACCGTCTCAATGGCAAAGATACATGCGGGTATACAAGCCTATTTTTCCCCAATAGATGAAGCCTGCTTCTACAATTTCTAAGGATTTAAGCACATAAACCATGAATGTTTTTCGGACACTAATCTTATTGATTTCCTTTTTTTACGTATGTGAATTGTCGGCGCAGCTTAAAAAGGGAACTATCCAAATTGGGGCTGATGCCATTACTAACCTTGATGTTAGCGACGGCTTTTCTCTTAAGAATTGGCGGGTAATGCCTGAAGCCAGTTATTTTTTGTTTGATAATGTATCATTTGGCATAAGTGGACAATACCGCAATATAAGGGGGCTTTTTTCAGATTGGACCCAGAAAATATATGATGTAGGTCTCCTATCCAGGTATTATTTTTACCAGCGTGGTCGTTTTGCCTTAAATCTGGAAAACTATTTGGGCGGGGGGGAGAGAATCAGTACGGCAGATAGTGGAGACGAACTTGCGCGAACCAGCGTATTCAGGCTAGGTTTTGGAGCTGGAATGACTTACCAGGTCATCCCGAATGCTGCACTATCATTTTCTTACCGTCTTAACCGTGAAAAGTTGACCTCTGTTGACTTAAACGACTTTTCATCAGGTTTTCGCTTTGGCTTGAGAATAAATATAAATAATCGCTCAAAGGAATAGGTGCTTTCTGAAACTGGATATCTCCTATGTAGGATTTTTTTGAATACAACTTACCATTAGACCATGAAAGCGGAATCGTCAGTAAGGCTTTAAGCTTTACTTGACGATTTTTGGATTTGAAACCAATGATTTCCAGAGAGTGATTGGTGTATTTGGTTCTCCTTTTTCCAACATGGCTTAAGGTTGAACATTGCTTAATGCTTATTCTGACGAAAGCCGTATTTTTAATATAACCCTGACAGGGTTTAAACCCTGTCAGGGTTATATGTCTCAAAACCGGAGGCATGGATTAATCGAAATAAGGCTGTTCACTTAACTGTCTGAATATCAATAGCATTTCAAAAAGATGATTTTTGCAATCCACTCTAAATTTCGACTAAATTACTTAGACTGGAGGGTTTTGATATTATCCCGGTAGACCCTATCAATCAAAAGGTGTCTGGGATCAATTGCTGCTTTTGCCGGTAAAGAATCTAAAAGGACAGTGATTGACGAGCTTGCCTTATCAAATTTCAATCGTTTGGCTTGATAGAGTCTCTCTTCCTTTTCATCCATAAAGAAGCCAATATCAATCCAGTCATTGATGGCCACATGGGTTTCATTTCCCAGGCTGTCTGATTTTATTTTATAACTCTCAATTTCCATGGTGACTTCGTATTTACCATTATCTAGTACTCTATAATTGGCTTCATTCAAACGATTGTCGTAGATCGTAATCTCTTTGAACCAATCATCGATCAGGTATTTTAAGGAATCCGGAACCTGTGGCTCCAAATGTCGCAAGAAGTCAAGTGTGCTTGGATAAGGGCCAGCCTTATACCTGTACTCTTCCAATAGGCCTCTCATTGCAGCATTCACTCTGTCCTCACCAATATAATCCTGGAGTGCGAATAACATGAGGCTGCCTTTTCCATAGTGAATGTAGCCCTGGTTTTCTGTTTTATACAGGGGAAGTTCCTTTCCGCGTTCGCCTCCTCGTCCCTTCAAATAGCCATCGTGATTGTAAGTCAAAAACTGACGAATCTTCATGGGGTTGTCTGTAATGCTTTTTAGGGTCATCAATGAAGAATATTCGGCAAAACTCTCACTTAGCATTTTAGCTCCTTGCATATCTGCGCCGATTACTTGATGTGCCCACCATTGATGTGCCATTTCATGTGCCACGACCCAATCGATGACGTTGTTTTTGCTTGTATCTTGAAGATTCATGATAAATCCGAAGGCTTCAGAGTAGGGCATGGTGCCTGGGTAGGATGCCGCAAACTTTGCATAACGGGGAAATTCAATGATTCGTGCTTGCTTATGGTAGTATGGCCCAAAATTCTTCGTGTAATATTGTAAGGAACGCTGTATAGCATCTAGCATCATTTCTACATTGACATGGTGCTTTTCATCATAGTAGACTTCCATATCTATTCCTTTCCATTGCCTTTTTGCAATTTTATAATCAGCGGATAAGAATGAATAAAAATTTATGGATGCTGTATCTATCTTGTAATGGAAGTAGTTTCTTCCCTTTTCCTCCCACTGCTTTAATAATGAGCCCGGTGCAATGGCTACTTGATCCCTGGAGGTAGAAATAAGCGTTTCTATATTGATAAAGTCAGACTGACCTTTGGAGTTATAATTGCTCATATGCGAATCTCCCAGTACCTCAGTCAACTTTGGCATCTCTTCCTGGGGGGGAAGTCCGTACTTTCTTCGGGTATTGTTATCTCTTAATTCTAAGTCTTGGTTATAGCCCATGGAAGGTAGGATATCTCCATTGTCGAGGAATGTTCCATTTTGGAGAATGTCTGTATTGCCTCGGTCGTTACCAAAACCCTTGGTCGTGTAGGCATTATCCATTTTCATGACCATTTTTTGCCCAGGGGATAAGGGAGTATTCAGTTCATAAATGAAATAATTGTAGACTTGATCTGTGTAGACCAGGGTAGCATTGGGAATTTCCAGGCTACATTCCCAATCTTTAGGGCAATAAAAATGTAAAGAGTCAATAGGCTCCTGAGTGGCATTACTGAGTTCTATGGATGCTTTGACGTGGACATTTCTTTTTGCAGGAAAAATATCAAGTTGATATTTGACATCAGTAATCTTGGGTACCTTTACTTGTTTGTATTTTCCATACTTCTTTTCGTAAGCTGCTGCAAGTTTTTCCTTCGTGGCATTTGAATGATATGGATTGAGGATTTGGGTATTGTAGTAGACGAATCCCGCAACGGCCAACCACAGAAGTGTAAAGGCGAGGATTATTCTCCTATAATTAGCAGGGGTTTCTTTTTTCGCTTTTTTCAGTCTTTCTCGTAAACTGCTTTTCGCTCCACGGTTCCAAAGGGCACCTGCCGCAAGGATTCCCAAGATAGCCAGCAAAAGCCAATAGAGGTTAAACCAAAGTGCTGCTGTAAGGCCTGGTCCAAAACGATCCATATCAGAGTATTGCAAATACGGACCATTAATCATGTTGAACATATTTGAGCGAATGTCCAGAATTTGTAAAACACTTTCTAAAACAAAAAGAATTAAAATAGCAATGAAGTATCCCAGGTATTTGTTGCTGCATAATACCTGTATCAATATGCTGATTCCGGAGAAGGATACCAGCAGTGGCAAATCGCTGTAGAAAAAGTCCAAAAAATATACATCCATTTCAATCCTGGTAAAGCCATTCCATAGCTGATAGGCCATGCCAACAAGGATAAAAAACAAATGGAAGATGACCACTGTACCTATTAAGGATAAAACCTTTGCAACCAAAGAGATAAGTGAGGTATGTGCTGTTGCATCAATGACCTCATTGATGTTTACATCTCTGTCTCTCCAAATGAGTTCCCCGCTAAAGAAAATAGCTATAACAACAAGGAATAGTTTTGTTTTTCCTTCGATCGAATCCAGTACTATATAGGTCAAAGGGTAAGATTGCAGCCCCAGGTTTTCAAAGCCATTACTTAAATCTATGACCAAAATAATGATACAAAACAGGAATAGAATTTTAAAGGTCGCACTCTTTACAATACTTAAGAAATTCACCAAAAAGAAACTTTTGAACTGGAGCCAGGTAGTATTTCTTGTAAATGAAGCCTTAAAATGAGGTAAATCAAATGTAGCTACAGGCTGAGCTTCTGATAGCTTACGGACTTTAACTTTTCTATATCTCCGCTTAAAAGAAAAGTTCGCATAAGACATGAGTAAGATTATAGTGGCCAGTGAAGACCATAAAACTCGATTTTGAAATAGTAATCCCGAAAAGCCTGGGCTGATGGTATTTTTCTCAATTGGGGTAAAATATTTGCTTTCAATCTTATAGGTGTTTATTCCAAAAATGTCGGATAGACCCGCAAGGCTTTCATTGCCAAGGTCTGAAGTAAGGGTAGTTGAGATGATGTAAGCTGCAATGATCATCAAAGCCCCCATAAATGAAATAATCGTACTTTGCCATCTTAATGCCATGGCATAAATGATCGCACCCGCAATGAACATATTGGGCAGTATAATGAGCAGGTAGTTATTCAGGAACATGTCAAAACTAAATGGTCCAAAATACTTGCTGTCGTACCATCCAAAAATGGAATTCAAATAAGTACCACTTACCATCCCTAAAAAAACTCCAAGTAAGGGCAAGGTAGAAATCAACAAGGCACCAAAAAATCGTCCAAAAAAATAAGCGGATTTGCTGAGGGGGGTTGAGAATAGAATATCCTGAAACTTGTTTTCATAATCTCTCAGGGCTGCATTGTTGAAAAAGGTAACCACCATTACCAGCGAAAGGAGGCTGAGGATGGTCATATGCTGCGCAAGGACATAAGGTGAATTTCGATTGAAATTGCCGATTGCCTCTCCGATTCGTACTTGGTCGCTGACCATAGGGAAGAATTCCATCAAGGCAAAAATCAAGATAAAGACATAGACCAAGGGCTGCCTCAGGGTATATTTCAATTCTGAGAGGAAGAATGTTTTAAACATGGTTTTGGAGATTAAAGGAGGTTAAACAAGTACACTGGAGGTATTGATTTTTGAAAAGAAAACATCTTCCAAGTCAGGCCTGAGTGGTTCAAAACCATTTTGTGGATGCGTTTCGCATAGGACATGGATCAAGGGTTGACCAGCAACCATTTTATTGGAGATGATTTTATATGTTTTGGCATAGTCCTCTAGCTGGTCTCGCCCAACAAGTTTTCGATATACCTTATTTGAGAGTTCTTCGATGGCATCTTGGGGAGATCCATGGTAGAGAATTTGGCCCAAATTCATGATGGCCATTTGTGTACAAAGCTCCCTTACATCGTCAACGATGTGCGTCGACAAAATAACAATTACCTCTTGACTCAGGCTAGCCAACAAATTATAGAATCGATTGCGCTCAGCAGGGTCCAGACCCGCCGTAGGCTCGTCTACAATGATGAGCCTGGGATTCCCTATAAGGGCCTGGGCGATTCCGACACGTTGTTTCATCCCTCCTGAGAATCCCTTTAGTGATGTATTTCGCTTTTCGTACAAATTAACCTTATGTAGAAGGTAGGTAACCAGATCCTTCCTTTCGGATCTATTGGTAATGCCTTTCAAGATGGCCAGGTGGGTCAACAATTGATGAGCTGTAATTCGAGGATAGACCCCAAACTCCTGTGGCAAATACCCTAGCAGCTTGCGAGCTTCCAGTGGATTCCTGAGGACATCGATATTGTCCAATCTTACGGTTCCTGAGTCCGCTTCCTGTAAGCTTGCTAGGGTCCGCATCAAGGAGGATTTTCCCGCCCCATTTGGCCCAAGAAGACCAAACATCCCCTTTTCAATTGTTAAAGATACCTTGTCAAGAGCTCTGACACCATTGGGATAAGTTTTTGATAGATTTTTTATGGATAATGTACTCATATACTGTTGTTTAAAGAATGTAGGAACCAATGTTTGATGCTCTCCGATGCAGGGTGAAGCATTATTCCTTTCAAACTTAAATACAGCAATAGCTATCCTATAATTATTGTGATGAGTCCCTCAAAAATGGCTATGCAAAGGCTTATACAGGGGATGTCGTGGGTTGAACCTAAAAATGAGGGTGTTTGACATAAAAAGTTATATGTTCGCCCTTAATTAATCCAAGTTGCTATTTGTGTTACATGCGTTTATTTACCTAAAGATAAAATTGTCATCATTAGACAAGCTTGGCTGTAATTTCGAGCTTGAGCGAGAAATCTACTCACCCTATTGCATAGGTCTCTCACTAACGTTCGAGATGACATGTTCCATTCCACACGACAGCTAGGCCTGGATCGAAATGACATTTACCCTTTGAGTCCGCCAAACCAGCAGCTTGGGTTAATCATTCGAAATATAAGCCTTCAATTCATCAATGAGAGCTTGTATATCATAAAAAGTATTTCCGAATGGGCTAATTTCCTTGATGGCTTAAGCTTGTTTTTTCAGGCCTCGCTTGCTCAATTTAAATTTCGGTATTCCTTCGGACTTAGTCCTGTTTTGGATTTAAATAGGTTGCTGAAATGCTGAGGGAATTCAAATCCAAGGGAGTATGCAATTCCACTTATGGTATCTGAAGAATTGAGTAGGCTATTTTTGGCTCTTTCAATCAAAAAGAAGTGAATATGTTCCAAGGCTGTTTTTCCAGTTTCCTTTTTGAGTAAATCACTTAGGTAATTGGGGGAGAAACTGAGTTGTCTGGCACAATATTCTACGCTTGGAATTCCATTTTGAGAGACCAGATCAGATTCGTAGTAGTTTCTCAGGAATCTCTCAAATTTTGACATGACGTCGCTGTTTAAGTTGGCCCTTGAGAAGAATTGACGATCATAGAACCTAAGACAATAGTCCAAAAAAAGTTCAATATTTGAAACAATCAGGTGTTGGCTATGTCTATCAAGGGGTTGGTTGTATTCTTGAATGATTTTGTTTAATAATTCCTCAATGGTTACCCGTTCATTATCTGAAATGTGTAAGGCTTCATTAGAATCATAATGAAAATATGAATACTTGTTCATTTTTTCAGAGAGATCGGATTTCCGGAATACATCTGGATGGAAGATCAATGACCAACCTTCCGGATCTATTTGTTCGTCCTCTACAGAATTATCATTAAATTTCATCACCTGCCCTGGAGCGGTGAAAACCAAGGTCCCTTCCTCATGGTCATAGGAATTCCTGCCATAAGAAAAGGAACTGCAGATATTGGAAGATTTGAAGATAATTGTATATAAATGGTTGATTACCTTGATTCCCTGCATCGCAGAAACCGTCTTTATGTCGCGGTTATGAATCACGCTTACCAACTGATGCCTGGGACTTGGCAATCCTCCCATTTTATGTAGCTGGGATATTTTACGCACCTCAATGGTTTCTTCCATAATTATAGTTTAATTGTACAGAACTAAAACCCAACTACTTACTGAACATATTTGTCATAAAACTCTTCAAAGGCATCCAATTGGAACTCGTTCGCTGCTTTGCCCATCCTTGTTTCAGGAGAACCAACTTCAAATCCATGATAACCGCCCTTAAATACTTTAAATTTAACCGGAATACCTGCATTCTTCAAGGCATCGATATAGGCTAAGTTTTCATCGTGAAATGGTTCTAAATCTCCTACAAAGCTAATTGTTGGTGGAAATCCACTGTAGTCCTCGTTCAAGGCAGGAGAAGCATAGGCTGGAACTTCCCCTTGCAGGTTTCTCAGGTAAAGATTCCAGGCGAATGCGTTAATTTTTCCATCCCACATGGTGGAGCCAAGCATCTTGGAAGATTCTGTCATCATTCTGTGGTCAAGCATGGGGTAAATAGGCATTTGAAAAGCCAAATTGACATCCTGGGTGTCCCTGGCTTTTAGCGTTACTGCAGCAGTCATTCCACCACCTGCGCTATGCCCTGCGATGATAAAGTTATTGGGATCTATGTTGAGTTCCTCTGCATTATCTCGCATCCAAAGGAGTACGTCATAACAATCATTGAAACCGGCAGGAAATGGATCTTTCTGAGAAAGCCTGTAATCAGGTGCAAAAATGACAATATCCCTTCTTTTCAGTATGTCTGCGTAAAAAACATTCGCCATTTCAGGTAATCCCATCATGTAGCCACCTCCATGTAAGTACAACATGGCAGGCAATGCTTTGGTACTTCCTTCAGGTCGAAAGACCCTGGTGCGAATGTTATGCCCCTTGGTCATGGTGCTCGGAACAGCCTGCGTTTCATTGACTACGGATTTAACCTTCTGTCCCTTGGATAGCCTGACCATGCGAGTCATTAAGTTCAAGCTCCATCTTTTTGAATTTACTGAAACAAGGAATCTATACTGGTCATAATGGGCCTGTAGTTCCTTTTCATACATTTCTTTTGTTACAGTCATGTCCATTCTTTTATGATAGAAAACATCATCATTTGATTCTGGACATCAATTACACTTATAACAAAAGCAGAGTCTAAAGGATTTCAAGGAAATACTAAAGGATTTCAGGCTTTTGTTTGTCCTATGGACTCAACAAGTATTTTCTTAATGACCGCCACCATCTATGCGAATCCCAGCTTAATTCGGAATCTTCCTCCATACCTCATCTTCACCATAACCCACCTTTACATTGGGAAGGGTTAGTTCATAGCGAAGGGCATATTCATCCCAATCGGCCATTAACTCAGTCAGTTTGTCCGTTTCGCTTGTTGCCAAATCCATGTTTTGAGATGGATCTTCCTTGAGGTTATACAGTTCCCAAATACCTTTGCCGTATGGTTCATCATAGAATTCTGCTTTCCAATCGCCCTTGAGCACAGCCCTTCGGCCATATAACTCCCAGCAATGTGCCTTATCACTTTTGTGAGCGTACTCACGTTTTCCTTCCAGCCAATCTTTCAGCGAACTCCCATCCATGGGGTATATTTTTCTGCCATTGAATACGGAATCCGGATGTTCCACGCTGGCAAACTCAAGGATGGTAGGAGCCAAGTCCTTTACCGAAATGAAATCATCGCTAATTTTCCCGGCATAGGTCATCCATTTAGGAAAACTGATGATCAAGGGACATCTAACTCCTCCTTCTGTCGAAAACCCCTTATACCATTTGTATGGCAAAGAGCTAACCTGAGCCCATGAGGGGCCCGTGAAAATATAAGAATTCTTTCGCCCCATATTTTCCAGGCTGTTATCGAAGTTTTCAGAGACCCATTCTCTGGTATCCACTATGTTGAAGATGTTGTTTCCCTCAGCTCCATTGTCAGACATGAATATAATAAGGGTATTTTCGTATTGATTGAGTGATTTTAGGTGTTCAATGAGCTTACCTATATTGGCATCAAGCCTTTCAACCATTGCTGCATATACCTCCATTGTCCTTGAAGATTTTGCCTTTTCTTCATAGCTGAGTTCTTGCCAGGGGATTACATTGGGAGTAAGTTTCTGCATAGAAGTCTTCGCTGACATGATGCCAAGTTTTTTGCCGTGGGCAATACGTTCTGCTGCAAGTGCTTCATAACCCTTGTCATATCTGCCTTTGTAGAGGTCTATGTATTCATCTGGGACCTGAAGTGGCCAATGAGGAGCTGTATAGGCAACGTAAGAGAAAAATGGCTTATTCTCTTCCACACTTTCCGAGATGTATTCCATCGCTTTTTGAGTGTAAAAGTCAGAGGAGTAAAAGCCTTTGGGAAGAGTGTCTATCAAACCATTGTCTTCGAAATAAAGGGATTTTTTGTAGAAGGAAAACATGGGCTGCATATCGTCCAAGTGCCCAGCTCCACCTTGCAAAATGCAAAACGAGCGATCAAATCCACGTTTATCTGGCCATAAGGCCTCATTGTCAGCGGGAAAGGCCTGATGCCATTTTCCTGCTATGGAGGTGTGATATCCGCTGGCTTGAAGCAGTTTGGGAAAAGTAACGACGTCAAAATTCAGGTATCCTTCATAGCCCCTTACCCCTTTTTGGTTTTCCGCCCAGTCTCCTTCCATGGTCCCATAACCGTTGCGGTGGTTATCTACCCCCGTGAGAAGCATGGCTCTGGTGGGTGAACACATAGGAGCTGTGTGAAAAGAGGTATTTCGTAAGCCTGTGGAAGCTAATCGATCAAGGTTAGGGGTGCGTATTTCACTACCAAAACAACCCAAATCAGTAAAACCCAAATCATCTGCAACAATCAAGACAATGTTAGGCCGAGGCTGTTGATTTTTTGATGTATCCTGTGTACAGCCTGAAGCAATTATCAGGAGTGCCATGAATAAGGTGAGGAGCTTATAATGATTTTGCATATTTGCGGATATAGGGATTGGATGGCGTGCTATTTTAGGAGAACGCTATGAATATAGCTTCTAATTTTCATAAGTAGGGAAACCTACGATTAGCCTTCTACCATGGCTGCAGGTCAACAAGTACATCCCTTTCCATTTCCTGCTTTCTCCTGGTAATCTTACTAAAGTTATAAGCATGTCCTACAATAATGCCAAATATCTGCACTTATATTGAATCAAAAATAATCTGCTTACAAGAATCTCTAAATCAAATAGTCATGGAAAATAGCCTCGTAGACGGTTTTTTTCTAAGAAGATGTAGATCAAAAGCCATGCATACATTGCGAACAAAGGGACGTGCATAGCTATGTAAGGTCAACTTTTCTTTGTCATGGTCAATGATCAGTAAGCCATCATTTTCCATTTCTTTCAAGCGATTCAGGCATTCTCCCAACTCTGGAAATTTTAGACTCTCTTCCCTCCATGAGGTTTCGAAGTTACACATGATATTCAAAATATGTTTCCTGACCACCAGGTCTTCATGGTTAAGGGTATGCCCCCTAAAAATGGGTAACTCACCCCTATGTACACTTTCAGTATACTCCTCCAGACTTTTTAAATTTTGGGCGAATCCATGCCATGAATCGCTGATTGAACTCATGCCAAGACCTATCATGAGTTCGGTTTTATTTGAGGTATATCCCATGAAATTCCGATGCAATCTTTTATGATGGGTGGCCTTATACAATGAATCACTCTTCAATGCAAAATGATCCATGCCTATTTCCTCATATCCCAGTTCATCCAATAATTCCTTTCCTCCTTGGTACAAGGCCCTTTTTTGGTCAGCACTTGGTAGATCCTTTTCACTATATCCTCTTTGTCCTACGTTTTTTACCCATGGGACATGTGCATAACTGTAAAAAGCAATTCTATCTGGCTTCAATTCCTTGGTCAAGTTGATGGTGCCCAGCATGGTTTCAATGGTTTGATGTGGCAATCCGAATACTAAATCATGGCTAATTGATTGATAGCCAATTTCCCTAGCCCATGTAGTAACTTGTTTGACCTGTTCAAAAGATTGAATTCTATTGATGGTCTTTTGAACCTTCAGGTCATAATCCTGAACTCCGAAGCTGGTTCTCCTAAATCCTAAGTCAAAAAGTGTCTGCAAATGTTCCCTGCTGGTATTATTGGGATGAGCCTCAAAACTAAATTCAAAATTATCCACCAGTTCTCCCTTTGAGAGAATTTTCGTGATTAATTTCTTCAGGTTTTGTGGGCTAAAAAATGTTGGGGTACCTCCCCCCAAATGTATCTCCTTGATTCGGGCTTTTTCTGGAAATAAACCACAGTAAAGATCCCATTCTTTGAGTAAGGTTTCTATATATGGTGCTTCTACACTATGTCTCTTGGTAATGCGCTTATGACAAGCGCAAAATGTACACAAGGACTCACAAAAGGGTAAATGGATGTAAATGCTGATTCCTTCGCTTTGGTTACTATTTATGAAGGATTCTCTAACCAATTCTTCCCATTGAAGGGCATCAACGCCATTTTCTTTCCAGTAAGGAACGGTAGGGTAGCTGGTATATCTAGGTCCAGGTATGTTGTATTTTTGAATCAATGAGGTGCTCATCCGTTTTTCCTGATTTGTGGGAATGCATTGCTATATACAGAGTCTTAAGCATAGACATATCTAACCATTCATAGGGTTGGCCATGATTTTTATCACCTTCAGGAGGATTGGGGAGGGTCTAGAAGAGTCAGCCCAGCTTAACTGGTCTTGTTGGTAAGTCTGTTGTATATCTCTTTAAGACCCTTTCTGTACTGATTGGGTTCAGCAAAAATTCTATCTATGGATTCGACAAGCCTTCTTCAAATTTGAAACTGAATTTAATTTTTCCACCTCAATGTTTAGTTGATATACCTTCTAAAGGAATAAATTTTACCAAGGAAGTAAGGAGCAGTACTTTAGTCGGAATCGGATACCTGAAAAACTCTCTTTTTCAAGAGGTTCCCCTGGTATCCACCATTTTTCTTCCGGGAAATTATAGCTCAATTACTTAACATCCTTTACCGTCTCATCCAGCCATTTGAAAAATTCTCTTTGCCAGACCAGGCTATTTTGTGCTGAAAGCACCCAGTGATTTTCTTCGGGGAAGTATAGCAATTTGGATTTTATCCCTTGCAATTGGGCAGCCTGGAAGGCTTCCAATCCCTGTCCGATAGGTACCCTGAAATCTTTTCCTCCCTGGATAATCATGATCGGAGCATCCCATTTGTCTACAAAGTTCACTGGATTGAATTGGGAATAAGATTTCTGCGCAGCAGCATTTCCTTTGTCCCAATAAGCCCCTCCAAGGTCCCAGTTCACGAAGAACAATTCCTCCGTGGTGCCATACATGGATCTCCAGTTGAAAATACCATCATGAGAAATGAATGATTTGAATCTTCCCTCATGCCTTGATGCCAAATAAAAGACAGAATATCCTCCATAACTGGCTCCCACACACCCCAATCTGTCTTTATCAACATAGGATTCCTTGGCCACATCATCAATAGCAGAAAGGTAATCTTCCATGTTTTGGCCTCCATAGTCCTTTGATATTTGTTCATTCCATTCGACGCCATAGCCTGGCATTCCTCGCCTATTAGGGGCAACGATGATGTAGCCGTTGGCCGCCATCAACTGGAAGTTCCACCTGAAAGAATAGAATTGAGACAGGGCACCCTGGGGGCCTCCCTGGCAATATAGAAGGGTGGGATACTTTTTCTTTGGATCAAAGTCAGGGGGATAAATTACCCAGGTAACCATATCCTTGCCATCCGTAGTTTTGACAATTCTCTTGTCAATCCTAGACATTTTGATGTCTTTATAAATCTCATCATTTGCCTTGGACAATTGCTTCATTTCACCCGTTTTGAGATTCAAATTATAAATCTCGGATGCATGGTTCATGTCTCTCCTGTACACGATCAGGTGATCTCCACTTTGGCCTATGATGCCATTCACATCGAACTGTCCATCAGAGATTTGTTTGGGTTTGGCTTTGCCTTTCTTCTTGCGTGGCACATCAATCTGAAACGCATGGACGGTTCCGCCTACCGGAGCGATAAAATAAATTTTTGAACCATCTTCACTCCAAATGAAGCCATTGACTGTTCCATCCCAATCTTTGGTGAGGTTCACATCTCCATCAGCTAGCCTAACGATGAGGTCATTTTTGTCGGACTCATATCCATCCCTTTTCATTTGCAACCAAGCAAGGGTGCCTTGAGAAGAAAATGCAGGACTTGTATCATAACCTTTGTTTCCTTCAGTAAGGTTGGTGGTTTGCTTCGTTTCTATGTTGTATTCGTAGATGTCTGAATTGGTGCTGACGGCGTATTGGGTACCAGCTGATTTTTTGGTAACGTATAATACCTTCTTGGAATCAGGACTCCATATATAATCTTCGTCTCCCCCAAAGGGTTTTTGAGGGCAGTCAAAAGGTTCTGCTTCCATCAAATCTATTCCGCCATCAGTTGCATCATTGGCGGATTGTAAAAATACATGGCTGTAGGCACCATCTTCCCAACTGTCCCAGTGCCTGTAGTTGAGTTGATCATAAATGAACACATTGGAATTGGGAACATCATCGTAGTGGTCAATTCCACTTACTTTCTTCAGTTTTACTTCTTTTGCCGCGATTTTCCATTTCCCGTCAGGAGAAACATTCTTATCCTTTACCTGCCCACCAACTTCATCCAGGGTTTTTATTTCACCCCCATCCACAGAAACTGAGTACAATTTACGTGAGCGATTATTGGTCTTTAAATCAAAAGTGGAAGTTCTATAAACTACGTGCTGGCCGTCATTGCTCAAACCGACAGCAGAAACCCGGTTTAGTTCGATGAGCTGTTCAGCTGTCATGACCTTAGACTGACCGAAAGCGGAGCTTATCAGGTAGATAGTAGATAGTGTTAGTAGCAGGACCTTTTTCATAACCCGTTTTGTTAGAGATTGGAAGGTGAAGTTAAGCAATTGTAACAAAAATAAAGCAAGAAGGGAATTGCTTGTTTCGAATATCCCTAATGGCTCTTTTTACTGATTTCTACACTTTTCTGTGCCACAATTTTGGATGATTGAAAGTTCTGGCCTGTTACCAATCTTCCATCTGTGACATAGTAGGATTTAGCTTTTTCTCCATGCAGAAAGGTACCTCCGTTTTTCTCAATTTCATCCTCGATTATGAATGGGAAATTCTTGTAGAGTTCAGAGTTTTTGTTCTCATATTCTTCTGGAAAACCGTTTACCTTTTTGCCATCAACCAGATACTTTCCGTTTGAGGTTTTGATATTTACAATTCCGGCTGTCCCATGACAAACTGATGCAATGACTCCTTTCTGTTCATAGATATCTGTGGCAATTTTTTGGATTTCCACATTTTGAGGAATGTCAAAAATGGGCGCACTTCCCCCAGTAAATAGAATGATGTCATATTCTGATGGATTGATTTCTGAGGGCTTTTTTGTGTGGGATATGCCATACATGAAATCTGTATTGTACAAGGCAGCCATATGAATGCTGTCATAGGGGTTGATGTAGGCCAGTGGAATTTCACCGCCTTTTGGGCTGACAAAATCTACATGATAGCCAGCATGTTGGTACTCGAAATAGGCAATAGAAACTTCCGAAAAACTATTTCCTGTAGAAAAGGAAGGATTCTCTTTGTTGGAGGCATTGGATGTTACGATCAGTACTTTGTTTCCTTTTCTCTCGCTTAACTCACTTCCTGCTGTTTTACTGATGATCTTCCACCCATCATCCAGCTTCTTAAGGAGCAACATGTCTACAAATCTTCTACCAAAACTTGGGATGATCACTTCCAGTTTGGCCGTGGCAATGCCTTCAAATCTGTCAATTGACAAAATATTTGTAGTTCTACCATTGAACTTCCCTGCCTCTCCTTTACCAACCATCTCGGCATATTTTTCAATTTTCATGACATAGAGAGGCTCTCCATCCTTATCGAGAAACATATTTGCACCTGGGATGAAGGCAGATAGCAACTTATCTGGATAACTGTATGATGTTCCGCTGATGTAGTTGCTGATAACTGCAATGATTTGTTCTTCCTCTGTCTGCTCTGTGTCAAACTTGTCTTGGGCGTTGAGGAGATTTCCCAGAAATAGAGTTGCCAGAATCGATAAAACGAGTCCTTTGTTTTTCATAGTCTGTTTTTTATTAGGAGTAAATGTGTTCGAAAGCCGCCATACAGTTGTGGAATGATGGCGGAATACCTATTGTGGGAAGAAAGGCTGGTGATTTATCTCGGCTGATAAATGGCAATATATCAGGTCTAGCAAATCTGAATCTTACAGCAATGAAAATAGGAATTGTTTTCCTTCTTTGATTGCCAAATTCAGGATTGTTGTTCCCCATTGCAAAGGGAATACCAACTTCAAGTTTAAGAACGAGGGAAGAACTTTTAATCCAAGAGCCTTGGCTGTGGAGCATGTGAAAATTTTAACTCCCAAAATTTGGAATGGGAGAAGAAACATCCACCAATGTGCCATTTGGATCTTTTAGTAACAATCTTCTTTGTCCGTAAAAGGTATCCGTGGGTTCACTCAGGATTTCAAACTTTTCTGCTTTTGCGATATTGAAGATTTCGTCTGCATTGTCAACAACGAATGTAATGTAAAATCCTTGCGGATTGTTTTGGACTTCTTTGGGTACAATCTCATTCGTTCGATCTATGATGCCTAATTCCAGCTTTTGGTCTTGGGATACCAAGTGAATGAACCAATCACTGTCAAACTCCAACTTGAAGTCAAATAACTTGACGTAGAAATCTCTGCTTTCTACGAGCTTGTCGGAGCAGATATTCGTCATTAATCGATTTATTTTCTTCATGTATTCAGGTTTACTGTTGCGATCAGAATAAGAAACTATTCAAAATTCATCCTTCTGGATTATTGTTGGCCCTTCTAAAACTCAAAAAATCACTAATTCGAAGTTAATTTTTTATAATTCATGCTGCATGATGTTTCCTGCAATAATTTTCCGATGCTTACTTATTTTTTAGCCTAAGGGAACTTGAATTTTCCGACATTGGCTGAATCAGTTACCTAAACCATTTGCCATATTTATCCTTGTGGGGGATTGCTCCAAACGTTAATCCTGTATTTGTGAATAGGTTCTATTTAACTGGTTCAAATTTTACAAAATCTTCCCCTACCTTTTTGTAAACCCCATCGTTGTTTGTCCCTAACCAGATCATTCCCTCCTTATCCTGGTAAATACAAACCAAGAGCAGATGCTCCTTTTCATTTTTTACTTCATAATTATTAAGGCTATTTCCATCATAATTCCATACACCTCCCCTGTAGGTAGTCATCCATAAATTTCCTGCCTTATCTATAATTCCTGAGTTGAAGTAAAGTATCTTATCCTTGACAAGCTCCTCATCCAGTTCAACGGCTTTCTGTTTTATATAGCCTTTGTTCGTATTTGTCTGAATGGTGTATTTGCTATAAAAATTACTCAACCAAAAATTGCCATCTCGATCTTCCAACATGGAGCGAACCCCCGGTACCCTCCCATCAGGCAATTCTGAAAGTTCTTTTTCGCCAATCCAAAGAAATGAATTTCCATCATAGCGAAATGCACCTGCAAGTAGGGTCCCCAGCCACAAATTTCCGTTTTTGTCTTTATCAATGCCGTAAACTGTGTAAGGATTGAATCTCTGCTTATTTTCTTCGATTCCTAGTGCCTCCTCAATTTCTTGTTTAGGAATTTGGAGCTCATATAAATATATCCCATCGGATCGATAGACATCCATTGCATTTCCATTGCAACTGAACCATAAATCATTGGGCTCAAGTTTCCATTCGTTGGTAGGTGATTTGACCAGTTTCAGGCTGTTGAAATCCGTCCCATCAAATTTGCTTACCCCTTGGTGAGTTTCAATGTAAATATTTCCAAGTTCATCCTCCTGAATTCCCCGAACTTGATTGTGAGTTAAACCATCATTGGTGGTGAATTGCCTTAGATTTTGACCATCAAAATGATAAATACCCTTTCCATTGCTGCCGAACCAAAAATTCCCTTTGGAGTCTTGATGGATTGCCCAGATCTGTTGATCGATTTCCGAGACGAGTGTTCCATTCTTAAATGCCGTATTCTCTAACTGAGCAGACGTAGAAGACCTGACTTGCCCCCTGCAGGAAAGTAAGTTAGCTGCTACCAGGATGATGAGGATGATTTTGCTTGTGGTGAGGGACATATTGCTTTCTTTTCTGCCTTGTTAATGAGTGGCTTTGTTACACACTTGTTACTTGGGTGCACCAGTTTCAAAAGCTTGTTTTCGGAAAGGATAATTTAGTGCCTTTCTTACCTTTAATGGGGGCTGGCCTTGGAATAGTTCCTACTTTTTGGGGCTGTTGTACTGATAAATCTTGCATTTATGTAGGATCAAGTTCCATGTCATATGACTCACATAGATCCCAGGGAATGCACCCATACTTGTCCAAAATCAACTCCCAGAGTTCTCAACAATATACCGCTTTTCCAGACCATTCCCTTTTTCCGAATCTTGGAAATCACCACCTTGATTTTTTTTCAACCTAAATGTTTAAAAATGAATATGCGGTTGCCAGCCAAAGCCCACAACCGCATAACATTTACTTCTAATTGTCCTTATTCGTTGATTTTCCTGATTAGAAACTCAACAAAGTCTTCATTACCTGGCTCGCTATACAAAACAGGGTTGCCGTAGGTCGTAACATTGGGAACACCTGCAGCATCTGCAAACTCCTTGATTTCTCGGGCGTGAAATGGATGATGGTTAAAGCTGCTTGTGGTCGTGGGGATATTGTTGTGCCCACCTGTGTTTTTTACCCAAATTTCTGGATCATCAGGCGACAACTGCGAAAGCATATCAACTTGCTTTCGATAAGTTTCAATTTCGGGGCTTTCGTATTCTTCCTTGGAACCAACGCCATAAAAGCTGTAAATCATTTCTTCCCCAAATTCTTGAACAATGTCTTCAAGCGAAGATCCAAACTCACCAAATACATCGCCTGCCCATCTTGTTTCAATATCCAGGCTAGATTGGGTTGCATTTAAAGCTATCCCTTTTACCCGAGTGCTTTCATGCAGAACCAAGTCTGCACTGTTGGTATCTCGTAAGTCATCATTAGTAGCCAACCACAAGGCTGTAGAGCCACCTGCGGAGGTGCCAAACAAGGCAATCTTATCTTTATCAATATTCAATTCCTCATGGATATATCTTATGTATTGCAAGGCCCTTTTGGAGTCATTAAGACTTTTTAAAACTCCTTCTTCATCTCCTGGGGCCAATAGCCTGTAATTGATTGTTGCCACGGCGATGTCCTGACTGAGTAATTGTACAATGGTTTCCTCGTAGTTCTCTGCATAGATGAAGGCTTTGTCGCCTCCGGTAAAGCCACCACCGTGGATAAAGATAACCAAACCTGTTGCTGTAGAACTTTCGGGGAGAAAAACATCAAATTTGCTATCACCATACACATCATAGGGGATATCTGAAGCAAATAAGGCTTCGGTTCCCTTGAGGTCTATGGGGGAGTTGGTAAACTCTAGCTCTATCAAGGGAGATTGCTTATCAATGGGTTGTGTAATTAGCCCATCATCAGTACAAGAAATTAATGTCAAAAGGGCTAAGAAGAAAATTCCGAATTTTATGTTCATTCCTAATGTTTTTCTCTTTGACTATTCTTCATATGGAGGGTTTAATGACCTTAGTTGAAATCATGGCCAACAGGATATTCGCCTGCCTCTCAAATATTTTTTGGGGGCATTGCATTACTATCAAGATCACTACCAGCATCAGTTATTAGGGATGGTCGCAATTATTTGTCTAGCAATAATTTATCAATATAATGGTATCCTGCTAACATAGACCCAGGAGCTCCCATTTGTTTATAGGGGTCTAATGTTCCGCTAGCGAAATAAATTTTATTTTCTATTGGTTCCGCAAGTGCTTTTAAATTTGACGTCTTTTCAAAGGGTGCAACCACCCAGGTTCCCTGGGTAAATTCCTGTTGTCCCCAGTTTTCCAGGCGATATTCTCCGCTAAAGGCTTTAGATGCCCTCCCGTCAAACATTTGATCCAGTTCTTCGATCAAAGCCTCTATAATTTCACCTTCAGAATCAAGTGCATAATAGCTTGATGCTGCTTTGCCTGCACATAGAAATCCCAAGATATTGGATTCAGTATTTTTCCCAAATGCCATGTCAAAGTATGATTTTTCCCCACCTTTTAGGCCATAGCCTGTTTCGCATTGTATCAGATCAGGATAAAACCTTTCTGAGAATTTCATGGCAACTTTGAAGCCTGTAAGGAATGAAATGGAATCTATGGCTTTCTGTTTATCAGGACTTAATTCAGGCGAGAACTTGATTTTATTGGATTTTAAGACCCCAATGGGGATGGTGATTAGCACTTTGTCCGCTTCATAAGCATTGCCGCCTTGAGTTTTGATGAATACTTTATCGCCGGTTTGTTCAACAGATATTACAGGAGAATGATAAACTATTTTGTGCCTTACCTCTTGAGCTATATGTTGATCCAGAAAATCGAACCAGGTTGAATTTTTGAATTTTGATTCTGGCATAAAATCATAGAAATATTTCAAATATGATTTTGCAGGTTTGAGCTCTTTTCCATCCCAATTTAATGCCGTATTTAGTTTGTAAGGGATCAACTCTTCATCAATTTCATCACCATTTTTCCCTTTGATTATATTCAAAACTTTGGGATTGCTATGAATCCATTCAGCCCCCAAATCTATGGGAAAGTCTGCCAAGGTAATGTCCTTTTTCAATCGCCCTCCATAGCGATCTGAGGCTTCAAGTATAAGATAGTCAATGTTATTTCTTTCCAATATTTTTGCAGCTGCCAGTCCTGCACCTCCTGCGCCTATGATGACTACTTTTCCGTCGAAATGATAGCTCTTGTGCAAAGCCGTCTGCTTAGGGAGTTTATCGACAGCACGTGCCGCCCAATTAAAAAGGTAGGGTGAACTACTTCTAATCGCCCACAATACCACATCATTAAATGCTTGATATAACTTCATACGCGTCTAGGTTTTCGATTATATCTCCCAAAGTATTGTATGCCTGGTTGAAAGCATTTGACATTTGTCACAAACAATTTGTTGGACCCTTTCCTGCTCCATCTTTTCACTAAATCTCCAATTTGGACACATATCGTTCAAGGAAACCCTTTTGCAAAACGGCTGGCTCCCTTTGCTAATCGTGTAGTATCTTGCTCCTGCATAGTCTTCAATTACAATGGGTGTAGTTTGTTTTTTGTGTAGAGGGCAGGCTCCAAAATCAGAGCTATTTATTTATTGGAGGCTAAAAGTTTTGAGTGGCAAGAGTAGGTAAGTTCAGGCCTAACAAACGGAACCACCTATAAAAAAATAGTCAAGACTCAACTTGACAGTTTAAGCCTTGACTATTTTACCTGAGCTTTCCTAAGCCCTATTTTTTTTCTCCCTCAGAATTTTCCTTCTCACGCTGCTGAGCGCGCTGCATAGGGTTGCCAGCTCCACTCCCGCCTCTACGTCTTGGATTGCTTTTAAACAATTCGAAGCGAGATGGCTCACGGCTTTCTGGCCAATAGTTATTATCTCTTTCAGTATCAGCTGTTTCCAGTAATGGATCCAAAACGATTTTCTCTACTTCTTTTTCAAAGAAGAAAATCTTGCTCACATGCTCATTGTCCTTCTGCCAGATTTGAACTGGTACACGTACGATTTCGGAAGTTCCGTCTACAAACTTGAATTCCAGGATGATGGGCATGACCAAACCTCCCAGGTTATCAAATTTGATAGAATAGTAGTGATAACCTGCATCCAAAAATGCTTTTTCCTCATCAGACAAGCTACTCAGGTAGCGTTCATAAGCTTTTTTGTCTTCCGGAGTTACATCCAGCGGATCATAGCTGTTGTAGAAATCTTTCATTCTAGGATCGCGTTCCACCAAGGACTCCATGGCTTCATAGCGCTGATCACCAATGTATTTAGGTGCCTTATCTCTCTTGCTTTTCGCTAAGGCCTTCTCAATTTCGGGATCTTTGGTATCAACCTGGAACCACTTCACCTCCTTGATGGCCAAGTCAACGTGATCCGTGGTGTAGAACCAACCTCTCCAGAACCAATCCAGATCCATTCCAGAGGCATCTTCCATGGTGCGGAAAAAATCGGCAGGAGTGGGATGCTTGAACATCCAGCGATTTGCATATTCTTTGAATGCCATATCAAAAAGTTCTCTGCCCATGATTGTCTCCCTCAAGATATACAAGGCTGTTGCAGGCTTGGAATAGGCATTGGGGCCTAGCCTTTTTACCGATTCTGAATTGGTCATGATGGGTGAAAGCTCCTCTTTTGGTAGCTTCATATATGAAACGATCTTGGCTGGCTGTGAACCCCAACTGTAATCAGTTTCCCATTCCTGGCCTGCCAATGCGTCCAGAAAACTGTTGATCCCTTCATCCATCCAGGTCCACTGACGTTCGTCAGAATTTACGATCATCGGGAAGTAGTTGTGCCCGATCTCATGAATGATTACTCCGATGTGTCCATATTTCATGCGCTGGGAGTATGTGCCGTCCGGCTCAGTACGGCCGTAGTTGAATGCGATCATGGGGTACTCCATTCCCATGTTGCCATCGATAGACCATGCTACTGGATAGGGATAATCGAAGGTCATCCTTGAGTATACCTCGATGGTGTGGGCAATTACCCTGGTCGAAAACTTCTGCCAAAGGCTATAGCCCTCTTTTGAGTAGGCAGACATGCACATGATGGTTTTGCCATTTTGCTCCAAGGCCATTGCATCCCAGATGAACTTACGGCTGGAAGCAAAAGCAAAGTCTCGTACGTTTTCAGCCTTGAATTTCCATGTTTTTTCTTCTGTGGATTTCTCCTTTTCATTTTCAATGGCCTCTCCTTTGGTAACGATCATCACTGTAGTGTCAGTCGTCTTTCTGGCCTCACTCATTCTTTTGCGCTGCTCGCTGGTCAGGACATCCTTTGGGTTTTGCAGGGTACCAGTAGCTGCAATGATGTGATCTGCAGGAGCAGTAATGCTTACTTCGTAATCACCAAATACCAGGGTAAATTCTCCCCTTCCCAGAAACTCCTTATGCTGCCAGCCTTCTACCTCATTGTAAACACACATTCTAGGGAAAAACTGGGCAATGGTATAAATGTAATTGTCATCCTCCTCAAAGTATTCTGCTCTGCCACGACCCGTAGAAGGGACGTTGTACCACCATTTTACTTTGAAGGACACATTTTCACCAGACTTCAAAGGCTGATCCAGGTTTACACGCATCATGGTCCCAACGATGTGGTATTCCATATCCTTACCGTCGGCATTTTTGACATACTCTATGTTGTGCCCACCATCAAAAGGATTATGCATTCTGGACAATTGCCTAAAACTCAGGCGGTCGTCAATTTCACCCCCTTGGATTTTTACGGGCTTTGAATCCTTGGCTCTAACATTCTGATCTAGTTGTACCCAAAGATAGGTAAGCACATCCGGAGAATTATTGAAGTAAGTAATCTCTTCATCACCATAGATTCTTTGGTTTTCATCATCTAGTTTGATATTCATCTTATAATCAGCCTTTTGCTGATAATATTCATGACCAGGGGCTCCAGAGGCCGTGCGGTAGTTGTTTGGAGTGGGGAACTCTTCTTTTAGTTGCTTGAACTTGTTGTAGTTCAGGTTGGGATTCTGCGCTTGAACGATAATCGCTGTAAGTCCCATTAACAGAGTCAGAGTAATGATTCTTTTCATAAAATAAGCTTTGCTCAATTAGGATATAAGGATGGTCAGTAGGTGTGTAATCTCAAATATAAATATAAATCAGAAATTTTTTCCTAAAGCATTAATACCCTAAGTGAACTTCGAATGTTTACATTATAGTCCCTCCTAAGTAGACCGCTAAAGTCTAAGATAAACCAAGGTGTTAGTTGTGCAACATGCTTTTATTTGCTTAAAGACAAAGTTTTCATAACCCCACAACTTCCGTGTCAGTCTGGGCAACCCTGGCTGTCATTTCGAGCTTAAGCAAGAAATCACTCAGCGTATTTTATTGACCTCTCACGATCCTTCGGGAGGAGATGTACCATTGGAAACGATAGTTGAGCCTGTCTCGAAATGGCATTTACCCTTTTGAGTGTTTTCAACTGGCAACTTGGGCTAAATAGCCTCCTTAATTCTATTTTAGCCTATTTTACATGTGGTAGCTTACCTTCGGCTGTCATCATATAAGCCAGCCTGCATAAACATTTCCTCAATATTGGCTGTGAAAATTTTGAATTGCCCGCCATTGTAATCCCCGCCCAGTAGAACTTTAGTCTGTCCTAAAGATTCAGCCAATAGGTCAACTTGAGAACGAGGGCACGATTTTTACTACCGAAATCTTCTGGCAGGTAATTTTCTGTGTATACAATAAATAAATCTGAAGCCGGTTGATAACGCCATTGGAAACGGGCATTCAGGTTGACGTTGTTCAACACATTGTTGTATTGAACATAAGTGGTAAGAAATATCTTGTCCGTGAAGGTCAGGTCGATGCGCGGACCAATCAGGAATAGCTGTTCCTGGCCATAGTTTTCAGGAAGCCTGAGGTCATTGAAGTCAAATCGCAAGGCAACATTCCCATAGGGTTGGTAACGATAGCTCAGCTCTCCACCCAAGTTAAAGTTTTCACCATTGTAAAATCCCCCATAGCTGCTGCTGAGCCGGTAGAAAAATTTCTTTCTCGGATTGCTGTTGTATTCAATAGAAAAGGCATTCCAGTCGTATTCTTCTCCTTCCTGGAATCCTGTAAATTGATCCGGGTCCAACAGGTTAAAACTATTGGTGAGTCTTTGGTAAACATGATTAAAACTCATTTCCAAAGAGGAAGCGTTATTAAATTCAAACTGATAACCCAGGCTATAACTCTGGTCAGTATTGGTCCAGCCAAGGATGTATGTTTGGCTTACATCTACAAATGGTCCCATACGAATGATGGATTCTGTCTTTGGGAAGATTTGATAGGCCATGTTGGCAAAAAAGGAATACTGCCCAGGGTAGACCCGAATACTCGGCACAAATCCTGCTTCTGCGTTGAAAAATTCATTGATAAAATTAAAGCCAGCAAACGCACTGAAGGTACGGGTGGCGTAGCGGCCAAAAAGCAAGCCGGAATAGTTTTGTCGTTCATTAAAATCGTCGAATGATTTACCAATAAAGGCACTATGGTACCACTTGCTGTCTTTGCTCAACATTTCCAGGTCAAGGCTGACCACCCGATTGTAGGTATTGGGCCTTAATTCAGTACGGTTGCCGACCTGGACTTCGCGAAAGATGTCATCACTAAAGAACCTGGTGGAATCGCCCGGCTCTACGCCCAAACTTTGTTTGTTGACAAAGCTGAGTGCAATGCTGGATTGTGCCCAAAAATTCCTCTGTATCGCCGCAACAGTATAATTTTGAGCAGGCAAGCCAATGGAAGCGTCTTCTCTGGTTTGCATGTTGAGGACATTCAGTCGCCACTTTTTATTTAACGACCCACTAAGTCTTGCACCATATAATATGGGGACCTGACGAAAAAGGCCTGAGGAATCGCGCGCCAAACCGACTCGCCGCGAGAAAAAGGGGCGTGCACTAGGAAATCCTGCCTGATCAAATAAATCACTGTTTTCCAGGAAAAACTGTCGCCTTTCCGGAAATTGAAACTCAAAACGGGTTAAATTTATGATTTGGTCATCCACCTCTACCTGTGAAAAATCCGGATTTACTGTAAGATCTAGGTTTAAGGAAGGGGTGACTGCAATTTTTGCATCGAAGCCAGCCTGGAAACTGGAATTTTGCGCAATAGGATCTACTTCCCTGTCTGTAGAGGTGTTAGCGGTAAGGTAAGGAATAAAAGAAATATTGGTTTTGGCAGGAGGGATTGGATCATCCCAAACCAGTTGTCCTCCATAGGGAAAGGAAGCCGAGATAAATTGAATGGGGGTACGAATCCAACTGCTTTTCCGATTCCTTTTGAGTTCCCATCGGTCTATGGCAATGTTCCATTCCCGTATGCCGCTTTTGTAGCGGAAGCTCTTGAAGGGGATTGCTATTTCTGCGATCCACTTATCCGAATGGCGAATGACTTTGGAATACCATTTATTGTCCCAAAATGCGCTGAAGGAATCTCCATTGGTACCTCCTCCTGTAACTGTCCCTTCCAACTGAACCCCTGCTGGGGTAATGACGAAGAAGAAGCCATTGAGTTTGTCATTATACGGTCCTATGACAAGCCCTACATTGTCATTCAGGTCATAATTAAAATCACGCCTGAGGGAGTTGACAATGTCTGGGGTTTCATCGTCATAGCATACAAAGGATGCGTAGAAAAACTCGTCATCGAAGGTAAAACGAGCTTCCGTCTGGAAAGGAGCTCGCAATGTATCCACAGGGTAGTTCGTATACCAATTGTCTGCGACATCGGCAGTTTGCCAGTCTGGTTCGTCCAGGACTGCATCCAGGGTAATGGTACCTTTGGCCTTTTTGATGTGCAATTTCGTGCCGGGCAGGTTTTGGCTATAACCAGCATTAAATGCCAAAAGTATGACAGAAAACAGGAGTATGATTGTTGGCTTGTTCACCATCTTCTAAGTTTGGCTTCAAGTGATATGCATGGATGAAAGAATACCAAACTTAGGAATTTATTAGATAGCTTTTTTGTTTTTTATATAGTGGAATGGTATAGGCCAATATTTATCCGCAAGATGCAATTACTTCTCTTTTCTCAGAGTTTTTATATCGGCGATCAACTGATTTATGGCGGATTTATTCAATCCATTATAAATGCCCCTAATGTGTCTGTGTCGGTCCACTAGGACAAAATTTTCTGTATGTAGAAATTCATCGACATCTTTTGTGACCCCTAAATCTTCTTCTACAAAATATTCAAGCCTGCCCAGTCTGTAAATTTCCTCCTGACTCCCTGTGGCTAAATGCCATTTCGTAGAGATAATTCCTCTATTTTGGGCGTATGCCTTTAAGATGGGAACAGAGTCTTTTCCTGGTGTAACTGAATGAGAGAGCAACAAAACATCCTCATCTTCAAGAAATTCATTCTGAAGGATTTCCATATTTGCAGTCATTTTGGGACAAATTCCAGGGCAAGAGGTGAAGAAAAAGTCTGTGACGTAGATTTTCCCTTCGAAGGTTTTTTCTGTAATGGTATCACCTTCCTGATTTAATAAGCTAAATGGGGAGATTTTGTGTATATTTTCTACCGCTCTGTTGTCCTTCGCCAGCCAAATGGGAGTAAAACTTGCTTCATTATAGTAGGGCAATTCCTCGACGCGACTGCTCCTACCTGTTTCATTGTTACAGGAGAAAATGAGTATGGTGAAGAATAGCAATTCAGTTCTTAATTTTGATTTGTTCATTATCAAGCTCATAACAAAGTGATGCCCTTTTTAAGCCAAAAATCCTCCCATTTTTGGCTTCGTAGTTATTGTATATTTTGCCATTTTCTCTCCATGACTGTTGTAATCCTTCTTCTTTCCCATTGACAAGTTTTCCGACTTTGAATTTGGCTCCACTCTTGTACCATTCTCGGTGGATACCATTTACGATGCCTTGTTCAAAGTTTGATTCAGTGCGAAGGTTTCCATTTTTCCACCATGTACGAGTGAATCCACTCTTTTTTCCCATCTCATACTGACTTTCATAACTTAATTCTCCATTTACAAACCACTTTTGACAAAGCCCATGTTTTTTCCCGTCTTGGTACTCATTTCGAATAGCCATTGTTCCGTCTTTATAATAATCAACAGAAAACCCTGAAAAGGGCTTGCCCAAGTAATGGACAAGTCCTTTTTCAGGAACTAAGACTAATGAATCTTGATGAATCAGGCTTCTATTTTCGATGACATATGCTGTCTCCGAATCATAATCAGCACAGGCATTCAGCAAAGTCAATAGCCATATGATTAAGCAATTCCTAACGAATCTCATTCGGTGTCCCTTGTAAATCGCCAGGAAAAATAATGTAGTATTGCCCAAGGAAGAGCTCATTTTGGATGTGGTAATGATATTCTCCATCAGGATTATGCGGAGTCGGACCAAAATGCCCACCCGAAGCATCTAAGTCTGTAGGGTAGTTGCCGTCATAATCCCTTCTGCCATAAATGAAGAATCCATCTGACATGATCCCAATCAACTTCTCATCGTCATCTGACCATGCTTTGGGTTCCAGGTGATAATGATAGCTTTGAGGCCCTGTATGGGCAGCTGTATAATCCAAAGAAACCACTGCATCGTCCAAGGGAACATTGGGACCTTCCTGATCATTGTAAATCATGGAACCGCTGACTGCCATCCCAATGGGCCCTAGTCCAGTAGCGCTAGAAGAAGAAGCCTTTTCAGGGCTTTTTGGAACCCTCAAGGTATAAGAGCCATTGAAGTCATCAATGTTGCCAGGTGCCATTTGGTCGAATGAAGTGGCGGTGGGAGCTACGAATAGTGGATGGTCAACGGCTGCAGCAGGAGTGGTATGATCTCCCATGGGACCATTCAGTGTGCGCTCTGTGGTATTTGACCAATATGGGGAGGTGTGATTGGGCAGTCCATTAGATTCGAGTACCACCTGGTCTCCATCGAGGTAAATGGTGAAGTTCTCGCTGTCAAATTCGCTGAAGGCAGGATGAAGGCTGTTGCTTCCCCCTGTATCATCTGTGTCAGTATTATCAGCGACATAACCTTCCGGTTGTTCACATGCATCCTGACTGATGTCGGGATTTCCAAGTCCGTCTCCATCGGAATCTTCATACCAGGTGGTCTCGACACAGGGGTCGTCTCCTCCTCTGCAGGAAGTAATAAGAATTATTCCTCCCAAAATGGCTAAAAGTGATAAGCTTGTTAAGTATTTCATTTCGATGTTATTGATAAAAAGATCCTCTTTTTAACTTTAGACCTTGTTTTGCAATAATTCCTTCGCTCAGTGCACAATTTTTTATTAGGAAAAAATGACTCTATGGATGCCGAAATGAGATTTCTCGACTACTTAAGTTCATGCTACTCTTGTCTTAAGGAGTATTTGTGATGATTATTTAGAATTTGTCTAAATAATTTTCATAAGCTATATGACATGTGTATTTTCGTGGCGCTTATGCAAGAAGAAACAAGTAATACCCAAGGCTTCAACCTAAAGCAAGTAATCGTTTGGGCCCTATTGTTCATGATGATAGGGACATCCATGGAATTGTATTTGCTCGGTCATTATGAAGATAGCAAGCAATTCATTCCCCTCACCTGCATAGGAATTTCTCTTCTTTTCATGGTCATACTCCAATTTCAGAGATCGGGTATGATGATAAAGGTTTTTCGATTGCTCATGGGGCTTACGGCTTTAAGTGGTTTGTATGGTGTTTACTTGCATCTGCTGGCCAACTATGAGTTTGAGCAAGAGATGAAACCTACAGAAAGCGCCTGGAATTTATTCCTGGAAAGTTTGTCTGGAGCTCTACCTGCCCTTGCTCCAGCCAGCATGATTGTATTAGCATTAATTGGTTATTCATATTCCATACTCTTAAAACAAAAATGATGAGAACATTCACAAAGTTGTTATTTGTGGCTGCCCTATTCAGTATCCTGGCTGTGGCCTGTCAACCCTCCAATGATGGGGATGCGTCTAAGGATGCAACAACTACCCAAACAGGTACTGAAAGTACTAAGACCAAAGAGCTTGAAGCTGTAAAGGTATTAAATGCCAACCTTGCTACCGAAGCTGAACTGAACGGTCTCGGCCTGACGCCAGAGCTTGTTACACAAATATTGGAGCAACGTCCGTTTTTGACCATGAATACTTTTGATGCTTTGTTGGGAGCTGTAGAGAATAAAGAGGAACTGTACAAAAAGATATTTGTCCCCTTTAACTTGAATACCACAGCAGAAGACGATTTCAAAATGATTCCTGGAGTTGGTGATCGTATGGCACATGAATTTGAAGAATATAGGCCTTACACCAGCATCAAGCAATTCAGAAAAGAGATCGGGAAATATGTAGATGAAGCTGAGGTCGCCAGATATGAGAACTTTGTGTTTGTTCCTGTTGAATTGAACTCTGCATCTGAAGAAGACATCAAAGCCTTGCCTGGAGTGGGAGGACGTATGGCACATGAGTTTGAAGAGTATAGGCCCTATAGTAACATGGAGCAGTTCAGAAAGGAGATCGGGAAGTATGTAGATGACAAGGAATTGTCAAGGTTGGAGCGCTTTGTCTATCTGAAGAAGTAGTTACTGCTTTTTTTTATTACAATCCATTGATATCAAATTAGGTTAAAGGACTTGAACTTTCATTTGAAAGTTCAAGTCCTTATGTTTCCTCCATGTTTTTCTATAATTTTCTTACCTATTGTCAGCTCTGTATTCTACAAAACCGGTAGAATCCCAATAGGTATTGCCTGATACGCAGGATTGAGGTTAGGCCGTATGCCAGCATAAGCTCAAAAAGAATAGAATAAATATTACTTTCAGATTTTCTGAAGTAGCAGTAAACATCCTTATTGCTTATCCCATAATTCATCGCCCAAATAAAGCTTGTTTTTCAATAGCTTTTCATAGATAGGCAGGATATTGTCTCCATTCATGAAGATGACAAAGCCATTTTTCGACTTGGGAAAGATAACAGCCAGTGTACTTACACCTGGATCTTTTCCTGAATGTAGCATGGCAAATTCCTCATTGCTGAAATTGGTGAGAATTTGCCATCCCAAACCAAAGTAGTCATCTGGAGCTAGTTCCAATTGATGCTTCAGCATTTCTGCATAAAGATCATCAGAGAGGCCAGCACCATTTAACACGTAGGTTAAAAATTTCCCATAATCTTCTACTGTACTAAGAAGATTCGCTGCTGCATTTGCTTCATAATATTTGTTCAAAGGAATTTTGTTGCCTCCGGCGTCGAAGTTTTGTGCATATCGTGATTCATCTATGGCATCATCCCACCAGAAATAGGTATCATTCATCCCGGCGGGCTCAAACAGCAATTCCCTGGCGATTTCTTCTATAGGCTTTCCTAATTTTTGTTCAATGGCCTTTCTGAGGTACTCAAATCCCTCCCCTGAATATTGGTATTTGCTTCCGGGATCAAACTGGAAACTGAGTTTGTTCTCTTCTGTCAAGTATCTCCAGTTGGGAAAACCTGTTTGGTGGGTGAGGACCAGCCGCGGAGTGAGTTTTTTGTACCTCTTGTCCTTTTTGATATCTGGGTCAATCCAATATTTGTACAGTGGTTCGTCCAATTCCAGTAGGTTGTTTTCAATCAATTTAAGGACAGTAATGGCGAAAATGGGTTTGGTGAGTGAGGCGACTTTGAACAGGCTGTTGTAAGGGGCAGTTGCTTGTCCATCCAGGGTTCCATGAAGATTGACTTGGGTGAGCTTTCCATGGGTAATGATTCCAATGCCTAAGGCAGGGACATGGTTTTCTTCAAGCAATGTCTCTATGTCAATCTCTGAAACTTTGTGGGTTGGAATGTTTTCCTTTTGGTCCTGATGGTCGTAACTGAGGACCTCACTTACCTGCCAGTTAGTTCCGCTTTTGGTCCATACAGTGGTAAATCTGGCTGTGCTGGTCCATACATCTGCTTTGTTTTTCTCCCTCAAATAAAAATGGTGAATGCCTTTTTGAATGGCTCCATATAGCTTCCCATTGGTATATAAAGGAAAAACTTCGAGGCTCCCCTTTTCCAATTTCCTGATAGGTTTGAGGTCAGAATTGCCGCAGATATTATTTCTGGTACTTTCAAAAAAGCCATCCCTGTCCTGAACACCTACCTGGTCGTGGTAGAAGGTTAAATGCTGGTCAATGTGTTTTTCGAGATAATCAAAATCACATAGGTTGAATCCCCTCTCAAAAAATATGCTGTCTTGGTCTTTTAGTTCCAAAAATAGAGGGTCTGCCTGATCTATTTGGGCTTGAAGGTGTAGGCAATATGCCCCAAACAAGCAAAATAACATGTATCTTTTCAGCATAATCAATCTTTTGCATTAAAGGTTGAAAATGCATGATTTTATTAAAAAAAATCTCCCCGTCAATGTGATGACAGCTAGGCGCCAATTTTACCGTCAGTTTTTTTAAGGTCTGATTTTCAGTTTGTTCCAAGGGTTGCTGTTGGGTTATGGAATGAAACACTCCTCCATTTTCATATAGCTTCCTTACATCTATTCCAATAAGGACTCTCTATGGACAACTGTAAACCGGAAGAAAAAGTCTTAAACAGTCTCTTAAATGATGTCAAAATTCAGTTTGATGTAGAGCTGTTGGTTCCTGGTGATTTCAGCTGCATTTCTTAGGATGATAAACAGGTTGAGGATCAGCAACATTCCCAAGGTTGTGGAGGGAATAGAATCGCTAAGGGCATAGGCATTTCTTATCTTGGCACTTGTGAATACCAGGACAACTGTTGCTACCGTCCACATGATTTGCAGGCTGATAAGCTGTTTGGTAAGATCATTAAATGTTTTGGTGAAGGACATTACCATGAGGGGGACAAAGATGTTCAAGGGAGGGAGAAAACTGACCAGTAAGGTGGAAAGGTTGACCCACTTATTTACTGGGTTATGGGTAGATGTTGGTGTTTCCGGGCTATTTAATACTTCTATTTCACTTACTTCCAAAGCCTTGGCAAGAACTTTTAATGTATGTCCTTTGGGTTCTTTTCCAGCTTCAATGCGTTGAATGGTGCGAATAGAAATATGAGTCTTTTCAGACAGCTCTTTTTGGGTGAGCTTCAACTTTTCACGGAGGTCTTTCAGTTTATTCATGCCAACTCAAAATTTGCCTTGCACATAGCTGTGCTAATGAACAACAACGGATACCTATGAGGGTTGTGTGCCAGGATTGCTTTTCAATTGAGTAGTTGAGCAATCTTATTTCGGCATCCTTTTGGCCATTTTTTCCAAAATCCAGCGTCAAAAACCCTCGATGTGGCAACACTATTTTCTATATTTTTTTAATTGAGTCCCATCCCAAAGGAAGAGATTTTTGGTTATGATGTCTTCTTTCCTCAAAAAATAACCTGCTGCTGCAAGACGCTTTACTTCAAATAGTCCTACTCTGTTTTTTTTGCCTACAATTATCAATTGACTTTGCCCTGAAATGCCAAGGACAAGCGCTTGTCCTAGCCTATTTTTTTCCTGATTAAGAAAGTCCGGCAATAAAATCAGGCTAGACAAATATTTGCTGCCACCTTCTCCACCTACATTTCGATACATTCGGTAATTCCGTTGATCGAGTATATAGCCTGAATAATCCGGCAGCATTCTATTGAGGTTCCTTAAAGCAAGTTCATGGAGGTTTTCTTGGCTACAAGCAGACCTTTTTAGTTCCTCACTAGAGAAAAATCTATAACCTAGGTATCCAGAGTCCTGATCTTCGACATAAAGGATGATCAGTTCGTCGGTAAAGGAATCATGAACCCACTCACCCTCATCACTGCTCGCAAAGGAATTGAGAATGGCTTTTGGCTTCAGTAATGGGACAATTTTTGTCGTATCGATGTGATAATTGGGATCTGGGGCATAGAGAGAATCAATGCGTGAATTCAAATCAGCAACTATTCCATTTAGACTCTCTGGGTCTGATTTATACGTTGGATAATCGTTTTTTAAGTTATGAATGTAGGATGAATTATTAAACTTGCTTCCCAATATCAGCTTACCAAAAAATATAATTCTTATTTTCTTATTCGACTTGGCCGCTTCCTTCTGCAAGTATTGGGTAAACTTAATTTCATTCATCAATTCTTGCGAGAAAAGATGGCCAGAGATAAATATTAGGATCAATAAGATTAGTTTTCTCATTCGTTTTGGTCTTGTGTTGTTGCTAAGTACTCGCTTATGGGCAATGTGCAGCATGGCATTTCATTTAGCCACTGTTCCAACCAATTCGGACAAGCCTGGCTTATCAGTGATTTCAGTAACTTCCTCGAATGTATCAGCCACATATGCTACCGAATAATACGTAAAAAACGCTGATAGAATTACCTCACCAGCGTTTTTTAGATATTGTTTAAAGTCGTAAACTTCAATCGCAGCTTTAGGGACTCACCAGATTGACACTGATATTGGCGTAAAAGGGATTGGTGAGGGAATTGAGCATGGCATATTGTTGATTGCCAAAGAAGCCTCTAAAAAATTCATTTCCTTCAGGCAAGGCATCAGCGTTATAGCTCCAGTTTATGCGGTATCCTGCTTGCGCTTGCAGCCAAATAAAGCCTGTGAGCTGGCGTTGCCACATCAGTCTCCAACGCATTTCGCCACGTCGTATTTCCAGGCTTTCATTGTTTAGTGTTTCAGAAACTCCATTGATGCGGTAGCTTTGACCTTCCAACTCAAAACCCGCGAAGAGCATGTTACGAGGGCTGAAGGTATAGCGTACGTGTGCACGGGCTGGCAACAGGCTTTCTACCCCCCAAGGGCTATTTTGAGAAGTCCAGTTGATCAAGACCACAGGTATATAGTTCATTTCTCCTACACGGTAGGTACGGGACATACCAACAGCCCATTGGAAGTAGTCGCTTGTTCGCCATCCATAAAGGGCGGCGGCAGAGAATCTAAGGAAATTCAGGGATTGAAAATTGCTGAGGGTGTAGTCCCCACTCAGATCCGCACTTCCCTGAAACAGGAGGAAGCGGGTTTCATTGAATGGCTTGAAAATGGTGGTGTTGATCCCACCAGTCCGAAGTCCATTCTGGCTGATAGACCGGGCTACATCATTTTCTATCTGGTCATCAGGTACATCAAATTGGTACCTAAGGTCCCATATATTTGCGCCTACCTGCACGATCAGGCTATTGCGCGAATAAACGGGAATATTGGCTACGAGGCGGACACCCTGGGTGGAATTTATTTGGTAGGTTTCCTGGGGGACTGTCGCCCCATCTTCAAAACTTCCAATAGAAGAAAAACTGGCCTGGTAAGGCCCTTGAAAATCATAACCCAGAGAAATAAGCTGCTGGGGGCTAATACCTATAATTTTGGAAGAGGCATAGGTTTTTACTTCTACTTCTCCGAAGTCAAAATCATCAAATTCACTGAGATTCAGGTCATCGTCTTGCGCAGTACTATCCGGTGTCTGGGCAAAGAGCAATCCGCATGACATCCATGCGAACAGCAAGAACAAAATACGATTAGACATAGCAGCAGTTCTTTTTTGTTACTTAGGGTATTTCAAAAAGTCTAGATAAAAAAATTGCAGGAGACTAAAAATCTCCTGCATATATTGATCTTGGAAAGGCTTATTTAACCCGCTTCCACACATCCGTACGACCAAGGGCTTTGACGCCTATATAGCCTCGGATATCCAGCGAGCCATCCTTCTTCATTTTAATGGTGCAACTGTAAAGGTTGCCGTTTTGAGGATCATAAATGGTTCCTTCAGACCATTCATTTTTGCCTGTGTAAACGAAGTCTTTGAGCATACGAAAACCTAATAGTGGCGTGCTTCTCAAAGACTCGTCGGGATTATTCTTATCCAGTTTGGGTTTGCCCGTTTCCGGATCAATAGGCTCTTTGAGTTTAACTATGCGTCCGTAGTATTTGCCAGCAATATTCTGCACTTTCACCAAAGCGCGACCGTTGCTGGGCGCCCATATGCCAATCAGCCGATCGGCGTCTTTTTTGTCCTGTCCGAAGGTCATTCCCGTGCTGAGTACAGCCAGACAGAAGAAAAGCAATATTGATCTCATCATGATTTAGAATGTTTACAAGTAGTTTGGATTATCAATTAGGTAACATGATACCAACGCAGGGTCTGTTTATTTGGTATGAGTTACATCAAACATAAAATCTCCTGAGAAGGTGAGTGTGGTATCCATCATATCCACCGGAATATTGGCGTCAATGACCAGCACACATTCCTCAGAGGATAGCAATTCTGTTAAATCTGCTTCTTTAGAGACCTGTAGGTTAAGGCTAGATTGTCCTTTTGGAACAGGATTCAATACCCCTACCTGGATCATATCGCTTGATCCTGTAACCAGTTGCAACACGATGTCTGAAAAGGCATCAAAATTTTGGCCTTCAGGCGCTTTCAATACAGCAGAAGCAAGCGTGGCTCCTGTCAGTTTTCCCTCTGCCTTTATGGCGGGAGCAAAAGATGCCTGGGCGGTATTAGGCCCCTGGAAAAGGGGACCTTCCATGACAAAAGATTGGTCGTTCAATGGATAATTGGAAGTTGTATCCTGTCCACAGGAAGAAAGCAGTCCAATGATGCCTAACATGAGGCCTATTCGGAATAAGATAGAAAATCTCATAGGAGTAGTTTGCTTGCTGATTTGATTTGGGTAAAACAGGGGGTTTTGCCTTCAAAAGTACCATTTTACCGACATTTTTAATAGGGTTGAGGCACAATTCCTGACAATTCCATCATAAACACATATGTAGCTGGAATTGTTTGACTGGATGGTCTTTTAATATCTGTTTCTCATCACCGGATATAAGACGTGATTTTGGTCTTTGGGGTCACAACTGAGCAAGCTCTTTCCTAAAATCACAGGGCCTAATTTCGCTTTCTAGAGAGAAATTAAGAACAGCAACTCTTCTACCAGCACCTTTTTTTAGGGGAAAAATCTTTAAAAAATTTGGCGGTTCAAACTCTTTACTTTAAATTGGTTTACCAATAATTGGTCTACCAATTCTTTGCCTACCAATTTTTAATCTCCCAAACTCTGTTTAGATCGGGGATTGACTGGAGCCGCAAATAAAAGGTTGAGCAAGACTAGCATAATATTAAGACTACTAGGTACTACTACATTACATCTAAAATGAGCCCTCTGAAACAAGCACCTGAGAATCGTTTTTGTGAATATAGTATGCCAGACAAGCAATACAAAGTTCGAAAATTGCAAATTGTTAAAAATTCAATTCAAACTATCATTAACAAAAACCTTTTTGACATGACACATTTATTGACAAAAATAAACAAGAACATCGTCCTATTGATGGCCTTGTTTATGGTAGCTGCTTTGATCACCTCTTGTGGAGAAGATCCCATTGATCCAGATCCTTCAACAGTTGTTGCCAATTTCTCATCACAAGTTGATGCGGACAATTCCCTGACTTATGATTTCACTAACAATTCTGTTGTGAATGGAATCGATGACAAGACATTCACTTCTGCCTGGGACTTTGGTGGAGATGGAAACTCTAGTGAAGAGAGTCCTTCTCATACCTTTTCTGCTGAAGGTACTTACGAAGTAAAATTGACAGTAACTGCTTCTGATGGTGTAGTAGCTACAGCAACTGAGACGATAGAGGTAACGGCACCTAAGAACAGATATGCTGTTATCACTGACACCAGAGATGACGATACAGGTGAGCTTAGGTTAGGGCTTGATTCTATCCAGACAGGTAGGGTTACCTTTATGTACAGTGTGGCTGCAGGCCCAGTAGATATGGATATTAAGGACGCATTTATTAATGTTACAGGTACTTCAACCAGTGGTAAAAACTCGATTGTTGAAGTTAGACTTAAAGACAATGCAAACCATGAGTTCCGCGAAGGAGCTTCTGATGCGACCATTGCTGCAGCTAATTTCCCTGAGGGTAAGCCTGATGTATGGGTGGCTGTTGAGATTAGTTGGGCTTCTGATGGTACCAATGCACCAATCTATACAGTAGTTATCGATGGGCAGACAGTTATCACAGACGCTCCTAGTACAACCAGAGATCCTAACGATGCTGACATGGTTGCAGAGCATTTGGCGACTACCATTGATGGTGCCCACAACTTCCAGTGGAAATACAACTCTACATCATCTACGAATGACGGATTTTATTTCGTGGACGATATTGTGATCTATTCCTCAGATTCTGGAACAGAGACTGTCGTTTTTGAAGATGACTTTCAAGGAAGAGTAAAGGGTGAAGATTTGGATCCAGATACCAATTCTGAATCTCCTTACCACGTAAATACTTCTGAAGCTACTGTAGGTGAAGATGAATAAGCTTTCAATCGATAAGCAAAGACATGATTTATAAGGAAATTGAATTTCCTACTAAGAAAAAAGGGAGCGTCTAGCCAGGCGCTCCCTTTTTTTATTTCAGCTAAGTATGCTTTAAGAAGCTGCTTTGCCTTCGACAGTCAAGCCCTAAAAGAAAGTTCTTTTCCATAAAATCAGCCTTGATCATATCATGTAAATCCGTTCCAATAATTGACAAATCTTGTGTTCTGCTTTCTCAACTCCTGGAAAGCCTTTTAGCTTACCTCTGTTTTTTCAAAAACAAAGCAATTACAGACGACATTAATGAATAAAATTTTGGTCAACCAATAATTGGTTCGCCAATTTTTAGTATATTAGCTGAGCAGTTCGGTAGCTTTAATCTTCTTCAGGTGAAAGCTATTTAGCCTTGTAAAAATTCTGATTGTCTCGAAGGACTACATCCATCTTAGTCAGGTGTTTTGGTATTTAGGCCTGCACTTGAAACTTAAACTAACTAGATCGTATGATTTATCTGCTACAAAAAATTATGGAACTCGCAAAGAGGGTATTTTGGCTCTCTGTTCTATGTATCCCTTTTGGATTTACCAGTGCCAATGCACAGGGAGTAGTAAAGGGGAAAGTTACCAATGAAAACGGTGAGGCTTTAATTTCAGCAACAGTTGCAGTTCAGGGAACTACTACTGGTGCTACTACTGATGCCAATGGTGGTTTTAGTTTGAAGGTTGCCCCCGACGCTGTTTTGGTGATATCATATATAGGGTATACCACACAAACCGTCCCAGTCAATGGACAAACAAATCTCAATATTACCCTGGTTGAGGATGCAACAATACTTGATGAGGTTGTTGTGATCGGCTATGGAACTGTTAAAAAGAGTGATGTGACTGGAAGTGTTTCTTCTGTTAAAGCGGAAGAAATCCAGGCTTTTCCCTTATTGAATGCAGGGCAGGCACTTCAAGGCCGAGCTGCCGGAGTGGTTGTGCAAACCCAAAACGGTGGGGAGCCGGGTGCAGATATATCCATCCGGGTTCGAGGGAGTTCGTCGCTTAATGCAAGCAGTGATCCGCTTGTGGTAGTGGATGGGTTCATTGGAGCTGCCTTTCCCCAACAAAATGACATTGAGTCTATTGAAATATTAAAAGATGCATCTGCCACTGCTATTTATGGGTCAAGGGGCTCAGGGGGCGTGATTCTGGTTACGACCAAGAAAGGGAAAGCAGGCGTACCAACCGTAGAATTTAACTCTACTTTTTCGATTCAAAATACAACCAATAGATTGGACCTACTGGATGCAAACGGATTTGCTCAGTATCAGAACATGATCCGTAGCAATGCAGGAGATCCGCCATATGCTCAGGGATCTGAGAACACCGATTGGCAAGATGAGATCTACAGGAATGGAAATACCCAAAACTACCAATTGTCGGTATCTGGTGGGAGCAACAATGTGAATTACTATTTCTCTGGTACTTACTTTAACCAACAGGGAATCCTTGTTAATTCTGATTTCGAAAAAATCCAGTTTTTGGCCAATGTGGATGCGAAGGTTGGTAAAAGGTTAAAAATCGGTCTTAACAGTGTTTCCAGTCGAGGTGAGCAAAATGGTGTTTCAACTCAATCAAGTGGTAGAGATCCCGTGGGTTCTGTAAATGGGGGAGGGGACGATGTAATCTCTTTGGCTTTCAGGTTTTCACCTGATGTAGGGAGATTTAATGACGCAGGAAATTTCTCTCAGAATACTGTTGGGGATGATATAGAAAACCCCTGGGCGGTAGCAACACAGATAACTAATGAGACTAAAACGGACAATTCAAGGACGAATATGTATCTCGATTTTGAGATCCTGAAAGGTCTGAATTTCAAAACTACTTTGGGTTACAGGACGCAAAACAGTAGACAAGGGTATTTTAAACCAGAAACCTTTGTGCTTTCTGCCGGTGGGGCATTTTTGGAATCTGTAAAAAGAACAAGGCTACTTAGTGAAAGCTATTTAACGTATACTTCAGCAATTGGCCAGGGCAATATAACGGCAACAGCTGGTCATTCTTACCAGAAAAGTACCACTGAAGGGCTTGAAGCAGGAGCACAAGGGTTGCTAACTGATGCATTTTTGTGGCACAACCTGGAAGCCGGGCAGATAGATCTACGCACCATTGATTCTCGCTTCTCAGAATCGGAAATCGAATCTGTTTTTGGTCGTGTTAACCTTACATGGGCAGACAAATATTTGTTGACCGCAACTGTCCGCAGGGATGGAGCATCCAACTTTGCCGCGAATAATAAGTTTGCTATTTTCCCTTCCTTTGCCATTGGGTGGAAGATCTCAAATGAAAGTTTTTTGGCCAATAACCAGACCCTGAACAACCTAAAGTTAAGGGCCAGTTACGGGCTGACTGGCAACCAAGCCATTGGACCTTATGAGTCACTTTCGATTTACCGTGTACAACCACCCTCAGAGATTGGGGGAGCTTTTGGGGTAGATCTGGCTCGTGAAGCAAATCCGGATTTGAAGTGGGAAACTTCCTTCCAAACGAATATAGGTGTGGATGTTGGAATATTTGAAGACCGAATCACATTTACGGCAGACTATTACAACATCGACACAAGAGACCTCTTGGCGATTGACAGAGCTTCTAATTTTTATTTGGGAACCACTGATTTAGATGTCCTCAGAAATGTGGGTTCGATAAATAACCGCGGAATTGAGCTTACCTTGACCTCTACAAACATCAATAAGGGGGACTTTAGATGGGTTACTTCCTTGAATTTTGCGAGAAATAGAAATGAAATCATCGAATTATCCGGAGGAACAGAGTTGATAGGAAGTGGAGCTCCGGGATACTTCGCTGGGGGAGCCACGTATATCTTGCGCGAGGGAGAGGCCATCGGCCTATTCTGGGGCTTAAATTACCAAGGAGTGTACCAGGGTGGAGACATTCCTGCGGGTACCGCCCTACAATCGGTTTCTTTTGATGGAGATGGAAATCCAATTCCTGGTGAACCTTTATTTGCAGAGGTCGCGGATGAAAATGGGGAATTTAATGGGATTATTGACGATAATGACAGACAGATCATCGGTGATCCAAATCCTGATTTCACCTTTGGCTTTTCCAATACCTTTTCCTACAAAAGTTTTGATTTGAATATCTTTTTCCAAGGATCTGTTGGAGGAGACATTTATAACCTGACTGCCGTTCAATTATATAATGGGGACAGCAATGGATTAACAGATCTCTTAAACTCATGGACGCCACAGAATACTGACACTGATATCCCTCGAGCAGCCATCAGGGGACGAGAACGCTCTTCTCGCTTCGTTGAAGACGGAAGTTATTTGAGACTTAAAAATGTAGCTTTGGGCTATAACCTGCCAACGGCTATGATCAATAAAATTGGATTCGGAGCAGCGAGAATTGCTGTCAGCGGGCAAAACCTGTTAACCTTCACCAATTATTCTGGATTAGACCCTGAGGTAAGCTACTTCGGAAGTGGAGGTGAAAGTAGGGGAGATGATAATGTCATTCAAGGACATGACTTTGGTAACTACCCAAATTTAAGGTCAATCACAGTTGGTATTAACCTGAAATTCTAACTCAACAAGGAACTATTACTATGAAAATGTATAAATATCTTATCACTTTGGCATTAGGCCTTTCCCTGCTGGGATGTTCTAACTTGGAGGAGAATCCATTGAGCCAATTAGAGCCAGATGAGCGTAGTCTTGACTTAGAGACAATAGAGACAACCATTGCTGGTGCATATGGCCAACTATCTGCCAGAGCATTTATGTCCAGGGCACTGGGCTTAACCCTAATGCTGCGTTCAGATATGGTAGATATAGGAAATCCAACCACTGCTGCTGAGCGAGTTGAACATGATCAATTTACTGTTTCAGCATCCAATCCATTGATTTTAAATCCTTCTAATCCTGAAAGAAGCTTTTGGCCTCGCCTTTATCAGATGGTAAGAGGCGGCAATGAGACCCTGCGCGAGCTAGAGGTTCTTGAAGAGCAAGAACCAGGTGTGAAGGAAGAACTTGCCGCCAGGGCACGATTTATTAGGGGTTTTGCCTATTACCACTTGGTCAGGCTGTTCGGAGATATTCCATATTTGGACGAGACGACGACTACCGTTGAAGCCTCAGTGGCAGCAAGGACACCAGTGGAAACCGTCTATGCAAGCATCATTTCAGATTTTGAATATGCGAAGCAGTGGTTGCCAGACAGCCGAGACAATAGAGCTCTTCCTGGCAAGGCCGCAGCAAGTGCCTTTCTCGCTAGTGTGTACCTCACAAGAGGCGAATATCAAATGGCCTATAATGAAGCTACAGATATCATCAATAATGCAGGCACCTACAACCTGGCATTAGAACCTGATTATCGGAATATTTTTCATGCAGAGAATACCGATTTTTCTTTGGAGCCGATTTTTGTCATCGACTTCGTTGGGACCAACGTGAATGATGAATCCAGGGACTACCTGGCCGCTTTTACAGGCTTCTATGGCCAGGCGACCTACTACCCTTCAGGTGGGTGGTCTGTAATGGTACCGGCACAAGCTGTATATGATACCTGGGATGATGGAGACTACAGAAAGCAGGTAAATCTGGATGATGAAGCGGTAGATAATAGTGGAAATGTTCTTCCTTTTTCAAGTTTTTCAAGCCTGGATGGAAGAAATGCCAATCGCCCACATATTTCCAAATACACGGCCATGGCAAGCGATTTACCCCAGGCAAATACCAGCGGAAGAGATTCACATTCCAATTATCAATTAATGCGTTATGCTGAGGTGCTCCTGATTGCTGCTGAGGCTGCTGCTGAACTTGGGAATAATTCAGAGGCTGCCATGTATGTGAATATGGTGAGGGAAAGAGCAAGAAATGGTGATGGTACAGGTACGCCAAGCGCAGTTCCTGCAGACCTTACGACTGCTACAGTCGAAGACGTACTGGAGGAAAGAAGGTTGGAGCTTGCCTTTGAGCAGAAAAGATGGTACGACATCGTCCGCAGGAAAATGGGAGATGAGGTATTTGGCCCAAATGGCTTTGAAACTGAACTCCTGGGTACCCAAAACTTTGATCCATCCAGAGATTATTTGTTGCCCCTTCCCCCATTAGAAATAACTAATAACCCAAGTTTGATTCAGAATCCAGGGTATTAATTAAGTATCCGAACTACAAAATAAATGAAGTCTTCCATTGGAAGGTGGAAGACTTCAACTCCTTCTAACAACGCTATGTAGACCCTGTTTGATCATCTTCAAAAATGTGTATATGCCCCTCAATGACTCACTTTTTGAAATGAAATTACTGCTAGACTGGCAAATTTTTCCATTCGTGATTTCGGTGTTTTCCTACACTTACATTTAAGAATTTCAATTTATTTAAGCATTTCAAGCATGAACGTTATATGTCAACTTCTGGGGTTGAGACAAATTGAAGGTTCTTTTTTCCCTTCCTTTTCTAGATACCTAATGCTGTTGTTGTGCATTACATTGGTAAGTCCAGTTGCAGCACAGGAGCTAGACCCAAATCTACCGCCAGGTGGAAATTTTAATCTTTCTTGTTGGAAACTTACCCGACCCAATCAGCAGGAAAAAGGTGAAAGCCTCTTGTCGAATGGCTATTTTGTTACAGGTGAATTCTACACCGACTCTGTAACAGGTGCTATGGTGTTTTGGTGCCCCAATGATGGAAAGACAGGTGGGAGTACATACCCCCGAAACGAGCTGAGAGAGATGATGCGTTGTGGAGACAACAGCATAGGAACCCAGGGAATCAATAAAAACAACTGGGTATTCTCATCTTCTACCCTGGCTAATCAACAAGCTGCGGCAGCTGTGGATGGCATCATGACAGCAACTGTGGCCGTTGATCATGTGTCTGAAACTTCTGATGCGAGTTTTAAGGTGGGGCGCACCATAGTCGGGCAAATACATGCTTCTGATGATGAGCCATGTAGGCTGTATTACCGTAAGTTGCCTGGAAACACGAAGGGTTCTGTTTATTTCGCTCATGAACCGACCACTGGTGCTGAGCAATGGTATGAAATGATTGGAAGCAGAAGTGACAATGCACCGGATCCGGTAGATGGTATTGCTTTAGGTGAAAAGTTTAGCTACGAGATAAAAGCTATTGGGAACCTGCTGACAGTAACCATCATGCGAGACAGCATGGATGATGTTGTCCAGGTAGTGGATATGAAAGATAGCGGCTTTGCCGATGATTGGATGTACTTCAAAGCTGGTAACTATAACCAGAACAATGCCGGAGATCCAGGCGAATATGCGCAGGTATCTTTCTTTGCGCTGGACATTAAACACTTTGAGCCGGCTCCTCCGTCCAGTTATCCTGCACCATCTGACATTCCAAGATTTCAAGACTTCCTTGCTGCCTGCAAGCTCCAGGCTCCTACAAGTTCTACCCTGGCTTCGAAAGCTACCCTGAATAATGGCTATACCCACCCCACCTTTTTTAAGGTAGTGGATGGGGATAAAATCCTCTTCAACCAGTCCGGTAGTAGCCAACGAACGGAGCTTCGAAATGAAACGAATTGGAATCTCAACGACCAAAACCGATCGATGCACGCAAGGCTTGATATTGTGAAACAAACTTGCGATCAGGTGACCGTCTTGCAGATTCACGATGACGCAAACGCTGGAAACGGCCCGAATAAACCCTTACTCAGAATTTATAAGCACAATGCCAAAGGACCGCTCAATCATATCTGGGCGGCCATCAAAACAGATGATGGAGGGGCAAACACCACACATATAGACCTCGGAGAAGATCCGGGTGGGTACTTCACCTGTGATATTCGCTTGCTTGACGGAAACATGATCATTGATTTTGAAGGGGAAGAAAAGGTGAATATGGATGTTTCTTTCTGGACCTTTCCGAGCTATTGGAAGGCTGGGGCTTACCTGCAGGATAATGGGGACGCCACCATTTACTTTGATGAACTCTTCGAGGCAGATGGCTCCCTGCAAAACTATTCTCCATCTGTTTCGATTACCGACCCTGCCAATGGGGCCATTATTTTACCAGGTAATGACATCACGATCAACGTCGATGCAGAAGACTCAGACGGGACGATCACCATGGTTGAGTTTTTTGAAAGTGGGAATAATAAAATTGGACAAGATACAACCGCACCTTATTCATTTACTTGGCCTAATGTAGCTGAGGGTGCCTACACCCTGACAGCCAGAGCTATTGACAATGAAGGTGTGTCCCGGACATCCGTGAGTAACAATATTTCGGTTCTGGTTCCAGTGGATGTGACTGGGGTAAAACTTGAAAAGGTAACGGGTCCCATTGCTATTGGAGCTACTGTTCAGTTTGAGGCAGTTATATCTCCTGCGAATGCGACCAATCAGAAATTGGTTTTCGAAACCGATGAGGAGAGCATTGCGACGGTAAGCGAAACAGGCTTGTTGACGGCGCTATCGGAGGGCGTGGTGACCCTCACGGCCACGACAGATGAAGGAAGCTTTGTCGATACAAAAACGATTGAGGTCCTTAGTCGTTCCAGCGAATTCAACTGGGCGTTGGGCCAACCGGCAACCGGCACTGGTACACCTGATGGAGAAAATGTTGAAGGGAATCTCGTAGATAATAATATCCGTACCCGTTGGTCAGTAAATGAGTATCCACAGTCTGTAACGGTTGACCTGCAAGGAGATATCAAAATCTCTCAGACGGAAGTAATCAGTTATGAAAACAGAGCCTATCAATTCCTGATTGAAGGAGCGCTCAAGGAAGAGGGACCCTATACCACCCTTGTAGACAGGTCAGACAATACAATCTCCAGCACTTCTTCTGCTCCCATCATTAATTCGGTGGATGATATAGAAGCCAGGTATGTTAGAATTACAGTGACAGGTGCTAACGATTATACAGGGACCTGGGTCAGCCTGAATGAAATGAGAATATTTGGAGCGGGTGAAAGGACATATGAAGAGGAAGAGGGGAATACCGAACTCCTTCTGGGACCCAATCCTGCGACGTCTAATGTAACAATCAAAGCCGGTGAAGAATACAAAAGCGTATCTATATTTGACAGAACTGGAAAAAAACTGATCCAGGCAGAGCTAAAGCAGGAATTGGTCCTGGATATCAGTACGCTTCCAACTGGGATTTATTTGGTCAAAATTGAAGGCGATGTGGAACCAGAAATTATCAAACTGATCAAATTTTAAGGATCAGAATGATTCACTCATGTATGTTGTGTCTTTTATTCTATCTGTGATGTTTTACCCATTTTGGGATTGATGATTTTTCGAACTTTTATTTAAAGCCGACCAATATGAGACTTACTTGGCTGTTTTCTTTGCTATCCCTACATGCACTTGTTTTTGCGCAAAGCCGCTATGAGGTATCCTCAGGGATAGAGTTTAACACGGCTCAGCAGCAAGCCTCGGCTGGGGATACAATCGTATGGAAATCAGGTATTTACTATGATGTTCGAATGGATGTCAACACAGACGGAGTAACCGTAACCGCAGAAACATACGGAACCGTTTTGTTTACAGGAGTCTCCAGACTTGTCATCAATGCCAATGACGTTACTTTTTCCGGCTTTCAATACATTGGCGGCTACATTGGGAACCTGGATATCATCAGGGTCTATGGGAGTGATGTCGTAATTACTCATGTCAATATCCAGAATTACACATGTTTCAAATATCTCCGGGTATATGAAGCATCCAGAAGAACGACAATAAGCTATTGTAACTTTGAAAACCGTCTCAACCTTGATGATCAGAACATCCTCTCCATATTGGTCGATAACGAGCCTGGCTATCACAAGATTCAACATTGTTCTTTCAAGAATTTTGAAGGGATAGGTCTGGATGAGGGCATAGAGCCCATCAGAATTGGCCTCAGTTCTCAAGGCAACCTGGATAGCCGTACGTTGGTAGAGTACTGCTACTTTACAAGGTGCAACGGAGACGGTGAAATCATCTCTCATAAAGCACGGCAAAATGTATATCGATATAACACCTTCGAAAATAACCCGGTAGCTGAGCTGGTCCTGAGGCATGGGGATGAAGGAATTGTATACGGGAACTTCTTTCTAAATGGAATGGGTGGAATTAGAATAAGGGAAGGCTCTCATCATTTCATTTACAACAATTATTTTGAAGACCTGGATAAAAGGGTCATTTACCTCATGAACGACTCAAAAGATCCCTTGAGTGATATTCATATTTATCATAATACCATAATAGGATCAGAGGAAGTAAGGTTAGGAGGCCCAGGCAGTAACCCCCCTGCGAATGTCACCATTGCCAATAATGTCTTTGCAAATCCAATTGGTAGGTTATTTCAGGATGACACTGGAAACGAGACATGGATTGGAAACTATTCATTCGGTACCCTTGGGATTACTTCACCATCCATAGGACTTTCCAACGTAGATCCTCAACTGAATATGAATATCGAGGGCTTTTTTCAGCCGGACTCCAATAGTTCGGTATTGGCCTCGGCCAGCGCCGGTTATCCTGCGATTCCCCTTTTTCCAGGTATGGACTATGATCATGAACTAGCACTTGATGTGATGCAGGCCTTGAGACCTGACTCCATCGCCAAGCAAGCGATCGGTGCTTCCGAATTTTCATCAGCGGTCTCCGTCCAGCCCCATGCTACTGAAATGAATACAGGTCCCTCCTACTTATTCAACAGTCCGATTAATTATGTCACAGCAAATACTTCCCAACTCTACATAGACGGAGAGGGGGAAAACAACTCGGTGGTGATTTCCAGTAATGTCAGCTGGACAGTTATAAGCAGTTCCAACTGGATATCAACCAACCTTTCGTCTGGATCAGGGGACACAGAACTCCGCCTAACCATCGATCCAAACGAGACAAACATGAATCGATCTGGCAGCCTGACTATTATCGGAGACACACTAACGGTGACGATCCAGATATTTCAAGACCCTAAAAGTACTGTCAATGTTTTGGAGGAGCTTGAAGACGATATCAACTTATTTCCCAATCCCACAGATGGACAGCTAAACCTTCAAAATATACCCTCCGGAATCTACCGAGCTAATGTAGAATTGGTTGACCTGAATGGAAGGAGCTTGGTTTCGGGTCAGCATCGAATAGAAGATCAGGAACTTACACTGGATCTTGAAAAACTGTGCGCTGGGGTTTACCTCTTGAAGGTAGAATTCATCCGTGAGAATGGTGCCATCTACGGGGAATTAAGGCGGAAACTGATGAGAAATTGACCTTTTACCTAAAAGCCGGGACGGTATGGCTGTACTTTCGGGGGACATTGAGCTCATCCCTTTTTAAAACTAGGGGCAAATGACTTTATTTTTGAGTGTTTTAGTAATATCTGAACATCCTAAAATAACCCAAGATGCTAGTTTAACAGACTTAAAGGGTAAATACCATCTCGATCCATGCCTAACTATCTTCTCGAATGAAACATGTCCTCTCGAAGATTAGTGAGGGATATATGCAGTAGGGTGAGTAGGTTTGTCGCATAAGCTCGAAATGACACCACGGGTTGCCTAGGTTGACACCTTAGGCTGTCTGGTAATGGCAGCTTTGTCTATTAGCAAATAAGAGAATGTAGCACAAATGGCAACTTGGTAATGGCAATTCGCAACTATGCTTTGTTTTGTATTTGCCTTTGTTTATCTAGGTATCTTAAGGTACCCAACTTTTTTTAACAATTGGTAGTTGTTATAAATTTCACTTATGGATTCTTTTGAAAGTAATTCCCTTGTAGTTGATTTGTATTGCTTGAAGGAACCCGAATTACCGCAGGTTACAACATCAAGCTTATCGTCTCTAATTTGCTTTATTTTTCGCCATTCATTGTTTTTTAACTTATAACTTTGAATATAACTTATTTTGAGACGCCTGATTCCTCTTCTCCTGCCTTTGAATTGATTGAACTCTACTGTTTCTATTTCTTTTACCATATCAAGATAAATCAAGGCATCAGCAGCATATAATTTAGTTTGAGTGTTTGGGTGATCTAATAACTTGACCAAAAAATCTCTTTTGTTGGAATTTATTAACGTTAATACCGCTCTTCTTTTTTTGGGTGGATAACCTATTGCTGAATATTCGCAAAGCCAACCGTATTCATCTCTTGAATCGATGAATCCCAAAAGAGTGTAATAAGCTTCGATTACTTTGTTGGATTGTACTGACAGTTCTTTTTCACTTAAAGCCCACTTTGAGTTTCTATTTTTTTCGTCCTTATAAATATATTCAATCAATAATTTTCTGTCAAAGTAGCTGGTATAGAAAATATTTCTTTCACTAGCGTAATACTCTAAAACTTTACCTTTATAAACCACCAAAGTAAAGTTAGCTCCTGCTCTTGATCTTTCTCTGTATTCATAAGTTTTAGTATGCTGATTTTCAATTATTCGTGCGCTATATTCTTCTGTCGTATCACAGAATTTTTTAAGGTTCTCCCAATTTAACTCTTCTAGTAATTCAATTGCATCAATACTGGTTCTGCTTGAATCAATTCTATGAAAATTGATAAATAGTGAGTTTTGCCCATTTATCTCTAAAAAAGAAATTAGAAAAATTATTATCGTTAAGTATCTTTTTCCCATTCTATCTTTTTCTTTTTCCTGGTGATGGTGAACGGCTTCGCTATGTGCTGAGCCGATGATTAGGGGGATGGACATCATAGTCTTTGCTAGCGTGGTTAGCCTCACGTATTATAATAAGAGATTATCAAATTAATGATAATCTCTTAATTTTTAACTCATTAGTAGGTATTGATGCGCTTTAATTCCTTCCTGCCATTACTCCACCGTCAATATCTACTATCGTCCCTGTAATCCAAGCAGCATCTTCAGAGAGCAAAAACAATATAGAGTTAGCGATGTCTTCTGCTTTTCCGTTACGACCAATAGGATGGAAATTATTAAAGCCAACTAAAGCATCTTTTGCAGCACTTTCGCTTCCAAATACACCATGATAAACAGGCGTATCTACAACAGCAGGAGAAACAGCATTAACCCGTATTTTATAATCGGCTAATTCCATTGCCAAGTGTTGTGTTAGGGAATGCAAGCCTGCTTTTTGCATAGAATATGCAGAAGAGGGGGTGGCTTTGACAGCCTGTTTTGCCCACATAGAACCTACATTGACGATAGCACCACCACCACTTTTTTTCATAGCTATTGCAGCGGCTTGACTGATGAAAAAGAAGCCCCTATTCAAATCCAAATAAGCGTCGTAATCGGCTGCGGTATGTTCCAAAAACGGTTTAGGTCCAAAAATTCCAGAAGCATTGACCAAATAGTCCAAGTTGGACAATTGGTTAATCTTATGGGTCAAGTTGGCTACTTCCTCTTTATCGGTAATATCAACTTGATGTTTAATAAGATTAGGGGCATCGGCAATTTTTTGTGGGTTTCGACCCACAACATGAACCGTTGCATCTTGTTTTAACAACGCCTCAGCCGTTGCTTTTCCAATACCACTTGTTCCCCCAATGATTAATGCTACTTTCGATGAAAGATTTGACATGATTTTATAGATTTATGAACAGACAGGTCTGTCTATTCGGTTAAAAAAAATTTTATCCTTTTAGCTTATCCTTCAAAATAACAATTGAAGTCTCAATGGGCCATACTGCATCGTGAATATGACTTTCTGTAAGTGCACCTTCATATAGAAGGTAAAGTTGATTGCCCAACTGTTCCTGCTTTGTCAAACTCAATTCAGGTTTGTTTTCGATTACTAACTGCTGCAAAAAGTCTAGAAACTTTTTCTTGTTACTTTTTATTTTTAATCGAACCCTTTGGTTCTCTTTTGGCACTTCCGCCATAGAACGTATACACCAACATCCATTAAAATTATCCTGTTTAAAGAAAAAAACCAAGAACTCCAGGACTGCAATGAGTCTATTATTTCCCATTGGCTTATTATTACAGAACTCCTTAATGTGCTTTATCAACTCATTGTCTTTAACGTCCAGATAGACCAACAATAAATCTTCCTTAGATTTGAAGTGATTGTAAAGAGTTGCTTTGGCTATCCCTGACTCTTTGATGATTTCGTTGATTCCCGTGGAATTATACCCATTTTTATAAAATAGCTCTGAGGCTATCTCTATGATATGACGTCTGGTACCATTCTTCATATTCCTATAAAACGGACAAGTCTGTCTATTGTTTGGAATGAAGGGAGTTTTTTGTTTGCAGCTACACTTTGTGCTCGGCTAGCTTTATTATTTCTTCTATCAATATTTTTCTGTCGCCAAACAATTTACAGTTCCCAACTTGGCTTAAATCATCGTTCCAATATTCTTCATTGAATATTGGTAATAAATTTTCTTGGCATTGTTTAACTCTCTAAATAAGCCGGGGTATATATCACTCATTCCTGGGAAGTTTGTACAATCAAAAATTACTGGCTTATCATATGGAAGTACGTGAAATCGTTTAATTCCTCTCCTTTTTTTGATGTCTAAACTCCCCAATTCTTATTTTCCAATCGAGCTTCGTTTGTTTTCTTTATTGGAAGTTAATAATCAAAATATCCTTTAAGTGCTTCAACATATTCAATTTGCAATCTTTCCTTAGTAGAGCTTTCTACTAAATTGAAAAATGCATCCATTAAGCTGTATTCAACTTTAAATCCTTCTCTATCAGGACTTCTAAACTCAATTTTTGCTGTGTCTCCATAAACGTTTATTTTGCTAATTCTAACAGAAATACCATCTAACATTAATCTTTTATCTTCATTATTGTAATTGATAAAATCAATTTGTTCTACAACTGATTTGAACTCAGCGTAATCATTTAAACTTAAATTCACCTTTCCTTCGTCAAGAAAAGCTATTGTATCATTTTTGCCAGGAAATGAGTTTGGGCTAAAGATTTTATAATTCAATAAAGGTTCTTCATCTTTTATTTCAAAAATGAACTCTGAAGACGAAATAAATGAGGGATAAAATTCAAAACATATCTGTTCATACATATTCACCTTTTCTTTGCTTCCTTTGAATTCACACCCAACCAGAGTTGATAAAATCATCAGTATTATTAATTGCCTTAATATCATTTTTTTGTCTATTTATTTTCTGCCTCCCGAGAACCTGTCGCATACCTGACTTGCCGTCCTGAATGGGCGGCATAGGACAAGTATACTTTGTTGTACGTTGTTTTTCCCTTTCGTTTTAATCAATCAGGAAAGTGCCACACCACGGTTGAATTTTTTCCTAAAACCCAAAGGAGATAGTCTGTTTATTTTTTGAATGTTTTTCTAAAAGTTTTTTCATCATTGTAACCTAGGTTGTAGGTTATCTCACTAATATTCAGGGCTGAAGATTCGAAATCCTTTTTGGTAACTTTAAGTTTTAGGACCTCCCAACAATGAGAAATAGCCCTACTTGATTAAATAGGGCTTCTTATTTTTTGCTTCTTGGGAACGTTTTGTGTGAGAAACGTAGCCTGCCGATAGGCGGCTATGATTTCAGGGAGTATTTCATATATTTTGTTAATTGCTGGCTATTCTATTTTCAATTCTTCAATCACTTTTTCTGGTGCTTCTTCTTGAGGGAAATGTCCAGTTTCTAATAATTTAATTACTTTCGGATTCTTCCAATTTTCAATCCAATAATTGAGTTCTTGTTCTCTAAAGGCAATGTCCTTCATCCCCCAAATTATAGTTGTTGGAATAGCGTTTATTTTCTCTCTCTGTATCCAAAGGCTATTCAACCAATTGCTTGACCCAATAATTGCTTTTGGGAATACGTAGGATCCCTTTCTATCTTTTTTCGTCTCAAGGTGTTTGTAATAGTGTTTATGAATATCTTTTTTTAGCTTTTTTTTATCCCCAACTGCTTCTTTTACAACCATTCTCCCAAAGATATTAAAGTTTTTTATCATAAAACGCCCAAAACCACCTCCCATCATTCCACTAAATTTTTGGTAGTATGGATCGTTCTCTAATGACCACATCCAAGTATTTAACACTACGAGTTTTTTGACTTTTTTAGGATGCTTAATGGCATAAGACAATCCAATAGGTCCCCCCCAATCATTTACTACCAAAGTAATATTCTCGAGGTTTAAACTATCTAAAAAAAGCTCAAGATTCTTGGCTTGATTTTCGGGCAAATAATCCCAATCGAATGGTTTTTCTGAAAGCCCAAAACCAATATGGTCAGGTACAATACACCGATGTGTTTTGGATAGTTCTTTTACGATTTTTCGAAATTCAAAAGACCAACCAGGATTTCCGTGGACCATTACAATGGGTTCGCCTTCACCTTCATCCAAGTAGTGCATTTTACCTACTGGAAGTTGGAAATAATTGCTTTCAAAAGGATATTCTGTTCTGTCCAGCCATTTAGGGTTTTGTGCTGATAGACTCATACTCGTTAAGATTAAAATTAAAGTGCCTTTCATTTTGCTGTTTAATCTTTAGACGCTTGAGCAAATCAAAACGGTCGGGCTTATTTGTCATCTATGACTTCTCTAAGAATTTGAAGTATGTTGTCTTCCAATTCAGACGCTTTGCTATTCAATGGGTTTATTTTACTGATTAGGTTAAATCGTATATCAAGATTAGTTTCTGAGCTATTTTTTCTATTCAGTTTTAGCTTTTCAACTTTTTCTTTAGAGTTTGGGACTTCTTGTAAGAAGTCATTAAGCTCTGAACATTGGTGACAAACTCCTGTTTTGTTGATCAAAGCACACCTTTTTTCATATTTAGTTTGCAGCTCTTTTCTTCCATTAAATAATAAGTGTTTTATAACCCCTTCTGTCTTTCCTAGAATTCTTGCTATTTCACTTCTTTTAAATTGATAGAACTCTTTCAAAATCACAGCTATTTGTTCTTCCAAATCTAAATTTTTAGCAATGCAAGTGAAACAATAATTTATGTGTTCTGCTATTTCAAATTGTTGTTCTGTTTGATTTTGAAAGGCAGAAATGATTTTTTTCTGATATTTTGGCGTAGATAGTGAAGCGTTTTTACATTCGTCTTGCACTTCGAGTTTCCATCTATTTTTTACTCGTTGATTGTCTCTTGCTAAATTAGTCGCAATAGCAAACACCCAGGTTTTGAAAGAACTATTTCCCTGAAAGCTGTCTATTTTTTGATTAACCTTTAGGAAGGTATCCTGCAATAGGTCTTTTGCATCTTCTTTATTGGCGGATAGGCGATACAAGTATGATTCAAGTTGTGCTTGAATGCCAATAAACTCAGATTCTATGTTTACTTCTATAGCTTGCATGGGTTCTGCTTGTACCAAACGACTGGACTATATACTTTGATGAGGAGCCTTGGGGTGAAATACGGTTGGTTTATGAAGTGCAGCGACCGAATGGGAGCAGGATTTCTTGTGCATTGTTCTACACAGACCCTTTCATATCTAGGCGCTTCTTGGATAGTTATTTTAAATTTTGGAAAAAAATCAATTATCTCCAATTTGATCAATCTTCAATTGAAGCCCTTCATTTATCTCCTCAAGTTTTTCAATTTTTTCTTCAAGTTGATTGATTTTTGCCATTGACTCCTGAATTTCAGCCTCCAATTTTTGAATTCTGGCTTCTTTACTAGGATTCATATTGCATCCAATAAAGAGGACTGATATTGCGATAATCCCAAATACTTTTTTCATTTTTTCTTGTTGCTTGTGTAGAATATCGTGTGCAGTCAGGTATTAATCCCTCCTACATATTTTTATTTTTGTGCAAAACCTAAAAATATTTCATTTGCCACAATGGAAATGAGGTGTTTTTACACTAGTCAAAAGCTACAAAAATTGTATCGAAAATATAGCTGGATCGGGATTTTTTGTGATTGCATCAGAACGGTCTTGTGAATGTAATGAGGACTGTAGATAGAAAAGTCCATGTAGCGATACTTAGTGGTTTTTTTTAGCAAATCTTCAAATTCTGAAAGATAGGTAGCATTAATTGACAGGAATTAGACATCCTGAAAAGTACGAAAATGGCGATCCTTGGTAACTAGAAAATCCACATTTCCAGTAACTGCTGCATCCACAAACATTTCTATCATGAAACGCAATCTGTATCAAACTACCCTCAATTTGTACTAATACACCTAATACATAGCTGCCTAACTTTATTGAAAATTTTCAACGACATGAAAAAAATAATTTATGTTCTAATATTACCAATCTTACTTTTGTTTGGATGGAATACTGGAGGACTTAAATCGCAAACAAGTATATCATCAATGTCATCAAAATTTGAAGGAGGAATCCTTGCAGCATCCGATGCAGATATGGTGGCATCCGCGTATGGTGACGGTGTGCTTGGAAAAATCAAGGGTATCGAAGATACTTTGACATTTATTACAAATGTAGGAGGTACTTCTAAAATCCAATCGACTATTGCGATGAGTAATTCCGTGTTGGGATGGCCTGCAATTATGACTTGGAGTAAATCCAAAAAGTATGCTTACCTGGTTGAGAACAATGCTCCGACAAAAGCATCAATAGATCAAGTAGAAAATGTCTATACGCATTTTCCTTCTGGGAAAGGAGTATCTGTGGTAGATTATGCGGATAGGAGCAATCCTAAGGTGGTGCAGGAAAAGTCCTTGGGAGAGACGTTACAAGGTGTAGCAATTAATGCGACTGATGACTTGTTGGTGATTGCATCTTCTGCAAAAGGAAGAGAAATTATCGTTGCTACGTTAATTGATGGATTAATTGATCAAACTTATGCTTTTAGTGAGCCTGAGATTGATTATACACTTGGGGGAGACGTTGGCATAAAATCTGCCAGTTTTCATCCTTCCGAAAATGTATTCGCGCTCAATTTAAACAACCAATCTATTGTATTTTATGAAGTTATCTTTAATGGAGAAAATATAAAAATCCAGAAAATTGGCAGTTCATTAAAAGAGATTTGTACAAGATGTACAGTTGGCAATTGGCATCCGAAAGGGAAGTATTTTTTGACTACAGATGTCAACTGGTCAGGGAGTAAACTGGGTTATGCATTCAATAAGAAAGGAAAATTGTTATCTATTGCATTTGATCAGAACGGGAATCATAAAATAGCTTCAAAAATAAGCGTGGGCTTAAGTCCTGAAGGCTTTGATATTAGTCCGAATGGTCAATATGCCGTTACCGTTAATATGAGGCGGACTTACCTACCCCAAAAATTTTGGTTTATTGCTAAACGCAAAACACCTACACTTTCTTTAATAAAAATAGATTCGAATACGGGTAAACTAACTCAACTGGGTGAGGAATACGGTTTTGCAGGTGCTTTGCCCGAAGATGCAATTTTTGATAAAGAGAGTAACTCGCTGGCGGTTGCTGTTTTCCATGAGATTTATGATATGAAGCCTCGTGTGGGATGGGTAGATTTCTGGGAAATAAAAGATGATAAATTGTATAAAACAGCATCGCAGGTAAAGGTGACAAGGGGGGTGCATACCTTACATTTAATCGATTAAAAAAAGTATCAATGAAGTTATTAAGTTTTAAATCAAATCCTGATATGGCTAATGCCATTCTGAGAATATTTATCGGATTGATGTTTATAGCTCATGGTATTGGGAAGGTAGTATTGTATGGGGGTATATCAGAAACAGTCGAAAACTTTGTACATGTTAAGCATTTTCCTGCTTGGTCAGCTTATCCTAGCATTTTTATAGAGGCTATTGCAGGATTAATGTTGGTATTGGGTGTGAAAAACCGAATTGCTGCATTAAGTCTGATGCCCATTACAATTGGTATTATCATTTACCATTTTCAATTTGGCTGGATTTTTAGCAAGCCCAATGGAGGATGGGAATATCCCCAATTCATATTTATTAGCCTTTTAACTGTCTTCTTCATTGGAGAAGATAAGTATTCATTAAGTCATAAAATATTTAAAAAATGAAAAATAAAGCTGGAAGTATTCCGACGTATATCGGTGGAATAGGTGTCGTTTTATTTGGGCTGGTTTATGCTATCAAACCATCGTTTATGCCCTATCACGCAGCAGCCGTGGAGATGCCTTGGGAAGATGTCCCATATAATTTTCAACGCCTGTTCCTCACCTACATGAAAGCGGCTGCTTCTGGATGGATAGCTTTAGGAGTTTTTGTGCTGTACTTACAAAATAAGTTCAATCAAAATAAGGAGGTGTGGATACCCCATATCTGTTTGACTTGTGCTGTAATATTCGCTACGCTTGGGATTTATTCTGCGGTGAGTTTAAATATGACGACTCCAGCCAACCCACCTATAATTCCAATGTTCGTTTTTCTAACCATATTCTTGGTCGGATTTTATTTCAATCTAAAATACAGTAAAAATCATGGGTAATCTTCAAACAACTTTAATAACTATCCTATTTTGGGTAGTGTCATCAACTTCGATATTTGCCCAAGGAGTAAAACCGAATAAATTCCATTTTGAGTTAGAGCCAATACAGTTTATTAATAGTGGCTGGTCAGTAGTTGGTCATTATGCTATCAGTAAGCGACTTCAGATTGGTAGCAATGCTTTTGCTCAGATAGCACCAGAGAGTTTCAACAATTTTGCTTTCGATATTTCTGGTGATATTGATTTATTAGCAGAACAAGAGTTTGGCATAAACTTAAGCGTTCGCTACTTTTTACAAGAAAAAGAGGTACAAGAAGGTTGGGTTATCAGTCTTCCTTTGGGATGGGAAACTTGGAGGTTGACAGATGAAGGCACAGAGGTAGGTGCTGATTATTCCTTTTGGTATTTGAGTCCACGAATAGGCTATTTGTGGTATCCCTTCAAGGAAAAAAACTTCTACTTGCTGGGGGAAGCAGTCGCTATTATTCCAATAATTATGGATGATGCTATTCAATTTGATAACTCAACCGTTGCTATAAATTCTTTAATACCAATACCGAGTATTGGTATTGGTATAGCTTTTTAAACAAAAATTGTATGATAAAACATATATCAACTTTAACGGAATTTGCGAAATTATTTGACGTTCCAAGCCCAGAATATCCCACCTTTGGTTTAGTAGAAGTAGAGAAAGTTAGGGAAAAAACAAAAATGATACCTTCCAGTTTTTCCTTGGGTTTTTACACTATTGGTTTGAAAAAATATTTAAGAGGGTATCTTAAATATGGCAGGAAACAATACGATTTTCAGCAAGGTGTTTTGGTTTTTACAGCACCTCATCAAATCTTAAGTTATGATAACTTGATTGTAGATGAATCAGAAGGCTGGTATTTGTTTTTTGAAAGTAATTTTCTGGTGAATACACACCTTAACAATAATTTGGAACGGTATAGTTTTTTTAATTATGAGGTCAATGAGGCACTTCATTTATCCGAGCAGGAAGAACAGCACTTAAATGGTATTTTTCAATCTCTCTATGAAGAATATACTAATCCTATTGATACGCTCAGTAAGCGATTACTTGCAAATCATTTAACAACAATTTTGGACTATTCAGAGCGATACTACAAAAGACAGTTTGTTACTCGAAATGATGCCGAAACGGACTTCCTTGTTCGTTTCGAGGATGCTTTGAATAAAAGGTTGGTTTTAAAAAAATTAGAAACGAATGGCGTTCCTTCGGTGAAAGAAATCGCACAACAGTTATACCTTTCTCCGAGTTATTTGAGTGATGCTTTACGAAATGCTACTGGCATGAGTACGCAAAAACATATTCACCTTCGTTTGGTGAACTTGGCAAAGGAGCAGTTACTGAACCGAAATCAATCTGTTTCTGAAGTAGCTTATAAATTGGGTTTTGAAAGTCACACTTATTTTTCACGCCTTTTCAAAAAAGTGGAAGGTATTTCTCCAAAAGAGTTTGTGGAGCTGAATTGATTGTTGTTTTTCTTTTATGCCTTGCCACTAACGACTGGACTACACGCTAGGACAAGGAGCCCGCGACGCTGACATAGCACGTAGACCATGTTAGGTACTGGACGTATTTTTATTCTCCGTTTTCTTTGAGAACCGTTTGGTATAATTTAGGATTAATTCGAAATCCCAGCTCGTAAATTAACTTATCTAATAATGTGTAATAGTCACGACTTGGTCTGACAGTTTAGATTAATCAGGCATCGCTTTTAATAGAACGTGTATCTGTAAGATACTCAAAATTTGTTTGGTTAACACTTGGGCCATTTTTTCGGCCCAAGTCCTCTTGTCCTGGTGCAGGACTGTGTCCCGAAAAAATGTCATTCCAGGAGAAGACATTTTTCCCTTCGATCATCTTTTTCTTAGCCATGTCGACTCCTTCGATAAAGGTCTGATGAGGTGTTCTCCCTAAGCACTTTTTCCCAGAGTGAGATCTTTCTTCATTGTAATGCTTGATCCATGTGTAATGCTTGATCCATGTGTCCAGATCAACTTGTAGCTCTTCGATGGAGGCATAGATCTTCTTTCTAAAGGCGATTGCATAGAACTCATCCTGGATGGTTCTGTGGAAGCGTTCGCAGATCCCGTTTGTCTGTGGGCTTTTGGCCTTGGTTTTGGAGTGATCAATATCCTCGATTCCTAGGTAGAGCTGATATTCATGATGCTCTCTTCTACCACAGTATTCGGTTCCGCGGTCTGTGAGCATGCGGAGGACTTTGATCTGATGACTTTCATAAAATGGGATCACTCGATCATTGAGAATCTCAGCCGCTACAAGAGCGTTTTTCCTATCATAGAGCTTGGCGTAGGCGTTTTTGGAGTAGGTGTCGATGACAGTTTGCTGATAAATTCTGCCTACTCCCTTAATGGTTCCCACGTAGTAAGTATCCTGAGAAAGCGGGTAGCCAGGGTGCTCAGTCTCAATTTCTCCATGAGCTACTTTCTCTTCCTTGGCCTTTTCCAGTGCTACGACCTGGGCCTCTGTCAGGATCAGTCCTTCCTTAGCAGAAAGAGCTTCGAGCGCCTTGAGTCGCTTCTTAAAGGTCTCCAGGCCATGACGAAGCCAGATTGACCGGATACCACCAGGAGAGACAAAGACCCCTCGCTTCTTCAGCTCATTACAGGCTCTAACCTGGCCATAAGCTGGCTGCTCGGTAGCAATAGCTACGACGGCTTGTTCGACTTCTGGTGATACCCTATTCATGGGTAAAGGCTTCTTGCGAGTGATCTCAGCCAAGGCTTGTTCTCCTCCCTCATCATAAAGCCGTTTGAAACGGTAAAAGCTATCTCGGCTGTAGCCCATTACCTTACAGGCCTGAGATACATTGCCCAACATCTCAGATAATTTGAGCAACCCTAACTTGTTTTTGATTAATTTTGACTCCGTAGTCATAAGGCTTGATCTGTTTAGTGGTTATTGAATTCGACACTCAATATTAACCAACTGTCAGATTAAGTCTTGACTACTTCAAATAATGGTTTGATTTCTTCCAAAAGTCCAACTTCTTTCGCCTCGATTAATACACCAAGCAGTCCAGTTATCAAAACGCCATGTTCTTGTGCAATTTTTCGACCTTTCTTTTCATCGATCAATAGCACGTCGGCCTCTAATTCTACTGCTAATGTAATTGCTTCTGCTTCACCAGGATCAAGTGAATTTTCTAGTTTTGCGTACAATATTTTATCCGATATAGCTCGAATATCGATCCAATTCGATTCATCAATTATTTTTTTCTGCGCTAGAAGTTTTCCTAATTCACTGTAAACCTTCTCGGGAATGATTACACGACCAAACAGATTTTCTAATAATGACAACTCATTCAGTTGAATCAGATTCGTGATAACTGAAGTGTCGCTAATTATAAGCATGTAAAATTTATGGGTGGTTTAGATTAAGAAGAAATCAGGTTGGTTGGCTTTAAGAGGCCTTTTTTGTTCTTACTTTCCTCAAATTTGATAAATCAGTATGCAAATCCTCTACGTCGTATTTGATATAGATATCCCTTTTCGCTAATTCTTTTTGGAAGCTGATTTGATCTAATTGAGCAAGATTCCGCGCTTGCCCCATCGAAAATCGGCCACTATCATATAAATGTACAGCGATTTCAAGGATAAGCTCTTCGGCTGTTATCTCTGCTTGATTGAGTATTTCTTCTCTGATTAGTAAGTCCATTGCACTACTGATTGATTCAATATAACGATTTGATGAGATTCCTTCAACTTACATATTGATACGATGAATACAGGTAGAGGATATAGTAGACTCAATGACTGATGATTTATTAGTCTAGTACCTAACGATAGGTTCAAATGCAGTAGGCTCGCTCGGAGTCTATTCATTTAAGTGTGTCAAGTGAAAAATAATTACCTTCACTTTAAGACACAAAAAAATGTCCAAACAAGAAAAGTTCGATTTTGAAGCCTT